>DASZOL010000014.1:0-26256 GCA_035550795.1 Candidatus Methylomirabilota bacterium
GCGGCTCGCCGACTACTATCTCGATCACGGCCAGCCCGCCGAGGCGCTGACGCACCTCGACCGCTTCACCGAGATCCATGCCTCGAGCGTCGAGGGCCATTACAAGCGCGCCCGCGCCCATGCAGCGATGGGACAGGCGGATCGCGCCCGCGCCGCCCTCGACGAGGCCGTGCGAGCCTATCGTGGAGCCCCGCGGTTCAAGCGCCGGGACGAGCGGCTCTGGCGCCTCCGGACCGCCTGGCTTCGCTGGACCCTTCGGGCGTGAGCCTCGAGCCGCGTCAGGCGACCACCAGGACACCGGTGCCGTCAAGGCGGTCCGCCTTGAGGTCGCTCAGCGCCTCGTTGGCCGCTTCGAGGGGAAACGTCGTGACGGAGGGCCGGATCGGGATCTCGGCCGCCTCCCGCAGGAGGTCGTCGCCGTCCCGCCGGGTGTTTGCCTCCACGCTCCGCAGCGTCTTCTCATGGAAGAGGTGCGGGCCGTACTCCATCGCCGGGATCGGGCTCATGTGGATCCCGGCCAGGACCACCACGCCGCCCTTCCGCACCGCTCGGAGCGCCGGCGGAACGATCTCGCCGGCCGGGGCGAAGACGATCGCGGCGTCCAGCCGACCCGGCATCGTGGCGGTGGCGTCGCCAACCCACGCAGCGCCGAGCCGGCGCGCGAACTCCCGGTGACGGGCCCCCCGGGTCGCCACGAACACCTCCGTGCCACGGTGCCGCGCGATCTGGAGCACCACGTGGGCGGAGGAGCCGAAGCCGTAGAGTCCGAGCCGGCCGCCCCGCGCGAGCTCCGTGCGCCCGAGCGCGCGATAGCCGATGATCCCCGCGCAGAGCAGCGGCGCCGCATCGAGGTCCGGGAAGGCCGGCGGGATCGGATAGGCGAACGCCTCGGGGACGACCGCCAGCTCGGCGTAGCCGCCGTCGTCGTCGTAGCCCGTGTATCGCGACGCCTCGCACAGGTTCTCGGCGCCGCTACGACAGAACTCACAGGCGCCGCAGGTCCCGCGGAGCCACGCGATCCCGGCGCGGTCCCCGGGATGGAAGCGACGACAGCCGGGACCCAGCCGGTCCACGACGCCGACCGCCTGGTGACCGGGGACCAGCGGCATGCGATGGGGTGGCAGGTCGCCCTCGATGACGTGGAGGTCGGTTCGACAGATCGCGCACGCTCGGATGCGCAGGCGGATCTCACCCCGGCCTGGCTCCGGATCCCGCAGCTCCACCCGGTCGAGCGGATGCGAGCTGATCGAGCCCTGGCGGCGCAGCGTCATGGCGTACACGCGACGATCCTCGCCGGCCAGATCGTCGCACGGGGAGGCCCCGGCGACCAGCCGGCGCTCCTCGCCCGTCCCGAGCGCGAGGCCATGAGGCCGCATCGCGTCGCCCAATTCGACGTCGAACGCCGTCCGCCGGTGTCACACTGGTGCCATCCGCACGGGAGCAGGAGGCGTGGCCATGAAGCATGGGGCAGTCGGGCCGTTCCTGGGACTGTGGGCGGCGCTCGCCGTCGCGCTGGGAGCCGCGCCAACCCAGGCCAGCGCGTTTCACGACACTACCGTTCACGTCGAGGCGGGCGCGTGGTTCCCGAGCCTCGACGCCGAGGCGCGCTCGTCGCGTCTGGGCGTCGCGGGCGACCTGGTCAGCAACGACGACATCGGCCTCGATGACCCGGACGTGGTGCTCCAGGGGGGCCTGACGTTCCGGCTCGCCCAGCGACACACGCTCCGGATCGACGGGTTCGGCTTCAGCATCGACGGCAGCCGCCAGACCGACCGCTCGTTCACCTTTGACGGCCGCACCTATCCCGTGTCGACTCCCGTCAGCTCCGAGGCCGACGTCGCGTTCGCCGGCGCGGACTACGGCTTCGATCTGGTCCACACGGGACCGGTGGCCCTCGGACTCAACCTCGGGGTGCGGTTCGTAGGCGCGGAGGCCTCGATCGAGGCGCCGGTCGTGGGGAAGGGCAAGGGGGAGCTCCAGACCGCGTTGCCGGCGCTCGGGATCGTCGCGATCGTGCACCCGTTTCCGGTCCCGCTGCTCTCCTCGCTGGTGCTGTCGGGCCGGGTGAGCGGAGGCACGATCGGCGACCGCGGGAGCTTCATCGACGCGGAAGGGGGGATCGAATGGCTGCCGATCCCGCTCCTGGCCATCCGGATCGGCTACCGGTACTTCCACGCAGAGGGGGAGGAGGACGGGGACGAGGCCGAGGTCGACCTGACCGGGCCCTACGCGAACCTCACGCTCTCATTCTGAGACTCACGGCGCGGCCCGGCGCGTAGACGCCCCGGACGTCCCGAGGCGCGAGGAGCATCCTCCGTGCCCTGGCGGCTGCCAGGCGTGCAGGCGGGCCCGGGGCCCCGAACCGGCGTCTGATCCTCGGCGCTCGCTCACGCGCCGTCGTCGCAGCGACGGCAGATCCCGAAGAAGCGCAGCTCGTGATCGGTGACACGGAAGCGGTGGGACTGCCGCACGCGCCGCCCCAGCCGGGTGAGGACGTCGGCATCGAGGAGGCACCCGTCGAGATCCTCGATCTGGCCGCAGAGACGGCAGATCAGGTGATGGTGGTGCGCCGTGAACGGCTCGGCGAGCTCGTAGCGACGCTGCCCCCGGGTGGCGTCGGTCGCCCGGACGAGCCCCACGTCACAGAGGAGCTTCACCGTCCGGTAAACAGACACCAGGTTGACGCGCTCGCCGCCGAGCGCCTGATGGAGCTGGGCGACGGTGCGCGGCTCCTGGCTCGCCGCGAGGGCGCCGAGCACCAACCGGCGCGGTCCGGTAATGCGGTATCCCCGCCGGGCCAGCAGCCGTGGGATCGCGTCGCGAGGGTCCTCGACGACGGCCGGCCCGGCGGGGTTGACGCTCATTGCGTTCGGTGTGCGGGGGGGGCCACTCCCACCGCGCGGTACGTCTCGTCGCCGTGTGGAACGAACGGTCCGCGCGATTGCCAGCCTTCAGTGGGCAAGCCCTGCTGCACCCAGCCGGGGATGCCTTCGTCCAGGACCTTCAGGTTACGGTAACCCATCCCGTAGAGCTTGCCGTAGGCCAGACTGGCCAGGTGATGTGGGCACGCTCAGTAGAGGACGACCAGACCCTGGCGTGGGATCTCCCCCGCGCGGAGATCGATCGTGTCGAGCGGGATCGACGTGGCGCCCTTGATGTGCCGGGTCAGGTACTCCTGCCGGCTTCGGACGTCCACGATCTGGACCTTGGTGCCCTTCCGGAGCAGGGAGTCGAGCTGAGCCACCTTGATGACCTCGAACGCCGGCTGCTGGGCGCTCGCCCCGCGTGGCGCCGCGGGCAGGAGCCCGGCGACCAGGAGCAGCAGGAGCGCCGGCGTGACGCCTCGTCTGACCCTCATCGGTTGCCTCCTCGAAGCAGGTCTACGGTCTCCATCCCATCGCAGGATACCCCATCGGGGGACCGGGATGCTCGGAGTCCGGTCCGGTCGCCGGACCCTCGGCGCCGGACGGGCGGGATCCGTCCCCGGTGGACCGGAGCGGCCGCGCGACGCATCCTAGGGATCTGATGGGTGACCGAGCGGGGGGACCGGTGGGAGACCTAACGGGAGCGCCGACGGCCCACCCGGAGCAGGGCGGGAGCTGGTCCGCCGGGGCGGGGACGTCGGCACCGCCGCGTCTCCGCCCATGGCAGCGGCTCAGCGTTCGCCTGGCCGCCTTCTTCGCGGTCGTGACGTGTCTCGCGGTGGGCGCCGTCGGCGTCCTGACCTACACGCGGCAGCAGCGCGAGGTGGAGGACTCGGTCGGGACCCAGCTGCTCAACATCGCCCGGGTGGCTGCGCTCCAGCTCGACCCGCGGGTCCACGCGGAAGTCGACGCCGGCCGGTCCCCGGATTCCGGGGCCTACCAGAAGCTCCGTCGGACCCTCGCGGCGATCCAGGACGAGACCTTGCTCACCAGCCCCATCACGACGCTCACCGGCGTCGAGCCGGCCGCGCGGACCGCCCGGCTGGTCATCGCCAGCAGTGGGCCGGGGCGCCCCGGCGACTCGTACCCCCTGGCTCCCGAGCTGATCGAGCCGATGGGCTGGACGCTCGGCGACGGTGTCGCCCGCTACACGCGCGTCTACCGTCACCAGGGCGGGCTCTGGATCTCCGCCTTCGCGCCCATCCTCGACGCTCAGGGACGCCCGCGGGCCCTCCTGCACGTGTCCTATCCCGTCGAGATCTACCTCGACCGGCTCTACGAGCTCCGCAACACCCTGCTGTTCGCGACGGCCGTGGGCGCCCTCGCCACCCTCGTGGTCGGGCTCCTCGTGCTCCGGCGTCTCACGAGGCCCATCGCGCTCCTCACGGGCGGCGTGTCGCGCGTCGCGGCGGGCGACCTCTCGCAGCCTCTCCCGGTCGCCTCGCGGGACGAGGTAGGCCGGCTCACGCAGGCGTTCAACTCGATGCTCGAGGGCCTGCGCCAGCGCGACTTCATTCGCTCCGCGTTCGGGCGCTACGTGTCGCCCGAGGTCGCCCGGGCGATTCTGGAGTCGCCCGAGGGCCTGCGCTTCGGCGGCGCGAAGCGGCCTGTGACCGTGCTCATGTCCGATCTGCGCGGTTACACGCGGTTCGCCGAGCAGGGCGACCCCGAGCAGGTGATGAAGGTCCTCAGCGGCTACCTGGCCCGAATGGCGGAGGTCGTCATCGCGCACGGCGGCACGATCAACGACTTCATCGGCGACGCGATCTTCGCCGTCTACGGGGCGCCCGTGGCGCATCCCGACCACGCCGAGCGGGCGGCCGCCACGGCGCTCGCGATGCAGGCGGCGCTGGTCGACATCAACGCCGGGCACGCCCGGCGGGGGCTCCCGGCCTTCGAGATGGGGATCGGCCTCCATACCGGAGAGGCGGTGGTGGGCAACATCGGTTCCGAGCAGCGGGCGAAGTACGCGGTCGTGGGGAGCGCCGTCAACGTGGCGAGCCGCGTCGAGAGCGCCACGGTCGGCGGCCAGGTGCTCCTGACGGCGGCAACCCTCGCCGAGCTGGGCGCGCTGGCCCGCGTCGGGCCTCCGCTGGCCGTCCAGGTCAAGGGCCTGTCCGAGCCGCTCACGCTCCACGAGCTCCAGGGGCTCGGTGGCCGGTTCGGGCGCGACCTTCCCGCGACGGCGCCGGAGGCGGAGCGTCAGGTCGCCGTCGACCTGGCCATCGAGTGCTGGGTGATCGACGGCAAGGTCGTGCGCCCTGACGCCGTGCAGGGACGCGCCGTCCGCCTGGGGAGGCGGGAGATCCACGCGCGGCTCTCCGAGCCTCCCGCCCCCCTGACGAACGTGAAGGTGCGTCTTCAGTACCCGCCGCCGCTTCACCGGGCCTCCGGGGCGATCTACGCGAAGGTCCTCGACCACGAGGCGACTGGCCTCGTGCGGATCCGCCTCACCGCTGTCGACCCTGCGGACGAGCAGGCAATCGCGACGCTCCTCGGCTAGCCGCCGCCCAGGGCCGGCCGGCGGGGACGGAAAGGGCGGTCCCCCGGGGCCCGCGTCGCCCGACTCCATCTTCCGGGTCGGACCCGCGTCCGTCGATTTCACACCGTCGTGACACCTCCGTCGCTGGCCGGCCCGACACTGCGGCCGAGCGCGGGACCGCGGCGGTTCCATCCGCGGCGAATCGCGAGCGCTCCTCGGCGTGGCCAAGTGGCTGACTCGCCGATCCGTGGAGCCCGCGCCCGAGGCCGCCGCTCCCGGACGCGGGAGCAAGGCATGGACGAACCCTCATCTGTCGGAAGGAGGATGACCTGATGAAGACGCACCTCTTCCTCGCCTCAGCCATCGCCGCAGCGATCGCGGTGCCCGCCATCACCGGAGCCCAGCCGGCTCCCGCACCGAAGTTCGAGGCCGAGAAGTGCTACGGCGTCACGAAGGCCGGCAAGAACGACTGCCAGACCGCGAACTCCTCGTGCGCCGGAACGTCGAAGCGGGACGGCCAGCGAGACGCGTGGGTGTACGTCCCGAAGGGAACCTGCGACCGCCTCGTCAACGGCAGCATGCAGCCCCGGGCCTAGGCTCCGCATCACGCGCGACGACGGGTGGGTGGCGTGACCTCGTGGGGCGTCGGGGGGCAGGGCTTCCCGGCGCGGGCCGGGATCGGGCTCCGGAGCCCCCACGTCGCCGAGGTCATCGCCACCCGTCCGCCGCTCCCGTGGCTGGAAGTGCACCCCGAGAACTACATGGGCGGGGGCGCCGCCGTCCGGGCGCTCGACGCGGTCCGCGCGCACTACCCCGTGTCCTTCCACGCGGTCGGGCTCTCCGTCGGGAGCTCCGAAGGCGTGGACCGGCGTCATCTCGGCCGGCTCAAGGCCCTCGTCGAGCGGTTCGAGCCGGTACTCGTCTCGGAGCACCTGGCGTGGAGCCAGGCCGGGGGAGCGTACCTGAACCACCTCCTCCCGCTCCCGTACACGGAGGAGTCGCTCAGGGCGGTCTGCCGGAACGTCGACGAGGTCCAGGCGGTCCTCGGCCGGCGCGTCCTGGTCGAGAATCCCTCCGGCTATCTCCGCTTCGCGACGTCGGCGATTCCCGAGGCCCAGTTCCTCGCAGAGCTCACGTGCCGGACCGGGTGCGGACTCCTGTGCGACGTCAACAACGTCTACGTGACGGCGAAGAACCTCGGGCTCGATCCCGAGGCGTACCTGGACGCCCTCCCGGCTGACGCGGTGGGCGAGGTCCACCTCGCGGGGCACTCGGCCAACGAGACGGACGGCCGGATGCTCCTGATCGACGATCATGGCTCGCCGGTGATCCCGGCCGTGTGGGCGCTCTACGAGCACGCGGTGCGACGACTCGGCGCGGTCCCCACGCTCGTCGAGTGGGATACGGAGATCCCGCCTCTCGAGGTCCTGCTGGCCGAGGCCCGGAAAGCCGACGCTCGGCTCCGGGGAGCGATCGATGACGCGGACGCTGCCTGAGCTCCAGGCCGCGTTCGCCTCGGCCCTCCTGCGCGGGGACGCCCGCGGTGTCGCGGACGTGATCCTCGGAGACGGGTTGACGCCGGGCGCGCGCGTGCAGATCTACTGGAACCACGTCTTCTCCACCCTCACCGACGTCCTGGAGACGACGTTCCCGGTCGTGTGCCGCCTCGTGGATCGGCGGTTCTTCGGCTTCGCGGCGGACCGCTACGTCCGGAGCCACCCTCCCACCGGGCCGTGCCTCTTCGAGTACGGCGAGACGTTCCCCGGCTTCATCGCGAGCTTCCCGCCGTGCGCGGGCCACCCGTACCTGGCGGACGTCGCGAGACTCGAGTGGGCCGTGAACGCCGCCGCGCACGCGGAGGACCGGACGCCCCTCGCCCCGGCGGCACTCGAGGCCGTGGCTCCGGAGGACGCCGGACGCCTGGTGCTGCGGCTCGAGCCCTCCGCGTCGTGGCTCCGGTCGCCCTGGCCGCTCGACCGGATCTGGCGCGCGAATCAGCCGGACGCGGACCCGGATGCCACCGTCGACCTCGCCGCGGGCGGGGTGACCCTGGAGATCCGCCGCGGCCCCGACGATGCCGTCACCATGCGACCGCTCGCGACGGGGGAGTTCGCGTTCCGGGCAGCGCTCGGCGCCGGCGCGACGCTCGGCGTGGCGGCGGACGCCGGCACGGCCGCGGACCCCGGCTTCGATCTCCCGGCGGCGCTAAGAGCGCTGCTCGACGAGGGGCTGCTCACCGGCGTCGCCCTCGCCCCCACGAGTTCCGCCGATGTGCAAGCCACTCCGGCCACGCAGGAAGGAGGCTCCCGATGATGACGACCGCCGCGTACGAGGGGACAGCCGCCGACCCCCGCCCCGGCCTGGCCGGCTGGCTCGACCGGCTGGCGCAGGTGCCGCTCTCGCTCCACCAGCTGCTCTTCCGCCTGGGCGTCGCCAGCGTGTTCCTCAAGGCGGGCCTGATCAAGGCGTCGAGCTGGGAGTCGACGGTGGCCCTGTTCCGGGAAGAGTACCGGCTGCCCGGGTTCCCCGCCGAGCTCGCGGCCGCGCTCGCCACCACGTTCGAGCTGGGGTGCTCCACGCTGCTCATCCTCGGGCTCGGGACACGCCTGGCGGCCCTCCCGCTCCTCGGGATGATCGCGACCATCCAGCTGTTCGTGTACCCGAGCGCTTGGCCGGAGCATCTCGTCTGGGGCTCGATCCTCCTGTTTCTGCTGACGCGGGGGTCGGGGGCCGTCTCGCTCGACCATCTCATCGCGCGGGCGTGGGGTCGGCGCCGCTAACGGTACGCCGGCGGGAGAGGTGCCGGCCGTGCCCATGGGCCGCCGGCCTCACGCCTCCATCTTCAGCAGCACGGGTCGCTCGATGTTCCGCTCCGGGTCGAACTCGGAGCGCGTGGTCAGGTTCAGGTTGTACCCGTAGACATGAAGCGAGACCGTCACGCGAGGGCTCTCGTTGACCACGCTGTGGATCTCATCCGGCATCAAGGTCAGAACGTCGCCCGGACCAAAGACCTTCTCGCTGCGCTTCCGGATGCGCGCATACCCCGGACGCGAGCCGTCGTCCACGCGCTCCCACAGCGTATTGCGCTCGGGGCCCTCCACGCCGGTCACGACCGCCCACGTGCCGTGGTTGTGCGGGGGCGCCCCCCGTCCTGGTAGCCAGGCGGCGGCAAAGACCAGCAGCGTGTGATCCGGCTCCTCGTGGAGAACGTGGATGCCGAAGCCCTGCTGCTCGTCGCCGGCATAGTGCTTCGGCTCGAGCCAGGTCCGGGAAAGGGCTAGCGCCCGGGCCAGCGGCCGCACTCGCTCGGTGATCTCGCGGGGATCGCGAGTCTCGGCCGCGATGGCCCGCAGTCTCGCCACGAACTCGGCCAGCGTGTGCGAGCCCTCGATCATGGCCGCGGCATGCCCTTCCGCCCCATGTCCCGTCCCAGGCCGGTCCTTCGCATCATCGCGAGCCCTTCCGTGACCGTTGAGCCCTCCCGCGCGCGATTCGACGCCTCGTCCTTCGGCCACGACGGACGCTCGCGGCCCTTCGACCGGTCGATCGAGGCCGGAACCCGCGTCCGTCGGCGGTCGTCGTCTTCCTCCGGCGCCGACCCGGCCGGCGGCGGCAAGGACGCCCGACGGTTCCATCACACTCCCTGGAAGACCGTGCTGTCCAGTGCAAAAAGTTCTGCTATCCATAGCGCACAGGCATGGAGCTCCGGCACCTTCGCTACTTCGTGGGCGTGGCCGAGGCGCGAAGCTTCTCCCGGGTAGCCGCCCGCCGGAACGTCACTCAGCGGGCGCTGTCCCGGCAGATGCGAGACCTGGGGTGCGAGCTCGGGCTCCAGCTCTTCGACCGAGTCGGGCGGCAGGTGCGCCTGACCCCTCAGGGCAAGGATCTCCTCGGTCGGAGCCTCAGCTGAGCCGACCCCCGTCGGCGCCTCTGGGCTGGCGACGTGGCTGGTCCGGATCGGCCCGGTCAGTGCTTGACCACGACGACCCAGAGCCGGAGGGGCAGGGGACCCTCGTTCCGCGCGTCGTGCGGCACGAGGGCGGGAAGCCAGCGGACCGAGCCCGGACCCAGCACCTCCCGGCCCGCGGGAGTGAGCAGGGTCAGCTCCCCCTCGAGGACGATGCCCAGCTCCGGATCGAGCCCCACGTGCTCTCCCGACGCCGAGCCCGGCGAGAAGACGAGGAGCGCCACGCGCACCTCGTCGTTGTCCACCAGCACCTGCTCCTGGATCGCACCGGTCTGGGCGGCCGCCAGACGCCCCCCGAGCGCGAGCGCGAGGACAAAGGCCGCGGCCAGCGCGCGACGCCCTCGGCTCCGCCGGTGCCCGCCACGTCTCCCGAGCCTCATCGGGTCGTCTCGACCGGAAGCCCGAGACGGGTCCAGGCGGGGAATCCCCCCGCGAGCACCATGACGTTGCGGTAGCCCGCGTCACGCAGGGCCCGGTACGCGGCCGCGGCCTCCTCGGGCGTCGCGCCGCAGAGGACGACCCGGCCCGCCCGCGGGATCTCCGCCTGACGGCGGCGAAGCTCCGCGACGGGCAGGGATTGCGCGCGGGTGACGTGACCCTGCCGGAACGAGTCGAGCGGGCGGAGGTCGATCACCACGATGACCTCCCCGGCCTCGAGGTAACGCTGGACATCCTCCGGCGCGATCGCCAGGGGAGTCTCGGTCGAGGCGTGCACGGCCATTGCGGGCACCGGGCTGCCCGCCACCAGGGCGATCCACGCGACGGCGGCCAGGACTCGTCTCCGCGTCCGGATCATGGCGCGCGGAGCTTCTCGATCGCGATCACGACCAGACGCTCGCCGTCCCTCCGGACGGTGAAGCGCACCGCGTCTCCCGGCGCCAGACCGTCCAGGAGCGTCGGGTCCTCCGTCTCGAACCCCATGGTCATCGCGTCCATGAGCCCCGCCATGGCCTCGTGCGTGAGGAAGATCGCGCCGAGCTTCGGGATGACCGAGCGTACGATCCCGCGAACGGTCCACGACTGCGGGTCGGGTCGGGTCGTCTCCGCGCGGAGCCGCGAGACCTCGTCCCGGAGACTCCGCACCTCCTTCGCCCACCGGAGATAGCCGAGGCCGATGCCCAGCGCGAGGGCGACGTTCAGCAGCACCACGACCTTCCAGAGCCGCATCATGGCCTATCCGTCCGCGGCGGCCTCATCGTCTGTCAGTGCACGTGCTCGGCCGCCAGCGGGGCGACCGGCACCTCCCGCGCCAGTCGGTCGATCTCGGCCAGCAGGCGTCCCAGGTCAGCCCAGCCCCCCGCGGCGCGGCCCAGGTCCTGCGGGATCCAGCGGGCACGAAGGTAACCCTGCCGGTCCACCAGAAGCTCCATGTGCGTGACGGGCGGCGGCGCCGGCTTCAGCCCCTCCGGCGTCAGGTCGCGCCGGAACAGCATGTAGGCGGCGCCGGCCTCGGCGGCGCCCTCGACGGCGAGCGGGAAGAACACCTGCCGTCCGCCCAGGGCGCGGTACACCGTCCCATCGGGACCCAGCGGGACACCGAGGATCTCACCGCCACGCAGCTTGACCGCGAGCGAGAGGCGATTGAGCTCGACCAGGCGGTCGGCGGAGGCGGGCAGCGTGAAGAAGACGACGAGCACGACGCCGCGGCCCCGCCAGTCCCGGAGCGCGCGATCCTCACCGACCCCGGTCGTGAAGGTGAAATCCGGTGCCACCACGGCAGGGCGGCTCGTGGCGAGCGGGCCTAGGTCGCGCGCGCCCTCCGCCGCGCCGAGCGCACGCACGAAGTTGATGACGTCCCAGCGCGCCTCGCGGGTCAACGGATCCGCAAAGCCCGGCATGCCAGATCCCGGGATGCCGTGGGTGAGCCACCAGAAAAGGTCGCCGGCCGTGTGGTCCGACGCATGCTTGGCCGTGAGATCCGCCGGCCGCCGTGGGAGACCCGCGCCCGCCGGCCCGTCACCGTACCCGGCGACGCCGTGACAGCCCTGGCAGTGGATGCGGTAAAGACCCTGGCCCTGGACGATCGAGGTCGCCGCGTAGGGCACGGCCGGCCGGACATACGTCGTGGGGTTAGCGTCGACGGCCATGGGATGGAGGGCCATCACGGCGCCGACCGCGAGCGCGATCCCTCCGCCCAGCGCGGCCGCCCGCCAGCGGCGCGGCCGGATCACCAGCGACAGCAGCAGCGCCACCAGCCCGAGCGTCGCCACCTGGCTCCCGATCGCGACGCGAAGCTGGACGCCGGGCAGCGTCTTCGTGGCTTCCCAGTCGAACCGGAACGACAGCGGCCACGTGATCTCGTCGTGGCGGGCCGGTGTCGTGAGCCCGAGCACGGCGACGACGGCCAGGATCGCCGCGATGAGGGCGGCCTCCGTCAGCACGTGACGCCGGAGCGCGGCCAGGGCCTGGGGGCTGTCCGGGCCGGTCGCCAGGCGCCGCCGCCAGGTGAGCAGGTTCCGGGCAGCCACGGGGAGGAGCGCTCCGAAGAGGGCAAGCTTCACGAGGAGCCAGCGCCCGTACGGGGTTCCGAGCAACGCCGGCACGCCGCCCACCTGCTGCCACGCCGCGAACGCCCCGGTCGCGACGAGCACAGAGACGGCGGCGAGGCCCACCCGGGAGAAGCGCTCCGCGGCACGCGCGGCGGTCGCGTAGCTTGGCAGACGTCGGGCCCAGGTCAGACACAGGGCCAGCGGGACGAGGCCGCCGGCCCACACTCCGCTGGCCAGGAGATGAAGCCCATCGAGCCCCATGGCAAGCGTGCCGCCTTCAACCGCCGCGGCATGGCCGGCGGCGGCGCCGAGCACGAGACTGGTGGCCGAGAGGAAGAGCGCCTCGAGGCGGAGCGCCAGCCAGTCGCCCGGGCCGGCCTCCTCGGCCAGCAGGAGGAGCGCCGCCAGGAGAACGAGGATCCCGGTCCGCGCAAGCCAGACGGTCCCGTACCGCGTGTCGGCCAGGACCGCGAGGATGCGGTCGCCGTCCAGGCTCTCCCGGAGGCTTGCCCCGGTGGCCACGCCGACCTGCCGCCAGAGGTCGAGCAGTCCGCCGGCGAGGACGACGAAGAGAGCCAGCCCCGCGAGCGTGAGGAGCCGCCTGTCCAGCTCGCGAAGCTGCTCGCGCCCGGATTCGCCCGCCACTCGAGCCGCCGGACGCACGACCAGCACGAAGCACGCGAAGACACCGACGAGCGACACCGCAGCCGCCGTGTGAATCCAGCGCACGGCGAGGGCGACGATCTCCATCAGGACCGCCGCGAAGCGAAGGCGATCCCTCCCAGCCGGGCGCGCCCGGGGACGCCGATCATCGCCGCGGGGACTCCGGCTCCGGTCTCTCCCCAGCCGTGGTCGCTCCACGGTCCTTCGGACGGTCGGGAGCGAAGAACGCCCAGGCCGCCAGACCAACGGCCGCCACGGCGCCGGCGACCAGCAGCCACGACATCCAGCCCAGGCCGCCGCTCCGGGTGGGCGCGGGAACACCGTGGTCGGCGAGGGCCAGGGCCGGCGTGAGCCAGAGCGTGGCGGTCGCGGCCCATCGGCTGGCGAATCGCCGAGCGGCGCAGCGCGGAACTCTGCGGGGTGGCATCACCGTAATGGGGGCGCAGGCGCCGGGAACGGGTGCCCGGCGCCGCTCTCGTCTCCGCCGGCTATCTTCGCACGGCCCGCCGAGGGCGACCCGGCAAACCTTGACTTCGACCGGGACCGGCGACGAGAATGAATCCGTTTGGAGCCCGGCCGGCGCGCCCCGCGCCGCCGCGGGGGTCGAGGCCCACCGAGGAGTAGGCCAGGGAGGAACGATGGAGCTCGCCGGCGTCCTGCGGGAAGCCATGAGCCTCGGCGCGTCCGACGTCCACCTGAAGGCGCGGCAGTACCCCGTCCTCCGAGTGCGCGGGCACCTGATGCGTCTGGAGAACTGGCCCCTGCTCGACGGGAAGGACCTGGAGCAGATGGCCGGGGCGATGATCAACAATCTCCAGCGCCAGAAGCTCGAGAAGGACGGGGGCGTCGACGTTCAGTACACGGTGGCCGGGATCGGCCGCTTCCGGGCGAGCATCTTCCGGGCCCGGGCCAACGTCGGCATCGCCCTCCGTGTGGTGCCGTACGAGCCGCCCACCTTCGAGGAGCTCCACCTCCCGCCCGTCGTGGCGAAGCTCGCCATGGAGCCGCGCGGGCTGGTTCTGGTGACGGGCCCGGCCGGCTCCGGCAAGACGACGACGCTGGCCTCGATGGTCAATCACATGAATCACCAGCGCGCCGACCACATCGTGACGATCGAGGACCCGATCGAGTACCTGTTCGAGGACGGCACGAGCATCGTCACCCAGCGTGAGGTCGGGATGGACGCGCCGGGCTTCGCCGAAGCGCTGCGCATCTGCCTGCGCCAGGACCCCAACGTCGTCATGGTCGGCGAGATGCGCGACCTCGAGACGATGCAGACGGTCCTGACCCTGGCCGAGACCGGCCATCTCGTGCTCTCGACGCTCCACACCATCACCGCGGCGGAGACGATCAACCGGATCATCTCCCAGTTCCCCCCGGACTACGAGCGCCAGATCCGCCAGCAGCTCGGCCAGGTCCTGCGGGGCGTCATCTCGCAGCGGCTCATGGAGCGGGCGGACGAGCCGGGCCTGATCCCCGCGGTCGAGGTGCTCGTCGGGACGCTGACCGTCCAGCGCTGCGTCGAGGAGCCGGGCCGCACGGCCCAGCTCGCGCAGGTGATCGCCGAGGGCCGGGACACGTACGGCATGCAGTCGTTCAACCAGAGCGCCATCGAGTGGTACCAGAAGGGGATGGTGTCCTACGAGGAGGCCCGGCGCACGGCGACCTCGCAGACCGACTTCGAGGTGGAGGTCGAGCGCCTGTCGCTGGCGGCGGACGTCGCCACCCGGAAGGCCGCCCCGCCCGTCCCCGGGCGCCGGTAGGTCCGGGCTCCGCGGCTCCCGCCCCGGCCGCGCCGGCGCGGTAGGGGCGGCTTCAGGTTTCCCCGGGGGTCGTCACGAATGAGCGAGAAGCCGCGCCGCACCCCTCTCCAGATCCTGGTGCTGCCCTCTCGCGTGACCGCGAGCGGCGGACTGGAGTTCGCCATCTTCAGGCGGTCCAACTACCCCGACGCGTGCTGGCAGGGCATTGCCGGCGGCGCCGAGCAGGGGAAGACGACCGAGCAGGCCGCCCGTCGAGAGATGCTCGAGGAGGCGGCGATCCCGCCGGAGACACCGTTGATCCCGCTGGATTCGGCCGCCAGCATTCCGGCCTCTTGCTTTCGAGACCGGCGCCTCTGGGGACCCACGACGTACGTGGTGCCGCAGCGGGCGTTTGGCGTGCGGCTCGACACGCACGAGCTCCGCCTCTCCGAGGAGCACACGGAGTATCGCTGGGCCTCGTACGCGGACGCCGTCGGCATGCGGCGCTGGGACAGCAACAGGACCGCGCCGTGGGAGCTGCGCGAGCGGCTGCGAGACCTGGCCGAGGCATCGCCCGGCCCGCCAGACCGGAGGGCACGATGAACGTCAAAGGCATCCTGATCGAAGGACGGGACGGACAGGAGTACCTCCTCGGGTTCGGGCGCCAGCCGACGGGCCAGCTCACCGGGCCGCCGACCTTGAGCCGCCGGGGGCCTCAGGGAGCGTTCCAGCGCCTCGACGACATCCGGGAGGCGTCGAAGGTGGCCATGTCGCAGCTGGGGCCTCGTAGCGCGCACGCGATCGGCCCCGGATGGGGCCGGGAGCTCTTCCTCTGGAGCGCCTTCGCCGACGCGCTCAAGTCATTGCCGGCGCTCCCGACCTGGCCCACCTGGCCGACGCTCCCGTAGCTCCCGAATCCCTGGCGGCTGCAGCGGCTCTGTCCACGGCGCACCGCGACGCGCGGCTCCGGTTCCTCGCCGGCAGTAGCATCCCGGGACAGCGTCTGTTACTCTCGATGTCGTATGTCCTGGAATCTCAAAGCAAAAGCTGACCGCCTGCTGGAGCAGGAGACCGGGACCATCCGCAAGGACTGGGGGGGCCGCGTCTCGTTCGCCCTCGTCTACCCGAACACCTACGCGGTCGGCATGTCCAACCTGGGCTTCCAGACGATCTATCGCCACCTCAACGCCCTTCCGGACGTCGTGTGCGAGCGCGCGTTTCTGCCTGACCCGGAGGACCTGCCCGAGTACCGGAGGACCGGCACCGGCCCGTTCTCGCTCGAGTCGAAGCGGTCACTCAGGGAGTTCGACCTCGTCGGGTTCTCCATCACCTACGAGGGCGACTACATCCACACTCTCCGGCTGCTCGAGATGGCGGGCATCCCGCTCCGGCCCGAGGATCGCGGGCCCGAGGAGCCTTTCGTCCTCATGGGCGGCGTCTGCGCCTTCGCCAACCCGGAGCCCATCGCGCCGTTCATGGACTTCGTCGTCGTGGGCGAGGGCGAGGAGATCGTCGGAGAGATCGTCGGCGCCTACCGCGAGGTCGTCGGCGCCGCACCGCCCGGCGCCCGGCGGCGGGAAGCGCTCCTGGACCGCCTGGCGCCGGTTCCCGGCATCTACATCCCGCAGCGCTACGCGGTCTCCTACGACGACGAGGGCGGCATCGCGGAGGTGCGCGCCCAGAGCGGCGTGCCGTCGATCGTCACGAAGCGCCGGCTGAAGAAGGTCGACGAGTTCCGGACGATCTCGCTCCTCAGGACGCCCAACGCGGAGTACGGCCACCTGGCGCTCCTCGAGGTCGGGAAGGGCTGCGGCCGCGGATGCCGGTTCTGCCTGGAAGGGCAGATCTACCGGCCCGTTCGCCACCGGAGCCTCGAGACGCTCCGGGAGACGGTCCGCGAGATCAAGAAGGACTCGAGCCGCGTCGGGCTCGTCGGGGCATGCGTCTCCGATTATCCCTGGATCGGCGGGCTGATGCAGGTGCTCCGGGAGGAAGGGCTCGAGGTCTCCATCTCGTCCATCCGCGCCGACAGCCTCACCGAGGAGCTCGTCTCGTCGCTCCGCCGGGGCGGGCACCGGACGCTCACGGTGGCGCCCGAGGCCGGCACCGAGCGGCTGCGCCACGTGATCCGGAAGGACATCTCGGACGCTCAGCTGTACGAGGCCTGCGACCTCGTGCGCGCGCACGGCCTGCCGAACCTGAAGTGCTACTTCATGATCGGGCTACCCACCGAGACGGACGAGGACATCGCGGCCATCCCGGCTCTCGCCGCGCGCCTCCTCGAGCGGCTGCGGGTCCCGTCGGCGCAGGGCGAGTCCTTCGGCCGGCTGACGCTTTCGATCAGCTCCTTCGTGCCGAAGCCGTGGACGCCGTTCCAGTGGGCCGCGTTCGATCCCGTGGGCCGCCTGGAATCCAAGCTCCGGACGATCAAGGCCGGGGTTCGGCGCCTTCCCAACGTGCGCGTGCTGCACGAGAACCCGCGCGAGGCGTACCTCCAGGCGCTCCTGGCCCGTGGGGACCGGCGCGTCGCGGGGCTTCTCGAGCGGTCGGCGCAGCTCGAAGGCGACTGGCGGACCGCGCTCCGGGAGTGGGGCGGCGATCCCGACTTCTACACGCGCCGGGAGCGCCCGCTCAGCGAGGTCCTGCCATGGGACCATCTCGACGTCGGCGTGCGGAAGGCGGGCCTCGTCCGCGAGCACCAGCGCGCGGGGCTCTCGCCCGAGCCCGTCGCGGCCGGTTGACGGCGGGGCGGAGACGGCCATGGGGCCGCCGGAGGGAAGCAAGGTCGACATCCTGGAGCATGGCGCCGGCCAGCAGACGTCCACCCGGCGCCTCTACATGCAGCTCCAGGCCTTCGGCGATTGCGACGACCCCAAGCGGCTCGCCGGAGCGCTGGAGCGTGCGCGCCTGGAGGGCGTCCTCTACGCCGACGCGGCCGATCCGCTAGGCGTCGGCGTCCTCGGCATCTCCGAGGACCCGGCCTTCTTCGTGAGCCGCTGGCGCGAGGTTCTCGGGAGCGAGCCGTTCCTGGCGCTCCGCCGGAAGCCCGAGCTCACCATGTTCGGTCGCACCTACGCCAGCGGCTTCGAGACGGATCTCGAGGACTGGCTCCTGGCCCGGCCGCGGCGCACCGCCCTCGGCCCGGAGTGGCCGTGGGCGATCTGGTATCCGCTCCGGCGAACCGGGACGTTCGCGCGACTCACGCCTCAGGAGCAGGGGGCGATCCTCAAGGAGCACGCCGTCCTCGGACGTACGTACGGCGCGGCGGACCTCGCGCACGACGTCCGCCTGGCCTGCCACGGGCTCGACACGCACGACAACGACTTCGTGATCGGGCTCGTCGGGCGGGACCTCCACGCCCTCTCGCACCTCGTGCAGACCATGCGCCGCACGGCCCAGACGTCGGAGTTCATCCAGACGCTCGGGCCGTTCTTCGTCGGCCACGTGGTCTGGCGCGGCGTGGGACCATAGCACCAACCAGCCCACCGCTCCTCGTGGCGGGCTGCTACAGCGGCGGTCAGGGGAGGGGAGCGGGAAGGTCAGAGCGGTCCATCAGGTAGCGATCCACCCCCTGGGCGGCGCTTCGCCCCTCGGCGATCGCCCACACGATGAGCGACTGGCCGCGCTGCATGTCCCCGGCGGTGAATACGCCCGGGACGCTCGTCATCCAGCTCGCGTCCCGCCAGACATTGCCCCGCTCCGTCAGGCGCACGCCCAGCTTCTCGAGCATGCCCGGGCGCTCCGGCCCGAGGAAGCCCATGGCGAGGAGGACCAGCTCGCACGGGAGGGTGAACTCCGACCCCGGAACCTCGCGGAAGACCGGACGTCCGGCCTCCCGGCTGAGCTCCACCCGGACCGCCTCGAGTCCCCGTACCTGGCCCCGCTCGTCCCCGAGGAAGCGCCGCGTCGAGACTGCATAGACGCGGTCGCCGCCTTCCTCGTGGGCCGAGGAGACCCGGTAGACGTTCGGGTACTGCGGCCACGGGTTGTCCGGCGCGCGCCGGTCAGGCGGCCGCGGCAGGATCTCCAGCTGGTGGACCGAGCGGGCGCCCTGCCGGTGCACGGTGCCGAGGCAGTCGGCGCCCGTGTCTCCCCCGCCGAGGATGATGACCCGCTTGCCTCGTGCCGTGAGGAACTCCACGTCGGGGATGCGGTCGCCCTCGCAGCGACGGTTCTGGAGCGGCAGGTACTCCATGGCGAGGTGGATCCCGCCCAGCTCGCGCCCGGGGATGGGCAGGTCGCGCGCGTGGCAGGCGCCGCCCGCCAGCAGCAGCGCGTCGTGCCCCTGGCGGAGATCCTCCACGTCCACCTCGACGCCCACGTGGGCCCCCGTCACGAACTCGACGCCCTCCGCCCGCATCTGGTCGAGGCGGCGGTCGAGGACGCGTTTCTCCATCTTGAACTCGGGGATACCGTACCGCAGCAGGCCCCCGATCCGGTCGGCCCGCTCGATCACCGTGACGTCGTGCCCGGCGCGGCGGAGCTGCTGGGCGGCGGCCAGGCCGGCGGGGCCGGAGCCCACGACGGCGACGCGCTTGCCGGTCCCTACCGCCGGAGGCTCGGGGGCGATCCAGCCCTCGGCGAACGCCCGATCGACGATCGCCAGCTCGATCGGCTTGATGGTGACCGGATCGTCGTTGATCCCGAGGACGCACGAGCCCTCGCACGGGGCGGGGCACAGGGTGCCGGTGAACTCGGGGAAGTTGTTCGTCGCGTGGAGGCGATCGATGGCCTCCCGCCAGTCGTCCCGGTAGACGAGATCGTTCCAGTCGGGGATGAGGTTCCCCAGCGGACAGCCCTGGTGGCAGAAGGGGATGCCGCAGTCCATGCACCGGGCCGCCTGCTTCTGGAGCTTCGGCACGGGCCACGGGAGCATGACCTGCCCCCAGTCGCGGAGCCGTTCGTCGACCGGCCGGTACGGCTGCTTGTCCCGGGTGAACTCGAGGAAGCCGGTGACCTTGCCCATGCCCGGTCTAGCCGTGAGCCCCTTCCATCACGGCGCGCTCCCACGGGATGCCCTCCTCCCGGGCGCGCCGCATCGCGGCCAGGGCCCGCTTGTAGTCACGCGGCATGACCTTGACGAAGCGCGGCTGCTCGGCGTCCCAGTCGGCGAGTATCCGCCCGGCGACGGTGCTCCCCGTGTAGCGCACGTGCCGCCGCAGGAGCTCCCGCACCTCCTCGACGTCCTCCGGCTGGGCGAGCGGCTCGACGTCCACCATCCCGAGATTGCAGCGGCGCCGGAAGTCGCCCGCCGCGTCGAGCACGTAGGCGACTCCGCCGGACATCCCGGCGGCGAAGTTCCGCCCGGATCGGCCGATCACCACGACCCGCCCGCCTGTCATGTACTCGCACGCGTGGTCCCCGACCCCTTCGACCACCGCCAGGGCGCCGCTGTTGCGCACGGCGAACCGCTCGCCGGCGATCCCCCGGACGTACGCCTCGCCGCTCGTCGCACCGTAGAGCACGACGTTCCCCACGAGGATGTTCTCCTGGGGCGCGAACGTCGCCTCGCGCGGCGGGAAGGCCACGAGCTTGCCGCCCGAGAGCCCCTTGCCGAGGTAGTCGTTCGAGTCGCCCTCGAGGACGAGCGTAATGCCCCGCGGGACGAAGGCCCCGAAGCTCTGTCCGGCCGATCCGGTGAAGTGGATCCGGATCGTGTCGTCGGGGAGGCCGTCGGCACCGCACCGCGAGGTCACCTCGTACCCGAGGATCGTCCCCACGGTCCGGTGCACGTTGCGGATGGGCAGGCGCAGATCGACGGGCGTCCGGGTTTCGAGTGCCGGCCGGCAGAGGGGCACCAGGGTGGTCATGTCCAGCGAGCGATCGAGCCCGTGGTCCTGCGGCCGGACGCGACGGATCGCGACGTCCGGGCCGACCGCGGGCCGGTGGAGGATCGTCGCGAAGTCCAGGCCCCGCGCCTTCCAGTGGTCGATCGCCGCCCGCACGTCCAGGCGGTCCACCCGGCCGATCATCTCGTCGAGCGTCCGGAAGCCGAGGTGCGCCATCAGCTCGCGAACCTCCTCGGCGATGAAACGGAAGAAGGTCGTCACGAACTCCGGCGCCCCCGTGAAGCGCTTGCGCAGCTCGGGGTCCTGGGTCGCGATGCCCACCGGGCATGTGTTGAGGTGGCAGACGCGCATCATGACGCAGCCCATGACCACAAGGGGGGCGGTCGCGAACCCGAACTCCTCCGCGCCGAGCAGCGCGGCGATCACGACGTCCCGCCCCGTCTTGAGCTGCCCGTCCACCTGGACCACGATCCGGTCCCGCAGCTTGTTGAGGACGAGCACCTGCTGGGTCTCGGCGAGGCCGAGCTCCCACGGAACGCCCCCGTGCTTGATCGACGTGAGCGGCGACGCGCCCGTCCCGCCGTCGTGGCCCGAGATCAAGACGACGTCCGAGAAGGCCTTGGCCACGCCCGCCGCGACGGTGCCGACCCCGACCTCGGCGACGAGCTTCACGTGGATGCGCGCCCGGGGGTTCGCGTTCTTCAGGTCGTGGATCAGCTGCTTCAGGTCCTCGATCGAGTAGATGTCGTGGTGCGGCGGGGGCGAGATCAGCCCCACGCCGGGGGTCGAATGCCGCACCTTGGCGATCCAGGGATACACCTTGTGCCCCGGGAGCTGGCCGCCCTCGCCCGGTTTGGCGCCCTGGGCCATCTTGATCTGGAGATCGTCGCAATTCACCAGGTACTCGCTGGTGACGCCGAAGCGCCCCGAGGCCACCTGGTGGATCGCGCTCCGCCGCCAGTCGCCGTTGGCCTCGCGCCGGTACCGCGCTGCGTCTTCGCCGCCTTCCCCGGTGTTCGACTTGCCTCCGATCCGGTTCATCGCAATGGCGAGCGTCTCGTGGGCCTCCTGGCTGATCGAGCCGTACGACATGGCGCCCGTCGCGAAGTGCTTGAGGATCGACTCGACCGGCTCGACCTCGTCCAGCGGTACGGCCGTCTCGGCGGCCTTCAGGACGAACAGGCCGCGCAGCGTGGCCATATCCCGGCTCTGCTCGTCCACCGCGCGGCTGTACTCCTTGAAGATCTGGTACTGACCGCTCCGGGTCGCGTGCTGCAGTTTGAAGACCGTCTCGGGGTTGAACAGGTGGAATTCCCCGTCGCGGCGCCACTGGTACTCGCCGCCCCAGTCGAGCTCCGCCGGGCCGACCGGCCGGCTCGGGAAGGCATGCGCGTGCCGCCGGCGCGCCTCCTCGGCGATGACGTCCAGGCCGATTCCGCTCACGCGCGAGAGCGTGCCCGTGAAGTAGCGATCGACCACGTCCTTGTCGAGCCCGATGGCCTCGAAGATCTGGGCCCCGCAGTAGCTCTGCAGCGCCGAGATCCCCATCTTGGCCATGACCTTGAGGATCCCCTTGTTCAGCGCCTTGATGTAGTTCTTCACGGCCGCCTGGTGGTCGATCCCCGGCAGGAGGCCCTGACGGATCATGTCGTCGAGGGTCTCGAAGGCCACCCAGGGATTCACCGCGCCCGCGCCGTACCCGATGAGCAGGCACATGTGGTGCACCTCGCGCGCGTCGCCCGTCTCGAGGACGAGACCCACGCGGGTGCGCTCGCCGCGCCGCACGAGGTGGTGGTGGACCGCCCCTGTCGCGAGCAGGCTCGGAATGGCCGCCTGCTCGCGCGAGATGCCCCGGTCGGACAGGATGAGCACGTTGTGCCCGCCCGCAATCGCCTGGCTCGCCCCGGCCTGGAGCGCATCGAGCGCCCGCGCGAGCCCTTCCGCCCCCTCGGCCATCGGGTAGAGCATCGGGAGCGTCATCGCCTTGAACCACGGATGCTGCATGTGGCGGAGGCGGGCCACCTCCCCGTTCGAGAGCACGGGGTCGGGGATCACGATCTGGCGGCACGACTCCGGCCGGGGCTCGAGGAGGTTCCCCTCGGGGCCGATCGTGGACTCCATCGAGGTCACGAGCTCTTCCCGGATCTGGTCCAGGGGAGGGTTCGTGACCTGGGCGAAGAGCTGCTTGAAGTAGTCGTAGAGGGGCCGCGGCCGGTTGGACAGGACCGCGAGCGCCGTGTCGGTGCCCATCGAACCGAGCGCCTCCTCGCCTCGATTCGCCATCGGCGCCAGCAGGATCCGGAGGTCCTCGTGCGTGTACCCGAATGCGATCTGCCGCTGGAGCACCGTGTCGTGGTCGGCCGCGGGCGCAGCGTGCTTCGGCAGGTCACCGAGCTGGACAAGGTTCTCGCGGAGCCAGTCGCCATACGGGTGCTCGGCCGCGAGCTGGGCCTTGATCTCCTCGTCGTCGACGATCCGGCCGCGCGCCGTGTCGACCAGGAAGATCCGCCCCGGGTGCAGGCGCTCCTTGATCGCCACGTTCTCCGGCGGGATGTCCAGCACGCCGACCTCGGACGCCATCACGACGAGGCCGTCCTTGGTCACGTAGTACCGGGACGGCCGCAGTCCGTTCCGGTCGAGGATCGCCCCGATAACCGTCCCGTCGGTGAACGCGATCGACGCCGGGCCGTCCCAGGGCTCCATGAGCGCGGAGTGGTACTCGTAGAACGCCCGGCGGTCCGGGCTCATCGACTCGTGCTTCTGCCACGGCTCGGGGATCATCATCAGGATGGCGTGGGGCAGGGAGCGCCCGTTCATCACCAGGAACTCGAGGACGTTGTCGAAGGTCGCGGAGTCCGACAACCCGTCGCGCGTGACCGGCAGGACCTTCCACAGCTCGTCCCCGAAGACGCTGGACCGGCACAGCGCCTCGCGGGCGCGCATCCAGTTGATGTTGCCCCGGAGCGTGTTGATCTCGCCGTTGTGCGCGACGTACCGGTAGGGATGCGCGAGCGGCCAGGACGGGAACGTGTTCGTGCTGAACCGCTGGTGCACGAGCGCCAGCGCTGACTCGACGTCCGGGTCGACCACGTCCGGGTACATGGCCTCGATCTGGTCGGCGCTCAGCATGCCCTTGTAGATCAGCGTGTTGCACGAGAGGCTCGGCAGGTAGGCGAACGTCTGCTCCCGGACGTCGGCCGCCGCGATGGCTTTCTCGAAGAGCTTCCGGATGATGTAGAGCTTGCGCTCGAAGTGCTGCCGGTCCCGGATGTCCGGGCCCTGCCCCACGAACACCTGCTTGACAACCGGCTCGACGGAGCGCGCCGTCTCGCCGAGCAGGCCGTCGTCGGTCGGGACGTCGCGCCAGCCGAGGAGCCGCTGTCCTTCGTGCTCCACGACCGAGTGCAGGACGGCCTGGACCCGGTGGCGCGGAGCGGTCTCCCGCGGCAGGAACACGAGACCGCAGCCGTACTCGCCAGGGGCGGGAAGGGAAATCTCCAGCCGCGCGCACTCCCGCCGGAGGAAACGATCAGGCATCTGGAGCAGGATGCCGGCTCCGTCCCCGGTGTTCGGCTCGCAGCCGCAGGCGCCGCGGTGCAGGAGGTTCTTCAGGACGGTCAGGGCCTGCGTCACGATGGCGTGAGACTTCCGTCCCTTGAGGTCAACGACGAAGCCGACGCCGCACGACTCGTGCTCGTGGCGGGGATCGTAGAGGCCCTGCGCTGGCGGCATCCCTGGTGTCGTCATCGGCTCACTCCCGCAGTCACCCGCGTGGCGGCAACGTCGCCGGCCCTTGCGAACCAGCCCCCGGAGGCCGGTGGCAGGAGACTACAGCAGTGTTGAGCATTAGCCAAGGGCAAAAGCGATAAATCACCGCATTAGGGTGACTAATGATGTAGCCTGGGGTCGTGCAGCTCGAGACGCTGAAGCTCTTCTGCGACGTCGTGCGCCTCCGGAGCATCTCCCGCGGCGCGGCCGAGAGCGGCGTGACCCAGTCCGCGGCGAGCCAGGCGATCCAGCAGATCGAGACCGAGCTCGACGTCCAGCTTCTCGACCGCTCGCGGCGCCCCCTCCAGCCGACGCCGGAGGGGCGCGGCTTCTACGAGGCGTGCCGGGACCTCCTGGCGGGCTTCGAGCGCGCGCGGGGGGACCTCGCGCGATCCCGGCAGCGCGTCGAAGGCACGGTCCGTGTCGCCGCGATCTACTCGGTCGGCCTTCACGACATGAGCCGGCACATGCAGCCCTTCATGGCGATGCACCCCCACGCGCGCGTCCTGCTGGAGTGCCTGCATCCGCGCAAGGTGGTCGAGGCGGTGCTCGGGGACGAGGCGGACCTCGGGATCCTGTCATACCCGCCGGCCAGCCGGGCGCTCCACGTGCTGCCGCTCCGCGAGGAGCCAATGGTCCTCGTGTGCCACCCGAGCCACCGGCTTGCCCGCCGGCGGGTCGCCGAAGCCGCCGATCTCCAGGGCCAGCCCTTCGTGGCCTTTGACCACGACCTGCCGATCCGCCGGGCCATCGACCGCGTCCTCCGGCAGGCGGGGATCCGCGTCGAGGTCGTCATGCAGTTCGACAACATCGAGACCATCAAGCAGGCGATCGCCATCGCCGCGGGCGTGAGCATCCTGCCGCGGCCGGCCGTCACCAAGGAAGTGAGCATCCGGATGCTCGGCGCGGTCCCGCTCGCGATCGGTCGGCTGGTCCGGCCGATCGCCATAATCCACCGGAAGGGGAAGCGTCTGCCGCCCGTCGTGGATCGCTTCATCGACGTCCTCCGGAAGGCCGGGGACAGGGAGGCGCCGGGCGGTCCGGACCCACGGACGTCAGGCTCGAGGGCCCGTGAAGCCCTGTCTGGCGCCGCGGCCGGCCCGTGACCCCCGTGAACGGCCGGCCGGGCGCCCCCAGGCCCCGGGACGGGGGTCCATAACCTTGCGATGGAGCGGACGTTTGGGTACCATGTGCCCCGTGTGCTCGCGAGCGGGTGACGCCACGTCGCCGGGTCCCCGCCGACCATCGCGCCGGCCCGGTCAAGAGCTTCATCCGACGCAAGGAGACTGACCGTCCATGAGCCAATCCACGGCGACCGTGTTGGCCCCCACCAAGCCCAGGCGAATCCTGGATCGTGCCGTCGTGCGCTTCGCGGGGGACTCGGGCGACGGCATGCAACTGACCGGTGAGCAGTTCACCACCGAGGCGGCGTGGGCGGGGAACGACATCGCCACGCTGCCGAATTTCCCGGCCGAGATTCGGGCGCCGGCGGGCACGCTCTTCGGGGTCTCCAGCTTTCAGCTCCAGTTCGGTAGCCGGCGCGTCTACACGCCGGGCGACCGCCTGGACTGCCTCGTGGCGATGAACCCCGCCGCCCTGAAGGTTCACCTCCCGGACCTCAAGGAGGGCGGGCTCCTCATCCTCAACACGAGCGCGTTCGAGAAGAAGAACCTGGACCGGGCTGGCTATCCGGCGAACCCGCTGGAAGACGCCGCCCTGGACGAGCGGTACCGAACCCACAAGATCGACATCACGCGCCTGACGATCGACGGCCTCGCCGGCCTCCCGCTCAACGCGAAGGAGAAGGACCGCTGCAAGAACTTCTTCGCGCTCGGGCTGGTTTCGTGGATCTACACGCGGCCGATCGAGCCCACGCTCGACTGGATCAAGAAACGCTTCACGAAGAACACCGACGTCGCCGAGGCGAACACGCGCGCCCTCAAGGCCGGCTACCACTTCGGCGAGACCGCGGAGATCTTCGCCGAGTGCTACGGCGTGGAGCCTGCCGAGATGGCGCCGGGCGTCTACCGGAGCATGACGGGGAACCGGGCGCTGGCTTGGGGGATCCTGGCGGCGGCCCAGCGCACCGCCCTGCCGGTCGTCTACGGCGCCTATCCGATCACGCCGGCCAGCGACATCCTCCACGAGCTCTCGATGCACAAGCGCTTTCACGTGCGGACCTTCCAGGCGGAGGACGAGATCGCCGCGGTGGGGGCGATCATCGGCGCCGCGTTCGGAGGCGGGATCGGGCTCTGCGCGACGAGCGGCCCGGGCCTGGCGCTCAAGTCCGAGGGGATCGCGCTGGCGGTCACGGCCGAGCTGCCCATCGTAGTCTTCGACATCCAGCGGGGCGGGCCCTCCACCGGCCTCCCGACGAAGACCGAGCAGGCGGATCTCATGCAGGCGCTGTACGGACGCAACAGCGAGTGCCC
>DASZOL010000015.1:0-50961 GCA_035550795.1 Candidatus Methylomirabilota bacterium
CGTCGAACCCGCGGCCCGCCGTCGCCACCCGGGGGGTCGGCGACCCCGCCCAGGCTGCGCGCGGGACCCGAGCCGCGAGACACTGCGTCCTCGGAGGGCTGCGAGCGGTCCTCGGGGCGGTCGGCGCCCAACCGCATGGACCACCTTCCTCGAGCCTTGACATACCCAGGGGGTCTGCTAGTGTCGATACGCCTTTTGGAGTACGCGGGGTACGGAAGGTGCGGCGGCTCGCGCGGTCGATTTCTGGCCGAAGCGTCCGGGAGCGCCAGCTCGGGGGCTGCTGGCCGATGTGAGCCCGGGGATGCCGGTGCTGGCGTCGCGAGATCTCGGGCTCCTCCTCGACTTCCTGCACGACGCCTATGCCGTCCGGAGCCGCGACGCCTTCTCGGAACACGCTATCACGCGGCTTCCCGTGGTCGTGCCCGCCGAGATCGTCTCGTACAACGAGGTCAACCTTCCCCGGCGGCGGAGCGTCGTCAAGGTGAGCCCGCCCGGGCTCCTGACGCCGGAGACACTGGGCGCCTTCGAGCGGCACGTCGATGAGAACCCCCTCATCGCCCACTCTCGGCGAACCGGCGACGGGCAGGCGCTCAAGATCTCGGACTTCTTGACGATGCGGCAGTTCCGCCGCCTCGGCCTGTACAGGGAGCTCTACCAGCCGTTTGGCGTGGGCCACCAGATCGCGGTCACGCTGCCGTCTCGATCGCCTCTCGTCATCGGGTTCTCGTTGAATCGAGGCCGCCACGACTTCTCCGAGCGCGAGCGGCTCATGCTGGACATCCTCCGCCCGCATCTCATCGTGGCCTACCGGAACGCGGAGGCCTTCACGGACCTCCAGCGCGAGCGGGCCCTCGCGGAGGGCGCGCTCCGGGCCGTGGGGGCGGAGCTGGTGGCGATCTCGCGAGGGGGACGCATCCGAGGGACCACCGCGCGCGCCCGCGCGTGGCTCAGCGCGTACTTCGCGGGGGCGCCTCGAGAGGGTGACCGTCTGCCCGAGGACCTCGCCCGGTGGCTCCGGTCGGAGACGGGGAAGGCCGGCGCCGCGGATCGCGTCCCGCCGCCCCGCACGCCGCTGGTGGTCGAGGGCCCGGGCGGGCGGCTCGTCGTCCGGCGGCTGGCGGATCGCGAGCGTCCGACCTTGCTCCTGGAGGAGCGCCGCACGGTCCCCGACGTCGTCTCCCTGGAGTCGCTCGGCCTCACGCGCCGGGAGGCCCAAGTGCTCGCCTGGGTCGCGCAGGGGAAGACCAACGCCGAGATCGCCGACATCCTCGGGACGAAGCCGAGGACCGTGCACAAGCACCTCGATCACATCTTCGCGAAGCTGGGGGTCGAGAACCGCACGGCCGCCGCGGCGCAGGCCCTCGCGTGGGCCGTCACCCCACTCGCGACGGCCCCGGCGTCCTGAGCCCAGCGCATCGCCGCTGACCGCGCTCG
Organism: Candidatus Methylomirabilota bacterium; assembly: GCA_035550795.1. Taxonomy (GTDB): domain Bacteria; phylum Methylomirabilota; class Methylomirabilia; order Rokubacteriales; family DASRDR01; genus DASRDR01. Next base: position 1,435 of record DASZOL010000015.1, read on the forward strand.
CCGGGCAGATCTGAGCCGGCTGTCCCGCGGGGTCCCCTCCGCGACCGACGACGTGTTGTCAACCGGCCTGCCAAGGCCGCGTCACCCAGGCCGGCCGTCGCCGGCCAAAGGCGTTGTGTGGACGAAGAATTCGACGCGCCGCCTGTCGTGAATTTGTCCGTGAACTGCCGGATCGCGTGTCTACGGATGCCCAGATTTTATATGCGGCGATTTCGCGGCGAACGTTGGGTTGAAAACCCAAGGGGCTACGGCGTGCGCCGTAACCCCTCGAGTTCCTTGGTTGCGGGGGCTGGATTTGAACCAGCGACCTTTGGGTTATGAGCCCAACGAGCTACCGGACTGCTCCACCCCGCGGTACGCCTTGCACGGTACTGTAGCCTCGGAGGCCTGTCAAGCGGAGCGGGCCCCAGGCGCGGGGCGCCCGTGAGCCCAACGAGCGCGCGGCCCTAGGGGCGCGGCGAGCGTGGCAGGGAGCCGGGCCGCGGCGTCGAGATCGAGGCGGCCGGGGGCGCGTCGGGAATCCGGTCCAGCCGGTCACCGCCGACGAGGCGGTCCCACCACTGCCCGACCGCCGTCCGCTGCAGGTCGCCGCGCGTGACGCGGTCCGTCTTGCTCGGCTCGTAGCGCCCGTCGCGGACCGTCCGCCAGAGGACCCGCCACGACGCCCGCGTGGCCAGGAGCCAGTAGGTCTGGCAGCGGAACGTGGCGAGCAGCCACTCGCCCCAGTTCTCCCATCGGAGCGGAATGGGCCGGGGCAGGTACGGCTCCATCGCCTGTATCTCACGCTGCGTGACCACCCCGCCGACCCAGACGGTGAGCCCGAGCGACACCGTGGGAACCGCCACCGCGACGAGGAAGAGGGCCGGATGCTCCTGCCGGTACGCGTAGGCGAAGTGCCAGCCGAGGTAGCCCATCGCCGGGTACACGAACGCGGCGACCGGCCACTCCACGACCTTGTTGACCACGTGGCGGACGAGCTGGGCGAGGTTGAACGCCGTGGGAGCGGCGCGCCACGCCGCCCACAGGTAGCCGACGTCGTCGAGCACGCCCTGATACCAGCGCGCGTTCTGGCGGATGATCTTCTCCCTCGTCTCCGGCAGGTCCGTCAGCTCGATCATCGGCATCGCGCGGATCAGGATCCCCCGCGCGCCCAGCATGTAGCCGAGCGTCGAGTCCTCGGTCGCCCCGCCCGTCGGGAACCCGCCGAGGCTCTGGAGCACGTCGAGCCGGACGAACTGGTGGTGCCCGAGGCAGATCTGGGAGCGCCGGAAGCAGAACTCGAGGGCCGTCCGGACCCACGCGGCCGCCCAGCCCGGAATCCCCAGCGTCACGCGATCGATGACCCGGATCCGTCGGACCTCGTTGATGAGCCGGGCCAGGGACACGCGAGTGAAGATGGACGACTGCTGGATGGCGCAGATCCGTCCGCGGACCCCGAGCGCTCCCCAGTTCGCGAGCGACACGGTCACGCCCTGGTACACCAGGGCTCCCCGCCCCGCGAGCTCCTCCCCGGCGATCCACCGAAGCGTGTCGGGATCCGGAATCGAGTCCGCGTCGAACACGCCGACGAACACCCGCGACGGGTCGGCCGCGTCGCCCTCGAGGATCTGGGCGAGCGCCTCGGGCTGTAGCCCCCAGTTGAGCTGCTCGGCCTTGCGGCCGGTCCCCGGGAGCACCAGGTGGGCGAGCCGCTTGGCTTCGTACGGCGGCAGGTCGGCGAGGAACTGCTGGCACAGTGCGCCGGTGCTCTCCGGCATCCCCGGATGCGGCGCCGCGTCCTCGGCCGCCTTCGTGATGACGACGCACCGCGCCCGCTCGGCCGGGTACCGGAGGCCGAGAAGGCCCTGCAGGGTCGCGGCGATCCCCGGTTCCTGGTACGCGGCGACCAGCGTCAGAAACACCGGGGCTCCCGCCCGCGCGGCGAGAGCCTCTTCCGTCGGGAGCTCGCCGCGGCGCGCGTGCGCGGCTCGGACGAACCGGAGCGTCGTCAGCATGCCGGCCCAGTCGATCAGGAGCTTCCAGGCGGCACGCAGGTTGAACAGCAGGGTGGCGGCGAACAGCCAGCCCGTGTACGGCGCGAGCCACGTCCAGCGCATCAGTGGCCCTCGACCCGGCGCGGCCCGGTCCGGTCAGGGCGACTGCGGCAGCGCAGGCGCGGGCGCGGACTCTCCGGGGCGGGGGCTCCGCGGGAAGCGCAACACCCGCTCGCCGGGCCGGACCAGGCCCAACTCCTCCCGGGCGATACGCTCGATGACAGCGGGATCCTCCTGCAGCTCCGAGATCGCCCGCGACAGGCGCTCGTTCTCGATCTCCAGCCTGCGCACCTCGCCGACGAGCGTGTCGACCTCGCCGCGCAGCTGTCGCAGGGCCAGGACTCCATTGTCGCCGAAGAGTGCCATGATCGCCAATACGAGAAGCGCGCCGACCACGATCCACCCGGGCCGCGCCAGGCGCGTCATGCGGCGAGGGCCATCAGTCGCGGCCGGGCAGGATCGCCGTGCCCGGCCAGCGGGCGGCGTCCCCGAGCCACTCCTCGATCCGGAGCAGCTGATTGTACTTGGCCACGCGGTCGCTCCGGGAGAGCGAGCCGGTCTTGATCTGGCCCGCGTTCACGGCCACGGCGAGGTCCGCGATGAACGTGTCCTCGGTCTCGCCGGAGCGGTGCGAGACGACGACCCCGTAGCCCGACGACTTCGCCAGCTCGACGGCGTCGAGCGTCTCGGTCAGCGTCCCGATCTGGTTGACCTTGATCAGGATCGCGTTGGCGGCGCCGCGCCGGATGCCCTCGGCCAACCGCTCGGCGCTCGTCACGAAGAGGTCGTCGCCGACGAGCTGGAGGCGCCCGCCAAGCCGCTCGGTCAGCGCGGTCCAGCCCTCCCAGTCGTCCTCGCGGAGGCCGTCCTCGACCGAGACCAGCGGGAACCGGGCAGCGAGCCGCTCGTAGAAGGCGATCAGCTCGTCCGTCGCCCACGCCGCCCCCTCGCCCGGCGCGTGGTAGCGGCCCTCCCGCCAGAGCTCCGTCGCGGCGACGTCGAGAGCCAGCCACACGTCCTCGCCGGGGCGGTAGCCGGCCGCCTCGATCGCACGCACGAGGACGCCGAGGGCCGCCTCGGCTCCGGGCAGGTCCGGCGCGAATCCCCCCTCGTCGCCGACGCCGGTGGCGTGCTTCTGCTCCCGCAGGAGTCGCCTGAGCGCGTGGAAGATCTCCGCCCCCGCTCGCAGCGCCTCCGCGAACGAGGCCAGCCCGGCCGGAACGAGCATGAACTCCTGGATGTCGAGCCGGTTGTCCGCGTGCGCCCCGCCGTTGATGACGTTCATCAGGGGGAGCGGCAGCATCCGCGCGTTCGGCCCGCCCAGGTACCGGAACAGCGGCATCCCGAGGTCGTCCGCGGCGGCGCGGGCGCAGGCGAGGGAGACGCCGAGGATCGCGTTGGCGCCCAGCGTCTCCTTCTGCGGCGTGCCGTCGAGCTGGCAGAGCGTGCGGTCGATCAGGGCCTGCTCGGCCGCGTCCATGCCCTTGACCTCGGGGGCGATCACGCGCTCGACGTTGCGCACGGCCTGGAGCACGCCCTTGCCGCCGAAGCGCCGGCGGTCGTCGTCGCGAAGCTCCAGCGCCTCGGCACTGCCCGTCGAGGCGCCCGACGGCACGGCCGCGCGCCCCTCGGCGCCGCTGTCGAGGTGCACCTCGACCTCCAGGGTCGGGTTTCCGCGTGAGTCGAGGATCTCGCGGGCGTGGACGTCGACGATCTCAGCCACGGGGATCCGTCAGGCTTTCCGGTTCAGGATGAAGTCCGCCAGGGCCCGGAGGGGCTCCGCGGCCGGCCCTAGCGGCGCCAGCGCAGCATGAGCCTCGCGCGTGAGCGCGAGCGCGCGCGCCTTGGAGGCGGCGAGCCCGTGGAGGCCCGGATACGTGATCTTCTGCTGCCGCTCGTCCTTGCCCGCCGACTTGCCGAGGGTCTCGAGCGACCCCTCCACATCGAGGATGTCGTCCACGATCTGGAACGTCAGGCCGATTCGATCGCCGTACGCGCCGAGCGCGCCCAGCGCGGCCTCCGACGCGCCAGCCAGCAGCGCCCCCGACCGGAGTGCCCCCCGGATGAGCGCCGCGGTCTTCCGCGTGTGGATGTACTCCAGGGTCTCGGGGGGGACCGTCTTCCCCTCGGACTGCACGTCCACGACCTGACCCCCGACCATGCCGTCGGTGCCGGCGGCCGCCGCGACCTCGGCCAGCACGCGGGGGAACACGTCAGGCGCCGCCTTGCCCAGCCCGAAGTTGACCGCGACGAGGCCGAGCGCGTGCGTGAGGAGCGCATCACCCGCGAGAATGGCGATCGCCTCGCCGAACACCTTGTGGTTCGTGAGGCGCCCGCGCCGGTAGTCGTCGTCGTCCATCGCGGGCAGGTCGTCGTGGACCAGCGAGTAGGTGTGGATCAGCTCGAAGCAGCAGGCGGTCGGCAGGACGTCGGGCATCTGGCCGCCCACCGCCTCCGCCCCCGCGATCACGAGGATCGGGCGGAGGCGCTTGCCTCCCGCGAAGACGCTGTACCGCATCGCCTCGTGGATGACCGGCGGCGGCGCGGTCGCCGGCGGGAGGTACCGGTCGAGCGCCTCGTCGACCGCGCGCCGGCGCTCGGCGAAGTACGCCTCGAGGTCGAAGGACGTCATGGGACGTCCTCGCTCCGCTGGGTCGACGGAACGGCCTTTCGCCTGCAGCTCACCCCTGCCCCTCCTCCCACCGGAACGGCTCGGCCCGGGTCCCGCCCTCCTCCTGCATCAGGATCTCGATGCGCCGCTCGGCCTCTTCGAGGCGCCGCGTGCAGAAGCGCAGAAGCCCGGTCCCCTCCTCGAAGACGCGCAGGGAGTCGTCGAGCGAGAGGTTCCCCGCCTCGAGCGCATGGACGATCTCCTCCAGACGGGCCATGGCGGCCTCGAACTTCGGGCCCTCCTCGCGCGCCGCGGCGGGCTCAGGCGTGGCGGCCATCGCCCTCCCCACCCCCGGCGCCGGCCGCCGTCTCGGGAACCCATACCGTCTCCACCCGGCAGTCGAGGCGCCCCTCGCGCAACCGCACCGTCACCGGGTCGCCGATCCGCACGCGATCCGCGTGCGTGAGCACCTCCCCGGAGGGCAGGGCGGCGATCGCGTAGCCGCGGGCCAAGCAGGCCAGCGGGCTCAGGCCGTCGAGGCGCGCGGCCAGCGCCTCCACCGCGCGCCGCCGGCGGGCGGTCTCCCCGCGCACCCCGCGCTCCAGGCGGCCCCCAAGCTGCCCGGTGAGCCGATGCTGGTGTCTCACCGGCGCGGCGAGCAGCCCGGGGCGAAGGGCGCGCGCGGCGCGCCCCAGCCGCTCGCGTGCGCGGGCGTCGTGGCGAGTCATCCCTCGGCCGAGACGGGTGGCAAGATCGTCCAGCCGGCGCGCCCAGTCCCGCAACGGCCGCCCCGGATCCGTCAGGACTCGCCGGCGGCGAAAGTCGGCGAGCCGATCGGCCAGACGGCCGGTGCGCTGGCCCATCGCCCGCCCGAGCCGCGCGCGAAGGGCGTCGAGCTGGCGCACCAGCTCGACCTTCTCGCGCACGACCAGCTCCGCGGCGGCCGACGGCGTCGGCGCCCTGAGGTCGGCCACGAAGTCCGCGATCGTGACGTCGGTCTCGTGCCCGACCGCCGAGATCACCGGGATCTTCGACGCCACGATGGCCCGGGCGACGGCCTCCTCGTTGAACGCCCAGAGGTCCTCGAGGGATCCGCCGCCCCGGGCCAGGACGATCACGTCGAGGCCGCCCAGGCGGTTGAGCATTGCCAGCGCCTGGGCGATCTCGCCGGCGGCCGTGTCGCCCTGGACGCGGACGGGGCAGACGAGGACCTGAAGCCCCGCGAAGCGCCGGGTGACCACCCGGAGGAAGTCGCGGACCGCCGCGCCCGTCGGCGAGGTGACCAGCCCGACGCGACGCGGGAGCGCGGGCAGCCGGCGCTTCCGCGCCGGGTCGAAGAGCCCCTCCGCCGCCAGCCGGGCCTTCCGCTGCTCGAAGGCGAGCTGGAGCGCCCCGAGGCCCTTCGGCTCCAGGACCTCGCACACCAGCTGGTACTCGCCCCGGACCGCGTAGACGTCGAGGCGCCCGAAGGCGAGGACGTGGAGTCCGTCGGACGGCTCGAAGCGGACCCGCCGCACGCGGCTCCGAAAGAGGACAGCCCGGACCTGCGCCTCCTCGTCCTTCAGCGTGAAGTAGACGTGTCCCGAGCTGTGCGCGCGCAGGTTCGAGATCTCCCCCTCGACCCAGAGCCCGCCGAAGCGCCCCTCGAGAGTGTCCTTGACCGCGCGCGTCAGCTCCGAGACCGTGAAGACGCGGCGCCCGGCGTCCGGCATCGGAAGGGGCAGGACGGCCACTGCCTCAGCCGAGCCCCGACTGGCGGCGGGCGGCGTCGAGCGTGTTCCGCATGAGCATCGCGATCGTCATCGGCCCGACGCCGCCCGGGACCGGCGTGATCGCGCGCACCCGCGGGCGCACGGAGGCGAAGTCCACGTCCCCGGTGAGCGTCCCGTCCGGCAGCCGGTTGACGCCGACGTCCACGACGACGGCGTCCGGTCGGACCATGTCCCCCGTCACCACGGCTGGCCGCCCGGCCGCGACCGCGAGCACCTCGGCACGCTGCGTGTGAGCGGCCAGGTCGCGCGTCCGGGTGTGGCACATGGTCACCGTCGCGTGGCGGCCGAGAAGGAGCTGCGCCAGGGGCTTGCCGACGATGCGAGAGCGTCCGACAACCACGGCCTCCGCGCCCTTCAGGTCGATGCCGTAGTGGTCGAGGATCTCCATCACGCCCGCGGGCGTGCACGGGAGGATCCCCGGCGTTCCGGCGAGCAGGCGACCGAGGTTCTCGGGGTGGAAGCCGTCCACGTCCTTCGCCGGGTCCACCGCCGCGATCACCCGGTCCTCATCGGTCCCGGCGGGCAGGGGCAGCTGGACAAGGATCCCGTGGACCGAGCGGTCTGCGTTGAGCTCGCGGATCAGGGCCAGGAGGTCGTCCTCGGCCAGCCCCTGCGGATGCAGGTGGTCGCGCGCCGCGATGCCGACGGCCTGACAGGCGCGTCGCTTGCCCCCGACGTACACCTTCGAGGCCGGGTCCTCTCCGACCAGCACGACCGCCAGGGTTGGCTGCACGCCGCGCGCGCGAAGGGCCTCGACCCCCTCGGCCACGGCTCCCTGGACCTTTGCGGCCACAACCTTGCCGTCCAGGATCTGCGCCACCCCGAAGGCCCGGATCAGGCGGGGAGGTCCCGCTGGACGCGCTCGATGGCCAGCGCCCGGCCCGACTCCGGATCGATCCGGATCACCGCGCCCTGGAGCCGGGCGCGGCCCCTGGCCGGCTCGAACCGGCTCGGCATCCCGGTCCGGAACCGCTGGATCGCCAGGTCGGGCTCCACTCCGATCACGGAGTCGATCGGCCCGGTCAACCCGAGATCGGTGAGGTACGCCGTGCCCTGCGTCAGGATGCGCTCGTCCGCGGTCTGGACGTGCGAGTGCGTGCCGACGACGGCGGACACGCGCCCGTCGAGGTACCAGCCCATGGCCTGCTTCTCGGAGGTCGCCTCGGCGTGCATGTCGACCACGATCACGCTGGTCTCGGCCCGGAGCCGCGAGATCTCCTCGTCGGCCTTCGCGAACGGACAATCGATCGAGGCCATGAAGGTGCGCCCCTGCAGGTTGAGGACGCCGACCTCGTGGGCCGCCGCCTTGACCACGACCGACCCCACGCCCGGCGTCCCCGCCGGGTAGTTCGCGGGACGCAGGAGGAGGTTCTCCTTCACGATGTATCCGACGATCTCCTTCCGGTCCCAGATATGGTTCCCGCTGGTCATCACGTCCACGCCCGCCTCGAGGAAGCCCCGGGCGAGGGCCGGCGTCACCCCGAACCCGGCGGCGGCGTTCTCCACGTTGGCCACCACGAGGTCGACCTGGAACTCGCTCCGGAGCCGCGGGAGGAACGTCACCAGGGCACGGCGGCCGGGCTCGCCGAACACGTCCCCGATGCAGAGGATCGTCAACGCCTTCAAACCGCCTTCTTCCCTCACGGCGCCCGGCGAGCCACGCCGCCTCTGCTCAGCGCGCGAACTCGGTCGCGCGGTGCTCCCGGATCACGGTCACCTTGATGTGCCCGGGGTACTGCATCTCGGCCTCGATGCGCTTGGCGATGTCCTTGGCCAGCTGGTAGGTGTCGAGGTCGGAGATCTGATCCGACCTGGTGATGATCCGCAGCTCGCGGCCCGCCTGGATCGCGTAGGCCGCGTCCACGCCCTTGAACGAGCGGGCGATGTCCTCCATGGCCTTGACCCGCTTGATGTAGCTCTCCAGGACGTCGCGGCGGGCGCCCGGGCGCGCGGCGGACACGCCGTCGGCGGCCTCGACGAGCACGGCCTCGACCGTCTCCGGCTCCTCCTGGTCGTGCCCCGACAGGATCGTGTTCAGCACGGCCCTGGGCTCGTTGTACTTCGACAGGAGCTCCACAGACAGGTCGACGTGGCTTCCCTCCTGCTCGTGCGTCAGCGCCTTGCCGATGTCGTGGAGGAGACCGCAGCGCTTGGCCAGCTTGACGTCGGCCCCGACCTCGGCCGCCATCATGCCGGCCAGCCACGCCACCTCCTTCGAGTGCTGGAGGCAGTTCTGGCCGTAGGAGGTGCGGTATCGCAGCCGGCCCACCATCCGGACGAGCTCAGCGTGCAGGCCATGCACCCCGACCTCGAAGCACGCCCGCTCCCCCTCCTCCTTGAGGTGCTGTTCCACTTCCTTCTTGACCTTGTCCACGACCTCCTCGATGCGGGCCGGGTGGATGCGGCCGTCGGCGATGAGGCGCTGGAGGGCCAGCTTGGCGATCTCCCGCCGCAGGGGATCGTAGCCGGAGATGATGACCGCCTCCGGCGTGTCGTCCACGATGAGGTCGACGCCCGTCGCCAGCTCGAGAGCGCGGATGTTCCGGCCCTCGCGCCCGATGATGCGGCCCTTCATGTCGTCGGACGGCAGGTCGACGATGGACACCGCCGTCTCCACCGTGTAGTCCGGCGCGAGCCGCTGGATCGTCGTCGCAAGGACCTCGCGCGCCTTCCGCTCGGCCCCCTCGCGCGCCTCCTCCTCCAGCCGCATCGCCGTGAGGGTTGCCTCCCGGCGGGCCTCTTCTTCCATCTGGGCCAGCAGCCGCTGCTTGGCCTCCTCGGCGGTCAGGCCCGCAATGCGCTCGAGCTGCCGGCGCTGCTCGTCCACCAGCGCCTGCTGGCGCGCCTCGATCTCCTTCAGCCCCTGCTCCCGGGCGCGGAGGCCTTCCTCACGCGCGTGATAGTCCCGGTCCCGGCGGTCGAACTGATCGAGCCGCCGCGCGACCTGCTCTTCCTTCTGGCTCAGCCGGCGCTCGAGAGCCTGGACCTCCTTCTGGCGCTCCTTGCTTTCCTGCTCGAGCTCGGCCCGGGCGCGGAAGACGGCCTCCTTGGCCTCGATGGTGGCGTCCCTCAGGCGGGTCTCCGCGTTGCGCTCGGCCTCCTCGATAACCCGCCGTCCGTGCGCCGCGATGTCTCCCATCCGACGCGACGTGAGCTGCCGCTGGAGCAGCATGCCCCCGAGCCATGCCCCAGGCAGGATCACCACGGCGGCAACCAGGATGATAATGAGCGCGGTGGGCTCCAGGATGGCCACCTCCCTCAGGCGCCGCTCGACAACCCCGGCGGGATCCGAGCCGACGCGGGGCAACGACTCTCTTTTCGTGGGCAGAGCCGATCTAAATCCGCTTCAGATTAGGCTGTTTTCACCCCCTGTGTCAAGGCGGCGGGACTCCGCCCTGGCCGCGGCGGGAACCGGATGGAACGCCATCCGGAACACGGACGGGCGGGACCCGCGGTTCCCGCCCGTCGAAGACTCCCCGCCTCTGCCGTGTGCTCGGCTGGTTCGAACCTGGCTCAACCAGGTGGGAGCCCGGTGCGCGGGCTTTAGGCTTCCCCTCTCGCGAGGGGCGTGCTCACCGCTCGCGCGGGAGGACTCCCGTTCACGTTAATAGGCTCGCAACCGTCGCCTCACATCACGCACAGCGCAGGGAAGCGTTGGCCTCGCACCATTAGGCGCCCGCGCAACCGCAGGCGTCAAGTCCCGGAACCGCCGTCCAGGGCCGCCCCTAGCCGCTCCGCAAGCCGGTCGACGCGCGTCAGCAGCTCGGCGTCTGTCTCGCGACACCGGTACAGCTCGTCCACGACGTGGAGGCCGGCCAGGAGTGACAGCCGCAGGGGGTCGAACACCCGTGCCTGCTCCCGCACCGTCTGAACCCGCTCGTTCAGGTAGTCCGCCAGCTCCATGATGTACTCGGGCGTCCCGCGCCCGCGCACGGACAGCCGCTGCCCCAGGATCTCGACGTCCGCCCGGCCCTCGGTCATCCGCCGCCCTCCACCGTCCGGGGAGGCTCGGTCAGAGCCCCTCGATCCGGGCGAGTTCTTTCAAGATGCTCTCCACCTGGCCGAGGAGCTGGCGGCGCTCGTCGAGCAACCGCCGCTGCTCGGCCTCGAGCCGCGGAATCGCTCCCAAACGCTCCCGCAGACCTTCGGCCTCCGTCGTCACGTCAGCCACCCGCCTCTCGAGAGTCCGTCGCTCCCCCACCAGGCGCGCGTTCTCCGTCCGGAGCGTGCTGATCAGCTCGATCGCGCGCTGGACGTGCTGCTCGAGCTGGGTGAGCCGCTCCTGGAGGTCCTCGTTCATTCGGTTTCCCGCGGCGTCTCGCGCCGCGGCGCTCCGGCGGCGGTTCGGCGCGCCGCCTCGGGTCGGGGGCCCTCGTGACGCCGCGTCCCTCCCGGCGCCGGCTCCACCCCGCCGGCCTCGTCGGCGCCCCGCACCTCCGCCCCCAGCTCCGCCCGGATGCGCTCGATCACCTCGGCGTGGGCGCGGTTGACCTCGGCATCGGTGAGAGTCCGGTCGTCCGCCTGGTAGAGGAGACCGTAGGCGAGACTCTTGCGGCCCGCTCCGACCTGGGCGCCCTCGTAGACGTCGAAGAGCGCCACTCGCTTGAGCCAGGGCGGCCGGACCGCCTCGATCGCGCGACTCACCTGAGCCGCCGACACCTCGGTGGAGACGACCACCGCCAGGTCCCGCTGAACGCCCGGGTGGCGGGCGAGTGGCCGGTACTGGATCACGCGGCTCGGCAGGGCTGCGATCGCGTCGAGCGACACCTCGGCGACGAACACCGGCGCGGGGAGGTCGAAGGCCTTCTGGACGTCGGGATGGAGCTCGCCCACGAGCCCTACCGCGGCGCCCTGGACCAGGATCGTCGCGGCGCGCCCGTCCTCCAGGTAGGGGGCTTCCGCGGGCTCGGCGCCGACCTCGCCGCGACCCAGCGCCTCGACGACACCCTCGATCGCCCCCTTCGCGTCGAACACGTCGACCCGCGCGCGGGCCGCGTACCAGGCGCGGGGCGCGCGCTGCCCGGTCAGCACGATCCCGACGTGCGTCTCTTCCCGGGGCAGGGATCCGGCGCCGCGTCCCTCGAACACGCGGCCGATCTCGAACAGGTGCACGTCGGGCGTCTGCCGGCGCACGTTGACCGCCAGCGCCTCCAGGAGCCCGAAGAGCAGCGTCGGACGCAGCACCGAGCGGTCCGCGGCGAGCGGATTCTGGAGACCGACGACCCGGCTGTCGTCCGGCGAGAGCTCCAGGTGGCGCAGGTGCGCCGGGTCGACCAGCGACAGCGAGACGGCCTCCCGGAACCCCGCCCCCACGAGCGCGCGGCGCGCGCTGTCGCGCGCGACCATGTGCCGCGGCCGCCGTGTCAGCGCCAGGGCGCCGGACGGAAGCGTCGAAGGGATCTTCTCGTAGCCCCAGACGCGGGCGACTTCCTCCACGAGGTCGTCCTCGATGGAGACGTCGCGGCGGAACGCGGGCACGACGACCTCGAAACCGCCCTCGCGCTCCGTCGCCGGGAACCCGAGGCCACGCAGGATCTCGCTGATCAGCGCCCGGGGCGGGCACGCACCCACCACCCGCTGGATGCGCTCGAGCCGGAGCGCGACCGCCAGAGGCCGCCGGGGGGTGGGATAGGCGTCCAGCACCCCGGTGGCGACCTGGCCCGAACCGAGCTCGGCGATCAGGCGCGCGGCCCGGTCCAGCGCGTCGCGGAGCCCCTCGATGTCCGCCCCGCGCTCGAACCGGTACGACGCCTCGGTCGAGAGGCCCAGCGCCTTGGCGGTCCGGCGGATCGAGGCAGGCGCGAAGTAGGCGCTCTCGAGCAGCACCGTCCGGGTCGAGTCCCCCACCTCGGTGCTGGCGCCGCCCATGACGCCGGCCACCGCCACGGCCCGGGCCGCGTCGGCGATCACGAGCATCGCGTCGCCGGGCGACCGGGTCTGACCGTCCAGCGTGACCACGCTCTCGCCCGGCCGGGCCCGGCGGACCACCACGTGGCGGTCCGTCAGGAGGTCACCGTCGAAGGCGTGGAGCGGGTGACCCAGCTCCCACAGCACGTAGTTCGTCACGTCGACCACGTTGTTGATCGGGCGGAGGCCGACCGCGCGAAGCCGTTGGGCAAGCCACGCGGGCGACGGCCCGACGGTGACGTCGGTGATGAGGCGCGCGGCGTATCGCGGGCAGAGCTCCGAGTCCTTGATGGTGACGCGCCAGCCCGCCGTCGTCACCGCGGGGCTCTCGCGGACCGCGCAGTCGGCGGGCCGGAGGCGGCCGCCGGTGAGGGCGGCCACCTCCCGGGCGACGCCCACGATGGACAGGCAGTCGGGTCGATTGGGCGTCACCTCGACCTCGAGGATCGCGTCGTCGAGGCCCAGGTAGTCGATCAGATTGCCGCCCACGGGCGCATCAACGCCCAGGAGCAGGATCCCGCTCGCGTCCTCGCCGACCCCGAGCTCCGCCTCCGAGCACAGCATCCCCTCGGACGCGGTGCCCCTGATCGTGGCGACGGCGACGCGCCGGCCGCCCGGGAGCGCCGCGCCCGGGGGCGCGAAGGCCGCCCGCACCCCGGCCCGGACGTTCGGCGCCCCGCACACCACGCGGTAGCGCTCCGCGCCGGTCGAGACCTCGCAGACCCGGAGCGTCCCGGCCGCGGGATGCGGCGCCACGTCCAGCACCTCCGCCACGACGAGGCCGGACAGCTCCGAGGCGCCTTCGCCGACCAGGCTGGTCTCGATGCCGGCCATCGTCAGGCGCTCCGCGACGTCGCGAGGCCCGGCCGTCGTGTCGACGAACTCCCGGAGCCAGCGGTACGGGATCCTCACCGGAGCCGTCCGCTAGTCAGAACTGCGACAGGAAGCGCAGGTCATTCTCGAAGAACAGGCGGATATCGTCGATGCCGTAGCGAAGCATCGCGACGCGCTCGATGCCCATGCCGAACGCCCAGCCGGTCACCTCTTCGGTGTCGTACCCCATCGCCCCCAGGATGCGAGGATGGACCATGCCGGATCCGAGGATCTCGAGCCAGCCCGACGCCTTGCAGACCCGGCACCCGCCGCCCTTGCAGAAGAAGCAGAGGACGTCCACCTCCGCCGACGGCTCGGTGAACGGGAAGAACGACGGCCGGAAACGGATGCGGCTGTCCGGACCGAACATCTCCCGGGCGAACAGATCGAGCGTGCCCTTGAGGTCGGCCATCGAGATGCCGCGGTCGACCGCGAGACCCTCGACCTGGTGGAACACGGGCGAGTGCGTGATGTCTGCGTCGCGCCGGTAGACGCGCCCCGGACAGATGATCCGCACCGGCGGCTTCTGCCGCTCCATGGTCCGGACCTGGACCGGGGAGGTGTGCGTTCGCAGCAGCACCTCGCCCCCGACGTAGAAGGTGTCCTGCATGTCGCGCGCGGGATGGTCTTTCGGGATGTTGAGCGCCTCGAAGTTATAGTAATCCGACTCGACCTCGGGGCCCTCGGCGACCGCGAAGCCCATGCCGGTGAACACGTCCACGATCTCGTCGTGCACCTGCGTGAGCGGGTGGAGTCCGCCCGGTGCGACGCGACGGCCGGGGAGGGTCAGGTCCGGTCGGTCGACCGCCAGGCGGGCGCGCCGCTCGACCCCGTCCAGCGCGGTCCCCCGCCCCTCGAGGTCCGACTCGATCCGCGCCTTCGCCTCGTTGGCCTCGCGCCCGACGACCGGCCGCTCGGCGGCCGGCAGGCCGGGCAGGGAGCGGAGTAGGCGGGTGAGAGCCCCCCGCTTGCCGAGGTACTTGACCCGGACTTCCTCGAGCTCCCGGCGGGTGGCGGCCCGCTCGATCTCCTCGCGGGCATCCTCGGCGATCGTGCGCACGCGCTGGTCGACCATGCTGGAAACTCGTCGGTCATTCTACCGGATGGGAACAGGAGACAGAAGGGCCGGCCGGATGGTGCGTCCCGGCGGCGGAGCCGCGCGCCCGTCGCCGAGGCGCGCGCCATGGAGGAACGGCTCCGGTTGGTCCGGCGTCGCCCAGCAGCCAGGCGGCGCGGCCGAGGGGGCTAGCGCGGAGCGAGCGGCGGGCGGACTCGCTCGGCGCGCACCCGTGTGACGACGTCGTCCAGGCCCTCGATGACCTGGAGGGCATCCGGGCCGATCTCGAGGGCGAGCAGAGGAACGGTCGTGTACTGGCGCAGCACCCGGTACGTCCGCCCCGCGAGCTGCGCCACAACCGCCTGTCGGGCCGCGGTGATCGTCTCGGCGCGCGCCGATACGGTCTCCGGGGCGGACCCTGCGGGGTCGGGCAGCCGGAGCTCGACGAGCACGCGGGTCGGCCCCCGCGCGATGGCGGCACGAACCTCGGGATCGATCACGAGCTGATCCCCAGGTCCTCGTCCGCGGAGACCCGCATCACGGCACGAGCACGCTCGCCGTCGCCACCGTGTCGTCCGTGAACGTCACCGTCAGCGTCAGCGTCGTCCCCGCCACGAACTTCGCGTTGAAGTAGTCGGTCGCAAACACCGCGAAGCTCCCGTCCGTGGCGACCGGGAAATTCACCGACCCGTTCCCGGCGTTCTGCAGCGGCGCCTCCCACCCGTCCGCCGCGCCCAGCACCCAGTAGCCGTTCCCCGGCACCGTGTCCCACCGCCCCGACGCCGCCCCGCCCGCGTCCAGCACCAGCTGCTTCACCGTCCGCCCCGGCCCCACCAGCGTCGCCGTCAGCGTCCCGTCCAGCCCGCCGTCCCCCGCGAGCGCCGCCTCCCCCTGCCCCACCCGGTCCCGGATCTTCCCGTTCCACGCCAGCGTCACCCCCGGCGGCGGCGGCGGCGGCACCCCCGGCGCCGTCACCGTGAACCCCCCCGCCAGCGTCGCCCCCCCGCCCCCCGGATTCGTCACCGTCACGTCCCGCGGCCCCACCGCCGCCCCCCCTGCGATGCTCAGCGTCGCCTGGAGCTGCGTCGCCGCCGGCACCGTCACGTTCGTCACCGTGACGCCCGCCCCCACGCTCAGCGTCGCACCGCTCTGGAAGTTCGTGCCGGTCACGGTGACCGCCACCGTCGCCCCCTGCTCACCCCCCGCCGGCGCCACCCCCGTCAGCGTCGGCACCACCGGCACCACCGCCGTCGCCGCCGCCACCGTGTCGTCCGTGAACGTCACCGTCAGCGTCAGCGTCGTCCCCGCCACGAACTTCGCGTTGAAGTAGTCGGTCGCAAACACCGCGAAGCTCCCGTCCGTGGCGACCGGAAAGCTCACCGACCCGTTCCCGGCGTTCCGGAGTGAGCCGCTCGGCGTGTCGGCGACACCCAACACCCAGTAGAGGTTGTCCGGGACCGTGTCCCACCGCCCCGACGCCGCCCCGCCCGCGTCCAGCACCAGCTGCTTCACGGTCCGCCCGGGCCCGGTCAGCGTCGCCGTCAGCATCCCGTCCAGCCCGCCGTCCGGCGTGAGAGCCGTCTCGCCTTGGCCCACGCGGTCCTGGATCTTCCCGTTCCAGACCAGGGCAATGTGGGAGGGCGGCAGGGTGACGGTGAACCCGCCGACCCGCGTGGCCGAGCTGGCGTCGGGGTTGCTGACCGTGACCGTTCGCGGACCCAGGGTGGCGTTCGCGTCGATGCTGACCGTCGCGACGAGCTCGGCGTCGGAGACGAAGGCCACCGCCGACACGCTGACCCCCGCGCCGAAGCCCACGGTCGCGCCGTCCTGGAAGTTCGCGCCCTCGATGGTGACGTCCAGGGTCTCGGTCTGACCGCCCTTCGACGGGGTGATGGTCCCGATCAGCGGGCTCGTCGCGAGCGACGCGAGCGCCTGGAACAGCCGGATGCGCGGCTTGGTCACGCCGCTGCCCCGCGCGTCCGTCACCGGGAGCCCCGTGGAGGTGAGGGCCTCGAGGATCTCGTCCACGGTCGCCGTCGGAGCGGCTTGCTTCAGGACGGCCCAGGCGCCCGACACGTGGGGCGTCGCCGCCGAGGTTCCGTCTGCCGTGACGAATCCGCTGCTCGTGGTCGACGACGTGATCGACTCGCCGGGCGCGAAGAGGGTCAGGAACGGCGCGACGTTCGAGAACCAGGAGACCGCGTCGGTGTCCCCCGTCGACCCCACGCTCACGGCCGTGGGCACGCAGCCCGGCGACGCGAGGGCATCGAGGTAGCCCTCGTTCCCCGACGCAACGATCGTCGCGATGCCGGCGGCCCGCAGGTTGTCGATGATCGGCTTGTGGACGTCCCCGGTGCACGGCACCGTGGACGGATCACCGCCAAGGCTCAGGTTCGCGGCGACGATGTTGTGCGTCGTGCGGAGCTCGTACACGCGCTCGAGCCCCGCAATGATGTCCGATTCCCAGGCGCCGAGGCACGGCGCGACGCCGCCGCAGAGGGCCGCGCTCGTGATGCGCGAGAAGACCTGGATGGCGACCAGCTTGGCGCCCTTGGCGACCCCGGAGAAGGGGACCCCTGCCCCGGCGCCATCCCCGGCCACGACGCCGGCGACGTGCGTCCCGTGAAAGCAGGTCGAGAGCGAGCACGGCCGCGCGGAGTTGGTCCCGGTCTGCTCCTCCCGGCCGTTCGGGCAGACGGTGCGGCTCTGCCCGCCGATCGTGCTCGAGTAGCACGCCTCGGAGACCACTTTGCCCGTCAGGAACGGGTGGGTGCGCTGCACGCCGGTGTCCAGGACCGCGACGACGGTGCCGGTCCCGTCGAAGCCGTTCGCCCAGGCGAGGTCGCCCTCGACCAGCGGGACGCTCTCGCCGAGCTGCGGGACCCGGAGGCGGTCCTCGAAGATGGTGTCGACCGCGAACGCAGCCTCGAGCTCGGCCAGGGCATCCGGGCCGACCTCCAGCGCGAGCATCGGCACCGTCCGGTACCGGCGCAGCACGGAGTGCTGCCGCCCGCGGAGCCGGGACGTCGTCTGGGCCTGCACGGTCGAGACGTCGCGCCGCTGCCGGGAGACGCTGGAGGCATCCGGCAGACGGCCCTCCGCCACGTAGCCCCCGCCGGGGAGATGCAGGCGCACGAGGACCCGGGCGGTTCCCTCGGTCTGGATCCGATGTCTGACGCCGGGAGGAACGCGGTCGGGCGCCCCAGCCTCGCCGACCGAGCCCGGCAGACCGAGAAGAAGCAAGCCGAGAATGGCCCACGCGCGATACCTCATCGGAGCCTCCCGTCTAAAGCACCGTCGGCCGGCCCAGGGACGCCGCGATGCGTCATCCGGTCGCCGCCTCGAGCCAAGCGTCGCGGATTCGAGCCGGGGTAACCCGGCGAGCGCCTGGGAGAGAGCAATGCGGATGCCATCCGGGAGGCGCGGCCAGGGGAGGTGGGCCCAGTGGAGGCTGCTATCCGACTCGGTCGACTACTGGAGAACCGTGGTGCAGATCGAGGGATGCGTCGAAACGCGGAATCAGGAGGCGGGCTCTGCGCTCGGGAGCTACGCCCCCGGGAAGCCCACAGCGGGCGAAACTCCCCAGACGGTTCGACCCCGCCATCGCCGCCCAGGGCGGTGACGGTGCTTACGGGCAGTCGCTCAGCGAGGCCGTGAAGGTGATCTTGCCGTTCGTGGCATCGTAGACCGGCAGGATCGCGCAGTTATAGACGGGCGCCGGCTGCACGAGCGACTCGACCGACGCCATGGTGCTGGGGAACAGGCCGTTGCTCCGGCCGTAGTAGATGGCCACCGCGGACCGAAGGCTGGAGACGACGCCCTGGTCTGCCGCGAGCTTCGACTTCTTGACGATGTCCTGGTAAACCGCGATGGCGACAGCGGCGATGATCGCGATGATCGTCACCACGATCATCAGCTCGACGAGGGTGAGGCCTCGCTGGCTCCGCAGTCCGAAGCCACGCCGAAGCCGACCGACCCCCCAACACCTGGGGCTTGATGCCCCTGACCCCTCCCGGTCCCTCTCGCTCATCGCTGCCCTCCCGCTCCGTTGAGCACCATTGGGAGGCGATCTAGCAAACCCAGTGCCGAGAGAGTTCCGACCGTCGAGGGCCCATGTTATCCCGTGGACACCAGTCTTACCGAGCAATCGACCGAGGTCACGGGCGCTCTCCGGGACCCCGAGGAGCCTCGGAGTCCCGGAAACTGACAAAGGGTGGGGCCTGCCTGACAATTCGTGGCAGCCCCGAGCCTCGCGATCCAGCCTTTTCCTGGATGGGTCCTCGGGGCCGAGGGGAATTTCTCCTTGGTCCGACCACCCTACCGGGGAGAGACTCCTGTCGAACGGAGGGGGCTAGCTAGCGCCCGTTCTGGCCCCGGGCGGTCTCGACAAGCCGGGCGAAGGCTGCCGGATCAGTGGCTGCCAGGTCCGCCAGCACCTTCCGGTCCAACTGGACCCCGGCCTTCTTGAGCCCGCTCATGAAGCTTGAGTACGGGAGGCCGAGCGCGCGACAGGCCGCGTTGATCCGGAGGATCCAGAGCGACCGGAACTCCCGCTTTCTGGCCCGGCGATCGCGATGGGCGAACGCCAACGCCCGGAGCACGGTCTCGGCGGCCGTGCGATACAGCCGGCGGCGACCTCCCCAGTACCCCTTGGCCTGCTTGAGAACCTTCTTCCGTCGCTGGCGGGTCTTGGGCCCACCCCTGGCTCGCGGCATGGCTCCTCGCTCCTTCTCACCTCACTTGGGCCCCGGGGGAGGCATCCCGTATGTCACCCGGCCCAGGCGCGCCCAGTGACGCAGGCGGCTGGATCGCAGGACTCCGGCGGTCCGAGCCGCCGGGGCGACCGGTAAGGGTCAGGCCCCTTCATGGGGGGGCGGGCGGCCCGGAGGCCGCCAGGACCCGGCTCCGCCCGAAAGACGGGCGACCCGGGCGCGCAGAGTGTACCACGCGTGCCGGCAGGGACCCTGGCCGGGCCCACGGTCCGCGCCGGCCGGCGTCGCGACCTAGAGGTACGGGACGAGCCGGCGGGTGCGCTTCTCGTCCGACGGGGCGATCAGCGTCTCCTTGCGGAGCCGGCGCTTCCGCTTCGGCGGCTTCGCTTCGAGGAGGTGCTTCTTCCACCCCTTGGCTCGCGCGAGCTTACCCGTGCCCGTGACCCGGAGTCGCTTGGCAGCGCTCCGCTTCGTCTTGATCTTCGGCATGGCGACCCGCCCCCCCGCGACGGAGCCTAGCGCTGCTTCGGGGTCAGGATCATGACCATGTTCCGGCCCTCCAGTCGCGCGTGACTCTCGATCGTCGCGATGTCCAGCATTTCCTGCGTCATGCGATCCAGCAGCCGACGGCCGAGCTCGGTGTGGACCATTTCACGCCCGCGGAACCGGATCGTGACCTTCGCCTTGTTCCCATCCTCGATGAACCGGCGGACGTGCCGAGCCTTGAACTGGAAGTCGTGCTCGTCCGTCTTCGGGCCCATCTTCACTTCCTTGACCTGGATGACCGTCTGCTTCTTGCGGGCGTCCTTGGCACGTCGGCTCTGCTGGTACTTGAACTTGCCGAAGTCCATGATCCGGCAGACCGGCGGCGCCGCCTCCGGGGCGACTTCGACCAGGTCCAGCTCCCGCTCCTGCGCGACCCGGAGAGCCTCGGAGATCGGCAGGATCCCCAGCTGCTCGCCCTCGGCGGTGACCACCCTGACTTCCCGAGCCCGAATTCCCTCGTTGATCCTGAGATCCCGCTGCAGTGTGGAGATGCCCTTACCCCCGTTCCGGCCCGATGCGTGAAGTCACGGCCCGGGTCCGGATCTCGCCTGTGACCTCGGCGAGAAACCGGTCCACGAGCATCGCCCCGACGTCCTCGCCGCCTCGCTTGCGAACGCTCGCGGTGCCCTCGCGAGCCTCGCGCTCACCCATCACCAGCACGTACGGCACCTTCTGGACCTGCGCCTCGCGCACCTTGTACCCCAGCTTCTCCGACCGGTCGTCGAGCTCCGCTCGCACCCCGGCGTCGAGCAGGCGCCGGTGGACCGCGCTGGCGTACGCCGCGTGTTTGGCGGAGACCGGGAGAACCCGCGCCTGAACCGGCGCCAGCCACGTCGGGAAGGCGCCGGCGAAGTGCTCGATCAGGATCCCGATGAAGCGCTCGAACGAGCCGAGGATCGCCCGGTGGATCGCCACGGGGCGCTTCGGCTGCCCGTCCGAGTTGATGAACTCCAGCTGGAAGCGCTCCGGCAGCATCGTCAGGTCGGCCTGGACGGTGGCCATCTGCCAGTCCCGCCCCAGGATGTCCTCGATGTGGATGTCGATCTTGGGCCCGTAGAAGGCGCCGTCCCCGGGCTTGAGCACGAACGGCAGCCCGTTGGACCGGAGTGCCTCCTCGAGGGCCCGCTCGGCCAGGTCCCACTGCGCCGCCTGCCCCAGGTACTTCTCGGGCCGCGTGGCCAGCCGGAAGCCGGGCTCGAGGCCGAACGTCCGGTAGAAGACCCGCACCAGGTCGAGCACCGCTGTGATCTCGGCCTGGAGCTGATCCGGCCGGCAGTAGATGTGGGCGTCGTCCATCGTGATCTGCCGCACTCGAAACAGGCCCGTCAGCGTGCCGGATCGCTCGTTCCGGTGGAGGCGTCCCATCTCGGAGAAGCGCAGCGGCAGGTCCCGGTACGAGCGGAGGGCGTGCCGGTAGGCGAACGTCGACTCCGGACAATTCATGGGCTTGAGGCTGAAGATCTGCTCCTCGGCCTCCACCTTGAACATGTTCTCCGCGTAGTGCTCCCAGTGACCCGACTGCTCCCAGAGGCGCTTGTTCACCAGGATCGGCGTCGAGATCTCCTGATAGCCGCGCGCGTCCTGGAGCTCGCGCGCGAACCGCTCGAGCTCCCGGAAGACCACCATGCCCTTGGGAAGCCAGAAGGGCGCCCCCGGACACACGTCGTGAAACATGAAGAGATCCAGCTCGCGGCCGAGCTTCCGGTGATCCCGGCGCTTCGCCTCCTCGATGCTCCAGACGTAGCGATCGAGCTCCTCCTGGGTGAACCAGGCGGTCCCGTAGATGCGCTGGAGCATGGGCCGGCGCTCGTCGCCCCGCCAGTAGGCTCCCGAGGACGAGATCAGCTTGAACGCCTGGATGTGGCCGGTGGACGGCACGTGGGGGCCCCGGCAGAGATCGACGAAGTCGCCTTGCCGGTAGAAGGACACCCGGGTCACGTCGGCCGGTAGCGCCTCCAGGATCTCGACCTTGAACCGCTCGTCCCGCTCACGGTAGTAGCGGATCGCGTCCTCGCGCGACCGCTCCTCCCGCACGATCGGGTAGTCGGTCTTGGCGAGGTCGCGCATCCGCTCCTCGAGACGCTCCAGGTCCTCCTCGGTGAAGGGGACGTCGCGGTAGAAGTCGTAGTAGAAGCCATTCTCGATGGGCGGCCCGATAGCCAGCTTGACGCCCGGAAAGAGCTGGACGACCGCCTGGGCCAGGAGGTGAGCCGCGGAGTGGCGGAGCGTCGGCAGCGGCTCGGGCGCGCAGTCATACTCCCCCGCCCCTGTCAGGTGCGCGTGTGTCTCGTCCGCCATTCCCTCTGCCGAATCTCTCCCCGGGCCATCCCGGTCCTCAAGAAAAAAGCATCACGAAGGTCACCCTACGTGATGCTCAGCGAGCCGCCTCACTTGGGGTCACTCACGTCGTGCGTCAGGACACCCCTCGCGCGATGTCGTGATGGTAGGGACGGGCGGTTTCGAACCGCCGACCTCCTGTGCGTCAGACAGGCGCTCTCCCACTGAGCTACGTCCCTGGTCCGGAGCGTAAAACAGCGTACCAATGCCGGCTTCGCGCTGTCAAGCGTCATGCCGCTCGCAGGAGGCGGCTCGGCCCGCTTCACCGGAAGCCGAACGCTCTGATGCCGCCCAGCACGTAGGTGAAGTTGATGCTGATCGGAATCACGTCCTCCCCCACCGAGACCGGGATCGGCGGGAACGGAGACGCCAGGCGGATCGCGTTCTCGATGTAGCGATCCAGGATGGTCACTCCCGACGATGTGACGATCTCGACGGTTCGCACCGAGCCATCCTTGCGCAGGACGAACCGGAGGTCGCCCCGCCCCGACTGCCCGTTGCGCGCGGCCTCCTGCGGATACACCCACTTCTCCTCGATCCGGCGCTTGAGCTCCGCGAAGTAGGCCGCGTAGCGCGGGTCGGGCGTGTCCAGGGGCACCGCGATCTGCCCATCGCTCTCCGTTCCGGACTCGCCCGCGCCCCTCCCCTCGGATCCGGCGCCGCCCCGTCCCGATGGCCCCGGCAGCGGCGGTACGTCGAGCTTCGGAGTGAGGAGCGAGAAGCGGCGGCCCCCGAACGGCGACTCGGACGGCTCGGTCAGCGGGGCCGGCGCCGCTGGCGGCGTCGGACGGATGGGCGCCGTCGATTCCGCCTGAGACCCCGGGGGCCGGGCGGCGACGACCGGCGGGGCGGGCTCGGTCACCGGCGCCGGCGTCGGAGGCGTCGGAGCGGCGCGGGGCTCGGCGGCCACGGGCGGCGGGGGCGCGACGGGCGGTGCAGGCTCCGGCGCTGCGGGGGCCGGCGGCGGCGCAGGCGCCGGCTGCGGCGGAGGAGCCGGCTCGGGAGCGCGGGCCACGACGGGAGGTGGGGGCGGCGCCGGAGGAGCGGGCGTCGCTGGCGGTGGCGTCACGACCGCTGGCGGTGGCGTCACGACCGCTGGCGGTGGCGGCGCAGGCGCGGGTGGCGCGGGCTCAGGCGGGGCTTCGGGCGGCTTGACCACGCTCGGTGGTGGCGGTGAAGGCGGGCGCGGTGACGGGGTCGGGCGTGGCGACGGTGCGGGCCGCGCGATGCTCCCGCGCGACGGCGGGGCCTCGGGGCGCACGAGCGGCGGACCCGGCTCGGCGGGCGGCAACTCCACGATGAGCGGCGAGCGAGAGGGCCGAGGGGTTTGCGACGGTCGCGTCAGCCAGACGAAGAGCGCCGATCCGACGACCAGGTGCAGCGCGAGTGACGCGCAGACCAGGCGTGCGAAGGTCGGGCGGCGAAGGCGCCGCCAGGAACGGACGAGCGAACGCCGCACGGCCATGGGGCTACACTGCATTATGCCATCGCCCCTCCAGCTGCCGGTACGCCCGTCGCGCGGGCACGGCGGCCGTGGCGACTTACGTCCCGGGGCGGACAGGCCCGTGGACGGAGTGCGTCACTGACGATTCCCGCGTGTCCACGGCCCATTCTCGGCAGGCCCAACCGCGGGAAAACAGGCGATTTGGCCCTCGGTGGGCCTTTCGGGAGCGCCTTCCCGGTTGGCTCCCCGGTACGGGGCTTGCTTCACTCCTCCCGCCAACTCGGCTCGGCTGCGAGTCGGGCAAGGAGGAGACCATGAAGGAGCTACGCGCGTCCGTCCTCGGAGGGCTCGTGCCATCGGCGGCGGCGCTCGCAGTCGGAATGCTGGTGGGAACCGCGGCGCCGGCCAGTGCCCAAGACGGCGGCGCTCTCCATGCGTGCGTTCGCGTTGACCGCCACGGAGACCTCAACGGCCGGTTGCGAATCGTCGACCCGGGTCAGCGTTGCGGCAATCGGGAAGCTCACGTCATCCTGCCGCTCGCGGGGTCAGGCGGCGGCATCCCCGGCCCGCCGGGACCCGCGGGCCCGCAAGGTCCCCAGGGCCCGCCCGGACCGCCCGGCACCGGTGGCGGCGGGTCGTACGACGGTGGCGGAATCAAGGGCGTGCTCACTGAGTGCAATGTCCCGAGGGCCGGATCGATCGCGTACCTGAACGGCCACTCGTTCGTGGTGTACATCGGGGAGGACGCGTCCGCGACCGTGACCGGCTCGTTCGAGATGCACCATGTGCCGCCGGCAACGTACGACGTCGTTCTGGTGACGCCGAACCTCGCGCCTCTGATCATGGAAGCTGTCCCGGTGATCTCGGGCGAGACGACGGATCTGGGCAACATCAACCTCTGCTTCCAGGACTAGCAGTGGCTCACCGTCGCGGGAGTGCAGCCGGGACGCTGCACTTCCGCGAGCGGTCCGTAAGCGCCGCGCGCCCCTACCGGTCGCCGGGGTCCGGCGGCTCGACCCAGCAGCAGCCGCCGCCGCTCAGAGCGTCCGGCCCAGGACCTCGGCGAGAGCGCGAAGCTCGCGCATCAGGCGGGCGAACTTGTCGGGCTTGAGGGACTGGGGTCCGTCCGACAGCGCCTCCTCGGGGCGATGGTGCACCTCGATCAGTAGCCCGTCCGCCCCGCACGCGATCCCGGCCTTGGCCATGGGCGCCACGTACTCCCAGTGCCCCGTGCCGTGGCTCGGGTCGACGACGACCGGCAGGTGCGAGAGCTTCTTGATCACCGGGATGGCGTTGAGGTCCAGCGTGTAGCGCGTGGCCGTCTCGAACGTTCGGATGCCTCGCTCGCAGAGGATCACGTTCGGGTTCCCGCCCGCCAGGACGTACTCCGCCGACAGGAGGAACTCCTTGATCGTCGTGGCCATGCCGCGCTTGAGGAGCACGGGCTTGCCGCACTGCCCGACCTCCTTGAGGAGGGAGAAGTTCTGGGCGTTGCGCGCGCCGATCTGGAGCACGTCGGCGTACTGTGCCACGACGCTGACCTTGTCGGGCTCGAGCACTTCCGTGATCACCGGCAGGCCCGTCGCCTTGCGCGCCTCGGCGAGGAGCCGAAGTCCCTCCTCCTCGAGCCCCTGGAACGCGTAGGGCGAGGTGCGCGGCTTGAAGGCGCCGCCGCGGAGGAGATGCGCGCCCCCCGCCTTGACGCCATCGGCCACGGCACGCAGCTGCTCCCATGACTCGACGGAGCAAGGGCCGGCCATGACGGCGATGTGCCCGCCGCCGATCGCCGCGCCGTCGACACGGACGACGGTATCGGCCGGATGCACCTCGCGGCTCGCGAGCTTGAACGGCTGAAGGATCGGCACCATGCTCTCCACGCACTCGAGCGCCTCGAGGGCCTGGAGCCGCGTCTTGAAGCGGTCGTCGCCGATCGCCCCGATCACCGTGCGTTGCTCGCCGCGGCTCACGTGCGCCCGGAGCCCGAGCGCCTCGATTCGCCGACAGACATCCTCGACCTCCGAGTCTCCGGCCCCTGGCTTGAGTACGATGATCATTGCGTTCCCCTCCCGGCGGTCCCGGCACCCCGCGCGTGTCCGCAAAAACAAAAGGGCCACGAGCGGCGGGTGCGTCCGCCCGTGGCCCCTGTTGTGTCCGGTCGCGCTACGGCATGGGGCCGCCGGGCAGACGGTAGCTAAAGTAGTAGCCGAAGAAGCCCGTCCGGCCCGCGTCCCCTGTCCGCATGGTGGCTGGCAGGATAGGGGGCGGTGGTGATCCTGTCAAGAGCGCGTGGGGACAGAGCGCGCGGGGACCGCGCCGGGAGGGCCCCCTATTCCCGATCCTGCCAATCGGCCGGCACTGGATCGGTCACCCGTCGGAGCGCCTCGGGCGTCACGTGGAAGATCAAGTGTCCGTGGGCGATGTGACCGACCGGTTCGAAGTTCTCCCGGACCCAGCGATATCGCTCCGAGAACCACAGCCCGACATACTCATTGACCGACAGGACGATCGTACCGGTCTGCGGGCGCTCCGGGCCGAGCACGGCCTCGGGGTGGCGACGCTGGTATCGTCGCAGGTACCACTTGTTCTGCCCCCACCCGAGGTTCGAGTCGGCCAGGATGCGGTATGCCTTCGTCCGGTCCCAGACGAGCTCGTTGAAGTACGGCAGGAAGTGGGGGTAATAGGAGAGGACGGAGACGACCAGGTAGAGCACCAACCCGCCCACCAGCAGCCGGGAACGGCGCCCCATCGCGGCCGCGTCGCGTAGAAGGCTGCCCGTGAACACGAAGAGAAGCGGCAGCACGACCAGCGCGAAGCGGAAGCCCTTCTGCGTCTTGAACACGAACGTGAGGTACCAGGCGAAGAACAGCACCGTGCAGGCGAGCGGCCACTCGTTCCGGCGAAAGTCAAAGCGCCGGAATCGAGCCGCATAGGCGACGATCGCCGCCAGCAAGAGGAGCTGGGTCGCGATCGGCTCCTTGTAGAGCCAGGCGACGGCGTAGTACTCGGGAAAGCGTCGGCCGGGCACGCCGTCCTTGCCCACCTGGCCCAGCAGGTACACGTTGTTCCTGTCGGAGCGCTCCTTGGCCAGCACCCAGTCCAGACCCTGGACGTATGCCCAGGGCACCGGCACGCGGAGGCCGGGCACGGGCTGGAGCGCCGCCTGCACGCTCCGGAACTGGCGCGATCGGAACTCGAGGCCGGCGAGCGGCCGGAAGGTCGCCTGACCCCAGTACCCCGCGTTCACGATGACCAGGAACGCCCCCGCGTAGAGGGCGACGTACTTGCCGAACGCGACGAACCGCCCGGCGAGCGCCCGCCAGGCGCCCGCGCGCACGAGCCCCCAGAGGTCCGGCGCGGTGTGCCCGAGCGCGATCAGGATGAGGATCGGCGCCAGGTACGCCGACGTGTACTTCGCCAGCTGGGCCACGCCGAAGATGACCGCGCTGAGCGTCGCCGCGCGCCACACGCCGGACCCCTCGTGGTTGAGGAAGCGCCAGAAGGCCCACACGGTCAGGGTCACCATCCACGCCGCGTACAGATCGGTGGTCACGAGCCCCGAAGCGGTGAGAATGTTCGGGTCGAAGACGAAGAGAGTGAGGGCCAGGAGGCCGGCCGCGGGCCCGTACAGCTCCCGCGCCCAGCGAAAGACCAGCCACCCCAGGAGCACGGCGCACAACACGGTCGCGTACCGGCCGAACTCGATCGTCTCCAGGCGGCGCCGCAACCAGCCGGGGTCAAGCCACGCGGCGAGCCTCCTCGGAAGCGCGTTGAGCGCCGAAAACGGCATCTTGCTCTCTTCGAAGCGCTCCGAGTTGAAGTTGACGATCCGCCAGCCGTACGCGTAGTGGGAATGCTCGTCCGTCGTCAGCGTCATGCGCCGGAGACTTCCGACCTCCAGGAGGACAAACACGCCGAGGAGGACCGCGGCAGCCGCGCCCGCGCGGGCCAGCATCCGCCGGGTGAGCCACTCGCTCACCGCCAGGCCTCGGCTGCGGGCGCGCCCTTGACGCCGGCCGGCAGGACCGTCTCCACATGCTGGAACTCGCCGCTTCGGACCTGGTAGATGGACACGGCCGGGCGCTCCAGGTCGCCGTCCGGGTCGAACGAAATGGGGCCCGGCAGGGCGTCCGGCAGCCGCGTGGCTTCGATCGCATCACGGACGTTCGCGCGCGTGACGGGGATTCCCCGCGCCACGACACGCGTCACCGCGTCCGCGATCACCGCCACGGCGGCATATCCCGTCAGCGAGTAGCTGCTCGGCGCGGCGGCAAAGCGCGCGCGAAACCGCTCGGCCCACGCCGCAGCCGCGGCGGTTGCCGCCGGGTGGGGCGCCACGTTCGAGACGTACCAGCCCTCGGCTCCCGCGGAGCGGGCCTGGACCGGGAAGGCGCGATTGTAGAGGGTGTCCGGCCCGAGGAGCTTCGCGGATGGCAGGGCGCGAGGAATCTGACGCGCGAGCTTGACGCCCACCTGGTACCTCACGCCGGCGTAGATGGCGTCGGGCCCGAGGGCGCCCAGGCGGCGGAGCTGCTCCCGGTAGTCGGCCTGGATCCAGTTGAGCTGCCACCGGTCGAGCACGGTGATGCCGAGCGCGGCCGCCCGACGGGCGAACGTGTCGACCGCGCGCATGCCGAAGGGCAGCCCGTCGTCGATCAGGATGACGCGGCGAACGCGCAGGCGGGCGTGAGCGAAGCGCGCCATGGCGTCGCCCTGGGTCACGTCGGTGCCGACCGTCCGGAAGTAGACGGCCCGGCCTCCGGGCCGAAAATGGCCCCTCAGCGCGGGGTCCGTGATGTCGAATGTCGTCGAGCTCGGCGTGATCGTTGCCAGGTTGGCCCGGCTGAGCAGGGCAGCCACCGCCCGCCCGTCCACGCTCGTCTGGGGGCCGACCACCGCGATCACCAGAGGGTCCGCGACGAACTGCTGGTAGTTGGCCCGCACGCGCTGGCCCAAGGCGCCCGATCCGGCGCTGTCCAGCAACAGGACCTCGAGCCTGTGACCGCCGGCGCCGCCGCCGCGGTTCACGTCCTCGACGGCCAGCTCGACGCCCCGGTGAATCCCAATTCCCCACTGAGCGTCCGGGCCGGTCACGGACAGCGAGACTCCGATCCTGAGCGCGGAGGGCGGAGCGAACGCGGCGCCGGCCCAGGACAGCCAGCCCAGCAGCACCACGAGCCCCGCGACGGCGGGCGGTAGCGCCCCGGGTCGCAGGCGGGCCCCCGGAAGTCCCGGAAGCTCCGGCCGGCTCAGCTGTGGCACCCGCACGGAGGGCGTCGCTCCGCCCGCCCTCCCGGTCGGGCCCGCACCGGGCTCGGTCGGTCTCGGGACCGCCATGGGCGTGACCTCGAGGAGCTTTCCGGCCTCACGCGGCTCGATGCCAGGATCAGCGTCCCGCGCGGCGGCGAAGCGCCTCCCAGGACGCCCAGGGGACGGAAGGCTGGCCCAGCGTGCCCGCCCGGACCCGCGGCCCGTGGAAGTCGGATCCCCCCGTGGGCACGAGGTCCAGCTCCCGGCAGAGGCCCAGGAACTGCGCCGTCTGCTCCACCGAGTGCTCGGCGTAGTAGCACTCCACGCCGTCGAGCAAGCCTGCCCCCGCGAGTGCCCGGACCATCCCCTCGGAATCTTGATTGAACCCCGGGTGCGCCACGACCGCCAAGCCGCCCGCGCGGCGGACGATCTCGCACGCCTCCGGAGGGCCGACCTTCCGGTGCGGCACGTACGCCGGCTTGCCGGCGGCGAGGAAGCGGTCGAAGGCCTCGCGGACCGTGGCGACGTACCCCAGTCGGACCATGACGTGGGCGACGTGAGGCCGGCCCGCCGAGCCCTCCTGGACCATCGCGAACACTTCCCCGGGCTCGATCGGGTGGCCGAGGGCCGCCAGCCGGTCCGCGATGCGGTGCACCCGCGCGACCCGCTCCTCCCTGAACTCGCGCAGGAGATCGCACAGCCAGCCCGCCTCGTGGTCGAGGAAGTAGCCCAGGATGTGGATCTCCCCCCCGGGGCCGTCCGTGTTGATCTCGATGCCCGGCACGACCTCGAGCGGTGGGTGCTCCCGGGCGGTCAGGAGCGCCGGCGCCACGGCGTCGACCGAGTCGTGGTCCGTCACCGCCAGGACCCGCACGCCGCGCCGGACGGCCTCGCGCACGAGCTCGGCGGGCGCGTAGGTGCCGTCCGATGCGGTCGTGTGGGTGTGGAGATCGACGCCGCCCATTGACTCGTTGCCTCAGCCCCGGCCGGCGCCGGAGAGCACGAACTCGATGAGGGTGCGCGCCCCGAATCCGACGCCGCCCTTGGGCGCGTACGCGAGATCCTTGTCGGTGAAGGCGACGCCCGCGATGTCGAGGTGCACCCAGGGCGTGTCTCCGGCGAACTCGCGGATGAAGAGCCCCGCCGTGATCGCGCCGCCCGGCCGGGGTCCCGTGTTCCGGAGGTCGGCCACTTCGCTGCGCAGACCGTCGCGGTACTCGTCGATGAGCGGGAGCGGCCAGAGACGCTCCCCGGCCCGCGTGCCCGCCGCGAGCACCCGCGCCTGCAGCCGGGCGTCGTTCGACATGGCCCCGGCGCAGAGACTGCCCAGCGCGATGGAGCACGCCCCGGTGAGCGTGGCGATGTCCACGATCTCGTGCGGCTTGATTTCCTTCCGTGCGTAGGCGATCGCGTCGGCGAGGGTCAGCCGCCCTTCGGCATCGGTGTTGTTGACCTCAATCGTCTTGCCGTTCATGGCGCGCAGCACGTCACCGGGCTTGGTGGCCGAGCCGGAGGGCATGTTGTCGGTCGCCGCGATGAGGCCGTGCACCTCGGCCGCGGGTTGGAGTCGGGCCAGCACCTTGAAGAGGCCGAGGACCGCCGCCGCCCCCGACATGTCGCCCTTCATCCGTTCCATGCCCTCGGCTGTCTTGAGGTCGAGCCCGCCCGAGTCGAACGTGATCCCCTTGCCCACTAGCGCGATCCGGCGGCGAGCCCGCCGCCGCGGCACGTACGCGAGATGGATGAACCGGGGTGGGTCCACGCTGCCCCGGTTCACGCCCAGGAAGGCCCCCATGCCCATCCGCTGGCACGCGGCGCGGTCGAACACGCGGATGCGCAGCCCGGCCTCCCGCGCGATTGACCGGGCCGTCTCGGCGATGGCCGACGCGGTCACCGCGTTCGCCGGCTCGTTGATCAGGTCCCGGGCGAAGCAGGTCGCCTCGGCGGCCAGGCCGGCGAGACGGAGGCCCTCGCGCGCCGGCGCCCGGTCCCGCGCCGCCGGGACTAAGAGAGTCAGTGCCGCGACGGCACGATCGCCGTCGCGCTTCTCCTTGTACCGGTCGAAGCGGTAGAGACCGAGCAGAACCCCCTCGCCCGTCGCCTGGGCTCGGGCGGCCAGGTTCAGGCCCGGCGCCCGGGCGCCGAGCACCGGGATCGTGACGCTGGCCGCCCCGAGGTCGCGCGCCCGGCGCGCCACCGTGGAGGCTGCGCGGCGCAGGACCTCCGTCGTGCACGCCGCGCGGGGGCCGAGCCCGACCACCAGGACGCGCTTAGCGGGGACCCGACCGCCCGTGTGGACGTCCGCGACGTCGCCCGCTCGCCCCTCGAACCGCTGGTCGCGGAGGGCGAGCGAGAGAACCCCGCCCAGGGCCAGGTCAACGCGCCGCGCCTCCGGGCCGAGCCGTTCCTCGCCCGCGTAGCACTGCAGGACCATCGCGTCACCGGACGCCTCCACGGGGATCCTCGTGCTGACGTCGAGCTTCATGATCTCTCCTCTCGGGTCCACCCGGCCGGCTGTCGGGGTCGCACGCTAGTCCCGTAGCGCGTAGTGGTACCGCACCCGACCCTCGGCGTCCCGCACCATCCGGTCGACCACACCCCCCAGGCCGTCGACCGCGCCCACCTCCGCCGGCGGCGCGGCCGGATACTCCCGCCCCGTGGCCGGAGCGGGGCGTCTCAGCAGCCCGAACCGGCCGGCGTCCCGGCGGCCACCCCCGCGCCCGGCAGCCGACCGAGCGCCGTCCAGGCCTCCGTGCCGTACTTGTCGGCGACGAGCGCGGCGACCAGCCGGCTCTCCTCCGGCGACAGGCCCCCCGGCACCAGCCCCGCGCCGAACGCGCCGGAGAGCCCCGCGGTGAGGGCCTCCACGACCACGTCGAAGCCAGAAAGGCGGCCAAGCACCTCCGCGAGCGTGATCAGCCCGGCCGTGGGGTCCGCCTCGCGGGGAAAGACCGCGCGGATCCGGTCGGGATCGGCGTCCAGGAGGACGGCGCCGTGCTGAAGGAAACAGCCGCGCTGTCGGCGCTGCGCGCTGCCGACGAGCTTCCGGCCTCCGACGGCGAGCTCATAGGCACCGGCCCGGCGGAAGCAGAACGCGGGAGCCCTGGCGCCGCCGTGGCGGCCCCGGACGAGGGGCACCAGGTCGGCGGACACGCCGAGCCGCCCGAGCCCGTCGGCGAGTCCGCGGCCGACGACGCGGTACGTCTCGAGCACGTCGTCCGCGCCCGGGAAGTCGTCCCCCCGGGCGACCACGCTGTAGGTGACCTCGCCCTCCGGCGGCTCGTGGAGAATCGCGCTTCCACCGGTGGGGCGCCGCACGACCCCGATGCCCAGCGCGGCGCACTGCGCCCGATCGACCGTCTCGTCGAGGGACTGGGCGTAGCCGAGGGAGACCGTCGGGGGCTGCCACCCGTAGAACCGAACGGTGGCGGGGCCGGCGGCCTGGACCCTCGAGCGGAGGATCGCCTCGTCCACCGCCATGTTCGTCGGGCCGTCGAGGGGCTCCGTGACGAGGAGACGCCAGGACCGGGGCATGTGGATCGCGCTCAGGCGCTGACGGGCGAGGCGCCCGCAGCGCCGTCGCGGCGCGAGGCGGCGCTGCTCAGCGAGTCGGCTCCGGAGGCGTCCACCGGAGGTTCGGCTGCCGGGCCGCGAGCGTCTGGTCGAGCCGGCGCACTGGCATGGTCACCGGCGCATCGAGCAAGACCTGGGGGGTGGACTCGGCTTCCTTGGCGATCTGGATCATCGCGT
Source organism: Candidatus Methylomirabilota bacterium (assembly GCA_035550795.1). Taxonomy (GTDB): domain Bacteria; phylum Methylomirabilota; class Methylomirabilia; order Rokubacteriales; family DASRDR01; genus DASRDR01. Next base: position 33,724 of record DASZOL010000015.1, read on the forward strand.
CGCAGAACTCGTCGAGCGTCTCCTTGGACTCGGTCTCCGTCGGCTCGATCATGAGCGCCTCCTCGACGATCAGCGGGAAGTAGATCGAGGGGGCATAGAAGCCCAGGTCAAGCAGCCGCTTGGCGATGTCCGTGGCCGAGACACCCTGCGCCTTCTGACGGCGCGCCGAGAACACCACCTCGTGCATCGAGGCGCCCTCGTACGGGAGGTCGTAGTACGGGAGGAGGCGGGCCCGGATGTAATTGGCGTTCAGGATGGCGTTCTCGGAGACCGCGCGCAAGCCGTCCGGTCCCATCGTCCGGATGTACGTGTAGGCCCGGACGTGCATCCCGAAGTTGCCCCAGAAGGACTGCACCTTGCCGATGGACTTCGGCCGCTTCCAGTCCATGCGCCATGCGTCTCCATCACGAACGACCGCCGGGGTCGGGATGTGGGGCGCCAGGTGCGCCTTGAACGCGACGGGCCCGGCGCCGGGCCCGCCGCCGCCGTGCGGCGTGGTGAAGGTCTTGTGGAGATTCATGTGGACGACGTCGAACCCGAGATCCCCCGGCCGGGCGAGGCCGAGCAGCGCGTTCAGGTTCGCGCCGTCCATGTACACCTGGACGCCCTTCGCATGGCACAGCCCCGTGGCCTCGAGGATGCGGGACTCGAACAGGCCGAGCGTGTTGGGCACCGTGATCATGAGCGCGGCGACGTCCTCGTCCAGGTGGCGCTCGAGGTCGAGAAGGTCGACCTCGCCGTTCGCCTCCGACTTGATCTGCACCGTCTGGTAGCCGGCGATCGCGGTGGACGCGGGATTCGTGCCGTGGGCCGAGTCCGGGACCAGCACCTTCTTCCGCGGGTTGCCCTCCCGGTCCAGGTGGAAGGCCCGGATCATCAGGACGCCCGTCAGCTCACCCTGCGCCCCGGCGGCCGGCTGGAGGGAGGCGCCGTCCATCCCCACGATCTCGGCCAGCATCTCGCCAAGCTCACCAATCAGCTGGAGCGCGCCCTGCGACGCCTCCTCGGGCGTCAGGGGGTGGAGGCGGGCGAACCCCGGCAGACGGGCCATATCCTCGTTGATCTTCGGGTTGTACTTCATGGTGCACGAGCCGAGGGGGTAGAAGTGCGTGTCGACGCCGAAGTTCATGCGGCTCAAGCGCGTGTAGTGGCGCACGGCGTCGAACTCGCTCACCGCGGGAAGGGCCGCCGGGGTGCGCCGGAGGTGGGCCGCCGGAAGCAGGCGCGCGGGATCGGCCTCGGGCACGTCGGCCTCCGGCAGCGAGTAGCCGACACGGCCCGGCACCGAGAGCTCGAACACCAGCTTGTCGTACTCGTTCATCGCCGATCCCCTCACGCCACCGCCGAGCCAAGCGCCTCGGCGTAGGCATCGATCTCGGCCCGGGTCCGGCGCTCCGTCACCGCGACCAGGATGGAATCCTTGAGTCGGCGGTCGAACTGCCCGAGGGCGACGCCTCCCAGGATCCGACGCCGCCGCAGCGCGCGCAGGACGGTGCCCGGGTTCTTGGGCAATCGCAGCGCGAACTCCTTGAAGTAGGGCGCGGTGAACCGCAGACTCACGCCGGGCACCCGGCCCAGCATCTCGGCCGCGTAGTGCGCCTTCGCCGTGGACAGGGTGGCCGCCCGCGGAAGTCCGTCCTTGCCGAGAAGCGCCATGTGGATGGTCGCGGCCAGCGCGACCAGGGCCACGTTCGTGCAGATGTTGGAGGTGGCCTTCTCGCGGCGGATGTGCTGCTCGCGCGTCTGAAGGGTCAGGACGAACCCACGGTCGCCGTCGAGGTCCACGGTGGCCCCGACCAGGCGGCCTGGCATCCGCCGGACCAGCTCTTTCCGGCAGGAGAACAGGCCGAGGTACGGGCCCCCGAAGTTGAGGTGGTTCCCCAGCGCCTGCCCCTCGCCCACGACGATGTCCGCACCCACCGAGCCGGGCGGCCGGAGCAGCGCGAGTGCGACCGGATCTACGCTCACCACGAGCAACGCGCCGCGCTCGTGGGCGATCGCGGCCACCTGGTCGAGATCCTCCAGACACCCGAAGAAGTTCGGGTACTGCACCAGGACGCACGCGGTCTTGCCGGTCACGGCCTTTCGAAGGGCGTCGAGATCGGTCACACCGTCGACCCACGGCACGGTCTTGACCGGCAGACGAGGGCCGGCGCAGTAGGTCTCCACAACCCGCCGGGCGAGCGGCGAGAGGGCTCCGGACGCGACGATCTGACCCCGCTCCGTCACGCTGTGCGCCATGAGCGCCGCTTCCGCCAACGCTGATCCGCCGTCATAGACGGAGGCATTGGTGACGTCCATGCCCGTCAGCTCACAGATCATCGTCTGGTACTCGTAGATGGTGCGCAGCGTCCCCTGGCTCGCCTCAGGCTGGTAGGGCGTGTAGGCCGTGAAGAACTCCCCGCGAAGGAGCATGTGGTTGATCATGCTCGGGATGTAGTGATCGTAGGCCCCGCCCCCGAGAAACGTCACGTACCGCTCGGCGTCGGCGTTCCGCTCGGCGAGGGCCCGGAGGTGGGCGACGAGGTCCGCCTCGGCCAGCGCCGCCGGAATCATCAGCTCCCGGTCCAGCCGGGCCTTGGAAGGGATCCGGTCGATCAGGGCCTCGATGTCCTCGGCGCCGATCGTGCGCAGCATCTCTGCCCGCTGCGCGGCGGTCGTGGAGAGGTAGCGCATCGTCTCGCCGTGGCGCACGACTCAGTGCCCCCCGGCCGTCTTGAGGAACTCCTCGTATTGCTGCGCGCTCATCAGCTTCTCCGCCTCGGCGGGATGCGACAGCTCGATGACGATGAGCCAGCCGGTGCCGTAGGGGTCCCGGTTCACACGCTCCGGCTGCTGCGCGAGCTCCTGGTTCACCTCGACCACCGCGCCCGAGAGCGGCGCGAACAGGTCCGACACGGCCTTGACGGACTCGACGACGCCGAAGGTCTGCATCTGGGTGACCCGGGCACCGACCTTCGGCAGCTCCACGAAGACGACATCCCCCAGCTGATCCTGGGCATAGTGGGTGATCCCCACCCGGGCGCGCTTCCCTTCCATCTTGGCCCACTCATGCTCGCGCGTGTAGCGCAGCTCAGCCGGGTACGTCGCCATGGATCTCTCCTAGCGCTTGACGCGCGGCGGATAGAAGGGGGTCTTCACGACACGGGCCGCCTGGCCGCGGCCCCGCACCTCGATCGCAATCGCGGAGTCCACGGCCGCGAGCGCCGTCGGCACGTAGCCGATGCCGATGTACCGGTCGACCGAGGGGCCGTAGGACCCCGACGTCACGATCCCCACGGAGCTGCCCCCGTGAAGGATCGGGTACCCATGCCGGGCGACCGCCCGCTCGACCATCTCGAAGCCCACGAGCCGCCGCCGGAGCCCCGCCGCGCGGACACCCTCGAGGGCCGTCCGGCCGATGAACTCCCCCTTCGCGGGCTTCACCACCCAGCCGAGCCCGGCCTCGAGCGGGTTCGCGGTCTCGTCGATGTCGTTACCGTAGAGAGCGTACTTCATCTCCAGCCGCAGGGTGTCCCGGGCGCCGAGTCCGACGGGCACCGCGCCGTCGCCCTTCCCCGCCGCCAGCAGTCGCTCCCACACCTGCTCGGTGCGTGCCGCGGGCAGGTACAGCTCGAAGCCGTCCTCCCCCGTGTACCCGGTGCGCGAGATGATGCCCGGCACCCCCGCCACCTGACCGCGACGGAAGTGGTAGTAGCCGATCGCCCCGACGTCGACGTCGGCCAGGCCCCCCACGAGGCGCTCGGCGTGAGGGCCCTGGACGGCGATGAGCCCGGTCTCCTCGCTCACGTTCCGCGCGTCCACCCGACTGCCGAGGTGGCTACTGACCCACGCCCAGTCCTTGTCGATGTTGGAGGCGTTGACGGTCATCATGTAGTGGTCGTCGGCGAGCCGGTACAGGGTCAGGTCGTCTATGATCCCGCCGTCCTCGTAGCAGAGGAGCGAGTAGTGTACCTGCCCGACCTGGAGCGCGGCGACGTCGTTGGTGGTGATCCGCTGGAGGAGACGGAGCGAATCGGGCCCGCGGAACTCGAACTCCCCCATGTGGCTCACGTCGAAGCAGCCGACCGCGCCGCGGACCGCGCGGTGCTCCTCCACGATGCCCGAGTACTGGACGGGCATGTCCCAGCCCCCGAAGGGGATCATCCGGGCGCCCAGCCGGACGTGGGCGGCGTGGAGCGGAGTGCGCTTCAGGACGGTCTCCGGCTGGGTCATCGGGGATGGTCCTCGCGGAACCGGCAGGTGTGCAAAGCGAGCGCTATTATCGCCTCGCCGTCCTCGATTTTCAACCGCGACCGCCTCCCGAAAGGGCTACGGGACGACCTCGACCTCGATGCTCGCAGGCTCGCTCTGCTGGCGCTCGTCGGTCAGGAGCGTGAACACGATCCGCTTCCGACCCGGCGTCGCGAACGCGATTGGCACAAAGAGATCGCCCTCCTCGCGTCCGAAGGCGGGGCCGACCATGCTGAGCTCCCGCTGCGTGGTGACCCGGCGGGCGCCGTCCCGGTCCTCCACGGCCATGACCACCGCGGCGACGTTGGCCCCGGGCGCGCGGTACCTGACGCGCGCCTCGCCGCGCTGGCCGGCCACCAGCTGGCGCGTGACCGCGACGTGCAGGATCTCGGGCGGATCGGCCTCGTCGGCGCCGGCCAGGGCGCAGACCACAAGCAGGGCCCCGACGCCGGTCGCCCGGAACAGGGACCGATTCACGGCTGGATGAGCTCACGCGACTGCATCGCCTCCCGGCTTGCGCGGGCGAGGCCGGGGTGGAGCCCTGCGAGCAACTCGTACTCCTGACGGGCACGGACGGGATCCCCGGCGCGCGCATAGGCCTGGAGCAAGCCGAGACGTGGGACGGGAGCGTGCGGCTGGGTGACCGTCAGCCCGCGGAAATAGTCGACCAGCGCGGCCGGCGAGCTGAAGCGCGCCGCCTCGTCGAGGCGCGCGACCGCGTCGGGCAGCCGCCCGGACGCCACGAGGGCTGCCGCCAGGCTCACCCGCACGGGTACCCGGTCGGGGTGGCGGGCCAGCGCCCTCTCGTACCGGGAAACCGCTTCGCCCGGTCGGCCCAGGCGCACGAGCGCCAGCCCGATGTTGGTGTCGAGCTCGACCCTGGACGGATCGAGCTCGAGCGCGCGCTGGTAGTGCGCGATCGCGTCAGAGAGCCGGCCCTGCTCCGAGAGCCAGCTGCCCAGGTTCACGTGACACCGGACGCAGTCGGGGGTCGCCCGCACGGCGTGCGCCCAGAGGGTCCCGTTGTCCCGCCAGATGCCCTGCTGCTGCCAAGTCAGGCCGGCGAGGCCGGCCAGCACCAGGGTCGTCACCACGAGGACCCCGGGGCCCGCGCCCGACGGCACGTGGCCCGATCGCGCGGCCTGCACGCCAGCGGCCGCCAGCGCCCCCGCGAGCACCGAGAGGCTGAGCGAGGGCAGATAGCTGTACCGGTCGGCGGTCAACTGCGGACCGGCGTGGGCCATCGCGGTGACCGGCGCCAGGAAGGCCAGGTACCAGACCCACGCCGTGATGGCAGCCGGCCACCGCCGGCGGAGCGCGAGCGCGGCCACGGAGATGCCGGCCACCAGGAGGCCGCCCGCCCAGTACTCGGTGCCGCCCAGATGGACTTGCCGGGGAAGCTCGTAGAGGGGCGACAGGGAGAGCGGCCACGCGGTCTTCCAGAGGGGGTGGGCGAGGGATACCGCCACCTTGCCGAGCCAGGCGCTCACGCCGAGCATCAGGTAGCCGGCGCCGCGCGGCACCGCGACCGCGGACGCCGCCGCGGCCGCTCCGGCGAGGACGACGAGCGGAACCTTCTCGAGCCACACCGCGCGAAACGCGCGATCGCCCCAGCGGACGACGTCTGCGGGCAGGCGGCGCAGCGGATAGACGTCGAGCGCGACCAGCGCCGCCGGGACCGTCATGACGATCGCCTTGCTGCCGAGCGCCAGACCGCACGCCGCCGCGGTGGCGACCAGCCACTGGCGGCGCCGCGGCCCCTCGGCCGCCGCGGCCCTCAGGTACGCGGTCAGCGCCAGGAGCAAGAGGAACCCCGACAGCACGTCGCGCCGCCCCGTCACCCACGAAACGGCCTCGACCCGCAACGGGTGAAGGGCCCACAGGAGCGCGGCCGAGACCGCCCCGAGGCGGCAGACGGCGAGCGGCCAGCTGGTCGCCCGCTCGAGGAGCCGCGCCGCCAGGACGGACACGAGCCCGGCGTTCGCCGCGTGCAGGAGCACGTTCGTCAGATGGTAGCCGGCGGGCCGGAGACCCCAGACCTCGTGGTCGGCGGCGAAGGAAAGCCAGGTGACCGGCACGTAGTGTCCCAGCAGGGTGTTCCCGATCATCCAGCGCAGCTGGCTCCAGCCGAGTCCCCGGAACGCGGGGTTGGTGACGAGAAGGACTCCGTCGTCCCACCCGACGAATCCGAGCCCGAGCGACCGCGAAAACACGAGCGCCGTCAGGCCCGCCACGGCAAGCCCGGTGACCCAGCTTGCCCACGGCGAGCGACCGGCGTATGACCGGCTCACCATGGTCCGCTCGCGGCGACGACCCGAGCCGCGAGATCGTGATGGAGCCGGCGCAGCACGTCGTGCTCCGCGCGAGCCCGGTCTGGCTGTCCGGCGGCAAGCCATGCGAGCACGAGGCCGAGGCGCGGGACAGCGCCCGCGGGTCGGTGCCGCACGGCATCCTCGAAGTACGGGACGAGCGCGGCCGGCTCGTAGTAGCGCCACGCGGTGTCCACGGTCTGAATCACCTCGTCCAGGCGGCCGGTGGCGAGCAACGCGGAGGCCAGCGACAGCCGGACGGAGAGGGCACCCGGTACGAGGGCGAGTCCGCGTCGGTACGAGTCGATCGCCTCGTCGCGCCGGTCGAGCGCCTCGAGGGCCAGTCCCACGCCGCGGTGGTGCGCCACCCGGTCCGGCCGCAGGGCCAAGGCCTGCTGAAAGTGCCGGAGGGCCGCCTCGGGGGCGCCGCTCTCGAGATCCATGTGGCCGAGATTCACGTGGCAGACGGCGCAGTCGGGAGTGGCGCTGAGCGCCTGAGTCCACAGGCTGCGCGTGTCGCGCCAGGCGCCCTGCTGCTTCCAGGTCAGGCTCCCCAGCGTGAGGACGATCGCCAGCAGGCCCAGGCCGAGAGCGCGGCCCGATGCGTCCGCCCGCCGCCGGGCGCGACTTGCCGCCGCACCGAGAGCGGCTCCCATGAGCACGGACAGCCCGAGTGTCGGCAAGTAGCTGTAGCGATCAGCCGTCAACTGCGGGCCCGCGTGGGCGATGGCAGAGACGGGGGCCAGGAAGGCGACGTACCAGAGCCACGCCACCAGGCCGCCCGGCCACCGCCGTCGAAGCCCTACCACGCCCGCCGTCAGCACGACCACCAGGAGCGCACTCCCGAGGTACCGGGAATCGGTGAGATCGATCCGGCCCGGAAACTCGTACAGCGGTGACAGCGCGAGCGGCAAGAGCGTCTTCCAGGCGGGCAGCGCGAGATTCACCGCGAGGGTGCCCAGCCACTCACGCAAGCCCAGGATCTGATAGCCGATCCCCTGCGGCACTGCGATCGCCGACGCCGCCGCCCCGAGCAGAGCCAGGACCACGAACGGCACCTTCTCCAGCCAGACGTCGCGAAACGTCGGCGCGCCCCAGCGGCGCACGTCACCCGGCAGCCGGCGAAGCGGATACACGTCCAGGGCCACCATGGCCAGGGGTGCCATCATGACGATGGACTTTGACCCCAGCGCGAGCGCATACGCACCCACTGCGGCGCCCAGCCAGCAACGCCGGGCCGACCCGTTGGGCTCCGTCGCCCTGAGCCACGCGCCGAGCGCGAGGCAGAGGAACATGCCGGAGAGGACGTCGCGCCGGCCGGTCACCCACGAGACGGCCTCGACGCGGAGCGGATGAAGCGCCCACAGAAGAGCCGCCGCCGCGCCGGCGACGTAGCGGGACGCGGCCGGCCATGTCGTCGCTCGCCAGAGGAGCCTCGTCGTGAGGACGCAGACGAGGCCCGCGTTGATGGCGTGGAGGAGGACGTTGGTGAGGTGGTAGCCCTGCGGGCGTAGACCCCAGATCGCATGGTCCAGAGCGAAGGAGAGCCACGTCACCGGGACGTAGTGCCCGAGCAGGACGCTGCTCGACATCCAGCGGAGCTGAGCCCACCCGAACCCGCGGTAGCCGAGATTCCCGATGATCAAGCGCGTGTCGTCCCAGTCGACGAAGCCATGGCCGAGCGACCGGGAGAAGACGAGGAGGGTGACGACCGCTACCGCGACCGGCGTCCACCCTTCTCGCCCGGTCCGGCGGCCGACCGTCACGCGGCTTACCCGAGAAGTCAGTGCCTCGGCGGCGCCCGAGCCGTCAGCCATGGTCGAGATCGCCCACGGCTCGAGGACCCGCCTGCGCATCGCGGCCATGATACCGCCACTCGCAACCCCGCCCACCAGACTGCGGAACGGGGCGGAGAGCGCGTCAGTGCCGCTGCCCGCGTGAGAGGGCGCCGAGGGTCCCGCGGAAGGCGATCGGGATGCGGTCGGCCCGGAGGACCCGGAGACCGGCTAGGGCCGAGCACTCGAGCGCGTTCAGGCCCGCCATCAGCGCACCCCGCGCCGAACGACCACCGCGTGGCCGGCGGGGCCGGGCGCGCCGTTCGCGTGTCACGCGGTGCGCCGCTTGATCATGCGGGTGATGGTGGCCTCCATCACCGCCTCGCCCCGCTGGTTGGTGATCCGGTGGCGGAAGGTGACGACGCCGCGGTCAGGCTTTCGCGTCTCGCGCCTGTCCAGCACCTCGATCTCCACCGAGATGGTGTCGCCCGCCAGCACCGGGGCCAGCACCCGCACATCGTAGGAGAGGAGGGCGAGCCCGGTCCCGTGAAGGATGCCGGTCTGGAGCGTCAACCCCTCGGCCAGCGCGAACGTCAGCACGCCCGGGGCCACGCGCGCGCCGAACACGCTCTCCTGTCGGATGTACTCGAGGTCCATGAAGAGCGGCTCGGTGAAGCCGGTCAGCGTCACGAACTGGAGGATCTCGAAGTCGGACACCGTCCGGCCGAGCGTGCGGTAGCGGGCGCCGACCTCGAACTCCTCGAAGTGGACGGGGCCGGTCGCCACCCCCGCTACTTCTCGCCGAGGTAGGACTTGCGCACCACGTCCGAGCGCAGGAGGGCCGCGCCGGTGTCCGACAGGACGATGCGGCCGGTCTGAATCACGTATCCCCGGTGGGCGACCTGCAGCGCCACCCGCGCGTTCTGCTCCACCAGGAGGATCGTGGTGCCCTGCTGGTTGATGTCCCGGATGATGTCGAAGATGGACTCCACCAGGATGGGCGAGAGCCCCATGGACGGCTCGTCCAGCAGCAGCACGTTCGGTCGCGCCATCAAGGCGCGCGCGATCGCGAGCATCTGCTGCTCGCCGCCCGAGAGGGTGCCACCCTTCTGGGTAAGGCGCTCCCGGAGCCGCGGGAAGAGCGTCAGGACGCGCTCCAGGTCCGGCGCGACCGCGTCCCGGTCGGTCCGCGCGAATGCGCCGAGATCCAGGTTCTCCATCACGGTCATGCGCGGGAAGATCCGCCGGCCCTCGGGCGACTGCGCGAGGCCGAGCCTGACCCGCCGGTCGGTGGGCATGGTCTCGATGCGCTGCCCGTCGAGGGTGATCGTCCCTCGGAGCGGCCGGAGGGTCCCGATCACCGTCTTGAGCGTCGTGGTCTTGCCCGCCCCGTTGGAGCCGATCAGCGTCACGATCTCGCCTCGCTGCACGTCCAGCGAGATCCCCTTCAGCGCGCGGATGTTCCCGTAGTAGGTATGGACGTCCCGGAGCTCGAGGAGCGCCTTCACGCCGGGGGCGTCCGCCGCTGCGATCCGGCCCACCGGTGCCGGTGCGCTCATGCCCGAGCGAGCTCCGCCTCGTAACCCTTCCCGAGGTACGCCTCGATCACTTTCGGGTTCCGCTGCACTTCCGCCGGGGTCCCCTCCGCGATGCGGCTTCCGTAGTCCAGCACCGTGATCCGATCGGAGATCCCCATGACCACCTCCATGTGGTGCTCGATGAGGAGCACGGACAGCCCGAGCTCGCGGCGGAGGAGTCCGATGAACTCGGTGAGCGTCTCGGTCTCGCGCGGATTCATCCCGGCCGTGGGCTCGTCGAGGAGCAGCAGCTGCGGCTCCGTCGCCAGGGCGCGCGCGATCTCGAGGCGCCGCTGGTCGCCGTACGGGAGGTTCTTCGCGAGCTCGTCCGCCTGGTCCGCGAGTCCGACGAACGCCAGGAGGGCGCGCCCGTGCTCCCGGGCGCGGGCCTCCTCCTCGACGACGGACGGCGGGCGAACGATCGCGCCGCCGACGGAGGCGCGCATGCGGCAGTGCTCCCCGACCAGGATGTTCTCGAGCACGGTCATGTTCTGGAACAGCCGGATGGACTGGAAGGTCCGCGCGACCCCCCGGGCCACGATCGCGTTCGGGCGCAGGCCGATGAGAGACTGGCCTCGGAACAGGATCGATCCGGAATCCGGCGGCACCAGGCCGGTGACCGCGTTGAAGAAGGTCGTCTTGCCCGCCCCGTTGGGCCCGATGAGCCCGACGATGGCGCGCTCGGGAATGACGAGGTCCACCTGGCTGACCGCCGCCAGACCGCCGAAGCTCTTCTTGACCTGCCGCGCCTCCAGGATGGGGCCGCCGGCGCCGTCCCGGGAGAGCCCGGAGGCGACACGGTCGCGCAGCCAGGGTGGGATGCTCTCCGCACGCGGGAGCGGCGCCACGGCGGCGACGGCGGCGGCCTCCTCGGCGTCGTCCACCTCCACCCGGGCGGCCCGCACCCGCTTGCCGGCCAGGCCCTCGGGCTTGAACAGCATCATGAGGGTGAGCCCCAGCCCGAAGAAGAACCAGCGCCAGAGCGTCAGGTCGACGGTGGTGAGCGCGGCGATACCGAGCGAGCGCCCCGCGCCGCGCACGAGGAACGTCATCTGAGCGAGGATGAGGCGGTCGAACAGCGTGATCAGCATCCCGCCCAGGATCACGCCCTTGAGGCTCCCCATCCCGCCGAGCACGACCATGCAGAGCAGCATGATCGAGACGTTGAACTCGAACGCTCCCGGTGTGATCGCCTGGAGCTTCGCCGCATAGAAGGACCCCGCGAAGCCCGAGAACGAGGCGCCGAGCGCGAAGGCCAGCAGCTTCGTCTTGATCGGGTCCACGCCCATGCAGTCCGCCGCGGTCTCGTCCTCCCGGATCGCCATCCAGGCTCGTCCGAGCCGGGAATCTCGCATCCGGTTCATCGCCCACAGCGACGCGGCGCCGACGATGAGGATCAGGAAGTACCAGGGCACGGGATCCGTCTCGAAGGGGACGCCAGGAAGGTAGGGGCGTCCTACCGGGTTGACGCCGTTCTCGCCCCCCGTGAGGTTCAGGCGGTTCACCAGCTTGACCCCGCCCACCTCGATGCTGATGTCGCCCATGTTCCGGATCGCGACCGGGATGATCTCGCCGAACGCGAGCGTGATGATGGCCAGGTAGTCGCCCCGGACCCGCAGGGTGGGCGCCCCGATCACCACGCCCAGCAGGGCCGACACGACCGCCGCGATGGGGATCGCGACCCAGAAGCTCCACCAGTGCCCGTAGAGCGGCGAGCCGAGCACCGGCGAGTTCAGGAGTCCCATGGTGTAGGCGCCGATCGCGAAGAACGCGGCGTAGCCGAGGTCCAGGAGCCCCGCGTAGCCCACGACGATGTTCAGGCCGAGCGCGAGCATCACGTAGATCATCGCGTCGGTGACGGCGTGGACCGTGTGGACCTGCAGCGCGTGGTCGACGAATGGGTACGCGAACAGCGCGGCGACCAGCAGCGCCGAGCCGAGGACGCGGCGGGCCGTCATGGGCGGGCGGTCAGACCCTGTCGACCGCCTTCTCGCCGAGCAGGCCCTGCGGGCGGAAGACGAGCACGAGGATCAGGATGGAGAAGACGATCGCGTTCGTCCACCGGGCGGAGATGTACTGGTCGCTCCACGCCGACAGGAAGCCGATGACCAGCCCCCCGAGGGCGGCGCCGGGCATGTTGCCGATCCCGCCTAGGACGGCGGCGGTGAAGGCGCGGAGGCCCGCCTGGAACCCGATGTACCAGGTGCCGATGTTGTAGTAGATCCCCTGGATGAGGCCCGCCGCGCCAGCCAGGGCGCCGCCGATGAAGAACGTCAGCATGATCATCTTCTCGACGTTGATGCCCATGGCCTGAGCCGTCTCGCGGTCCTGGGCGATCGCCCGCATGGCCCGGCCCCACGAGGTCCCGGTCACGAAGCGCTGCAGGGCGAACATGAGCGGCGCGGTGACGCCGATCACCAGGAGGTCCTTCGTGGTCAGGTAGACGAGGGTGTCGAGTCCCACCCAGTCCCGCAGGACGTCGACCGAGGGGAAGATGTCGGGGTACGGCACGGGGGCGGGCCCTTGCCAGAGGAGCGCCAGGTTCTCGATCATGAACGACACGCCGATCGCCGTGATGAGCGGCGCCAGCCGGAAGGCGTGCCGCAGCGGCCGGTAGGCCAGGCGGTCGATCGTCACGTTGACGAGCCCGCAGCCAAGCATCGTCGCGAGGAACACGAGGGGCAGGATCGTGACGAGCTCCCAGCCGACGAGAGTCCGCGCCATGCCGAGCAGCGTGAAGATGGTCAGCGAGACGAAGAGGCCGAGCATGAACACGTCGCCGTGGGCGAAATTGATGAGCGAGATGATTCCGTAGACCATCGTGTAGCCGAGCGCTACGAGCGCGAAGACCGCCCCGCGGGTCAATCCGTTGATGCTCTGCTGGACGAGGACCTCGTGCCAGTCCATGGAGGCGTGGGGCGGGAGGAAGCCGGGGGGAGGCCGGGCGGCCCGCCTCCCCCCGGTCCAGACCCTATTCCAGGATCGTCTCGAACTCGAACTTGCAGCCGATCGGGTTGTCGGCCTTCACCACCTTGAAGCCGGACATCGTCTCCAAGGTGCTGTCACCGTTCTCGTCGAAGCTCCACTTACCGTTCAGCCCGTCGTAGTTCTTGATGTTCAGGATCGCCTGGCGGACGGCGTCCCGCTTCTCCTTGATGTCCTTGGCCTTGTCGAGCTGCGGCGCCGCGCGCTTGATGCCCTCGATGGCAATCCGGCCTGCCTCGACGGAGTAGAGGGCGTAGGCGGTCGGCTCCTTCGAGTACTTCTTCTTGTAGTTCTCGTACGTCGAGGCGCCGATCCCCTTCAGCTTCTCGAAGGGCAGGCTCGCGAAGGTGATGTGCATGTCGGTCTGCATGGCGGCGTCACAGGTCGCCCCCTTCAGGACCTCTTCCTCGAGCAGGCCGTCCGGACCGAGGAAGCGCACGTTGCGCGCCGCCACCATCCCGAGGTCCTTCATCTGCCGGATGACGATCGGCGCCCCCGTGTCGACGACGCCGCCCATGTAGATCAGATCCGCCCCGGCCGCGCGCGCCTTCGTCAGCACGGGCTTCTGGTCGGGCTGCTTGAAGTCGATGCCCTCGTTCCCCACGATCTGGAGCCCGATCTTCTTCGCCGTCGCGTCGAAGACGTCGGCGATGCCCTTCCCGTAGAGCTCCTGGTCGTGAATGATGAAGATCTTCTTGGCCCCGCGCTGCTTCGCCCACTTCGCCCCGACCGCGCCCTGGATGTCGTCGGCGGGCACGATCCGGAAGTAGTTCACGAAGCCCATCGGGCGGTAGATCCCGGGCTCGCCCGGGGCCGCCCCCTTGGTCTTGGTCAGCCCGGGGTAGGTGTTGGCCGGCGTGATCTGGGCCATGTGGGCCCGGTTGGTGATCGGGATCGACACCTTGGCCGCGCCCGAGTTGTACGTGCCGATGTAGGCGATCGCCAGCGCGTCGCCCACGGCCCGGTTGGCGTTCTCGGCCTCGACCGCGCCGTCCCACTTGCCCGTCTGGGGCGAGGCGTCGTCCAGGTTCACCACCTCGAGGCAGTGCCCGGCCACGACGCCGCCGGCCTCGGCCACCGCCATGTCGACGCCGTTCTTCATCCCCGTGCCCTCGGGGATCATCGCGCCCTGCATCGGCCACGATGTGTATATGCGGAGCTTGCCCTTCGGACACTGCTGGGCGTCTGCGGGCCCGGCCAGCATCGTCACGAGCACCGCCATCCCGGCGATCCCAAGCCACTTCAGTCGTCGCATGCCTGCCCTCCTCCTGCCTAGCGGGGATCCGGACCTGGACGTCATGAGGCGGGCACACTCCCGCCTCGCTTCGGAGCTACGTCGTTCGCCTGGCTGTACATCCGCCGTCCGGGAAACGAGTGGCCCGTACGCTACTATGCGGCCCCGGGGGTGTCAAGCTGACGCCGGGTCCTGACAGCGCCGATCGCCGCTCACACACGTCGCCCGGGGCGCGCGGCGACCGGCTGGGCCGGATCCCGCCTGCCGCCCACTCCCATCCCGGTCCCTGGCCGTCGAGCGGGCGGTCCCCGAGACGCCCCGGGCCAGGAACGACACCGGGTCGCCCCGAGGCGAATCAGAGTCCGGACTCGAGAAACGTCGTGGAGTAGTCTCCGGCCGCGAACCGCGGATCAGCCAGGAGACGCGCGTGGAGCGGAAGCGTCGTCTTGATCCCCTCCACCACGAACTCCGCCACGGCCCGCCGCATCCGGGCCAACGCCTCGGCCCGGTCGGCTCCGTGGGTGATCACCTTGGCGACCAGCGAGTCGTAGTATGGCGGCACGGTGTAGCCCGCGAAGCAGTGGCTGTCCAGGCGCACACCGTGGCCACCGGGCGCCGCCCAGGCCATGATGCGGCCCGGGCTGGGGGTGAATGTTAGCGGATCCTCGGCGGTGACGCGGCACTCGATCGCGTGGCCCTGGAACCGGACGTCCTCTTGCCGCAGCCCTAGCGGCTCCCCGGCCGCAATCTCGATCTGCGCGCGGACAAGGTCCACGCCGGTCACCATCTCGGTCACCGGATGCTCGACCTGGATGCGCGTGTTGACCTCCAGGAAGTAGAACCGCCCGCTCCGATCGAGCAGGAACTCCACCGTGCCGGCGCCCTCGTATCCTGCCGCGCGGCAGAGCCGGAGAGCTGCGCTCGTGAGCTCCTCCCGCACGGCCGCGGTGATGAGCGGATAGGGCGACTCCTCCAGGAGCTTCTGGTGGCGCCGCTGGATGGAGCAGTCCCGCTCGCCCAGGTGGATCGTGTGGCCATGCCCGTCGGCCAGGACCTGCACCTCGACGTGACGGGCGCCCTCCACGTACTTCTCGAGGTAGATCTCCGAGGAGCCGAACGCCGCCGCCGCCTCGCTCTGGCACGTCCGGACCGCGACCGCCAGAGCATCCGGGTCCCAGACGACCCGGATTCCCCGCCCGCCGCCGCCCATCGAAGCCTTGAGCAGCACGGGGTAGCCGAGCGTTTCCGCAACCACCCGCGCGTCCGTCTCGTCCCGCACGGCTCCGTCGCTCCCGGGCAGCAGGGCCACGTCCGTCTTGCGCGCGAGCTCCCGCGCGCGGACCTTGTCGCCGAGGAGCCGGGTCACCTCCGGACTCGGCCCGATGAACCGGATGCTGCAGGCCCGGCAGATCTCCGCGAACGTCGCGTTCTCGGCAAGGAAGCCGTAGCCCGGATGGATCGCCTCGGCGTCGGTCACCTCGGCGGCCGCGATGAGCTGCGGGATGTTCAGGTAGCTCTGCGCGCTATCCTCGGGTCCGATGCAGATGCTCTCGTCGGCGAGGCGCACGGGAAGTGATCCGGCGTCGGCCGTCGAATGGGCCACCACCGATCGGATCCCCATCTCCCGGCAGGTGCGCAGGATCCGCAGGGCGATCTCCCCGCGGTTGGCGATCAGGATCTTGCCGAACATCGGCCCCTCAGCTCCGCCCGCCGGCGGCCAGGAGCCGGGCCTCCAACTCCTCGACGCTGACCCCCGGGCCCTCCTTGAGAGCTTGGGCCATGGGCTCCCCCTGGCCGAGGTGGTCGAGGAGCGTGCGGATGCCCGCCATCCCCCGCCGCTCGACGAGGAACTCGCAGACTACGTGGGACAGCTGATACGCGGCGCCGACGGCATTCGACCGGAACAGCCGCTCCAAGCCGTCGAGCGTGAAGTGCTGCCGATCCAGGACGACGTCCACCTCGATAAACCGCGGCGCGGCCCGCGGCTCGGCGACCTGGGCGAGGCCCTCGTGAAGCCACCGCGTGGCCTTTCCGTTCGTGGCCTGGTGGATGAGGAGGTGTGCGTACTCGTGGCGAGCGAGGCGCTCGAGCGCGATCGACCCCGCCTGGGAGGCCGAGAGGCGGAGGCGCAGCTTGTGGAAGTCGTAGAAGCCGAGGACGTGCTCGGCGAACTCCGGCGGGATGCCGCCGAGCTCCGCGAACGTCTTCGTCACGTAGATGCCGACCTGAACGCGCTCCTTCGGGAAAACCCCCAGGTCCCGACCGAGGGACTCGTAGGCCCGCTCGAGGATCTCGACCACCGACCGTCCCACGTCGATGCCCCCGCCCCCCTCGTAACGGACCAGGAAATGCGGGCTCTCCTGGCTCCAGTAGCCGCCCTCGACCCCTTGCTCGCGCTCGAGGCGCGCAAGCAGCGTCCGGCCCCGGGGGTGGCCGGATTCCCGGGCGAGAAGCCGCCGCAGCGTCTGCAGGGCCTCACGGGTTCGACCCTGGCGCTCCTGGACCTCCGCGAGAAGATAGAGGAGCTCCGGATCGTCGGGAAGCGCCCGGAGCCCCTGCTCCAGGACCGACTGCCCGCGGCCGTGCTCGCCCGCCCCGCCGTGGGCGATCGCCAGGCCGGCCCAGTGGGCCCGGTCGGGCACGGCGTCCACGGCCCGGCGGTAGTACTCGACGGCCTCGGCAAACCGCCCCGCCTGGTACGCGTCCCGCCCGAGCCGGGCGTAGCACCCGCCCAGCGAGCGCTGGACGTCCTCGCGCCGGCTCCGGGAGGCCAGGTCACGATACCGCTCGCAGGCCGCGGCGACCTGACCTCGCTGATAGAGCGCGTACGCCTCCCGCGCCGCGCGGGCATCGGCGTCCTCCCCGGCAGGTGCCGGTGCGGGCTCGGGGGCCCGCGGCAGGCTCACCTCCGGCGGCATGTCGCCGCCGGCTGCGGCCGGCGGATCTCCGCTCGATTGCGCGGTCTCCTCACGGGGCGCCTGCCACCAGTGCAGCAGCGGCGGGCCGGCCACCAGGAGCACGAGCGTCCCGGCCAGCGCCACGTTCAGCCGGCCGAGAGTCGTGCCTCTCCGAGGGGTGGGCCCCGGCGGGAGCACCGGCGGCGGGGCGATGGCGGGGGCGGACGG
>DASZOL010000016.1:0-102444 GCA_035550795.1 Candidatus Methylomirabilota bacterium
CCCGACGAACGCCACGGTCAGGAGCGCCAGAACGAGTCCCATGAGCCACCACCGTCCGGCCGCGAAGCCGGCCCGGACGAGGGCGAGCTCCGACACGAAGGGGCCGAAGGGCGGCAGGCCGACGAGCGCCAGGGCGCCGACGAGGAAGAAGCCCCCGGTCCACGGCATCGTCCGGAGCAGACCCGACACGCGGCCGATCTCGGTCGTCCCGTAACGATGGAGCACGCGGCCGGCCAGGAAGAACATCGTGGACTTCGCGAGGGTGTGGTTCGCGAGGTGCAGCATGGCCGCGACGGCGCCGGGCGCTCCCAGGGCCAGCCCCAGGCAGATCAGGCCGGTGTGCTCGATGCTGGAGTACGCCAGCATCCGCTTGTAGTTCCGCTGAGCCACCAGGCTGAACGCGGCGATCCCCAGCGACAGGACGCCGAGGACGAGCAGCAGCCGGTCGGGGAAGTCCCGGCCGACGGCGGCGCTGACCACGGCCTTCCAGCGGACCACCGCGTAAAGTGCCACCGCGAGCAGCACGCCCGACATCATGGCGGAGAGGGGCGCCGGCGCCTCGGCATGGGCATCGGGCAGCCACGTGTGCATCGGCGCCAGCCCCGCCTTCGTCCCGTAGCCCACCAGGATGAACACGAACGCCAGCTGCACGACCTCGGGATGGAGAGAGGGCGCGGCGGCCCGCAGCACGGTCCAGTTCAGGACGCCTTCGTGCGGATCCGCCAGGCTCACGAAGTCGAAGTACCCGAGCACGGTGCCGGCGAACGCGAGCGCGATGCCCACCGAGCCGAGCAACACGTACTTCCACGAGGCCTCCACTGACGCCTTGCTGACGTCGAGCGCGACCAGCATGGCCGAGGTGATCGTCGTCGCCTCGATCGCCACCCACATCAGCCCGACGTTGTTCGTCGTGACGGCGCAGAGCATGGTGAAGGCGAACAGGTTGACGAAGATCTGGAAGCGTCGGGTCCGGCGCGGCTCCTCGTCCGGCTCGAGGCCCGGGCCGAGCCACGCCGCCAGCGCCGTTACCACCGAGACGCAGGCGGCCATCAGCGCGGACAGGGCGTCGACTCGAAACAGGTCCTGCCACCCGGCGACGACGACCCGCCCCGCCGCGACCTGCGCCCCCAGCGCGAGAGCAGCCAGGAGCGAGACCAGGGAGAGGGCCGCGTTGACCCACCCGACCGCGCGTCGATAGGGCACGGCGATCAGGGCGAGCAGCGCCGCCAGCAGCGGCGGGCCGAGCAGGAAGGTCAGCGCGCTCACAGCCCGCTCAGTGCCTCAGCCGGCTGAGCCGCTCGACATCGATGCTCTCGAACGTCTCGTGAATCCGGTACACGAAGATCTGCATGACCAGAAATCCGAGCAGGGCGTCGAGGAACACCCCGAGCTCCACGATCAGGGGAACCCCGTAGGTGCCGAGGACCGCCAGCAGGGCGAGGCCGTTCTCCAGCATGAGGAAGCCGATCACCTGCGTGATCGCCTTCTTGCGGCTGACCAGGACGAACAGGCTGACCAGGATGAGTCCCATGGCGAGCGGCATCGCCGCCCGCGTCGGCAGCCGGCTGAGCGCCACCAGCGGACGGGAGATGGCGTAGCCCAGGAGCACCAGGAGGCCTGCGAGCACGAGCGAGGTCGCCGTGTTCACGTAGGGTTTGATCTCGCGCTCGGCGCGAAATCGCTGCTCCATGCGCCGAAGCAGCGCGGGTATGGCGACTCCCTTGACGGCCAGGATCAGGGCGGCGACCCAGTACAGGTCCGGGCGCCGCCCGTAGTACGCCACGACGGTCGTCACGCCCACCAGCACGGTCGACTGCCACGCGAAGGCGTTCACGTAAGCCGGGACATCGCGGCGTCCCAGGACGACGAAGGCGAGCAGCAGGGCCAGGCTCGAGCCGAGAACGGACAGCTGGGAGAACGTGGCGTCCATCGCGTCACCGCAAGAGGAAGGACGACGAGACCGCCAGGAGCGCCAGCACGAACGAGACGCTCAAGAGCTCCGGCACCCGGAACAGCCGGAGCTTGGCGACGCGCGTCTCGAGAACGGCGACCGTGGCGGCCAGGACGAGCAGCTTCAGCAGGAAGCTCCCCAGCGACACGAGGAGGGACTCCAGCGTCAATGCGCGCGCCACGCCCCATGGCACGAAGAGGTTGCCGAGCAGGGCGAAGAAGATCAGCAGCTTGATCGACGCCGCCCACTCGACGAGCGCCAGGTACCGCCCCGAGTACTCGAGGACCATCGCCTCGTGGATCATCGTGAGCTCGAGATGCGTGGCCGGGTTGTCCACCGGCAGCCGCCCGGTCTCCGCGAGGGTGACGACGAAGAGCGCGGCGAACGCCAGCAGGTGACCCGGGCTCACGGCTCGCGCGGGGTCCGTCAGCGTGGCCACCACGATCCGCCCGAGATTGGTGGAGCCCGCGCTGAGCGCCAGGGCGAAGACGGCCAGGGCGACGGTCGGCTCGGCGAGAGCGGCCACGGTCACCTCGCGGCTCGCGCCCATTCCTCCGAACGCGGAGCCCGGATCCAGCCCGGCGAGCGCCAGACAGAACGTCCCCAGGAGCAGCAGGTACACGAGCACGAGGAGATCGCCCATCGTGTCGAAGACCATGGGGGCCGCCAGCACCGGCACCAGCGCGGTCGCCGCCACGGCGCTGGCGAAGATGACGAACGGCGCGGCCCGGAAGAGCCACGAGGCGTTGCTGGAGACGACGACCTCCTTGCCGAAGAGCTTCCGCAGCTCGAGGTACGGCTGCCAGAACGGCGCCCCGCGCCTGTTCTGGAGCCGCGCCTTCATCCAGCGAATCAGCCCCGCCAGCCCCGGGGCCAGGAGCAGCGCGAGGACCACCTCTCCGAGGCTGACCAGGTAACGCATCAGCTCGTCCAGCGCGACACCAGGAGGAGCACGACGAGGGCGAGGATCATGTACAGCAGGTAGAGATGGAGCGAGCCCGCCTGCACCCAGCGCACCCGGAAGGCCGTTCGGCGCAGGAACGCTACGACGGGCGCGTAGAGCAGGCGCTCGAACCACGGAATCACCTCGCTCCGGTAGGCAATCGACTGGACGAAGTACTTCGACTCGGGGTGGAAGTCGATCGACAGGTCCTCAGTGGGCCGGTACAGCTCGGCGAAGACGCGCCGCAGCGGCTCGGCGAACGCGGTGGCCGTGTACTCCATCCGCGGCGTCTGGCCGATCCGACCGCAGCCCCAGGTGTCACTCACGCGCAGGCGCCGATCGACGGAGCCGAGCCGGAAGGCCGCGAGGATGGCGAGAGGCACCAGGCAGAGTCCCGCCGCCAGGACGGCCGGCGCGATCACGCCCGCCGTGCCGGGCACCTCGAGCGCCAGCCGCGGCATCTCCGTCAAGAGGCCGGCGGGCAAGCCGCCCAGTCCCGCGACCGCCGTCCCCAGGGTCGGCACCACGAGGCTCGGCCCCACCCCCAGGCACAGGCAGGCGAGGGCAAGCGCGCCCATGCCGAGCTGCATGGCGAGCGGAACCTCGCGGGCGGCGGCGGCGTGATCCGAGCGGGGCATGGCGAGAAACGTGATACCGAACGCCTTCACGAAGCAGGCCGCCGCGAGGCCGCTCGTCAGGGCGAGCATCCCGACCGCGAAGGCCATGATCAAGCCGAGTTCCGGCCGCGGTAGCGTCGGGCCGCCCAGGAGCGCCTGGAACACCAGCCACTCCGAGACAAACCCGTTCAGCGGCGGCAGCCCGGAGATGGCGGCGGCGCCGACGAGGAAGCAGAAAGCCGTGCGCGGCATCCGCTTGATGAGCCCGCCCAGCTCCTCCATGTTGCGCGTATGGGTCGCGTGGACCACCGCGCCCGAGCCGAGGAAGAGCAGGCCCTTGAAGCAGGCGTGGTTGAGCGTGTGGTAGAGGCCGGCCACGAGCCCCACCGCGGCGAGGGGCATCAGACCGTAGCTCCGGAACATCAGTCCCGCGCCGACGCCGAGGAAGATGATCCCAACGTTCTCGACGGAGTGATACGCGAGCAGGCGCTTGAGATCGTGTTCCATGAGCGCATAGAGCACTCCCAGCAGCGCCGACACGGCCCCCACGGCCAGGATCACCCCGCCCCACCAGGGCGGACCGCCGCCGAGCAGATCCAGGGTGAAACGCAGCAGGCCATAGACCCCCATCTTGATCATCACGCCGGACATGAGCGCCGACACGTGGCTCGGGGCGGCCGGATGCGCGAGCGGCAGCCACACGTGCAGCGGGACCAGGCCCGCCTTCGATCCGAATCCGAGGAGGACGAGGACGAACACGGCATTCCGCGTGTGGCCGGGCAACGCTGCCGCGGCGGTCCGGAGGTCCGCGAAGCCCGTGGACGCTGCGCTCGCTCCCAGGAGCAGGAAGGCCGCCATCAGCAGCACGAGCCCACCGTGGGCCATGGCGAGGTACCAGAGCCCGGCCTGGCGGGTCTCCCGCTGATCGGAGTCGGTGAGCACGAGGAAGTACGAGGCCACCGACATCGCCTCCCAGAGGAGCAGGAACGTCACGATGTTGTCCGCGAACGGGACGAGGCTCAGAGCCAGCAGGAAGAGGTTCAGCATGGCTCCGAGCGGGCGAAGAGACGGGGTGCCCTCCCAGGCGCGGGAGTAGGCTCCGCCGAAGAGCGCGGAGGGGATCGCCACGACCTCGACCACCAGCACGAAGAACGCGCTCAGGCGATCCAGGCGGAGGCTGACGCCTCCCGCCACGGCGAGGAGCTGCGGAATCTCCAGCTGGAATGGCGTGCCGCGGATCAGCGTGTCCAGGCCCAGCACGAGCCCGGCGCCGCTGCCCACGATGGCCCCCGCCGTCGCGACGCCGCGGGCACCCGGGCCCGACCGGGCGACGAGGGCGCCGACGGCGCCCGCGGCATGCCCCAGGGTCATCACGAGGAGCAGCGGCAGGGTCACGCCACGCTTATCGCCGAGCGGGTAGGGCCGACAGCCGATCGAGCGCCGCCAGGATGCCCCGGAGGATGTCGGCCGGCTCGGGGGGACACCCCGGCACGAACACGTCCACGGGGACGATCTGATCGACGCTCCCCGCGACCGCGTAGCTTCCCCGGAAGACGCCACATGTCCTGGCGCAGTCGCCGACCGCGACGACAAGCTTCGGATCGGGCGTCGCCTCGTACGTCTTCCGGAGGGGCACTTCCATGTTGCGTGTCACCGGGCCGGTGACCAGAAGGAGATCCGCGTGTCGGGGCGAGGCAACGAAGTGCACACCGAAGCGCTCGCTGTCGTAGACAGGACCTGTAAGGCCACTGATCTCCAGCTCGCAGCCGTTACAGGACCCGGCATCGACTTCCCGGATCGCGACCGCCCGCCCGAGCAGCTTCCGCGTCCGCTCCTCTAGCTGCCGAACCAGCTCGACAGCGCTCGCGTCGCCGGGTTCGAGCGGCTCGGTGACGAGACCGACCTTCAGGATCTTGGCGAGGAGGGACACGTCAGCGCCGCGAGCGCTCGCGCTGCAGCTCGCGGAGCATGTCCTGCGTGCCGGCGAGCTGGTTGCTGAAGATCCGGCGCGCGACGCCGAGGAGATCGCCGACCAGAGGGTCGCGCAGCGCGTAGCGGACGGTGACCCCCACCTTGCGCGACGTCACCACGTGGTTCGCGCGCAGCACCGCGAGGTGCTGGGAGACGCTTGACTGATCGAGCGCCAGGGCGCCCTGGAGCTCCTGAACCGTCCGGTCCCGCTCCACCAGGTGCTCGACGATGCGGATCCGGACCGGATGGGCCAGCGCCTTGAAGAAGCGCGCCTTGAACCCCTGGAGCTCCCCGATCGCCGGCGGCGCGCTCACGGGCATCATTGTATTTGAGTACTATCATATGTCAAACTCATGATGCTCGCCGATGCCGGGCGAGGGTGACGCGGCTCACGGAGACGGGCACTCCGGGACTACCGGCGAGGGTGGTCCGCCCGCAGGGTGAGGCGAAGGCGATGGGATTCTACTTGGCCCGGGGGCGCGGGACGGCCTGGAGCGATCTCGGGGCGTCCATCACCTGGCGGGAGTACAACTCGGCCCTGGCTGCGGCGACTGATCGGGAGGATCCGGCCCTCGAACGGGGCCGCTTCGGCGCCTCGGTGCTGCCGTACCTCGGCGTGGGACCGGAGGAGACCGCGCTCGCCGTCCTCGCCGAGCAGGTTCGCCGGCGGCCGGAGGACGAGGTCGCCCAGCGCCTGCTCGGCCTCACTCACCTCGCCCGGGGACGCCACGGCGCTGCCGCCAGGCACCTGGAGATCGCCTTCCGTCTGGTCCGGCGCCACGCCAATCGGGCCGTGGGTCTGACGGACGCGCTGCGCCTGCAATGCGAGGCGGCGACGCTGCGGCTGGTGCTGGTGCGCCTCTACACTCGGCTCGGGAATGCGGAGAGGGCGCGCTCTCTGGCGCGGGAGTCCCAGGCCCTGCTCTGACCGGCGGCGCCGGAATCCCTGCGCGTGCCGGCGCGTGCCACCAAGGGCGTCCCGGGGTCCGGCGTGACGACCGGGCTCGTGGCTGCGAGCGGGTGACGGGCGGCCGGGTCTAGCCGGCCGGCCGCCGAGGGGGGACCGACCCGGCGTCCGTCCCGTTGCTCCCGAGGAGCGCCATGGCGATCCGCTCCGGCGTGATGGGTAGCTCGGTGATCCGCGCTCCCGTGGCGTCGGCCACAGCGTTGGCGATGGCCGCCGGCGCCGGCACGATCGGCGGCTCCCCGACGCCGCGCGCCCCGAAGGGGCCGGCCGGCGACGGCACCTCGACGATGATCGTCTCGATCTTCGGCAGGTCTGCCGCGGTGAGCTTCCGGTAGTCGAGCAGGCTCGGATTCGTCAGCCGGCCCTTCTCGTCGAAGAGGAGGCCCTCGGTGAGGGCGAATCCGAGGCTCTGAGCGGCGCCCCCCTGCATCTGACCTTCCACGCCGAGCGGGTTGATCGCCCTGCCGGCGTCCTGGACGACCACGAACTCGTGCAGCGTGAGCTCGCCCGTCTCCGGGTCCACCTCGACCCTCGCCAGCTGCGCGGCGAAGGCGGGGGCCTGGAGCGCGAACCCCAGGTGGCTCACGCCGAGCACCGGTGGCACCTTCGACATGTAGAGGTTGCCCTTCTTCCCGATCTGGGCGAGCGTGATCGAGCGACTTGGCACACCGCGGACCGTCACCCTGCCGTCCTCGATCTCGAGGTCGTGGACGGAGGCCTCCATCTCGGAGGCGGCGATCTCGAGCGTTTGGCGGCGGGCGTCTCCGGCGGCTTCCATCACCGCGGCGCCGACGGTGTAGATCGTCTTGCTGCCCGCGCTCAGGCCAGTGAGGGGCGCGCTGTCGGTGTCCCCGGTGGTGATCCGGACCTGGTCGATGTCCACGCCGTACGCGGACGCGGCGATCTGGGCGAGCGCGATGTTGGTGCCCGCGATGTCGACCTGGCCGGTGAGGACGCTGAGTGACCCGTCCGGGTTAAGCCGGACGGTGGCGCCCGTCGGCTGCAGTCCCGGGATCCAGCCGCCCAGCGCCAGCCCGGTGCCGCGCCGACCGACGCCGTTCCTGCCGCCGCTGGCCGCCCACTCGCCCCGGGTCGTCCAGAGCGGGTGCTCGCCCAGCCGGCGCAGCACCTCCTTCGCCCCGTTGCTCTGCCAGGGCTGGCCATCGGCCATCGGATCGCCCTCCTGCATTAGGTGCCGGAGGCGGAACTCGACCGGGTCAAGACCGAGCCGGCGGGCGATCTCCTCCATGTGGGAGTCGAGGGCGAAGATGGTCTGCGGCGCCGTGGGCGCCCGGTAGGCGGCGACCCTCGGCTTGTGCGTGAGCACCTCCACGCCGCGCACGTCGAAGCTCGGCCACTTGTAGAGGCTTCCGAGAAACACCGCGCTCATCGTCAGGACGGCGCCCGAGATGGCCCCGGAGTCCAGGATCGTCTCGGCCTCCAGGGCCATGAGGGTCCCGTCGCGCTTGACGCCGGTCTTGAGCCGGATGATCACCTGGGGCGCGGGCATGCCCGCCTCCAGCTCCTCCCGCCGCGTCATCACGTAGCGGACGGGGCGACCCGTGGCCCGCGCCAGCAGCGCGGTGACGGGCTCGCACAGCGCGCGGATCTTGCCGCCGAAGCCACCGCCGCACTCCATCGGGATGACCCGGATCCGGTTCTCCGGGATCCCGAGCACGTCGGCCACCTCCGAACGAGTGTTGAACGACCCTTGCGTGCTGGCCCACAGGGTGAGCAGGCCGTTGCTGTCCCACTGAGCCAGCACGGCGTGGGGCTCGAGATAGCCCTGGTGGACCATCGGCACCCGGTAGGTGTGCTCCAGCACGAGGTCGGACTCGGCGAAGCCCGCGACCACGTCGCCCCGGTGGAGGTGCGCTTGCTGGGCCACGTTGACGGCACGGCTCGGCCCGGCGTCCCCCTTGGCCGCCGCGACGCCGGAGTGGGCCAGCGCCTCGCTCGTGTCGGCCTCGGTCCCCGCGTCCGCGACCGGCGGCGCGCCGGGCTGCATCGACAGCACGGGATCGATCGCGACGGGCAGCACCTCGTACGACGCCCGACTCGGCCCGCGACAGCACGGGTCAAGACGTGGGTCTGCTTCGGCCCGCGGACCAAGCTTGGAGAAGGTCGCGCCCGTCTGCTGGCGCTGATCGACGAGCTCGGGTCGATCCGGAAGGCTGTCGCCCGCATGGGCATGTCGTACCGCAGCGCCTGGGGCTACATCGGCGAGCTCGAGACCGCCGCCGGGTTCCGTCTGCTGGAGCGGCGGGCCGGCGTCTGCTCGTACAGTACCGCGCCTTCCAGCGAGAGGTGGATCGGCCGTGCGGCGGGGTCCGCGGCACGGGCTTGTCGGGCCCGACGGGACGGCGGTAAGCTCCCGAGCGTGCCGACGCGCTACACGCTGATCAACCCGGCGACCGAGGCGCCGCTCCGCGAGGTCGCTTACACGAGTGCCGCCGAGCTGGAGGGGATCGTCGCGGGGGCCCGCGCCGCCCAGCGGGACTGGCGCCGGGTCCCGGTCGCCGAGCGCGTGCGTGCGTGCGGCCAGATGGCGCCCGCCTTCCGGGCCATGGCCGATCAGGTGGCGCTCGACATCACCCGCCAGATGGGGAAGCCCCTCCAGCAGGCGCGGAACGAGATCGCGACCATGATCGACCGGGCGGAGACCATGTGCCGGCTGGCGGAGAGTGCGCTGGCCGACGAGCCGCTCCCGCCTAAGGATGGCTTTGCCCGGTTCATCCGCCGGGAGCCGCTCGGCGTGGTGCTCGACATCGCGGCGTGGAACTATCCACTCCTTATCGCCGTCAACGTGATCGTGCCGGCGGTCCTGGCGGGGAACGCCGTGCTCGTGAAGCACGCCCGGCTGACCCCGCTCTGCGGCAGTCACTTCGCCGAGGCCTTCGCCCGGACCGGCGTGCCGCCCGGTCTCGTCGCGGCGGTGACGCTCGACCACGACGCGGCGACCGCGCTCATCCGCTCGGGGCAGATCGACTACGTTTCGTTCACCGGCTCGGTCGCGGGCGGCCGGGAGGTCTACGGACAGGTCGCCCACCGTTTCATCGACGCGGGCCTCGAGCTCGGCGGCAAGGACCCGGCGTACGTCTGCGAGGACGCCAACTTCGAGTTCGCAGTGGAGAACGTGGTCGACGGCGCCTTCTACAACGCGGGGCAGAGCTGCTGCGGCATCGAGCGCGTCTACGTCGCCCGGCCGATCTACGCGCGCTTCGTCGACGCCGCCGCCGCGCTCGTGCGACAGTACAGCATGGGCGATCCCGAGGACCCGGCAACCACGCTCGGACCCCTGGCGCACCGGAAGGGCAAGGACCTGGTCGAGCAGCACGTCGCGGAGGCGCGCGCCGCCGGCGCTCGCGTGCTGACCGGGGGTACGCCGTGGCGCGGCCCTGGCTACTTCGTCGAGCCGGCCGTCCTGACCGGCATCGACCACAGCATGAAGGTGATGCGGGAGGAGACCTTCGGCCCGGTGGTGGGGATCATGCCGGTGCGGGACGACGGCGAGGCCGTGCGCCTCATGAACGACAGCCCCTACGGCCTGACGGCGTCGATCTGGACCGAGGACATGGACCGCGCGACGCGCGTGATGGCCGAGCTCGACGCGGGGACCGTCTACGCTAACCGCTGCGACTACCTGGATCCCATGCTGCCCTGGGTGGGCGTCAAGGACAGCGGCAAGGGCTGCTCGCTCTCGCACCTGGGCTTCGCTCACCTGACGCGCCCGAAGAGCTTCCACCTGCGCACCCGCACGCGCCCGGCCTGACCGCGGCCTGGCGAGGCCGGCGATCACTTGACCGGCCTCGGCACCCCCGCCTAGACTCGCGGTAACGTTGCTCAACATCCCACCACCAGGGAGGTGACCATGACCGACCCGCGTCTCCGTCACACCGCCGAGAAGCTCGATGCGGGCCTGATCGCCCGGCGCGAGTTCCTGCGCCGCGCAGCCGTCGTCACCGGAGGCACCGCCGCCGGTCTCGACGTCCTCCGCTCGATGGCGCACGCCCAGTCTCGGCCCAAGCTCCGCGTCTGGCTCTTCAAGAGCTTCGTCACCGCCGGCAACGACGTGCTGGCCAGGCACGTCGAGGCCTGGGCCAAGGAGCGGAACGTCGACGTCGAGACGGACTGGGCCACGTTCGGGGACCGGGAGCCTAAGGTCGTGGCGGCCATCGAGGCCGGGAACCCGCCCGACCTCGCCGAGATGCACATCCTGGGACCGATGCGCTACAAGGCCGCGCTCCGCGACGTGTCGAAGGTCGCGACCGAGATCGCCGGGAAGCGGGGCGGCATGCTGCCGTTCGCCGAGAGCTCGATGAAGGTCGACGGGAAATATCTGGGCGTGCCACGGTACGCCATGATCACGGTCTTCTACATCCGGAAGGACATCATGGAGGCCAAGGGGCTGAAGCCCCCGAAGGTCTACGACCCCGACGTCCTCGAGTTCGCGCGGAAGACGACCGACCCCGCCAAGGACCTCTGGGGGTTCGGGCAGACGCTGAATCGCTCCGACGACGGCGACGGGTTCATGGACAACATCCTGCTCGACTATGGCGGCGGGGTCTGGGACAAGGACGGCAAGCCCGCCCTCGGGACCGCGTTCCTGAAGCAGAACACGGCAGCGCTCCAGTTCGCCGTCGACACCATCCAGAAGCACAAGATCCAGCCGCCGGGGGTGATGGGCTGGACGGACGTGTCGAACAACGAGGCGTATCTGGCCGGGAAGCTCGTCACGACCAACAACGGCGCGAGCCTCTACTTCGCCATGGTCAACCGGAAGCACGAGCTGGCGCCCAAGACGCTGCTCGTCCTGACGCCAGGCGGCCCGGCGGGCAGCTTCGTCACGTCGAGCTGCTACAACTGGGAGATCTTCCAGAAGGCGAAGCACCCGGAGCTCGCGGAGGACCTGATCCGCTGGATGGAGGACGAAAAGCGGTTCGAGGAATACCTCCAGGTCTCGGTCGGCCAGGCCGGCCCCGTCTACCGGTCGCGCGTCGACAATCCGTACTGGAAGTCGGACCCGAACTTCGACGCGATGCTCCAGAACGTCCTGAGGAGCGTGCCCCTCGGTCATCCGGGCCCCATCACGCCGGCCGCGGCCGAGGTGCGCGGCCAGAAGATCCTGACCGACATGGCCGGGCGCGTGGTGGTCGGCGGGCTCTCCGCCGAGCAGGCCTTGAAGGAGGCTCACGGGCGCGTGGAGGAGATCCACAAGATCCGCAGCCGGGGCTAGCCGGCGGGATCCTCCCCCATGCCCATCACCGCAGCGCGGCTGCCCACGGAGGACACCGCGCTCGGGCGGCCGGCACGGCCGAGGCGAGTCGGGCTCGAGCGCTGGTTCGGGCCCGACTACCGGCTGGGCTTCCTCTTCGTCCTCCCCATCGTCGTCCTCGTGCTGGCGCTGGTCGCCTACCCCTTCTGCTACGCCGTGTACCTGAGCCTGACCCGGAAGTACGTCGGCATGCCGCCCGTGTTCGTCGGCCTGGAGAACTACGTCCGGCTCACGTTCGACGGCTTCTTCCGCCGCGCGGTCGCCAACAGCTTCATCTTCACGGGTGCGTCCGTGGCCGTGAAGCTCGTCCTCGGCATGGTCATGGCGCTCGTGCTGACGTCCCGCATTCGCTGGCGGGGCTTCTGGACGGGGGTGCTCCTCATCCCCTGGGTCGCGCCCACGGTCGTGTCTGCGCTCAACTTCCTGTGGATCTACGACTACAGCCTGGGCGTGCTCAACTACCTGCTGGTACGGGTCTTCCGCATCCTCCCCCGGGGCGTGGGCTGGTTGAGCGAGCCCGGCACGGCCATGGCGTCGGTCATCGCCGTGAACGTGTGGCGTGGCTTCCCCTTCTTCGGGATCAGCTTCCTCGCCGGCATGAAGGCGGTCCCGGGGGAGCTCTACGAGGCCGCGGCGGTGGACGGGGCCACTGCGGTCCAGCGCTTCCGGCACGTCACGCTGCCGGGCATCCGGAACATCGTGATCATCGTCGTCCTGCTCTCGACGATCTGGACCTTCAACGACTTCGCCATCATCTACATCCTCACCAAGGGGGGGCCGGGCGGCGCCACCCAGGTGCTACCCGTGCTGACCTACGAGATCGCGTTCGGCGCGCAACGGCTCGGCGAGGCGATCGCCGTCGCGCTCTACCTCCTCCCCGCCCTGGCGTTCGTGATCATCGTCCTGGCGCGCCACATGCGGCGGGGGCGCGCGCGATGACCCGCGGAGCGGCGACGTGACGGTGGTGGGCGGACCCGGGCGGGTTGCGCGCGAGCGCCTCGAATCGGCGGTCGCCTACGCGATCCTGCTGACGCTCCTCCTCGCCGTCGTCTTCCCCTTCTACTGGATGACGATCACGTCCTTCAAGAGCGAGACCCAGATGCGGAGCCTCGCGTCGATGTTCTGGCCAAGCCCGTTCGCCGGCGAGAACTACGCGCACCTCCTCGGGAAGACCGAGTTCCTGGGCTGGTACCGGAACAGCGTCGTGGTGTCGGTCAGCAGCACGCTTCTGGCCACCGCGATCGGCACGATCGGCGCGTACGCGCTCGCCCGTCTCCGGTTCCTCGGGCGAGCGTTCATGGCCAGCGCGGTGCTCATCACGTACCTGGTGCCGCCGTCGATCCTGTTCATCCCGCTCTACGCGCAGATACGCAACCTGGGGATGGCCGACAGCCTCGCGGGACTGATCGTGACGTACCCGAGCTTCACGGTCCCCTTCGTGACGTGGCTCCTCATGGGCTACTTCGAGTCGATCCCCGAGGAGCTCGAGGAGGCGGCCATGATCGATGGAGCGACCCGCTTCGGCGCGTTCCGGCGCGTGGTCCTGCCGCTCGCCGCCCCGGGCCTCCTGGCGGCCGCCCTCTACGCCTTCACCCAGGCCTGGAACGAGTTCCTGTACGCCCTGGTCTTCATCACCGACGTCAGGCTCAGGACTCTCCCCGTGGGGCTTTCGACGTTCATCACGGGCGACGTGTACGGCTGGGGCTATCTGATGGCGGGCGCCGTCCTCACGACGCTGCCGGTGATCGCCGCGTACGTCTACCTCCAGCGGTACATGGTCGAGGGGCTCACGGCGGGCAGCGTCAAGGGGTAGCAGGCGCCAGCCGGGCCCGAGATCTCGGAGACAGCGGTCGTGGCAGCCCGGACCGGCCGGCCAGCGCCGCGGACCGTTCGCCCTTTACGCCGGCTTGAGGCCGGGCTTGCCGCTCTTTGTCCCCTCTTGACGGCCCTCGGGCCTATGCTGATCGGCGGAAGCGAGCGGCGGCGTTCTCGACGTGAAGCGAGGTGGGCCATGAGCTCGAGCGACCGGGGAGCGGTGTGGTTCGTCATCGGGGTCGGCGCGGCCGCCGCGCTCGGTGTGGCGCTCGCGCCGCTGCGCACCATCGTGTCGGCGTCGAACCTCGCGTTCGTCTTCATCGCCCTGACGATCATCGTGGCCGAGATGGGCGGCCGGGGACCGGGACTGGCCGTCGCCGTCGTGTCCGCCCTCAGCCTGAACTTCTTCCTCACCGAGCCCTACATGTCGCTCGAGATTCATAAGCCGGGCGACGTTGGTGCATTTCTCGCGCTCGCCGCCTGCGGTCTCGTCGCGGCGGCTTTCGGGAAGCGGCGGGTGCAGACGACGGAGCAGATCAGCCGGACCCGAGGGGACCTCGAGATGCTGGGCCGGACGGCCAGGGGCCTCGCCGCGCGGGAGCCGACCGCAGAGATCCTGGAGGATCTCCGCCGGTTCTTCGGCCTCGGCGGTCTGGTCCTCCGGCGCGCGGACGAGCGGCTCATCGCGGCCGTGCCGCCGAGCCAGGCCACGCTTGCGCCTCCCTCCACCGAGCTCGACCCGGCGACGCTGGTCGCCGTCAACACGCGGGTGCACACGCTGGGCCGCACCGGCTTCCGCTTTCCCCAGGGAGGCGGGCGGCTCCCGCTCCAGGCCCGCGAGCCGCTGCTCCTAGATGTGTGGGAGGGGAACACGGAGGGCCTCACCCTGGACGAGCGCCGGGCTCTCGCCGTCGCGGCGCTCATGATCGCGCTCGCCGAGCCGACCGCTCGTCCGTAGCCCCTTCCGCGCCTCATCCACCTCCGGCTCCGGGGCGATCTCGGCCTCTGAGCCCGTGCTTTACGAGTTCTTGACCGCGCGGGGGCCACTCTCTAGCGCGCCTTAACGCCGTCCGCCGCTATGGTTCTCGCCATGAAGCAAGCCACGACGAGACCGTGAAAGAGCTTGCCCGACTCGACGTGGCGTAGAGGTCCTGGCGGCGGCGAGATCCACGCCCGGTGGCTTCGCGGGGCGCGTCTTACGCCCGGACCGAAGGGAGGCATGACAATGCTGGACGTCCTCTACATCGGGCTCGCGGTCGGGTTCCTGGCCCTGTCCTGGGAGCTGGTCGTGCTCTGTGACCGGCTCTAGGGGGCGGCGGACATGCCCATTCTCTACGTGATCGGTGGTGTCGTGGCGCTGGGCCTTTTCGCCTACCTGGTGGTCGCGCTCTTGAAGCCCGAGGTGTTCTCATGACCGGCAACGGCCTCCTGCAGCTCGTCCTCTTTCTCGTCATCCTTCTGGCCCTGACCAAGCCGCTCGGGCTCTACATGGCGCGCGTCTACGAGGGGCGTGCCCCGGGGCTTGGATCCCTCCTGGGCCGGCTCGAGCGCCTCGTCTACCGACTCTCGGGGGTCCAGCCCGACCGGGAGATGGGCTGGAAGACCTACACCTTCGCGATGTTGCTCTTCAACTTCGCGGGCTTGCTGGTCGTATACCTGCTCCAGCGCCTCCAGGGTGTCCTGCCGCTGAACCCACAGGGCCTCGGCGCGGTGACTCCCGACTCGTCGTTCAACACCGCCGTCAGCTTCGCGACCAACACGAACTGGCAGGGGTACGGTGGCGAGATGACGATGAGCTACCTCACCCAGATGCTGGGTCTGACCGTCCAGAACTTCGTGTCGGCCGCCGCGGGCATGGCCACGTTGGCCGCGTTCGTCCGGGGCTTCTCGCGCCGCTCGGCCGAGACCATTGGCAACTTCTGGGTCGACCTGCTGCGCACGACGCTCTACATCCTGCTGCCGCTCTCGTTCGTGCTGGCGTTGATCCTTGTCTCCCAAGGCGTGGTCCAGACCTTCGGCCAGTACGCCACGATCACGGTTGTCCAGCCGACCCAGTACGACGTGCCGGAGACGGACAAGGAGGGCAAGCCGATCCTCGACGAGAAGGATCAGCCGAGGATGACGAAGGCAACCCTGGCCGAGCAGGTGCTGGCCGTAGGGCCCGCGGCCTCCCAAATCGCCATCAAGCAGCTCGGCACCAACGGGGGCGGGTTCTTCAACGTGAACTCGGCCCATCCGCTCGAGAACCCGACGCCCCTGTCGAACTTCTTCGAGCTCCTCGCGATCCTAGTGATCTCCGCCGCCCTCTGCTACACGTTCGGCGCCATGGTCGGGGACACGCGGCAGGGCTGGGCGGTGCTCGCGGCCATGACGGTCGTGTTCGTGGGCCTCCTGATTGTGTGTGTCGTCGCCGAACAGCGGGGTGCCACGCTCGGCTGGCTGGGCGTCGACCACGGGGCGAGCGACCTCCAGGCGGGCGGCAACATGGAGGGCAAGGAGGTGCGGCACGGAATCGCGACCTCCGCCCTCTGGGCGACCGCGACGACCGCCGCCTCGAACGGCTCCGTGAACTCCATGCATGACTCCTATACCCCGATCGGCGGCCTCGTGCCGATGTGGCTGATGCAGCTCGGCGAGGTGATCTACGGCGGCGTGGGCTCCGGGCTTTACGGGATGCTCGTCTTCGCGATCATCGCGGTCTTCGCGGCCGGCCTCATGGTCGGACGGACGCCGGAGTACCTCGGAAAGAAGATCGAGGCGTATGAGATGAAGATGGCCTCGCTAGTCATCCTGCTTCCGCCGGCGGCCGTTCTGATCGGCGCGGCCGCTGCCGTATTCGACCCCGCCGCCCGGGCGAGCATGCAGGATGCGGGTCCACACGGCCTCAGCGAAGTCCTGTATGCCTTCTCGTCGATGGGCAACAACAACGGCAGCGCGTTCGCCGGATACAGCGCGAACATTCCCTACGTCAACACGACCGGCGGACTCGCGATGCTCATCGCCCGCTACTGGCTGGCCATTCCGTCGCTGGCGATCGCGGGGTCGCTGGCCCGAAAGAAGACCGTGCCGCCGGGTCCCGGCACGCTCCCGACCCACACCCCGCTCTTCGTCGTCTTGCTGATCGGCGTGGTGGTCCTGGTCGGTGCCCTCGCGTTCCTCCCTGCGCTCGCGCTGGGACCGATCGTCGAGCACCTCCTCATGACATCCGCGAAGTAGCGGGAGGCAAGAGACATGGCTATGCATCCGCAGGCCCGACCCCTCCTCGATGGCCCCATCGTGCGGGGCGCCGTCGTCGACGCAGTCAAGAAGCTCGATCCCCGGGTCCAGGTCCGGAATCCGGTCATGTTCGTCGTGCTCGTGGGCAGCGCCCTCACCACCGGACTCTGGCTCCGGGCGCTCCTCGGTCAGGGGGAGGCGCCCGCGGCCTTCATCTTCTGGATCTCGCTGTGGCTCTGGTTCACGGTCCTCTTCGCCAACTTCGCCGAAGCGATGGCGGAGGGACGGGGCAAGGCCCAGGCCGAGGCTCTCCGCCGGACGCGCCAGAACGTCCAGGCCAAGCGGCTGGCCCGGCCCGAGCGCGGCGCACCTGTCACCCGCGTAGTGGGCAGCTTGCTCCGGCAGGGAGACGTCGTGCTTGTCGAGGCCGGAGATGTCATTCCGGGCGACGGCGAGGTGATCGAGGGCGTGGCCTCGGTGGACGAGAGCGCCATCACCGGGGAGAGCGCCCCCGTCATCCGAGAGAGTGGGGGCGACCGGAGCGCGGTGACCGGCGGCACGCGCGTGCTCTCCGACTGGCTGATCGTCCGCATCAGCGCGAACCCCGGCGAGGCGTTCCTGGACCGGATGATCGCCATGGTGGAGGGGGCCAAGCGCCAGAAGACCCCGAACGAGATCGCCCTCAACATCCTGCTCGCGGGATTCACGATCATCTTCCTGCTAGCCACCGCGACATTGCTGCCGTTCTCGCTCTACAGCGTCGGCGCCGCCGGACAGGGGGCACCGGTGACGATCACGGTCCTGGTGGCGCTCCTCGTGTGCCTGATTCCCACCACGATCGGCGGGCTCCTCTCCGCGATCGGCATCGCCGGCATGGACCGGATGCACCAGGCGAACGTGATCGCCATGTCGGGCCGCGCCGTCGAGGCGGCCGGGGACGTCGACGTGCTGCTCCTCGACAAGACGGGCACGATCACGCTCGGCAACCGGCAGGCCACCGCGTTCCTACCGGCAGCGGGCGTCGCCGAGCGCGATCTGGCCGACGCCGCGCAGCTCGCCTCGCTGGCCGACGAGACGCCTGAAGGGCGCAGCATCGTCGTGCTCGCCAAGCAGAAGTATGCGATCCGCGAGCGGGACGTGCGCGGGATCGGCGCCACATTCGTGCCGTTCACCGCGCAGACCCGGATGAGCGGGGTCAACCTCGACGGGCGGCAGGTTCGCAAGGGGGCCGCCGACGCGATCGAGGCCCACGTTCAGGCCGCGAGTGGTCAGCTGCCCGCCGATGTGCGGGTCGCGGTGGACGGGGTCGCGAAGCAGGGCGCAACACCGCTCGTGGTTGCCGACGGACCGCGAGTCCTCGGCGTGATCCAGCTGAAGGACATCGTCAAGGGCGGCATCCGGGAGCGCTTCGGCGAGCTCCGGCGCATGGGCATCAAGACGGTCATGATCACCGGCGACAACCCGCTCACCGCCGCGGCGATCGCGGCCGAGGCGGGGGTCGACGATTTCCTGGCCCAGGCGACGCCGGAAACGAAGCTCAAGCTCATCCGCGAGTACCAGGCCGGCGGGCGGCTCGTGGCGATGACCGGCGACGGGACCAACGATGCCCCCGCCCTGGCCCAGGCCGACGTCGCAGTGGCGATGAACTCGGGGACGCAGGCGGCCAAGGAAGCCGGCAACATGGTCGACCTCGACTCGAACCCCACGAAGCTCATCGAGGTCGTGGAGACCGGCAAGCAGATGCTGATGACGCGGGGGGCCCTGACCACCTTCAGCATCTCGAACGACGTGGCGAAGTACTTCGCCATCATTCCCGCGGCTTTCGCGACGACGTATCCGGTCCTCAACGCGCTCAACATCATGGGGCTCGCGACGCCCGAGAGCGCGATCCTCTCCGCGGTCATCTTCAATGCGCTGATCATCATCGCACTGATCCCGCTCGCGCTGCGCGGCGCGCGGTACCGTCCGGTCGGCGCCGCCCGCCTCCTCCGACAGTTCCTCTGGGTGTACGGCGCGGGTGGCATCGTCGTCCCGTTCATCGGCATCAAGCTCATCGACATGATCCTGGTCGCCCTGGGCCTGGCATAGGAGGGATGCCACGATGAATCAGCTCAAGCCAGCTGTCCTGATGCTCGTATGGCTCAGCCTGATCACGGGGGTCGCCTACCCGCTCCTCGTGACCGGGATCGCTCAGGTGGCCTTCCCCGCCCAGGCCAATGGGAGCCTGGTCATGCGGGATGGGAAGGCGGTCGGCTCGGCCCTCATCGGCCAGCCGTTCGACGATCCGAAGTACTTCTGGGGTCGGCTGTCCGCCACGACCCCTCACGGTTATAACGCCGCCGCGTCCTCGGGGTCCAACCTGGGACCCCTGAATCCGAATCTCCACGCAGCGACCAAGGCCCGGATCGAGGTCCTGCGCGAGGCCGACCCCGGCAACACGGCGCCCGTGCCCGTGGACCTCGCGACGGCGTCGGCTAGCGGCTTGGACCCCCACATCAGCCCGGCCGGCGCCTTGTATCAGGTGCGACGCGTGGCCCGCGCGCGCGGGATCGCTGACGAGAAGATCCGCCGGCTGGTCGAGCAGCACATCGAGCCGCGGCAGCTCGGCGTATTGGGGGAGTCACGCGTGAACGTGCTCCTCCTCAACCTCGCCCTGGACGGCGTTCGCTGAAGGATGGGCCCCTTGCCGCGGGATCGAATGCCAGGCACGCCACCAGCCGACCAGGTCTCGCGGCCCGCGTGGCGGCCGACACCTGATCGGCCACGGACCATCCGGTGGCAAGGCATCGCCCCGGGGCGCGCGCTCGTCCTCGGATTTCTCGGCACCATCGTCTCCGGGGCGATGCTCTTGTGGATGCCGATGTCGGGGGCATCCCCTAACACGACGACCTTCGTGGATGCCCTCTTCACCGCGGCGTCGGCGGTCTGCGTGACCGGTCTCATCGTCGTCGACACGCCGCAGCACTTCTCCTTTGTCGGCCAGCTGGTGATTCTCATCCTCATCCAAATCGGCGGGCTCGGGTACATGACGACGACGAGCTTCATCTCACTTCTCCTCCGCCAGCACATCACGCTTCGCGATCGCCTGGCGCTGCAGGAAGGCTTGAACCAGCTAACCTTGGAAGGCCTGGTGCGCTACGTCAGGCGCGTCATCGCGGTAACCCTCGCCGTCGAGGGGGTAGGGGCGGTCCTCCTCGCCGCGTGGTGGCTGCGTGAGTTTCCGCTGCCGACCGCACTGATGTTCGGGGTATTCCACGCTGTCTCCGCGTTCAACAACGCCGGCTTCAGCCTGTTCAGCGACAGCCTCGTCCGGTACGTCGCCGACCCCGTCGTGTCACTCACCGTGGCAGGCCTCTTCGTGCTGGGAGGGATCGGGTACTCGGTCATCTCAGAGGCGCTGGACCGCCTTCGCGGAGTGCGCCGGCGACTCCCGTGGTCGCTGCACGCCAAGCTCGTGACGACGGTGACCACCCTCCTGCTCCTGGGCGGCATGGTCGCCATCCTCGCCGGTGAGGGAGGTCACCAGGGGACGATGGCCGATCTCTCCCCGGGCGCCAAGATCCTCGCCACGCTTTTCCAGTCCGCCACGGCACGGACCGCCGGGTTCAACACGCTCGCGATCGGCAACCTCTCGCAGGCCAGCCTGTTTGCGCTCATCCTGCTCATGTTCATCGGAGCGTCCCCCGGCAGCACGGGTGGTGGGGTGAAGACGACGACGTTCGGCATCCTCGCGCTGACCACATGGGGGGCGCTCCTCGGCCGTCCCGAGGTCCGCCTGTTCCGGCGGCGCCTGGCGGCCGAGAGTGTGAGCAAGGCCTTCGGCGTCACCCTCCTGTCGTTTCTGCTGGTGAACGGAGTCGCGCTCCTGTTGCTGCACCGGGAAGGCCATGGACTCGTGCCGACGCTCTTCGAGGTGACCTCCGCGTTCGGGACCGTCGGGCTGTCCGTCGGTCTGCCGGACTCGCCGACGAGCCTGTCCGGTGCGTTCTCGCCCATGGGGAAGCTTCTGATCGTGCTGACCATGTTCCTGGGGCGCGTCGGTCCGGTGACGGTCGGAGCGGCGCTCCTCGTGCGCCGGCGCATGGTCCGCTACGAGTACCCCGAGGAGCCGGTGCTCGTCGGGTAGCGGAGGGCCGCGGATGCCGAAACGCCACATCGCCGTGATCGGACTGGGGAACTTCGGGGCCGCCGTCGCGCGAACCCTCGCGCGGCGCGGGACACAGGTCCTCTGCGTGGACCGCGACATGGACAAGGTGCAGGCGATCAAGGACGACGTCACGCATGCGGTGCAGGCCGACGCCACGGACGAGCAGGCACTCCGCGCCGTGGGGATGGCCGAGGCCGATGCGGTCGTCATCAGCCTCGGGCAGGACATCGCCATGAGCCTTCTCGCGGCGATGGTCGTCCAGGAACTGGGCGTGCCGCACCTCGTGGCGAAGGCCGTCAATCCGCTTCACGCTCGCCTGCTGTCCAAGCTCGGCGTTGAGCGGGTCGTCTTCCCGGAGCAGGACATGGGACGACGCGTGGCCGACCTCTTGCTGGCCCCGCGAATGGTCGATCACCTGGAGCTGGCCGAGGGGTTCGCGATCGATGAGATCGTGCCGCCAGATCACTTCGTCGGACGGTCCATCCGTGAGCTGGAAGTGCGCTCCCGGTACGGGGTGACGATCGTCGCCATCCGTCGGCTCCATGACCGACCAGGCACTCCCGAGTTTCAGGTCAACCCGGACGGCGACGAGAGAATCCGCCGCGACGACATCCTAGTGGTCATCGGTGCGACCGCCGACCTCGAGAAGCTGCGCTAGAGGCGCCCAGGAGGGTGCCGCCGTGGCACCGGCAAGCGCTGACCCCCGGGGCCCGGTCGGCTAGACTGCAGGCGTGGAACACGACCGCCCGGACCCTGACGCGCTCCTGGCCCGAGTCCGGGAGGAACAGGCCCGCCAGCAGCGGGGGAAACTCAAGGTCTTCTTCGGCGCCGCCGCCGGCGTCGGGAAGACCTACGCCATGCTGGAGGCGGCGCGCAGTCAGCACGAGGCGGGTGTCGACGTGGTGATCGGCTGGGTCGACACGCATGGGCGGGCCGAGACCGAGGCGCTCCTTCCCGGGCTCGAGCAACTGCCGCCGCGGATGGTCGAGTACCGCGGCACGACCCTGCGCGAGTTCGATCTCGACGCCGCCCTCGCACGACGCCCGGCCCTGATCCTCGTCGACGAGTTGGCCCACACGAACGCGCCCGGCTCGCGCCATGCCAAGCGCTGGCAGGATGTCGCCGAGCTGCTCGACGCCGCGATCGACGTCTACACCACCCTGAACGTCCAGCATCTCGAGAGCCTGAACGACGTCGTGGCGCGCGTGACGGAGGTGCCGACCCGGGAGACGGTCCCGGACTCAATCCTGGAAGAGGCGGCCGAGGTCGAGCTGGTGGATCTCCCTCCGGACGACCTGATCCGGCGCCTGAGGGAGGGGAAGGTCTACGTCCCCGAGCAAGCCGGCGAAGCCGTCCGCCGGTTCTTCCGCAAGGGCAATTTGATCGCGCTCCGGGAGCTGGCGCTCCGGACCACCGCGGCACGCGTCGACGCCCAGATGGAGGTCTACCGGCGCGACCACGCCGTCCCTGGCATCTGGCCGGTCGCCGAGCGCATCCTCGTCTGCGTCAGCCCGAGCCCCTTCGCCGCCCGCGTCGTCCGGGGGGCGCGGCGGATGGCGGCGGGGCTCCGCGCCGAGTGGGTCGTCGTCAACGTCGAGATCCCGGCGACCGCCCGCCTCCCCGCCGCGGACCGCGACCGCATCGTCCAGACTCTCCGGCTGGCCGAGCAGCTCGGCGCGGAGACCGCGACACTGACCGGCCACGACGTCGCCGGCGAGGTCCTCGCGTACGCGCGGCGACGCAACGTGACGCGCATCGTCCTCGGCAAGCCGGCGCGGCCCCGCTGGCGCGAGGCCCTGTTCGGCTCCGTCGTCAACGACCTGGTGCGGCGGAGCGGCGACATAGACGTGTACGTCATCACCGGCGAGCGCGAGGGGCCGCAGCTCGCGGCGACCGCACGCCCCGCGCCGCCCGTGGACTGGGCCGGCTACGCGAAGGCGGCGGGGGCCGTGGCAGCCTGCACCGGGGTGTCAGCACTCA
This sequence comes from Candidatus Methylomirabilota bacterium, assembly GCA_035550795.1. Taxonomy (GTDB): domain Bacteria; phylum Methylomirabilota; class Methylomirabilia; order Rokubacteriales; family DASRDR01; genus DASRDR01. The sequence continues at coordinate 22,883 of DASZOL010000016.1, forward strand.
TGCTCCCTCACTTCGCGCCGGCCAACCTCATCATGGTGTATCTCTTGGGCACCGTGGCGGCGGCGCGTCTGGGACGGGGTCCATCCATTCTTGCCTCCGTCCTCAGCGTGGCGGCCTTCGACTTCTTCTTTGTCCCGCCCATTTTCACCTTCGCCGTGTCCGACACGCAGTACGTCGTCACGTTCGCCGTCATGCTGGTCGTCGCGATCGTGATCAGCACGCTGACCACCCGCGTCCGGGCGCAGGCGGAGGCCTCTCGCCAGCGCGAGCGCCGGACCGCAGCCCTCTACGCGATGACGCGGGACCTCGTCAGCCAGCAGGGGCTCGACGAGCTGCTCCAGGCGGCGACGCGCCACGTCGCGGAGGTGTTCGGGAGCCGCGTCGCCGTGTTCCTGGCCGACCCGGACGGGAATCTGGTCCGCCGCGCGGGCGATCTGGCCGCGGAGACCAACGACCCGAGCGAGCTGGGAGTCGCGCGGTGGGTGCTGGAGCATGGCCAGCTGGCCGGCCGCGGCAGCGCGACGCTTCCGGGCGCGCGGGCGCTCTATGTGCCACTGTCCGCCGCGCGCGGGACCGTGGGGATCCTCGCCGTCGTCCCGCCGTCGGGGGAGTCCCTGGGAACGCCCGAGCAGGTGCACCTCCTGGAGACCTTCGCCGCCCAGACCGCACTCGCCATCGAGCGCGTAGCCCTCGTGGACGAGGCCCAGCAGGCGCGCTTTCGCTCCGAGACGGAGCGGCTCCGGAGCTCGCTGCTCAGCGCCGTCTCGCACGACCTCCGGACACCCCTGGCCACGATCACCGGGTCGGCGAGCGCTCTCGTCGAGGGAGATGCCGCGCTCGACGAGGCGACGCGGCGCGAGCTGGCCCAGGCGATCCAGGACGAGGCCGACCGCCTGAATCGCCTGGTGCACAATCTCCTGGAGATGACGCGCCTGGAGTCCGGCGGCATCCGGGTCCACAAGGACTGGCATCCGCTGGAGGAGGTGGTCGGCAGCGCGCTGGCACGCGTCGAGAAGCAGCTCGGCCAGCGCCGCGTCGACATCGACCTGCCGCCCGACCTCCCGCTGGTGCCGCTCGATCCCCTGCTCGTCGAGCAGGTCCTCATCAACTTGCTCGACAACGCGATCAAGTACACGCCCGAGACGAGCCCGATCGAGATCTCGGCCTCCGTCGAGGATCACGCGGTCTCTGTGCGAGTCGCCGACCGGGGCCCGGGATTCGCGCCCGGAGAGGAAACGCAGATCTTCGAGAAGTTCTACCGGGGTCAGGAAGCGGGTACGCGCACAGGGGCCGGCTTGGGCCTCGCAATCGCCCGGGGCATCGTCGAGGCCCACGGCGGGCGGATTATCGCCGAGCCCCGCCCCGGGGGAGGCGCGCTGTTCCGCTTCACCCTGCCGCTGGCGGCCGAGCCGCCCGAGGTCCGGACGGACGATGGCTGAGACCCGCACGGGCGGCGAAGGCGAGCCGACACGCTTGCCGGCGAACGGGCCGGTGGTGCTGGTCATCGAGGACGAGGCGCCGATCCGCCGCTTCCTGCGCCCTTCGCTGACGAGCCAGGGCTACCGCGTCGTGGAGTCGGAGACCGGCGAGGACGGGTTGCTCCAGGCGACAAGCCGTCAGCCGGAGCTCGTCATCCTCGACCTCGGACTGCCTGACCTGGACGGGCTCGAGGTGATCCGCCGGCTGCGTGAGTGGACGAGGATCCCGATCATCGTCCTCTCCGCCCGGGGGGCTGAGTCTGACAAGGTCGCTGCGCTCGACGCCGGCGCCGACGACTACGTGGCCAAGCCGTTCGCCGTCGGCGAGCTCCTCGCGCGCGCGCGCGTCGCGCTGCGCCACGCGACCCTGGGACGCGAGCCCGGCGAGTCCACCTTTGCCGTGGCCGAGCTCCGGGTAGACCTGGCGCGACGACGGGTCTGGCTCGGCGAGAGTGAAGTCCGACTCACGCCTATCGAGTACCGGCTCCTCGCCACCCTGGTCCGGCATGCCGGGAAGGTTCTCACGCATCGCCAGCTTCTCCAGGAGGTCTGGGGCCCGGCGCAGGTGGAGCAGTCGCACTACCTCCGCGTGTACATGGCGAACCTCCGCCGGAAGCTGGAGACGGATCCGGCGCGCCCGCGCCTTCTGCGAACCGAACCGGGAGTGGGGTACCGCCTGCTGACGGACTGAGCCCGTCGCCTCAGCCCAGGCCGCCGAAGGCCGCGGCCCGAACCCGGAGGACGGCGTAGATGAGATCGTAGACGGGCGTCGCCACGCCCAGGCGACGCCCCAGCCGGACGACCGCCCCGGTGATGTCCTCGAGCTCGACCCGACGGCGGCGCTCGAAGTCGAGCTGCATGGAGGTCTTCATGCCGTCGGGGAGCGCCTGGATCAGGCGGACGGCGGTCTCCACGGCGTCGGGCGGGAGATCTGCGCCCGCCGCGCGCCCGACGGCGACGGTCTCGGCGATCAGCGCCCGGTAGAGGGCGGCGCCCTCGGGCGTGCCCCGGACTTCTCCGATCGTCGCCTGGCATGCGCTCGTCAGCGTGGCCCCCGGTGCCAGGCGGACGAACTTGTCCCACACCGCCCGGCGAACGTCGGTCGTTACCCGGACCTCCACCCCGGCATCCCGGAGGGCGGCGGCGATCGACTCCACGCGAGGCGTGACCGCGCCCGACGGCTCCCCCAGCTCGATGCGCCGGAGGGGGTTCGCCTGGTCTATGACGCCCGGCTCGGCGACGGTCGTCGCGATCAGCGTCGTCCCGACCAGGACACGATCCGCGCCCAGCACGGCGCCGAGCCGGTCTCCACTCTCCACTCCGTTCTGCAGCGTCAGGAGAGCGGTGCCCGGGCCGAGCGCGGCCCGGAGCGCCAGCGCCGCCGGCTCGGTGTCGAACCCCTTCACGGTGAAGAGGACCAGGTCGAAGTGGCCGCCCGCGTCGGCCGGGTCGGCCACCGTATCGACCGGATGGAGCAGCGTCGAGCGGCCCCCGCTTCGGATCATGAGGCCGCGCTCCCGCAGGACGCGCAGATGCTCGCCGCGGGCGACGAACGTGACCGCGTGGCCGCGCCCGGCGAGCGCCGCGCCGTAGCAGCCCCCCACGGCGCCCGCGCCCATCACGAGCACGCGCACCGGCGTCAGATCCGCCCGGCGGACCGGCGCCCCTACGCCCGTCGCATCCTGAAGTTGAAGCGGCGGAGCTCGAGCTGCTGGTTCGCGTTGGGGGTGAACTCGACGTACCGCTGGAGGCCGTAGTCCTCCTGGGGCTGGAGCACGACGATCCAGGGATTGTGCTCCAGGAAGATCCGCGTCATCTTGCGGTATGCCTCGCCGCGGAACTTCTCGTCGAGGCTGAAGCGCGCGGCGTTCCCCAGCTCGTCGAACTCCGGGTGCCGCCAGTAATCGAGCGGCGCGCCCGGGGCGAGCAGCCGCCACATCATCCCGTCCGGATCGCCGACCGTCGAGGTCGGATCGAGCCAGACGAGCCCCTTGAGGGCCTTCTCGCGGAACCGCTGGGCCCGCACCGAGTACTCGATGATCTCGACGACGGTGTTGAACCCGATGTCCTTCCACATCGCGGCCGCCGCCTCGGAGACCGCCCGGTCGTTGGCCGTGTAGCCCGGCGCGGCCTCGATGTAGATCGGCTCGTTCTTGTACCCGGCCTTCTTGACGAGATCACGGGCCTCGTTCGGATCGTAGCGCAGCGGCGGAAGTGAGGGATCGTAGTGGTTGTCGCCCCGCGCGATCGGCCCGTTGGCCACGGTCGCGCGGCCCCGCCAGAGCTCGCGGGCGATCGCCTCCCGGTCCAGGCCCAGCGACAGCGCCTGCTTGATGCGCGGGTCGTTGAGCGGCGGCACCCTGGAGTTGACGTTGAAGACGTAGAGCCCGGCGTAGAGCGTGCTGGCCACCTTCGTCGTGGCGTGCTGGCTCACCCGCTCGTACTGGTCGGGCGGGAGCGCGGTCATGAGGTCCACCTCACCCTTGAGCAGCGCGGCCAGGCGGGTCGCCGTCTCGGGAAGCGGGCGAAAGATGACCCGGTCCACGTCCACGCGGCCGCCCCAGTAGTCGGGATTGGCCTCCAGGACGGTGCGGTCGTCCTTGACCCATGACGCGAACCGCAGGGGGCCAGTGCCGACGGGCCGGCGTGCGAACCCGTCTGCCCCCACCTGCTCCAGGTACCGCTTCGGGACGATCTGTCCGCCGTAGAACGAGAGCCGCGCCGGCAGCAGCGGGTCGGGCTTCTTGGTGTGGATGACCAGCGTGGCGGGATCGGGCGTCTCGATGCGCTCGATGGTGGCGAGCACGGTGGACACCATCGTCTTCACGGCCGGGTCGTACGTCCGCTCGATGCTGTACTTCGCGTCCGCCGCGGTGAACGGATCACCGTTGTGCCAGCGGACGCCCTGGCGGAGGGCGAACTGGTAGGTCTGAGGCCCGGTCACCTTCCACTCGGTAGCAAGGCCCGGATAGAGCTTGCCATCCGCGCGGCGCGTCACGAGGTTGTCGAAGATGTTGAAGGACACCCTGATGTCGTTCGCGGCGGTACGCATGTGCGGGTCGAAGGTGGCGACGTCGCCGCCCTGGGCCACCACCAGCTCGCGCTTCTGTGTCGTCTGGGCGGAAGCGGAGCCGGGGCCGGCAAGCTCGGCTCCGGCCGCAGCGGCGGCGCCGGCGCCAAGCGCCGCCATCCGGGCCAGGAACTCGCGTCGCCCGAGGGCCGGTGGCCCCGGGGGCAGGGCGGCGGGCACGGAACCGTCGGACCGGCGGTCTCGCATCATATCGGCCTCCTTTCGACGGTGGAGGGGAGGGCGTGTCTACAGGCGGAAGAGGCGCTGAGCGTTGCCACCGCGGACGGCGTCTCGCAGCCCGGCCGGCAGGGCGTCCACCCGGGCGAGGCAGCCCTTCATGTCACCGATGTTGTGGGGATAGTCCGAGCCGTACAGGACGCGATCCGACCCGCCCACGTCGATGCACATCGCCAGGGCCTCCGGTCGGTACGTGACCGTGTCGTAGTAGAGCCGGCGCATGTACTTCCCCGGGGGCGTCGACGTCTTCGTCCGGGCAGCGTTCATCTTGTCGAAGCACTGGTCGAGCCGGCCCACGAGGTACGGGAGCGCGCCGCCGGCGTGCGAGACGATCAGCTTCACGTCGGGATAGCGGTCGAGGAAGCCGTCGAACATGATGCGCGCGATCGCCAGGCTGGTGTCGAACATGAAGCCAATGCTCGCGATCAGGTTGAACTCCCGCAGCGCCATCTCCGGGGTCCCCGGGGGGGCGGTCGGGTGCACCAGCACCGGGAGCGCGCGCCGGTCGATCTCCGCCCACACCGGAGCGAACAGCGGATCGGTGAGCGTCCGGCCGGCGATGTTCGCCAGCACCATGACGCCGACCGCCCCCCGGTCGCACGCGCGCGACAGCTCCGTCAGGGCCGCGTCGGGGTACTCCCAGGGCAGCGAGCAGAGCCAGCGGATGCGCGACGGATACGTGCTCTGAGCGGTCGCCATGTCGTCGTTGACGACCTGCGCCGCCTTGAGGCTCACCTCGCGGCCGCCCCAGTAGACGTTCGGGCACGTGAGGGAAATGATCGCGAGATCCACGCCCGCCTCGTCCATCTGCCGGATGCGGTACGGGTAGTCGAAGTGGCCAGGCTGCGGCGTCATGAACGGCGCGCCGTCCAGGAAAATGCCCTCGGGAGCGTCCAGGCTCGCCCGGAGCTCGTAGCGGGGCCGCCCGTGGGCGCGCAAGAGCTCGAGCCAGTCACGGTTGAGCATGTGCGTGTGCACGTCGATGGCGGGGGTCATGCGCGTGCTCCTCCGTCGCCGAGGCGGCCATACGGCGACCGAGACGAGAGAACCCCGCGGACGGAGCCCTTGTCAAGGGGCCGGAAATCGCCGGGGCAGTGCCCACGCGGGGCGGGGCTCAGGTGACGCCGTCGCGCCACTCAGATCGAGTCGACGTCGAACTCCTTCCGGTCGATGTCCTCGATGGCGGCGCAGCTCACGTTATTGCTGAACACGCTCGAGGACGGCGCGCCCTGGTTGTTCAGGACGGAGTTCCGGAAGTCGAAGTTCGAGAAGGGCGCCACCTCGAAGTCCGCCGTGGAGGTGGCGATCGCCGCCCCCGACGAGTTCTTCGCCTCGTACGTGATGTGCACGCGCGCGGCTGTTACCGGCGTTGGTGGCGTTCCCCTTGACGGCGCTGCGGTTGCCCGTCACGGTCTCCTCGCCCTTCCCCGTGAGGGTGACGATCGAGAACCCGCTCGATTCGGTATCGCTCTCGCATCCGGCGAACAGGAAGGCCGCCAAGCCCGGCATCGCCACGCCCGAAAGACAGTGCCCATGGGGGCTCTCCTTCCACCTCCGGTGATCCTCCGGACGACATGCTGTCGCCCCGCCGTCATCCCGTCATGTCCGCGACTCACGCAGTCATTATGACGCGAGCCCGCGCAGCGCTCTGATGCCGTCGCGCCCCCCTTTTGGAGCAAGTCGGGGGCCGCGGCCCCCGGGCTTCGGGCGCCGAGACCTGAGGATCGCGGGCCAGACCGTCACGCTGGCGTCAACGCCAGCATGTCCACTGACACAGGAGGGTCCGGCTCGTCCGAGTCCATCGCCGGCACGACCCTTGCTCGCCATGGTCCTGGCGACCAGCGGCGACCGCGAGCCCGCCCATCCAGGGCCGGAGCCGATCCCCGCAGGGACCGCTCGTCTCACACTCGCGTAGAAGAGGATCGTCTCGCAACTCGGGCAGAGGAGGAGATGAACCATGGCTCGATCTGTCAGCCTGGCGCTGGTACTGGTCGGAACGATGCTGGGTACGGGAGTCGGCCTCGCGAACGCCGCGGGTCCCGTCACCGTCGCGCTGACACCCCAGAACAACTCGGGCGAGTCGGGAACAGCAACGCTCACCGAGAGCGGACAGAAGACCAAGGTGACCGTCGCCATCACGGGCGCTCCCGCCGGGGTGGGTCAGCCGCTCCACGTCCACAAGGGGACGTGCGCCAACCTCGACCCGAAGCCTGCGTACGGGCTCACGACCCTGACCGGCGGGAAGTCGGACACCACGATCGACGTGCCGCTCAGCCAGCTCCAGTCCGGCGGGTTCGCGATCAACGGACACAAGTCGGCCCAGGACGTCAAGACCTACGTCTTCTGCGGAAATATCCCCGGGGCGTAGGAGGGCGAGGAGGACGCATGAGTCAGAGGGCGAACCCCAGGGACGCCGGGATCCCGGCCGGCAAGGCCCCCCGGGACCGCCAGGTCCCGCCCCGTCAGATCGAGAAGAGCCGGAGGCGCCCGGCGGGCCCGCCGGCCGGGGACGCGGGCGAGACCGTACCGGCGCGGCAGGCGGAGCCGTCCGAGGACTTCGCCCAGCGGGACATCGAGACCGTCGACGAGTCGCCGGAGCAGCACGACCGCCGGCGGCACGATCGCAGCCCCGGTGACGTGGAGTCCAGCCAGGCGGCCTAGCTCAAGACGGTCGCAGACGGAACGCGTCCGGCTGGTGCTCGCTCCATGGCGCCAGCCGGGTACGGAGCCCCTCGGCAGGCGTCGCCTGCGGAGGGGCTCCTCTCGGCGTGTCATCCCCCCGTCCCGAACTCCGCTCGACATGCGACCGCGCCGCCGGAGTGCGCTATGCTGTGCCTGCCGGCGGGTGCCGTGTTCCGACGACAACGTCCGGCCGGCTGCGAGCTTCGGAGGGGTGATGATCGAGCGACGACCGTTCGGACGTACGGGCCACCACAGCACGGCGACGCTCTTCGGGGCCGCCGCCCTCGCCCGGGTCAGCCAGGCTGAAGCGGACCGCACGCTGGACCTGCTGCTCCGTTACGGGATCAACCACATCGACACCGCCGCGCGGTACGGGGACTCGGAGCTCCACGTCGGCGCGTGGATGCCCCGCCACCGGAAGGACTTCTTTCTCGCGACCAAGACCGGTCAGCGAACCGCGCCCAAGGCGCGCGAGGAGATCCACCGGTCCCTCGAGCGGCTTCGTGTCGACCACGTCGACCTCATCCAGCTCCACTCCCTGGGCCATCCGGACGACTGGGAGCAGGCCACCGGGCCGGGCGGCGCGCTCGAGGCCGCGATCGAGGCGCGCGCGCAGGGGCTTGCCCGGTTCATCGGCGTGACCGGCCACGGCTGGACCATCGCCGCCATGCACCGGCGCAGTCTCGCCCGCTTCGATTTCGACGCCGTGCTGCTACCGTACAACTACTTCATGGCCCAGGACGAGCGCTACCGCCGGAGCTTCGAGGACCTCCTGCGGACCTGCCGGGAGCGCAGCGTGGCCGTGCAGGTCATCAAGTCGATCGCGCGGGGACCGTGGGCCACGACGGAGCGGACCCACGCCACCTGGTACCAGCCTTTCGAGGCCCAGGCGGACATCGACCGAGCCGTCCACTGGGCCCTCGACGTGCCAGGCGTGTTCCTGAACACGGCGGGAGACCTCACACTGCTGCCGCGGGTGCTCGACGCAGCAAGCCGGTTCGCGCGACGGCCCCCGGAGGAGGAGATGGGGGTGATGCTCGCCTCCACGCGGATGACCTCCCTGTTCGGCCTTTCCACCTGAGCGGCGCTGACCAGGGTGCGCGCGGGCCAGCATCCGAGCCGGATTCCGGAGTCGACACCTCCTCCGAGCCGAGTGGGCTTCACGGGCGTGCCCGGCCAGGGCCCTGCGACGGGGTGCAAGCCGTGCACGCCCGGCGACTCGCTGGCCGGCCCGGCGATCCGGTCGCGATGAGCCGCCCGATCACCGCCCCGAGCCTGTCGCCGGAGCTGAGGCGGCTGGAGGCCGAGTCGATCGGCATCATCCGGGAGGTCGCCGCGGAGTTCCGCAAGCCCGTGCTGCTCTACTCGATCGGCAAGGACTCGGGGGTGATGCTGCATCTCGCGCTCAAGGCGTTCTACCCGTCCAAGCCGCCGTTCCCCCTGCTCCACGTCGACACGGGCTGGAAGTTCCGGGACATGATGCGCCACCGCGACACGATCCCGGGGCGGTACGGCGTGGAGCTACTCGTGTACACGAACCCGGCCGGAGCCGCCCGCGGGATCGATCCCATCCAGTCCGGGTCGCGGCTCCACACCCAGGTGATGAAGACCGACGCCCTCAGGCAGGCGCTCGACCACTGGGGCTTCGACGCGGCCTTCGGCGGCGCGCGCCGCGATGAGGAGAAGAGCCGCGCCAAGGAGCGCGTGTTCTCCTTCCGCGCCGCCGGGCACGTGTGGGACCCGCGCAACCAGCGGCCCGAGCTCTGGCGCCTGTACAACACGCGGATCCATCCGGGTGAGACCATACGTGTCTTTCCCCTGTCGAACTGGACCGAGCTGGACGTCTGGCGATACACGCGCGCGGAGAACATCCCGGTCGTGCCGCTCTACTTCGCCGCGCCCCGTCCGGTGGTGACGCGCGACGGGCTGCTCATCATGCGCGACGACGAGCGTCTCCCCCTCTATCCCGGAGAGACGCCCGAGGTCCGCATGGTCCGGTTCCGCTCCCTCGGCTGCTATCCTCTCTCGGCCGCCATCGACAGCACGGCTGGCTCGCTCGACGACATCATCGCGGAGATGCTCGAGACGCGCGTCTCGGAGCGGTCCGGGCGCCTGATCGACAGCGACGACACCGCCTCCATGGAGAAGAAGAAGCGGGAGGGTTACTTCTGATGGCGGCCGGACCCGCCGGGGGCACCGGTCTCTCCATGGGGCTGCTCCGCTTCCTCACCTGCGGGTCGGTCGACGACGGCAAGTCCACGCTGATCGGGCGTCTACTCTTCGACACCCACCTTATCCCGGACGACGAGCTCGCGGCACTCCAGCGTGACAGCCGGAAGCACGGCACGACCGGCGGCGACCTCGACCTGGCCCTCCTGGTCGACGGTCTCGAGGCCGAGCGCGAGCAGGGCATCACGATCGACGTCGCCTACCGGTTCTTCCGCACGGGGCGCCGATCATTCATCGTCGCCGACGCGCCGGGCCACGAGCAGTACACGCGCAACATGGCGACGGGCGCCTCCACCTCCGACGCGGCGGTGATACTGGTCGACGCGCGCAAGGGCGTGCTCACGCAAACGCGCCGCCACAGCTACATCTGCTCGCTCCTCGGCATCCGGCACGTCGCGCTGGCGGTGAACAAGATGGACCTGGTGGATTTCTCTGCCGAGCGCTTCCGCGGCATCGTGGACGAGTATCGAGGCCTTGCCGGGACACTCGGTTTTGCCTCGATGGTGCCCATCCCGCTGTCCGCCCGTTTCGGCGACAACGTCACGTTCCGCTCGGACCGCACGGCGGCATGGTACGACGGCCCAACGCTCCTCGAGCACCTCGAAACCGTCGAACCGGCGCATGCCCTCGATCGGAAGCCCTTCCGCTTCCCCGTGCAGTGGGTCAACCGGCCGAACCTGGACTTTCGCGGTTTTTCGGGCACCGTCGTGTCCGGCTCGGTGCGCCCGGGCGATCGCGTCGCGGTCGCCTCCTCCGGCATGCTGTCCACGGTCGCGCGCATCGTGACCGCGGACGGAGATCTGGGGGAGGCGCGGGCCGGAGACGCCGTGACGCTGACGCTCACGGACGACATCGACGTGGCGCGCGGCGATGTCCTGGCCCACGCCCACAGCCGCCCGGAGGTCGTCGATCAGTTCGCGGCGCACGTCCTCTGGATGTCGGCCGAGCCGATGCTGCCCGAGCGCTCGTATCTGATGCGCATCGGGACCCGGTACGCTCCCGCACGCATCACGCGACTGAAGCACAAGGTCGACGTCAACACGCTCCAGCATCTCGCGGCCAGCACGCTGGCGCTGAACGAGATCGGGCTATGCAACATCGAGACCGCCACGCCGGTCGCGCTCGACCCGTACGCGGAGAACCGTGACCTGGGCGGCTTCATCCTGATTGACCGGTTCACGAACGCCACGGCTGGGGCCGGCATGATCGCCTTCGGTCTGCGGCGGGCGACCAACATCCATCGCCAGAGCCTGCTCGTCGACAAGGTCTCGCGCGTCCGCCTGAGCGGGCACCGGCCCGCCGTGCTCTGGTTCACGGGGCTGCCGGCTTCCGGCAAGAGCACCATCGCGAACATCGTCGAGCGCGAGCTACACGCGCGCGGCGTGCACACCTACCTCCTGGACGGCGACAACCTGCGCCACGGCCTCAACCGGGACCTCGGCTTCACCGACGCCGACCGCGTCGAGAACATCCGCCGCATCGGCGAGGTCTCGCGGCTGTTCGTCGACGCGGGCCTCATCGTGCTGTGCTCGTTCATCTCGCCCTTCCGCGCGGAGCGACAGATGGTGCGGGAGCTGGTCGGGGCCGACGAGTTCGTGGAGATCTTCGTCGATACGCCCCTCGCCGAATGCATCCGGCGCGACCCCAAGGGCCTGTACGCGCGGGCGACGGCCGGCCAGATCAAGAACTTCACCGGGATCGATTCCCCGTACGAGACGCCCGAGCATCCCGAGATGGTCGTGCGCACCCGCGACGCCAGCGCCGAGCAGGCGGCACGGGCGATTCTCGACCTGCTCCGGGAGCGATCGATCGTCCGGTAGACCGCCCAGGTCCGAGACGACTTGGCGACGGAGGCTGGGAACCGCTGAAGACGTGCGGGCGATCGCGCCGGCTGGCTCGGCGCGTTCACGCGCCTCCCGCCGGCGCGGAGTCGACGATCGGCGGCTCCGGGCCGGCGCCTCCTCCGGTCCACGAGAACGACCGCGAGGCCAGCTGGGCCGGGAGCGCGGGCGTGCCCCCGGCGGCGACCTCCCGGGCGTGCGCGAGCAGCGCCTCGAAGACCTCGGGCGCGTTCATCCGACGCAACCAGAGCGGCTGGCCGCGCAGGTAGAGGAGCAGGACGTTGGCCTCGCTGCACGGGCCGAGGCAGTCGGTGAATGCGAGCCGGACGAGGCCGGCCAGACCCGACGCCTTGTAGAGACGCCGCGCCGTGGACCTCAACACCCGGGTTGGCGCCATCGCTCCGCCCCGGTCCGGATGCCCGCAGCAACACCCGCTGCAGACGAGCAGCAGGCCGAGCTCAGGCACGAGCGGGCCGCACGAGCCGACCGCGCCCTCGGGTCGCGCCAGCCGCGGGGCGGATGCTCACCCGGGAATGGGACCGGCCATCCGAGCTCGGCGAAGCGGCTGAGATACCCGGATCTCCCCTCGTGGACCGGTCCGGGAGCGCGCGGCCCCGGCAGGTCCTCACGTCGAATCGTCCTGCCCGCCGCGGCTCTCCCGAGCGCTCGTCAGGAGCGACCGACGTGCGGCTATCGTGTCCGATCACCGGCGCCCCGGAGGCCGACGCCGACCCTAGCAAACGACCACGGACGCGTCAACAAGGCCCCGCCCGCCGCCCACCCGGGGGCATTCGAACTGGCGCCGGCCCGGGGTACACTGAGAGCGGACGGGGAACTCCGGGCCTTCCTGCCTTGCCCCGGTCGGCGGGCGAGACCAGGAGATGCCCGAGAGCGCGGCGACGGCCGGCGAGCGGAGGGTCCAACGGCATGCTCACTCGGGACCAAGTGCAGGCCTACCGACGAGACGGCTACCTCCTGATCGAGAACGTCTTGAGTCCGAGGGAGCTGGCGACCCTGCGCCAGGTGACCGACGAGCTCGTGGCGGCGTCTCGTGCCGTCACGGCGCACAACCACGTCTACGACCTGGAGCCGACCCACACGCCCGAGACGCCGCGGGTCCGCCGGATCAAGGAACCGCACAACGCGCATCCGGCCTTCCGAGAGATCGCGTTCAGCAAGAAGATCGCGGACATCCTCACCCCGCTGATGGGACCCTCCGGCATCCGCTACCAGACCGGCAAGCTCAACATGAAGTCGGCGGGCTACGGCGCGGCGGTGGAGTGGCACCAGGACTGGGCCTTCTATCCGCACACCAACGACGACCTGCTGGCGATCGGCATCTACCTGGATGATTGCGGTCCGCAGAACGGACCGCTCATGGTGATCCCCGGGAGCCACACCTGGCCGATCTCCGACCACCACAGCGAGGGCGTGTTCTGTGGCGCGATCGACCCGAGCTCTGCCGGCATCGATTTTTCCAAGGCCGTGATGCTCACCGGCAAGGCGGGCAGCATGACCATCCACCACGTGCGGATGGTGCACGGTTCTGCGCTGAACACGTCCGACCGCCAGCGCCGGCTGCTGCTGTTCCAGTACACGGCGGTCGACGCCTTCCCGCTCCTGGGCATTCCGGACTGGGAGAAGTTCAACGCCAACATCGTGACCGGCGAGGTGACGATGGAGCCGCGGCTGACACCGGTGCCCGTCCGCATCCCTCTGCCGACCGCGGCCTTCGAAGGCTCCATCTACGAGAATCAGCGCTCCCTCGCCAACCGCTTCTTCGAGGTCTACGAGGAGCCGCAGAAGGCCACGTAGCTCGCCGGCCGGCGCCGGCCGGCCCCGCGGGGCGGCCCGCGGCCCGCCAGCCGGGCGTGATCTCCGCAGCTACCGCCGGAGGCGTACCCGGCCGCTCTCGATGGTGTAGACGGCGCCCGCCAGCGATCTCCCGCCGAACCCGGATCGCCGTCCACCGATACCGATCTTGACTTTGGTCGCCAAGCTCCGATGATTCCTGATGCAGCGCTACTTTGTCAGCGGCCTGACCAGCGGCGCCATCAAGAGTTGAGCCACAGGAGAGAGGACTCCGATCCCATGCGCATCACCGCCATCGAGACGATCCAGCTCGGCGAGTTCCCGAACCTCTGCCTCGTGCGCCTCCACACGGATGCCGGCCTGGTCGGTCTCGGTGAGACCTTCTTCGGCGCCCACGAGGTCGCGGCCCACCTCCATCAGACTGCTGCCCCGCGCCTTCTCGGGAAGGACCCCTCCGCGATCGACGGCCTCCGGGTCACGCTTCCGCAGTACGTGGGAACCCGGAGCACGGGCGTCGAGGCACGCGGCAACTCGGCCGTCGACATCGCGCTGTGGGACCTGGCCGGCCAGGCCACGGGACGACCGGTGGTCCAGCTCCTCGGCGGCGCCACGCGCGAGGCGATCCGCGTGTACAACACCTGCGCGGGGTACCGGTACGTCCGGGCCAACAAGGCCGAGATGCTGCAGAACTGGGGTCTGCCGGCGGCAGCCCGGGGCGAGGGCCCCTACGAGGACCTCGACGCCTTCCTGCACGGCCAGGCGGGCGAGCTGGCCCAGAGCCTTCTCGACCAGGGTGTGACCGGCATGAAGATGTGGCCGTTCGACGAGTACGCCTATGCCTCGGGGGGCATGAACATCAGCGCCGCCGAGCTCTCGGCGGGCCTCGAGCCCTTCCGGCAGGTGCGCCGGGCGGTCGGCGACCGGATGGATCTGATGGTCGAGCTGCACGGGCTCTGGAACCTGCCGACCGCGCTCAAGATCGCGCACGCCTTCGAGTCGGAGGGCCTGAACCCTTACTGGATCGAGGACCCGATCCGGCCGGACGACATCGCGAGCCTGGCCCGCTTCGCCCGCGGCACCCGGCTTCCAACCACGGCCAGCGAGATGCTCGGCGGCCGACAGGCCTTCCGCGAGCTATGCGAGGCGCGGGCGGCCAGCATCGTCATGCTGGACCTCGGCTGGTGCGGCGGACTCTCCGAGGGCAAGGCCATCGCCTCCATCGCCGAGGCGTTCGGCCTTCCCGTCGCCCCGCACGACTGCACCGGGCCCGTGGTGTGGATGGCCAGCGTCCACCTCTCCCTCAACGCGCCGAATGCTCTCATCCAGGAAACGGTGCGGGCCTTCTTCACCGGCTGGTACACGGAGCTGGTCTCGGGCTTGCCGGTGGTCGAGGGCGGGCGAGTGCGCCTGGGCTCCGACCGGCCGGGGCTGGGGGTCGAGCTGCTCCCCGGCCTGACCGAGCGGAATGACGCAACGGTCCGCCGCTCCGTCGCCTAGTCAGGAGCGCACCGGTCATGGCGCGCGATGCGAGGCGAGGCCGGCGCGGTCGGGTCGACTCGCGGGCGGGCGCGGCGGCGACTCCCGACCTCGGTGGACGCCGCGAGCTCACCTCCGCGGCGGCTCACGGCATGAGGCGCCGCCGACGTCGCCGCGCGGCGCCAGAACATCACGATTGAGGAGCTGACAATGGCCGACATTCGCGTCTCCCTGACCTGTGCCGACTATGCCCGGATCATGCCGCTGGCGACCGGCGAGGTGCAACCGAAGAACATCGCGCTCACGATGGTCCTGGGCCGCCGGGGGTCCTGGCCCGACCGCGCGGAGATGCTGCGTCGCGCGGTGCAGGACCCGACGGTCCACGGCGGCGAGTGGTCGATGGCTCAGTACCTCTACCGCGTGGAGCAGGGAGACCGGCAGTACGTCGGCCTCCCCGTGTTCCCGCTGCGCAACTTCACGGCCCGCGACCTGTACGTCCGCCGCGGCGGCCCGATCCGGCGGCCCGAGGACCTGGCCGGTAAGCGGATCGGCATGTACAGCTACACCGCCAGCGGCTCGATCTGGTACCGGCACTTCCTGCGCTTTCTCGGCCTGGATCCCCTCGCCGTCCGGTGGTGGATCGGCGACATCGACACCCCCTGGTCGGCGCCGATGGACCTCACCCTGCCGCCGGGGATCCAGGCGCCGGCCCCGGGCCGGTCGCTGTCGGACATGCTCATCGCCGACGAGCTGGAGGCGATCTACAGTCCGCCGCGCCCCGAGGCGTACCATCCCGTGAACGGCCGCCTCGCTCGCCTGTTCCCTGATTTCCGCCCCATCGAGCAGGAGTACTTCCGCAAGACCGGCGCCTTCCCGCCCCAGCACCTGATCGTCCTCCGACGCGACGCCTGGGAAGCCAACCGGTGGATCGCCAAAAGTCTCACCGAGGCGTTCATCGCCGCCAACGACACCTTCACCGCCGCGCAGACGAGCTTCCCCTACGCCACCCCGTGGCTCGAGGCGGAGATCGAGGGCACGACGTCCGTGATGGGCACCGATTTCCACCCGTACGGACTCGAGCGGAACCGCGCGCAGATCGAGATGTTCGCGGGCGAGGCCTTCCAGCTCGGCCTGACCCGCCGGAGGGTCGCGGTCGAGGAGTACTTCGCCGACTACCTCGCATCCTGAGCGCTGGAGCGCCGGGACGGCCCGCGAGACGCCGGCGGGCCGTCCCGATGCCGCGCCCGTCGCCTCGGTGCCGCGCGTCCGCGCGATGGACCCGGGGCAAACCGAGCTTGTGACCCCGTCCGAAGGACGCTACCCTCTCGTCACCCCTCGGCGCGGGCCGGACAGCGAACGCCCATGGCGGAGCGGAGCACGGAAAGATGACCCTGGCGACCGGAAACCGACCGATGCGCATCGGCGTCCTCGTTCCCACGCAGGCGGACGCTGCCGGGCTTCCCGCTCTGCGTCTACACGACGGTGCGGCTGGACGACGACGCCGCGCGGGCCAGGCGCACGACGATGGCGTTCCTGGCCGCCTACTACGTCGGGGGGGTCCACCAGCGCGGCACGATGGGGCTCGGCCCGCCGACGCGGTGATCACCGCCCTCCGCGGCCAGGCCGCTGCCGGCATCACGGACCCCTGCGTCCGGTTCATCGGCGACGACCAGCGCGCGCAGCTCGACCGCTTCACGAAGGACGTGCTCCCCCAGCTCCGAGGCTGACCATGAGCGGGCGAGCCCGATCGATCGCTCCCGCCCCGGTCGACGAGCGCAGGTGACGTACGACTGCGCGTTCTGCGGCGAGGAGAACGAGCTCCTCGTGGACCCGAGCGGGGGCCGCCGCCAGACCTTCACCGAGGACTGCGCGGTGTGCTGTCGTCCCAACCTCGTCAGCGTGATCATCGACGAGAACGGCGACGTGGATCTGCAGGTCACGCAGGAATACGAAGCCTGAGGGCAGCCCGGGCCGAGCGGCAGAGTGAGGGCGATCGTCGTCAGCGAGACCGTTCGGGTGCCGGTGGGCGCCGTGACCGTCCGGGCGACCCGGGCCTCCGGGCCCGGCGGCCAGAACGTGAACAAGGTCGCGACGAGGGTCGAGCTTCGCGTGGATCTGGACGCGGTGGAGGGGCTGAGCGAGGGAGCCCGGCGCCGTCTCCGCGATCTTGCCTCCCACCGCCTCGACGCCGACGGCCGCCTCGTCGTGACGAGTCAGCTCACCCGCACCCAGTCGCAGAACCTCGAAGACGCCCGCCTCAAGGTGCGAGAGCTGATCGCCGCCGCGCTGGTCCGGCCGAGGCCTCGCCGGGCCACCCGGCCGACGCGCACGTCCCGGGAGCAACGGATCGCGGGCAAGAAGCAGCGCGGCGTCGTGAAGCGCCTGCGCGGGGGGCCCAGGCCCGGCGACTGGTCATGAGCACGCCACTGCCCAACTTCCTGCTCATCGGCCCCGCCAAGACGGGAACCACCTCGCGCTATCACGACCTGCGGCAGCGCTCCCGCTCGTCCCGCCTCGGGCATTGCGCGCCCTCCCGATCCCGGATTGCGCTAGAGTGGCGGTGTCGGCGACGGTCCGGCCTCAGGCCGCTCGGTAAACCCCGTGTCCTCGCTGGAGGGCCCGTGTCCGATTCCATCGACTTCTGGAGCGCGACGCAGCTGCTCCAGGCCTATCGGGCGAAGACGCTGTCCCCCGTGGAGGCCACCCGCTCCACCCTCGCCAGGATCGAGGCGCTGAACCACGCGCTCAACGCCTACTGTCGTCTGGATGCGGGCGGCGCGCTCGAAGCCGCGCGGGCCAGCGAGGCTCGATGGAGCCGCGGAGAGCCGCGTGGCCTCCTGGACGGGGTGCCCGTCTCGATCAAGGACGTCCTGCTCACCCGGGGCATGCCGACGCTCCACGGCTCTCGCACGGTGAGCCCCGACCAGCCCTGGACGGACGATGCTCCGGCGGTGGCGCGCCTGCGCGAGCACGGAGCGGTCATCCTGGGGAAGACGACCACGCCGGAACTCGGGCACAAGTTCGTCACCGACAGCCCGCTGACCGGCATCACCCGCAACCCGTGGAACCTCGAGCGCAGTCCCGGCGGAAGCAGCGGCGGCGCGGCGGCGGCGGTGGCGGCCGGGCTTGGACCCCTGGCGGTGGGGACGGATGGAGGAGGCTCCATCCGCATCCCGGCGACGTGGAGCGGGATCGTCGGCTACAAGCCGACCGCGGGCCGGGTCCCGATCTGGCCCGCCTCGCGGTGGGGCGCGCTCTCGCACGTGGGCCCCCTGGCGCGGACCGTGGAAGACGCGGCCCTGCTCCTGACCGTGCTCGCCGGAGCCGACCGGCGGGATGCCGCGGCCTTGCCGCCTGACGGCCGAGACTACCGCCTCGGACTCGAGGGCGGCGTCGCCGGGCTGCGCGTCGCCTACAGCGCCGACCTCGGGCTGGCCGAGGTCGAGCCGGACATCGCCGCCGCCGTGGAGGCAGGGGCCCGGGTGCTCGAGCGGCTCGGCGCCCGGGTGACGACGATCGCGCCGCCCGGGATCGAGGCGATTGTCCCCGCGCACCGCACCTGCTACATGGCCATCTTCGCCCAGTTCCTCGAGGGACTGACCCCCGCGCAGCACGACCTCCTCGATCCCTACCTGCGGGCGGGCGCCGAGGCGGGCCGGAACGTCACCGCGGCGGCCTATCACGCGGCCCTGCTGACACGCCAAGGCATCGCGGGCAGGATGGAGGCGCTCTTCACGGAGCATGACCTGCTCGTGCTGCCCGGCTTCCATGTGCCGCCGCCCCCGGTGCCCGGTCTGCCCGAGGGACTCCGAGGCAAGGCGCCCGCGATCACGTGCTGGGCGAACCACACCGGTCAGCCGGCGGCCAGCGTCCCCTGCGGGCTCACCCGCGACCGGCTACCCATCGGCATGCAGATCGCCGGGCCGCGCTTCGCCGATGCGCTGGTCCTGAGAGCCGCGCGCGCCTACGAGGCGCCGCTCGCGGCCCCTTCCCCCACCCGTCCCTGGGATGAGTCTCGGCATCGGCCCGTCCGGCCCGGGTCGCACGTCACGCATCGAACAGGAGGAGCGAGCATGAACGCCCCGCATGGCACGTCCTGGCGACGGACCTGGATGGTCGTCGCCGCGGCCCTGTCCCTGACCGTCCTCGCCACCCGCGCGCCGGCCCAGCCCGTCTCCGGCGGGGACTTCACCTTCGGGTACTCGTCGAGCTTCGTCGACATCCTCGACCCGCACGTGACCTCTCAGTCGGTGAGCCACTTCATCATGCTGAACATCTTCGACCCGCTGGTGTCCCTGCGGGCCGATGGCCAGGTGTTTCCCGGGCTCGCCGAGTCCTGGACGTCCACGCCGGACGGTCTCGTCTGGACGTTCAAGCTGAAGCCCGGCGTCAAGTTCCACGACGGCACGCCGCTCAACGCCGAGGCGGTGAAGTTCAGCTTCGACCGGATGGCCGATCCCGAGACCAAGTCCCGGCAGGCCGGGGTCGCCCTCCGGGGGTTCTACGACCGGAGCGAGGTCGTCGACGCGACGACCGTGCGCATCGTGCTCAAGAAGCCGAAGGCCTCCTTCCTCACCGTCATCAGCCAGGCCTTCTTCGCGCCGGTGTCGCCCAAGGCCGTCCGCGAGCTGGGGGCGGAGTTCGGGCGCCGGCCGGTCGGCACCGGGCCGTTCAAGTTCGTCGAGTGGGTGCAGAACCAGCACGTGAAGCTCGTCCGCAACCCCGACTACGCCTGGGGACCGTCCTACCTCCACAAGGGACCGGCGCACTTCGCCACGCTCACGTTCCGGCAGATCCCCGACGCGGGCGCCCGACTGGCCGCGCTGGAGTCGGGCCAGGTGGACGCGATCGACCTCCCACCGACGCACCAGATCCAGCGGCTCAAGGCCGACCCGCGGTTCCAGGTGAAGAGCGCGCCCCAGCCGGGGATGCCGTGGGGCTGGCCTATGAACCTCAAGCGCGCGCCCACCAACGAGCTCAAGGTGCGCCAGGCCATGATCCACGCGCTCGACCGCGAGGGCCTGGTGCGGAGCGTCCATCAGGGAGTGTTCAAGCCGGCCTACGGACCGCTCACCCCCGCGACCTTCGGCTACAACCCGGCCGTCGAGAAGATGTACCCGTACGATCCGCGGAAGGCGGAGGCGCTCCTGGACGAGGCAGGGTGGAAGAAGAGCGCCGACGGCATGCGGGCGAAGGACGGCGCCCCCCTGGTCATCGAGCACTACGTCTTCTACACGACGGCCGAGGCCGAGTTCGTCCAGGCCGACTTCCGGAAGGTGGGCATGAAGACGAACGTCATCCTTCAGGAGGTCGGCACCGTCAACCAGATCGCCACCGAGGGCGTCAAGAACAACCTGGCGCCGCTGCCCTTCGCCTCGCTGGACCCCGAGCTGATGACAATCCTGTTCCACTCCCGCAACCAGGGAAAGGGCTTCTCCTGGACGTTCCAGAACATCAAGCAGATCGACGACCTCCTGGACCAGGGCGAAGTGGAGCTGGATCCCAGTAAGCGGGCGGACATCTACGGGCGGTTCCAGGTGCTGGCGATGGAGAACGCGCTCTTCCTCCCGGCGTTCGTGCGGGAGACCATCCACGTCTACAAGGTCCAGGTGCAGGACGTCCAGTTCAACCGGCGGGGTTACGACGCGTACTTCTCCGAGATGTGGCTGAAGAAGTAGCCCAGGGCCGGGCGGGTGCAGGCCGGAGAGAGCGGCGCGGACCGCCGTTCTCCGGCCGCGCGCCGCCGGCCGCGCTAGGACCTGGTGGCCCGCTTCCTCACCTGGCGACTGGCCAGCACCCTGTTCGTGCTGTTCGGGGTGGCCGCGGCCGTGTTCACCCTCATGAACACGCTGCCCGGCGACCCGGCGGCCATGCTCGTGTCTCACTTCGGCGCCTCGGCCAAGGACATCGAGATCCTGCGCGAGCAGCTCGGGCTGAACGACCCCTTCCCGGTGCGTTTCGGGCGGTTCCTCCTTGGGGCGGTCCACGGGGACCTCGGCAAGTCGTTCCAGCAGAACCGGCCGGTGGCACGCATCCTGCTGGAGAACTCGTGGCCGACCGTCCAGCTGGCCCTGGTGTCGGTCGGGCTGGCCACGGTCCTCGGCGTGCTCGCGGGCGTCGCCGCGGCCGTGCGACGCGGCAGCTGGGCGGACTTTCTCACGATGGTGATCTCGCTGTTCGGGATCTCCATGCCTGGATTCTGGCTGGGCCTGATGCTGATGCTGGTGTTCGCCGTCCAGCTGCGGTGGCTCCCGGCCCTCGGTGGCCAGGGATGGTCGGGAATGGCGCTGCCGGCGCTCACCCTGGCGCTGCCGGCGGCGTCCACGGTCGCTCGGTTGACCCGGTCGAGCATGCTGGAGGTGCTGGGCGAGGACTATCTGCGCTCCGCCCGGGCCAAGGGGCTCCCCGAGCGAACGGTCGTCTATCGGCACGCCCTCCGGAACGCGCTGATCTCGATCATCACCTTCGTGGGGCTGCAGTTCGGCCTGCTCCTCGGCGGGAGCGTGGTGGTGGAGTCCCTGTTCTCCCGCCAGGGGCTGGGGCAGCTCGTCGTGGCCGCCGTGTTCGCGCGGGACATTCCCATCGTCCAGGGCTGGTGCCTCGTCATCGCCGTGACCTACAGCCTGGTTAACCTGCTGGTGGACCTCTCGTACGCCCTGGTCAACCCGAGGATCCGCTACGATGCCCGCTAGCGCTCGACAGGTCGTGGCGGCGCCTCTCCGGGCCTCGGCCTATCCGGAGCTCCGCCGCTTCCTGCGGCACAAGGGCGCGGTGATCGGCAGCGCGCTCCTCCTGGCCTTGATCACGATGGCCGCCCTCGCGCCGTCGCTGGCGCCCTACGACCCCATCGCCCAGGATCAGCGGGCGTCCCTGAGATCGCCGGACCCGGCCCATCCTCTGGGGACCGACGTGTTCGGGCGCGACATCCTGAGCCGTGTGATCTGGGGAGGGCGACAGTCCCTTCGGGTCGGGCTCCTGGCGGTCGCCGTCGGCGGCGCGGTCGGCAGCCTCCTCGGATTGCTCGCGGGCTACTACGAGGGCTGGACCGGGACGCTGATCCTGCGGCTGACCGATCTCCTGCTCGCGCTCCCCGGGATCCTGCTGGCCCTGACCATCGTGGCCGCCACGGGCCCCAGCCTCGAGAACCTCATCATCGCGGTGGGGATCTCCTCGTTGCCGGCCTACGTGCGGATCGTGAACGGCGCCGTGCTTGACGTGAAGACGCGGACCTTCATCGAGGCGACCCGGGCCTCGGGCGCGGCGGACCTGCGGGTGATCCGCCGCCACGTGCTGCCGAACATCCTGGCGCCCGTCATCGTGCTCAGCACGCTCGGCCTCGGGAACGCGCTCCTCGTCGCGGCGACCCTCAGCTTCCTCGGCATGGGAGCGCAGCCGCCCACGCCCGAGTGGGGAGCGATGCTCAGCCAGGGCCGGGAGTTCATCTTCGGCTACTGGTGGATCGCCACCTTCCCCGGCGTGGCGATCCTCCTGGCCGTGATCGGCGCGAACTTGCTGGGAGAGGGCATGCGGGATCTCCTGGACCCCAGGCTCCGCGTGTAGCGTCGGGAGATAGGCGCCGGCCCTCCAGGTCCGACCGGCTTCCCCCGGGGCGGGTGGGCCTCAGTCATCGATTCGTGGCCCTCCCTCCCAGGACCGAGCGGCCACCGGGTGACCGGCTCCCGGCCGTTCCGAGCTGGGCAAACTGTCGCGGACTGCGACATGACGCGCAGCATCATCGTAACGCGGATTGGGGCCTCGACCGTCCTCGTCCCTTACAATTTGAACTCCCGGCGATCCGCCCGCCGGGCCGCGGGAGCCTTATTCTGGCGGGCCCGGCCCGGGAAAAGGGAGATGCGATGCACGCGACGGACCTCAGCGCCACCCCCGGGACCCCGGCGGGCCAGCGCGTCCGTCCGCGCCGTCATCCGCTCCTCGGCGGACTGCTGATCAAGGACAGGCTGATCAACGAGATCCAGCTCGAGCAGGTGCTGGCTCTGCAGGAGCAGACCGAGCCCCGCCCGCTGCTGGGACAGATCCTCGTGGATCAGAAGCTCATCACGCCGCACGAGCTGAACGTGGTGCTCGGCAAGTATCGGCGGGAGCACCTGCTCGGGGACGTCCTGGTCGAGACGAATCTCGTCACGTCGGCCCAGCTCGAGACCGCGCTCGCCAGCCAGCGAAGGACCGACGCGCCGCTTGGCGAGACCCTCATCGAGCTGCGGCTCATCACGGAGCGGCAGCTCAAGCACGCGCTCAGCATCCAGCTCAGGATCGCGTTCGTCGATCTCGACGACCGGTCGATCGATCCGGCCCTGGCGGCGGTGCTGAGCGAGCGCTACGCCCGCCACCATCGGGTGATACCGATCGCGAGGCACGACGACCGGCTTGTCGTCGCCATGAGTGACCCGACTGACGCGGACGTGATCGCCGAGCTGCGCTCGTGCACCGGGCTTCGGATCGACGTGGTCGTGGCGACCTCCGATGCGCTCGGACGAGCGCTCACCCGGCTCTATGGATCGCACGGAGACTGGCGGCCTGTCGATCCGTCAGCGATCGAGGAAGTCGAGCCGGCACGGTCCGCGCCGAGCGCTCGGGCGACGCCGGCACCCGGCGCGGGCGAGCCGGGCGCGAGCGTCCGCGAACCCTCCGTCATGACTCCGGGGAACGGCGAGCCCGGCCGACCAGGCGTCGCGCTCGACGCCCTCCGGGCGCGGATGGATCCCCTTGGGCACCTGGCGCGCAGCTGGGAGCGCTGGCTCGATGCGATCGACCATCTGGTGCGAGAGCGGCGAGAGCGGCGCGCCGACGTCGACCGCGTTGCCGGCCAGCTCCGGGAGAGCCAGGCGGCGCTCGCGTGCGCGAGCCAGGAGCTGGAGGCGAAGACCCAGGCGCTGACGAGGCTCGAGATCGCTCACGCCGCCGCCCTTCAGGAGATGGAGGTCCTCGAACGTGCCATCGGGGAGCTCCGGACGCGACACGACGCGCTGCTCGCGGACCGGCAGTTCGCGATCGACCGGATCGGCCCCCTTCTCCGTCAGCTCAGATCCTGATCCGGGCGCCACCGCGACTCGCCCGGCCGGGCCCCGACGACGTGGCGCCCGTCCGCGACGCGAACGCCAAGCCCCGCCGCTCATCCGCTGGCCACAGGCCGCCGGCAGAACGCGTACAGGGCATCGTAGACGGGGAACTGCCGCGCCATGTTCTCTGCGTCGTCCCGGCTGATCGCCTGGAACCCTGTCGCCACCGCGTACAGTCCGGCCGATTCCGGCGTGAGCTCGCGCCGCTCCGTGTCCGCGCCCCGCACGATCCGGGCCAGCGCCAGGAGGGCGGGATCGGTCAGGCCGTACCGGTCGAGAAAGGCGTCGAAGGAGCACCGGTCCCCGTGGTGGCCCAGCTCCACCCCGGGCACGTCGAACGGAATCGCTCCCTCGCGCTCGGCCGTGGCCTTCACGTCGGCGGGGGGCACGAACAGGAACCGGGCCTCCGGATCGATGAAGCGCGATATCAACCAGGGGCACGCGATCCGATCCACCCGTGCCCGCTCGCGTGTGACCCACTGCATGTGTCGTCCTCCTTTGACGGATGCGGTCGTGACCGACCCGGCTCGGGCCGCCGGGCGCGTCAGTCGCCCAGCCGCATGCGGACGCCGCGTCCAGCCGCGAGCGTGCGCTCGAAGGCAAGGGCCGCCGCGGCCACGTCCTCCAGCCCCGTCCCGGTGCTGTCGAAGATGACGATCTCGTCGGAGGTGGCGCGACCCGGGGCCCGCCCGGCCACGACGTCCGCCAGCTCGGCCCGAACGTCCGCCCGGGTCATGGCGCGGGCATCGAGCGCGTGGTGGAGCTCACCGAACGCCGCGCACTGCTCCAGGACATCGACGACCACGTGGCCGGCCGCCAGCAGTGCGACGTCGAGCTCTTGCTTGTCCTCCCGATCGGCTCCGACGGCGGCGATGAACGTCCCCGGGCCCACGTGCTCCGCGCGGAGGAAAGGTGAGCGGGCGGAGGTGCACGTGACCACGAGATCGCTCGTGCGGACCCATTCGAAGATCTCGTCGTCCATCACGTCGATGTCGACGCCCAGTGCCGGTCCCAGCACGCGCGCCAGACGCTCGGCGGTGGAGCGATCCCGATCGTGGACGCTGACGTGCCGCAGCGGCCGGACCCGGCTGAGCGCCTGGAGCTGAACCTCGCCCTGCGTGCCGCACCCGAACAGGGCCACGCGTGACGCTCCGGCGCGGCTCAGGTGCTTCGCCGCAACCGCAGTGGCGGCTCCTGTCCGCAACCGGGTGATCTCCATCGAGTCCAGGAGCGCCAGCAGGCGGCCGTCGTCGCCGTCGAACAGGGCCACCACTCCCTGGATCGTCGGCAGCCCATGCCGCGCCCGGTTCTCCGGGAAGTTCGCGTTCAGCTTGGCGGCGACGTAGCGGCGGCGGCCTCTGCCGAGGCCCGCCGTCTTGACGTGGAGGCCGCCGGACGGCAGATGCACCCCCAGCACGCCGGAAGGGACCGTGGCGCCCGGCCCTTGCTCTCGCCAGGCGTCTTCCAGCGCCACGATGCAGTCGTCGAGGGAGACGACCATCGCGATGTCGGACCGGCAGAGGATGTGGGTCTCGGTCACCGGCCGGCCCCTCCGCCCGACCGCCGGGCCGCGCGGGCCTCGAGCATGGCATGGACGCCATCGAACAGCGTGAGAGCCCGCTCCAGCAGCTCCTGGTCGTCCTTGATGACGGCAGCCAGCCCCCGCACCGCCAGGTCGATGCCGTCGGTCTCGGGACGGTCGTACCGGCCGTCGCGCAGATCCGCCTCATGGACGATCTCGGCGAGAACCCAGAGGGACGGCCTGTCGAGCGCGCTGCGCCTGAGCAGCGTCTCGAAGGTGACATCCTCGCCCTGGTGACCGAACTCCGCCCCCATGACGTCGAACGGCACGGCCTCGGGAGGGAACTCCGCGGGTGGGGCGAACAGAAACCGCGCATCCGCATCGATGAGCCGCCGGATGAGCCACGCCGAGGCCAGCCGGTCGATGTGGGGGCGTGGCCGCGTCGCCCACAGGCGACCGCGAAGGTCAGGCAGAGAGCCGACAACGGCCCCCGAGGCCGGCGGGCGAAGGTGCATCTCGGCCGTCGCGCGGAGCCGATCCACGTCCTGGTAGCCGGGCGCATCGAAGAAGTCCAGCTCGCGCACCCGATCGAGCTCCCGTCCCAGACGCGCCAGCTCGTCGGCGGCCCGGCCGGCAGCCACGCCGCGAGCCCGGCGGCCGAGGCCGCGCAGGCTCGCGCGGTAGCGCGTGGCGAGCGCCCGGTAGTCGGCTTCCCGGGCCTGGTGGAAGAGCCGGACGAGGTCGGCCTCCGACAAGTTCTCGATCCGGTCCACCCGCACCAGCGTCGCCTCTCCCCGGTCCTTCTGGATCTCCAGGGTCAGCCACTGCAGCCGCTCCAGCCGCTCCGGGCTGAACGGCAGCACCCAGACCGAGTTCTTGAGGGCCACTGCCCCGAGGGCCCGGAGCTTCCGCCAGGCGCGGACCCGGAGGCTGGAGGGGTGGGTCGGCAGGGCGACGATCAGCATGAGCCAGGTTGTCACGGGCGCTTCCCCTGTTGCATCGTATGTTGCATTCCATATAACATGGGTTGCAACAGGAGGTCAACCTCTGTGCAACAGACGATACGACGGCCGAGCGCGACGGCCCTGGTCCGGTACTTCCTCTACCTGGGGAGCCTGGGGTTCGGCGGCCCCGTGGCGCTCGTCGGCTACATGCAGCGCGATCTCGTCGAGCGCCGGGGCTGGTTCAGCCGGGAGGAGTACCTGAAGTCCATGGCACTCTCGCAGCTCGCCCCGGGACCGCTGGCCGCCCAGCTCGCGATCTGCCTCGGCTACGTCCATTCCCGGGTGCGGGGCGCCACCCTCGTCGCCCTCGCCTTCGTCCTGCCCTCCTTCGTGATGACGGTGGGCATCGGATGGCTCTACGTCCAGTACGGGGGCCTGCCGGGGATGCAGGCGGCCTTCTACGGGGTGGGCGCCGCCGTGATCGGGATCATCAGCCGGGCCGCGTGGAAGCTCGCCGCGCTGACGCTGGCCAGGGACCGCGTGCAGTGGGTGATCTTCGCGGTGATGGGCGGCGTGACGGCGTGGACGGAATCCGAGATCGCCGTCCTCTTCGTTCTCTGCGGCGTGGCGTCCTGGCTCGTCAGGACCCCGCCCGCCTGGATCCGCCGGCCATCCGCCGCGTGTCTCAGCGTGGCGCTGCCGGAAGTGCTCGCGCAGCTGGCGTGGTTCTTCACGAAGGCGGGCGCCGTCGTCTTCGGAAGCGGTCTTGCGATCGTGCCCTTCCTCTACGGCGGAGTCGTCCAGGAGCACGGCTGGCTGAACGACCGCCAGTTCCTCGACGCCGTGGCCGTTGCCATGCTGACCCCGGGGCCCGTCGTGATCACGGTCGCCTTCATCGGCTATCTGGTCGCGCAATTCCCCGGTGCGGCGGCGGCGGCGATCGGCGTCTTCCTGCCCGTGTACCTGTTCGTGGTGATCCCCTTCCGGTGGTTCGACCGGATCAGCGACAACCTGCAGGTCAAGGCGTTCGTGGCGGGAGTGACGGCCGCTGCCTCAGGCGCCATCGCCGGCGCCTGCGTCGTCCTCGCCCGTCGCGCGATCGTGGATATCCCTACCCTGTGCATCGCCGGGCTCACGCTGGGCCTCATCTGGCGCTTCAAGGTGCCGGAACCCTTCCTTATCATCGGCGGGGCCCTGGCCGGCCTGGGGCTTGCGGCGCTGAACGGGCCACGGCCGTGACGCCGAGGTCTGCCGGGCGCGGCGGGCGGGTTCGTGTCGCGGCACCAAGGGATGCGGGCAGGACCGAAACCACGGCAACGCGAGGAGAGGCAGTGATCGCACCGACACCGAGGATCGTGTTCGTCTGTCTGCACGGGGCGGCGAAGAGCGTGGTGGCCGCCGCGCTGTTCGCCCAGCAGGCCGCCCGGGAAGGCGTGGCCGTCGAGGCCATAGCCCGGGGCATCGACCCCGACCCCGAGGTCTCGGCGACGGCCGCGCACGGCCTGCTTGCCGAGGGCCTCGACGTCCGCGGGGATCGGCCCCGCACGCTCGCAGCCGAGGACCTGATCGGCGTCTCGCGCGTCGTCGCCCTTGGATGCGACATCAGCCAGGTGATTCCCGCTGGAGTCCCGGTCGAGCAGTGGGCGGAGGTGCCGGCCGTGAGCGACGGCTACGCCCAGGCCCGCGCCGCCGTCGTCTCCCGCTTCCCCGCCTTGCTGGAGGCATGCCGTCGCGCGGGGGATGGGTCGGGCCGCCGCCCCTCGTAGGTCACACAGCTCACGACGCTCCTGGTCGTCATGCACGGACGCGTCGAGATCAGGCGCCGACGCGCCCACGGTGAAGACCACTCCACGAGGCCGCTCGGCGACCTTCGTGCCCCGGCGCCGCGCCCTGGCGCCTTGACACCGCCTCCGGCGTCCGGGGACGATTGAGCCTGCCGGCGCCGGGGGTGCGCGGACGGATTCGCGCTCCACCATGAGCCCGGGAAGGAGACCGACCATGGCGGACCACGTATCCCCTCGGAAGCATCTCTCTCGTCGCGCGATCCTCGGCGGCGGCGCGGCGGCGGCGCTCGGCCTGGCCGGCCTCACGCCCCGCCGAGCGCGCGCCCAGGGAAAGCCCGGCGGCGTGCTCACGGTCGCAAGCTCGGCGCTCCCGCCGAACATCGAGCCCCACATGCAGGGGCTCGACATCTTCCAGCGCCGGAAGCCGCTCGTCTACGAGAACCTGGTGTGGATCGACTACGGTCTGGAGGCCAAGCCGGAGCTCGCCGAGCGGTGGGAGCAGCGGTCGCCCACGGAGTACGTGTTCCACCTACGGCGCGGCGTGCGCTTTCACGATGGCAAGGAGATGGACGCCGAGGACGTGAAGTACACGTACGACCGGGTCCGCGACCCGAAGGTGAGCCCGGGGGCCAACGACCTCATCTTCGTGAAGCAGATCGACGCGGTCGACAGGTACACGGTCCGCTTCGTGCTGAGCGGTCCGGCGGCGACCTTCCTCGTCAACGTCGGCGGGAAGTACAACGGGGTGATCCCCAAGGACTCGGGGGGCGATGGCAAGGCGCTTCTCACGAAGGCCGTCGGCACGGGCCCCTTCATGGTCGAGGAGTTCGACCCGAGCCGCCGCTGGGTTCTCAAGCGGAACCCGACGTACTGGGGCGCACAGAAGCCGCTGCTCGACGGGATCGCGTACCAGGCGATCCCCGACGAGTCCTCCATCGTGGCCGGCCTGCGGACGGGCCAGGTGCAGCTCGCCGAGTTCTCCTCGGCGCTGTCCTTCCAGGTGGCGAAGGGCATCCCCACGCTCGAGGTGGTCCAGGCGCCGTCCACGCGGTGGGTGGTCCTCGATCTGGCGGGCGACCAGGAGCCGACGTCGAAGCCGGAAGTGCGCCAGGCGGTCGCGCTCGCGCTCGACCGTCAGGCCATCCTCCAGATCGCCGGCTCCGGTCTGGGCCAGCGGCTCGGGGTGCTGCCGCCGGGCCTCCGGTACTGGGCCGTGCCGTGGTCCGAGCTCCCGAACCAGCAGCGCGACGTCGCGCGGGCGAAGGCCCTCCTCCAGCAGGCCGGGTACGGCGGCCGTGTTTCCATGAAGATCCGCAACATCGTGGGGTTCCCGGCGCTGGCCGCGGCGCTGCCCGTCATCGTCGAGAATCTGAGGGAGGCCGGCATCGACGTGACCGTCGAGACCGTGGACGGCGGCGTCTGGATCAAGGACTGGGTCGTCCCGCAGTCGCCCCCGACCATGAACGAGTGGGGCGGCTTCGTCGATCCGGACCAGGCGTTCCACCGCCACTTCCACTCGGCGCCGGGCGGGAAGGACTTCCGGCGCTGGAAGAACGCCAAGGCGGACGAGCTGCTGGACGCCGGCCGGACCACCCTCGACCGGGCCCGACGCAAGCAGATCTACGATCAGGTCCAGCGGCTCCTCGCGGAGGACCCGATCTCGCTCCCCCTCTACTCGCCCGACCTGCTGTACGCGATGCAGAAGACGGTCAAGGGGTTCCAGCCTCACCCGACCGGCTTCCACCACGGCCTCCGGTTCGCCTGGCTCGAGCGCTAGGCCCGGACTGCGCCGCCCCGGCTGGCCGCCCCCCGTGGAGGGTCGGAGGGGCGGCCGGTTCCCCTCCTGCCCTTGCGCACGTATCTCGTCACCAGGCTCTCGGCCATCGGGCTCACGCTGCTCGGCGTGAGCGTGCTGGTCTTCGGCATGATTCGGCTCGTCCCGGGCACGGTCGTCGAGCAGCTCCTCGGCCAGGCGGCGATCGCCTCGCCGGAGGTGCTGCAGAGCTTCCGCCGGTTCTTCGGGCTCGACCGCCCGCTTCACGTCCAGTACCTGGAGTGGCTCGGCGGCATCGTGCGGGGCGACCTCGGAACGTCCTGGCTGTCGGGACGGTCGGTGCTCGGGCTGTTCCTCGAGCGCGTACCGGTGTCAGCCGAGCTGGCCGTCCTCGCGGTGGGCTGGTCGCTCTGCCTCGGGATCCCTCTGGGCGTCGTGTCAGCGACCCGACCGGGCGGGCTGCGGGACGGCGTGATCCGCGTCCTCGCGACGCTCGGCCTCTCCCTCCCGGCGTTCTGGCAAGGGACGGTCCTGATCCTCCTCTTCTCGGTGTACCTGGGGTGGATGCCCTCGCTCCAGTGGGTGCCGTTTCTCCGCGATCCGGCGGGGAACCTCCTCATCGTGGCGCTGCCCGCCCTGACGCTCGGCACCGCGACGGCCGCGATGATCACGCGGATGTCCCGGTCGTCGATGCTGGACGTGCTCGGGCGGGAGTACGTGCGGACGGCGCAGGCCAAGGGGCTGGCCGAGCGCCGCGTCAGATACCGTCACGCCCTGAGGAACGCACTCATCCCCGTCGTCACCGTGGCGGGGGTGCAGCTCGGCTACGTGGTCGGCGGCCTGGTCGTCGTCGAGGACGTCTTCACGCTGCCCGGCGTGGGCCGGCTCCTCCTCGACGCGATCTTCCAGCGGGACTATCCGGTCGTGCAGGGCGTCATCCTGCTCCTGGCCGCGATCTTCATGGGCCTGAACCTCCTGGTGGACCTCCTGTACGCGGTCCTGGATCCCCGGCTGCGGCATGGCTAGGCCAGCCGCTGGCGCCGCGCTCGGCACGCGGCACCCCACACGAAGCCCGCTTTTCCGGGCCGCGTGCCTCCTGCTCGGCGCGATCGTCGTCCTCGGGATCGCCGCGGAGTGGGTGGCCCCCTACTCGCCGACGGCGCTGGATGCCCAGGGCCTGTTCCAGGCGCCGGGAGTCCGGCACTGGATGGGAACCGACCGCTTCGGGCGCGACCTCCTGTCCCGCATCCTCTTCGGCGTGCGGGTCTCCGTGGGGATCGCGGGCATCGCGATCACGGTGGCGCTGGCGGCGGGCGCCGCGCTCGGCCTCCTGGCGGGTGTCGGGCGCGGGCTCGACCAGCTCTGCGGGCGCGTGATGGACGTCTTCTTCGCGTTTCCGCCCATCCTCCTCGCGATCGCGATCGCGGCGGTCCTCGGCGCCGGGGTGGAGAGCGCGATCGCGGCCATCGCCGTCGTGTATGCCCCGCTCTTCTTCCGGGTCGTGCGGGGCTCGGTCCTGGCCGAATCGGCGCAGGCCTACGTGGAGGCGGCCGAGGCCCTGGGGCTCGGCCGTGGCGCGATCCTCCGGCGCCACATCCTCCCGAACGCCGTGTCGCCGGTCATCGTGCAGACGGCCGTGTGCCTCTCCTACGGCATCCTGATCGAGTCCGCTCTCTCGTATCTGGGAGTGGGCGTGCAGCCACCCACCCCGTCCTGGGGGACCATCCTCAACGAGGGCAAGGAGTTTCTGGCGCTCGCGCCCTGGGTGTCGCTCTTCCCGGGCGGGGCCATCATGCTGACGGTGCTTGCGCTGAACGTCGTCGGAGACGGGCTCCGGGACAGCCTCGATCCGCGCGCCGTCACGCGATAGCCGGCGGCGCGTCGCCGGCGCTGCCGCGAGAGTCGGGAGACTTGGATGACCTACGAGCCCAGCGCCAAGATCGGAGGCCTCAGCGACGCCGAGACGGCCGCGTTCCTCGCCGAGCCCTGGAACGCGCGGATCGCGACCCTGGGACCGGACGGCTGGCCCTACGTCGCCCCCGTGTGGTACGAGTTCGAGCCGGCAGCCCGCGTGTTCCTCGTGGTGGGCCGCGAGCGCGCCGACTGGATCGAGCACGTCCGCGCGGATCCCCGGGTGGCGTTCCACGTGGCGGATGACGAGCACGCCGAGCACACGCGGGTTCTCGTGAAGGGGCGGGCCGCGATCATCGAGGGGCCAATCGCACCCTCGGCCAGCGCGCGCCTCGGCGCCCTCACGCGGCGCCTCTCGCTCCGCTACCTCGGTCCCGACGGGCCGACCTACGCCGAGCGGACGATCCACCGCCCGCGGGTGCTCGTCGAGGTCCGCCCGGAGCACTGGCGCACCTGGACCGGCCGGGAGTGGCACGCTCGCTACCGGTGACCGGCGCGCCGAGGATCGCCCCGGCGATGAGCCGCAACGATCGACCCTCTACGTGGCTTCCGGGGCGTCGGTCTCCGCGCGGAGGGCTCGGGCGAGTCGGGCGTGAGATCCGCGTGCCCCGCGCTTCATGCCGCCCCGACCTCCTCGCGCTCGATGACGTGGACGGCCGAGGCCTTGAAGCTGACCGCCACCGAGCTCCCGGGGACGATGGGCAGCTCCTGGACGGAGTGACGGGTGACCAGGGCGATCACCGGATCGCCGCACTCGGCGAGCACACGGACCTGTGTTCCCACCGGGACGAGCTCGGCGACCCGGCCTGCGAAGTGATTGAGCGCGCTGTCCCGGATCGGACCAGCCGCGCCGAGCCGGAGCACGACGTCCTCGGGCCGCACGCAGACCAGGACGCGCCGCCCCACCGGCACCTGGCCCGGTGCCCGGATGCGCAGATGGCCTGTCTCCACGGTGAGGAGCCCGTCGGCGGCGTGCGCCACGCGGCCCGGCAGGAGGTTCTCCACCCCGACGAACCGCGCCACCTCCGGGGACGCGGGCCGCCCGAAGACCACCGCGGGTGTGCCGAGCTGGGCCAGACGTCCCTCCAGCATCACGCCGACCCGGTCGCCCAGGCGCAGGGCCTCGTTCCGATCGTGGGTCACGAACACGGTCGTGACGGTCGTCTCGCCCAGGATGCCCTGGAGGTCCCTGAGAAGGTCGTCGCGGGTCGGCGGATCGAGCGCCGAGAAGGGCTCGTCGAGCAGGAGCACGTCGGGCTCGATCGCGAAGGCGCGCGCCAGGCTGGTTCGCTGGGCCTCGCCGCCGGACAGGGTCCGCGCCTGCCGACCCGCCAGCTGGGTGATCCCGAACCGGGCCATCCAGCGGCCGGCGCGGCGCCGAGCCTCCTCCCCCGGCGCGCGACGAAGGGTGAGGCCCAGGGCGACGTTCCGCTCCACCGTCGTGTCCGCCAGCAGGGGCTCCTGGAACACCGAGGCGAAGCGGCGCCGGGCGGCCAGGAGATCTCGTCCCCAGGCCTGGGGCTGCCCGTCGAGCCGCACCTCCCCCCCGGCGGAGCGCTCGAGGAGCCCCAGGACGCGAAGGAGCGTTGACTTGCCCGCCCCGTTCGGCCCGATGAGGGCGAGGGTCTCACCCCGCCGGACGGCCAGGTGGTCGACATCCAGGACCGTCCGCGAGCCGTACCGGACCGTGAGGCCGTGCGCCTCCAGGATCGCGTCGCTCACGCGGGCCGGCGGCGTTGCTGCATAGCCGTGAGCGCGTAGTTCACGAGGAACGTCAAGCCGAGGAGGATCAGCGAAAGGGCGATCGCCACGTCGAAGCTCCCCTTCGTCGTCTCCATGACCGTGGCCGTCGTGAGCACCCGGGTCTGGCCTCGGATGTTGCCCCCCACCATCATCGAGGCGCCGATCTCCGAGATGACCCCCCCGAAGCCGGCCATCACCGCCGCCAGCATCGGGAGGCGCGCCTCGCGGAGCAGCAGCCACAGGAGCTGCCCTCGCGACGCCCCCAGCGCCACCATCTGGAGCCGGAACGTGAGCGGGATCTGCTGCACCGCCGCCAGGGTCAGCCCCGTGACGATCGGCGCCGCGATCACGAGCTGTGCGATCACGATCGCCGTCGGCGTGTAGAGAAGCTCCAGCGCGCCGAGCGGGCCGCTCCGCCAGAGCAGGATCGACACGAAGAGGCCGACCACGACCGGGGGCAGCCCCATGCCCGTGTTGACGAGGCTGATCGCGAAGGCTCGCCCGGGAAAGCGCACGAGGGCGATCAGCGTCCCGAGCGGGATGCCCAGCAGCAGGGCGAGCATCGTCGACGTGCCCGCGACCTGAAGGGAGAGCCACGTGATCCCCAGGACCTCCCGGTCGAGGCCCAGCAAGAGCCGGACCGCCTGCTGCAGGCCCTCCCACACCAGTGCCATGGCGAATCAGCCCCCGACCTCCTCCTCCGTCTTCTTCCCGGCGATGGGCACGAACAGCGCCTGTCCGTACTTGTCCAACCCGAAGGTCTTGATGACCGCCTGGGCCTCGGGGGAAAGCATGAAGTCGGCGAAGGCCTTGCCGCCGGCCGGATTCACACGCGGCCCGTTGGCCGGGTTGATCTCCATCACGGAGTAGATGTTGAGGAGCGGCCGGTCCTTCTCGACCAGGATCGGGAGGGTGATCCGCTGCTGGAAGGCGAGGAACGTCGCGCGGTCCGTGATGGTGTACGCCCTGCGCTCGTTGGCGATGCCGAGCGTCTGCCCCATCCCCTGGCCCGATTCGATGTACCAGCTTCCCTTGGGCTCGATTCCCGCCTGCTTCCAGAGCGCGAGCTCCAAGCTGTGGGTCCCCGACTTGTCCCCGCGCGAGACGAACCGCGACTGCGCCGCCGCGATCCGCTTGAGCGCGTCCGTCGACTTCTCGAGCCCCTTGATCTTGGCCGGGTCCCCGGAGGGCCCGATGATGACGAAGTCGTTGTACATGACGAGCCGCCGGTTCTGCATCTTGCCGTCGGCCACGTACTTCTTCTCGAGGGCCGGGGCGTGAACAAGGCTGACGTCGGCCTCGCCCCGGGCCGCCAGGGCCAGCGCCTGGCCCGTGCCGACGGAGATCGTCTTGACGGAGTAGCCGGTCTGCTTCTCGAACATCGGCACGAGCACGTCGAGCAGCCCCGAGTCCTGGGTGCTGGTGGTGGTGGAGAGGATCACGACCTTGGACGTGGGGGCCTGCGCCACCGCGAGGCCCGGTGCAGCACTCCACAGCAGGGCGGTGAGGAGGCCGACGGCCCTTAGGCTCGTGGGTCGATTGCTCCGCATGGTCTCGCTCCTCCTTGGCTCCATATCGGCCTGGATGGCGTCGTATGCCACTCTCAGGCTTTTCGACGCGCGGGAGCCCGGCGCACGGGCACCCCGCAGGGCTAGTCCGTCGGCTCTCGGGTCACGACACCTCGGCCAGCACGCGGCCCGACTGGTGGCTGTCATAGCCGCCGAGCCGATCGAGGCCCTCCCGGAACCCGTCCGACCTCACGGCTTCGACCAGCGCCTGCACCGCCGGCCGGAAGAAGGTGTCCTTCGGGATCACCATGTCGAACCGCTCCCGGACCAGCGGCACGAAGCCGAGATCGAGGGCCTGCGCGACGGACCGGGCCGCCACGCCCGCGTCGGCCTTCCGCCGCAGCACCCGCAGCGCGATCGCCCAGTGGGTCGACACCGCGTCGTCGTAGCCCGCGACGCGCTCAGGTTCCACGCCGGCTCGTGACAGGACGAGATCCACGAAGTGCCGCGTGCCGGAGCCGGGCTGGCGGTTGACGAACCGGAGCCCCGGCCGCGCTAGGTCGGGGAGGCTCGCGAGGTCTCGCGGATTGCCCTTGGGCACGACCAGTCCAAGGTCGCGGTGAAACAGGTTCACGAGCGCGGAAGGCCGGGGCTCGATGTATCGGCCGAGCCCGGAGCCGTTGTACTCGCCCGAGTCGGGATCCACCAAGTGCACGCAGGCGACGTCGGCGTGACCGGCGGCGACCGCCTCGAGGCCGGCCACGCTCCCCACTCGTGCGGCGAACAGCATGGGCGCCTCCGGCTGCGCCGCGAGGATCTCGGCGAGCAGGTCGAGCGCGGGATCGTCGCTCCCGGCCAGGAAGACGCGGCTGACGGCATCCGCCGGCGCCGCGGAATCTGCCTTGCCCCGGCGAGCGTTCGATTCCAGCCATTCCCCCAGGAGACGCTCGGGAAAGAGCCACTTCCCGGTGACACGCGTCCCGGGGATCGCCCCGCGCTGGGCGAGCAGGTACACCGAGCGTGGGTTCAGACGCAGATACCGGGCCGCTTCGGGGACCGTGAGCAGCTTTGGTTGCACCTCGACATAAAGGATCGGAGTTTTGGTGAATTTTGTCAAGTTTAATACCGCGTAGTCAAGATTCAGATAAATGCTCGACTATTCCGCGCACTTGGCTTGCGCGAGACCGATCGCCCTCCCGCGCGGCTCCCATCCGACGCAGAGGCATCACCACTGCCTTCGCCGGAGTCCGGGTCCCGGATACCCCTCCAGTCATTTGACCGCGGCAAGGGCGCGCGGTGACGATGGCGCGCCCACGGCCCCGGCGCCGAGAGTGTTCCTCCAGCCCTCACGGACGAGTAGAGGGGCACGGCGTCGAGTCCCCGTCGGCGGCGTAAAGATGGCGCAGAAGGTCGTCTTCATCGTGGGCAAGGATCCGCTCGAAGCTCTGGGCGGGAATCCGAGCTATGTCCGCGCCCATGCGCGGGCCGCACTGAGCGCCGGCTTCGAGCCCCACATCTTCTGCGTGGCGCCGGGCCGGAGGTGCTGTCGAATGCGATCTCGGCGTAATTCACCGTACGCGGGCCTCACTCTTCCAGCCCTCTCCCGCCCGGGCCGAGCTGAGGTTCCGGAAGAGTCTGATCGGGCTGCATGCGCCGTTGATCGCCGCCAGCGTGCAGCGGTTCCTGCGCGGGGAGCCAGGGCCCCATCTGCTCCACAGCTTCTCGACGTGGGGCTACCGTGGGCGTGCTCGCGCGCCGCCGGCTGCGACACCAGGGCATCGGGGCGGCGGCGATCCACCAGTGTCCACACGGCCTCGGAGCACGAGTGCCGCGCAAAGTCGCACAGTCTCGATACCTCGAACGGCGCGTTCCGGGGACTGAGCTATCAGGCCGAGTACCTCTGGATCAAGCACGTCATCAGCCGCTACGAGCGGGTCGCCTACACGGAGTCTGACCTGGTGCTGGTCAACTACGACTCGGTGCGCCGGATCTTCCTCGAGCAATACGGACGTGGAGCCGAGGCGCGCACCGTGCCGTATGCCGCCGAGTTGGCTTTTCTGCGCGAAGGCGGGCGCCAGCCGCCGGAGCCCGAGCACATTGCCGCGCTGCAGCCTCGGAGCGGCCGCTGATCGTCTCTGTATCGCGCCACGATCCGCGCAAGGGACTAGACGTGCTGTTACACGCGCTGGCGGCGCTGAGACGATCGGGGACGCCGTTCCGCCCCTGTCTGGTCAGTGGCGGAGCGCTGCGCGACCCACATCGGCGGCTGGCAGCGCGGCTGAAGATTGACGACGCGACCGCGATCACCGGCTGGGTTCGCGATCCCTCTCAAGGCGGAGAGTCGCTGGAGCGATTCGATGGGCATGAGCGCCCGGCAGCTTCCGCCAGGTCCCGACGGCTCGCGATAGCGGGGACGTCGGGCACGCAGGCACGGCGGGGAGCTCGACGTCACGGCGCTGGGTCCAGGGCGCCAGCGCCGGACGATCCGGCGGCGGGCCACTCCGCCACGGCACCGCAGCATCATCCCTGGTGCCGCGCCTCGCCGCTCGCCGGCTTGGCCCCGGCGATCAGCAGGGCGACGGCCGCGAGAACGAGCGAGGCAGCGAGCATCCAGAACACCGACGGGTAGGAGCCGAGTCCCACCCAGAGAAGAGACGCGCCGACCGGTCCGACCGCGCGTGCGCCATTGGCGGAGAGCGCGACCGCACCGGCGATCGCGCCGTAGTGCCGCGCGCCGAAGTACTCCGCGAGCGACGTGGCACGCGCGAGCGTGGCCATGCCGTTGGCCGCGCCCTGCAGGAAGACGAAGGGCACCAGCGTGCCGATCAGCCCGAGCAGCGGCAGCTGGCCGATCCCCAGGGCCTGGGCCAGGAACACCGCAGCCACCATGATCCGGGCCCCTAGCCGCGCCGAGATGGGCACGAACAGGAGGCGGCCCGGCAGCTGCATCGCCCCCATCCAGCCGATCGTCGTCGCCGCGACGGTCGCCGAGTAGCCGCGGCCCACGAGAAAGGGGATGAGGTGGGTGCTGAGGGCGGCCGTAGCGAAGTTGCTCACGAAGAACGCGGCCGCCAGCACCCAGAAGACCGTGCTCCGCCGGGCCGCGCCCAGCGTCACGCCACGAGCCGGCGCGGCGCCGTGGGCCGCCAGCGGGCCGGCCGAGGCCGCCGGGGCGCCGCGCAGAAGCGCCGCATGCAGCGGGATCGTCACCGCGCCCAGGACAACCGTCAGGACCGTCAGCGCGCTGCGCCAGCCGACCCGGCTCAGCAGCCACGCCTCGATCGGCATGAAGATCGTGCTCGCCAGACCCGCCGCCAGCGTGACCGTGAGGAGCGCCCGGTCGCGTCCGCGCGTGAACCACGACACGATCGCCGCGAAGGCCGGCTCGTACAGCGTCGCCGCCATGGCCACGCCCATGCCGACCCAGACGGCGTAGAGCGCGGGCAGGCTCTCGACCCGCGCCCACGCGAAGGTCAGGAGCGTGGCCAGGCAGGAACCCGCCGTCATGAGCCCGCGGGCCCCGTGGCGGTCGATCCAGCGGCCGACCGGCACCGCCGCCAGCGCCGAGACGCCGAGGCCGGCCGAAAATGCCCCCGTCACGGCGACCCGTGATGCGCCCAGGTCCTGCTCCATCGGGCGCAGGAAGACCGGAAAGCCGTAGTAGACGATCCCCCAGGTCACTGTCTCGGTCACGCAGAGCGTCGCGACGATCACCCAGCCGTAGCGCTCCGGCCTGATCCTGCCCTCCAGGCCGCCGGCTCGCATCACTCCTGGCTGCAGCAGGAGCTGGTGGGTGGGCTCTGGCGGAGGACGCTCAGGGGCACGATCCGCGGCGCCGTCCCCCCCGGGCCGCTTCGGGTCCCGGGCTGGCCGCCTGAGCTGGCGACGTTGATCTCACCCGCGACCACGGCGTCGGCCCCGCTCGCCGATCCGCATCCACAGCCCTCCTGGCCGACGGCCTTGGCCTCCGCGTCCTGTACACAGCAGGCGTCCACGTTCGCGGGCGCCGGACCCCCGCAGCACGCGGCACCGGGGTCGGCCGTGACGCCGGCCAGGATTCCGGGGGCGCTCGGCGCCGCGCTGCAGACACCCGTCGCCGGCAGCATGAGCTCGACGCGGCGGGCGCCCTCCACGTCTCCGGTGAGCGCGCAGGCGATCGACCGGACCTGCTCGTAACCGGTCAGCATGAGAAAGGTCGGTGCCCGGCCGTAGCTCTTCATGCCCACGACGTAGAAGCCCGGCTCGGGGTGCGCCAGCTCCGCGGCGCCGTGCGGGGGCACGGTGCCACAGCTGTGGACGTTCGGATCGATCAGCGGGGCGAGGGCCGTCGGCGCTTCCATCGCCGGGTCGAGGTCCAGCCGGAGCTCGCGGGACAAGTCCAGGTCGGGACGGAAGCCGGTGACCGCCACGAGCTCGTCGACCACCGCCAGGATCGATCCCGACTCGTCCAGGATCGTCACGCCGCCGGGGCTCGGCGTCAGCGCCGCGATCCTGCCCACGGTGAGCACGACCCCGCGGCGATCGAGCAGCCGGAGCACCTGCTGGCCAAGCGCGGCACGCGCCGGCAAGGCGTCCGCCGCCCCTCCACCGAACACGCGCGGCGTGGGCGGGCGCCGGACGATCCAGGTGATCTCCGTCTCGGGCTCCGTGACCCTCAGCTCGGCGAGGTCGAGGAGGGTGTTCAAGGCCGAATGGCCACTCCCGATGACTGCCACGCGGCGCCCCGCGTATCGGTCACGCCGGGCGCCGAGGACGTCCGGGATCCCGTAGAACGCGCGATCCCGGATCAGGCGCTCACCGCGGGCAAGCGTCCCGTCTGCCCCGAGGGGGTTGGGAGAGCCGTAGGTGCCGGACGCATCGATGACCGCCCGCACCACGATGTCCTCCTCCTCGCCACCGGCGGTCAGGATGCGTAACACGAACGGCGTGACATCCCGTCCATCGGCCCGCAGCTTGTCGAAGCCCCGGCGGCTGACGCTCATGACGCGCGTGCTCAAGCGAAGGGACGGTCCGATCTCCGGCAGGGCGGCCAGCGGCGCGAGGTACTCGTCGACGAGCTCCTGGCCTGTCGGCAGGCGGTCAGGGTCGGGCGCCGTCCACCCGGTCTTCGCCAGCATCGCGGCCACCACCGGGTCGACGTTGTAGCGCCACGGCGAGAAGACACGCACGTGCCCCCAGGCGCGAACGGCCGCTCCCGCCTGGGTGCCCGCCTCCAGAACGACTGGGATCTCGCCTCGGCTCACGAGGTGGGCGGCGGCGGCCAGCCCGACCGGGCCGGCGCCAATCACGGCGATGGGAAGCGCGGCTGTGGCCATCGAGAGGGCTCCTTCTCCCGTCGTCGGTCGTCGTTTGGCGACTCGTCAGGACAAAAAAAACTACAGCCGACCCACCAGCGCCCGCAGCTGCCGGAGGGCCTCGGGATTGACGCAGTAGAGGACGTTTCGGCCGCAGCGGCCGGTGGAGAGCAGACCGGCCTCCTTCAGCACCTTGAGGTGCTGCATCGTGGTGGAATGCGCCAGCGGCACCACCTCCGACAGGTCCGTACAGACCGATTCGCCCTGCTCGAGGAGATGGCGCAAGATGGCCACGCGGATCGGATGACCCAGGGCCCGCGTCAGGCCGGCGAGCTCCTCGTCAGCCGCGGTGATCGTGAGGCCCCGGCCCCCCGGCGTCGCCGCTCGCGCGGCGGGCCCGGGAGCCCACACCCGTGTTCCGGCGGTCACGCCTCTGGCTTCCATGAGTCGTCATATTACGACTCATGGGTCGCTTGTCAAGGGCCTTCGGATCCGGTCGGCGGGCCGGCCGCGACCAGTGGCCGGGAGCCCGGCTACTGGCTCCCGGCGAGCGCTGTCACCCGCTCGATCAACCCGTCCGCCTGCGGGTTCTTCACCTCGCCCTTGACGAGGATGTCCGCAGGGCTCACCGCCTTCCCGTAGTAGGCGTGATTGAGCGCCTTCCGGACCCCCGCGACCGAGCCGTCCACCGAGAAGCCGCCGTAGAGTCCCTTCGCCATCGAGTAGCTGACGAGATCGGCGCTCAAGCCGGCGGTGGCCGCGGCCGCGCCGGCTCCGACATTGCCGGCCGTGACGCTGATGTCGGCTCCGAGCTTCACCTGGGAGCCGAGCAGCTTCGTCACGCCGCGCTCGGTCATCGCCAGGATGATCACCTTGGCCACGTCGCCGCCCGCCTGCAGCCCGAAGCTCACCCCTCCGAGCGTGTAGAAGGCCGGGCCGCGCCACGGCGGGACCGTGCCGTCCCGCGCGACCAGCACGCCGGTGCCCCCGGACCCCCCGATGATGAACGCGCCGCGGATCATCTCGGGCAGGATGAGCATCCCGTGCGCCTTCTTGGCCAGCTCACGGAACCCTCCCATGTTCGGATCCCTCTGGAACTCCTCCACGGTGAGCTTGGCCTTGTCGACGAGCTGGCTGGCGTCCTGGGCGTCGTCCGCCCGCACCGGCGCGGTACCAGAGAGCAGCAACCCCACGGTCAGCGCCGAGGTCAACACGCGGCTTGCCCGGGTCGCCATGCGGTTTCCGTCCTCTTGTGCGCGTGTCATCTTCTCCTCCTCCCGGCTATTTTCCCCGGAGCTCGGCGTCGCCCCGCCCCGTCAACCGATCGATGCTGGCCTCCGCCCGCCAGAGGTCCATCACCCGAGGCCAGGGATCCTCCTGGCGGGGCCTTCGGACTGAAACGATCGAGCTTCCGCGGCGCCTCGTCCACAGGCCAGGAGTACACCACCCGCCTCCCATGGTCCACCGCGGACTCCACCCTCCCGATTTCACCGCCGACGCTCCGCGCCGTCAGTCAGCATCGGGTCAGGCTGGACGAGGCCATCTAGCGCCAGTCGTCGGCGAGCGCGCCCCGGACGATCTCCGTCGTTGGGGTTCCGACCCCCCTTGCCCCTCCCCGCCGCGTGCGATATCGTCCCAGCCGGCCGGTCTCCGTGCGGACCTGCCCAGGAGGCGCGTGGGCGCTGGCGTGATGAGGACACAGTGTGTCTCGACGGCCCACATCCACATCAGGAGGAAGGGGGACATCATGAATCGAGCCGCCGCCCTGCTGGCGTCCGTGCTGTTCGTGCTGGCGTCGGGGCCGGCCTCGGCCCAGCAGATCACGTTGAGGATGGGCCACGACCAGCCCGTCGGCAGCATGTACGACGAGGGTCACAACATGTTCAAGAAGCTGGTCGAGGAGCGGAGCAACGGCCGCATCAAGGCGGCCGTGTTTCCCGCCGCGCAGCTCGGCTCCGAGGTCGCCATGGTCGAAGGCGTGCGCCTCGGCTCGATCGACGTCATCTGCGCGAATGCCCCCAACGCGGCGGCGTTCGTGCCGGAGCTGGGCCTCTTCAGCGTCGCTTACCTCTTCAAGGACATCCCCCACTTCGAGCGGGTGGTGAACGACCCGCGGTTCGCCAAGCGGATCGACGAGATCATCGCGAGCAAGAACCTCGGCATCAAGCGTCTCGGCTTTTACGCCGCGGGCGTGCGCAACATCTACAGCCGCAAGGGCTCGGTCGCCAGCCCGGACGACCTCCGAGGAGTGAAGATCCGGGTGCAGAACAACCCGATCGAGGTCAAGGTCTGGAAGGCCTTCGGCGCGATCCCCACGCCGATGAACTTCGGCGAGGTGTATCAGGCGCTGCAGTCAGGCGTGCTCGATGCCGCCGAGAACGGCCTCGCGGTGATCGAGTCGAACAAGCACAACGAGGCGGCGAAGTACATCTCCCAGACCGAGCATCAGCGCAACCTCTCGGCCCTGTACATCAACGAGAAGAAGCTGGCGAGCCTGCCCCCGGACCTGCAGAAGATCGTGGTGGACGCGGCGGGCGAAGCCTCCGCCCACGAGCGCAAGAAGGACGCGGAGCTCGTCGCCGCCGCCGCCGGGCGCCTGGCGTCCAAGGGCGCCATCCTCACGACCCCGGACAAGGCGAAGTTCATCGCGCTGATTGCGCCGATCCAGGACGAGGTGGCGAGCGAGCTGAAGGCGGCCGACCTCCTGCAGATCGTGCGCAACCACGCGAAGTAGCCCGGCCCGCGCGTGGAGAGGCTCTTCGGCCGGCTCGAGCCCTGGCTCGGGCCGGTCCTTGCCGCGCTCCTGGCGTTCATCACCGTCGGGGTCTTCATCCAGGTCGTCCTGCGGTACGTCTTCGCGCTGTCGTTCCTGTGGGGCGAGGAGCTCTCCCTCTTCGCCTTCATCTGGTGCGTCTTCCTGGGCACGGCCGTCTGCTCGTGGCGCCACACCCACTTCAGCTTCGACATGCTCTCCGGGGCCATGCCCGCCCGCGCCGAGGGGGTGCAGCGGCTCGTCGTCGATCTGTGCATCCTCACGGTCACCGTGGTGATGGTGGTCACGGGCTGGCAGTTCTCCAACCTGAGCGTGGCGCGCCTCTCGCCCGCGCTCGGCATCACGCTGTTCGTCCCGACCATCGTCATCCCGGTCAGCGGCGTGCTGATGACGCTCGTCTGCCTGATCGACATCGTGCGCGACTGCCGTCAGATCGCGACGGGCGAGCGCTCCGCGGGCACAGCGGACGCGCCGCCCATCGACTTCACGGCCTGATGCATCCGCTCACCCTGCTGCTCGTGTCGATGACGGTGTTCATGGTCATCGGCGTCCCGATCTCCTTCTCCCTCATCCTCTGCTCGCTGCTGGTCATCTGGGTGGCGGACCTGCCGCTCATGGTCGCGGTACAGCAGATGTTCACGGGCATCAACGCGTTCACGCTACTCGCGCTCCCGTTTTTCTTCCTCGCCGGCAACGTGATGACCGAGGGCGGCATCTCGGAGCGCCTGGTGCAGCTGGCCATGGCGCTGGTGGGGCACCTGCGCGGCGGCCTGGCGCACGTGAACGTCGTGGTCGGCATGTTCCTCTCGGGAATCTCCGGGAGCAGCACCGCCGACGCCGCCGCGATCGGCTCGGTCTTCTGCCCGGCGATGAAGCGCCGGGGCTACGACGAGGTCTTCTCCGTGTCCCTGACCGCCTGCACCGCGACCATGGGCGCGGTCATTCCGCCGTCGATCTTAATGGTGGTCTACGGCGCGACCGCCGGCGTCTCGATCGGCGCCCTGCTGATCGGCGGCATCCTGCCCGGCGTCCTGATGGGCCTCGGCCTGATGCTGCAGTCGCACGTCTTCGCGGTGAAGTACGACTTTCCGCGCGAGCACCCGAGGTTTCTCGGCCTGGGAGCCATCTGGGAGGGCGTGAAGACCGCCGCCTGGCCGCTCGGCGTGCCCTTCATCATCGTCATCGGCATGGTCGGCGGCGTCTTCACGCCCACCGAATCCGCCTCGATCGCCGCAGTGTACTCGCTGTTCGTGACGCTGGTGGTCTTCCGCAGCCTGAGGCTGTCCCACCTGCCCAAGCTCCTCGCGGAGACCACGATCCAGTTCTCCCAGGTGCTGTTCTGCCTCGGCGGAGCGTCGATCTTCGGCTGGCTGCTCGCGTTCTACCAGGTGCCGGAGATGGTGACCAACTTCATCACGGCCTTCACGCAGGATCCCATCGTCATCATGATCCTGATCGTCGTCATCAACGTGGTGCTGGGGACGTTCATGGACGCCCTGCCGGCGATCCTGATCTTCGTGCCCATCATCCACCCCCTCGCGGTCACGGTCGGGATCCACCCCGTGCACCTGGGCGTGATCGTGGTGATGACGCAGTCATTCGGCCTGCTCACGCCGCCGCTCGGCATGGTCGCGATGACCGCCTGCGCCGTGGGCGGCGTGCCGATGATGAGGA
The DNA here is from genome assembly GCA_035550795.1 of Candidatus Methylomirabilota bacterium. Classification (GTDB taxonomy): domain Bacteria; phylum Methylomirabilota; class Methylomirabilia; order Rokubacteriales; family DASRDR01; genus DASRDR01. Next base: position 67,712 of record DASZOL010000016.1, read on the forward strand.
TCCAGAAGCTGCTCCACATCATGATGATCCCGCTGCTCATCGTGATCGTGCTGTGCGCGCTCGCCCCCTGGACCGTGCTCCTGCTCCCGAAGCTCCTGGTCCCCAACTGGCTGTGAGGCCCCGGCACGAGTCCGCCCGCGCCGGCGCCGGCCAGGAGCATCGTGCGGGGCTGCGGCCAGGGGGACGAGCGCGACCTAGCTCGTCCCGCCATCGCGGCGAAGACCCGCCGCTGGCGCGACCCGCGCCGCGGCGGCGCCGGTCTCCGCCCGCCGGCGGCGATCAGCGCCCCAGCCGGCGCTGAAGCGTGCGGATGCCGCGCATGCCGGCGCCGCGCAGGACCAGGCGGTCGAGCGCCCTCCACCGCTCCGATGTCACGCCGACCTTGGTCAGCGCGTGCGCCGTCGCGACCTCGAGCCGCCCCAGGCGGGACACGGCCCAGGCGCTCCGGCCCAGCATCAGCTCGATGGACCTCACGAGATCCTGGCGGCCCGATCGCTTCGCCTCCGCTAGGGTATCGAGCCAGGGAATCCGACCGCCGCGGCCCGGCGGGCGGTGGAGCCGCTCGACGGCGGACAGGTCGAGGGCGTGCGGGAACGTCTCCGCCCGGGCCAGGGCGCCGCACAGATCCAGATCGACCATGGTCCGCATGCACTTGGAGCAGGCGCCGCAGTTGTAAGCGCCGCCCCGGTTCTCCCAGCACACCCTGAGGTACCGGAGCGCCAAGGGAGAGGACGCGATGGCCCGCACCTTGTCGGGGCGAGAGGCCTCTGCGCCATCGTGCACGAACTCCACCGCCTCGGTCGACCACAGGGGGTCCAGCGCCGGGTGCGTTCCCATGGGCTTCATGTACAACCGGGGGAGCGCATCGGTGGCGGGGATGTACACCGTATGGAAGAGCTTGCCGAAGACGTGGCCGACGCTCGCCAGCGGCGCTCCGTTCGCGATCGCCGCCCAGTCGAGCCCCTGGAGGAAGACCCGGGCATTGGTCTGGACCGGGACGATTGACCGGCCGAGAGCGCGCGCCACCGCGGCCGCATTCCGCCGCGTGGCCGCGTAGAGCTCGGTCCGGTCCAGCGCGATGTCGAAGCCTTGCACCACCAGCAGGTGGTGGATGGCGCGGGAGTCCGTCACCGGGTAGCGGGCGACGTTGCGCAGCAGGGTATAGAAGGAATCCACGCCACAGGAGAAGAAGGCCCCGCTCACCGTCCCCACCCGTGGCCGCGCGGAGGTCTTCGCCGTGACGTCAACCGGGTGCAGCGGAACGGCCGAGCGGACGCTCCAGTCATGATAGAGCTCCATGATCCGCGGCGTCGCCTCGAGCAATGCGGGCGAGACGCTGCCCTCGAAGGCCAGGGGCCGCCGCTGCCGCATCGCCACGACGAGGGCGACCGGCAGGAAAGGATCCGCGTCGGCGACCACGTACGGGCCGAGCTCGGCGGGAAAGCGAAGCCAGCAGGTGGCCGGGAGATCGGCGCTCGCGCCGTCGAGACGACAGGACAGGACGAGGTCGGGAGGCTCCTCGCGCAACTGGACGTCGCGCACGACGAGGGGCTGGCCGGATCCCGCGCGGGAAGCGCCGGGTCGAGTCATGCCGGCGGTGAGTCCGGCTCCTCGGCCGGCGCCGGCCGGGCGGGACCCTTGGCGAGGCTCCGGCCGGCCACAGAGTGCGTCCGCTCCGGCCGGGTCATGTCCGTCCTTCCGACGGCACCTGGGGCGCCTACTTGCTCACCGTCCAGAAGTCGATCCCCCAGACGCTGTGGAAGGCCGCCCCGCGGATGGTCGAGCGGAAGGCGTAGGGAAAGGCGGGCTCGAAGAGCGGAACGTACGGCCCGACCTGGGCGAGGCGCCGCTCGAACAGCTGGAAGAGCGCCAGTCGCTTCACCGGATCCACCTCGGTCTCGGCCTCCTGCGCCCGGTCGCTCAGCTCCCTGGCTTCCGGGCTCGAATCGGCAAGCCAGGCGAGGCGCCGCCCGACCGTCCGGCCGGGCGCGAAGACCAGGTAGTTCTGACTGTCCGGATAGTCCGGAGGCCAGGCCGAGAGCCCGAACTGGGCCTTGCCGTCGCGGTACAGCTGGGTGGCGACGTTGTTAGGCAAGCCGTTCAGCCTGACGGCGATTCCCACCGTCGCGAGATCCGACTGGACCTTCTGGGCAATCAGACTTCGCGACACCCCCCAGATGGGGCGATCCGTCGAGTAGTTGATGGCTCCGGTCACCGGGCCGAGGTTCGCCTCCTGGAGCAGCTGCCTTGCCTTCTCGCGATCGGTCTTGGCGGCTTCCCGAGGATCGAGCGACCCTGGGTAGATCGTCGGGATGATGCCGGCCAGCCGCACCGCGCCAGGGCCGGCGATCGCGAGGATCCCCTCGTAGTCCAGGGCGTACCGAACGGCCTGCTGGACCTTGCGATTCGAGAAGGGTCCGCCGACTGCGGGGTTGGCGCTCATCCACAGATAAGCCGGCACTCCGGACCGGCTCGTCCGCGCCACGACTCCCGGCGCATTCCTCAGCGTCCGGATCTGATCCTGGTCCAGCCCGACCGTGATGTCCAGGTCACCCCGCTCGATCAGCAGCCGGTGCGTGGCTGGCTCTCCGATGTTGCGGATCACAATGCGATCCAGGGGCGGCGCCCCGCGCCAGTGGCCGGGGTTTGCGAGCAAGACGACCTCCCGGTCGGGAACGTACGCCGCGAGCCGGTAGGCGCCGGTCCCGGCCGACTGGGTGATCAGGAAGCGCTCCGCCCTGTCCTTCTCCTTCGCGTCGCGGCTCGCGTCGCCACCCTCCCGCGCAACGACGCTGCTGTCGAGCACTCCCAAGCTGGGGTTCGTGAGGACCGGCAAGAGCGCCGGGTTCGGCGTCTTGAGCCTCAAGACGACGGTGTGAGGATCGGGTGCCTGCACCTCGTCGACGGAGTCGAGCAAGAAGGACGAGCTGCCCTTGACGTACTTGATCCGCTCGAGCGACCACTTGACGTCCGCGGACGTGCACGGGTTGCCACTCGCGAACCGCACGTTCGGCCGCAGCTTGAACGTGTAGGTCTTGCCGTCGCCCGAGATCTTCCACTCGACCGCCAGGGAAGGCTTTGGAGTCGTAAGATCCTCGCCCTCGAACGTGACGAGCGAGTCGTACATTGCGTGCTCGATCATGTAGCTGGTCGCGTCGATCGTCCGGGCGGGGTCGAGGCTGGTGATGCCGAAGCTGGCGCCGACGACAAGAACCCGGTGCTGCGCCGCCGCGGCCGGTCTGGAGGACTGCGCCCACAGCCCGACGAGGACGGCCGTGAAGGCGAGCGCGGCGCGAAAGTGCCTGGCTGTCAACGGGGAACCCGCGGGCGTGCCTTCACCTCGACCACTGGTTGTCCAGGGAGTCTGCACGGGGGTTGCCTCCTGCAGGATTCGTCCCCTCGGCGTGGACTGGCGGGCGTCCGCTGAAGCAGAGTCCACGGTCGCCGCCATGCGCGTCCGGAAACTGGTCGAACGGGTTGCGCTGTCATCGCAGCAACCGTGAATACCGACCAAGGCGGGCGGCCTCATCTCTACGCCCTCCGTCCGCTCGGTCCGAGGATCGGCCCGGCTCGACCGGGCGAACAGGCTACCCGCCCGAATTCGTCGTTGTCAAGGATTTCGGCAGCGGATCTCGGCGGCGGGTGGACGCCGGCGGCGGCGGTCCGGAGGTGGCCGCCCCGGCGAGCAGTCGGCGGGTCCCTCGCTACGAGGAACGGCGCCCGGCCGCGGATCCGGAGTACAGTAGAGTCCCGGCCGTCCGGGAAGTCCCCATGCCAGAGCCGCTGGCCACCATCGTCGCTGTCCCGCGGGAGCGGTTCGGCCTCACCCGCCGCGCTCTCGAGGCCATCTACGCGAACACCGCCGGCGCCTTCGAGCTGGTCTACGTGGACGGTGGCTCCCCCGCCCGGATCCGCCGGTACATCGCCGCCGAGGCCCGCGCCCGCGGGTTCACGCTCGTGCGCACCGACCGCTACCTCACGCCGAACGAGGCCCGGAACCTCGGCCTGCGTCACGTGCGCACCCGCTACGTCGTGTTCATCGACAACGACGTCGTGCCGGCGCCCGGCTGGCTCGACCGGCTCGTCGTCTGCGCCGAGACCACGGGGGCCTGGATCGTGGGCCCGCTGTACTTCATCGGCGAGCCCGAGCGCGAGGTGATCCACATGGCAGCGGGCGACGCCCGCATCGAGGAGCGCCCAACCGGGCGGCGCTTCGTGGAGCGCCACCACTTCGCAGGCCAGCGAGCGGCGGAAGTGCGGCCGCTGCTCGAGCGGCAGCCGTGCGAGCAGGTGGAATTTCACTGCATGCTCGTGCGCGCGGAGGTCTTCGAGCGGCTGGGGCCCCTCGACGAGGGGCTCCGGAGTGTCGCGGAGCACAGCGACCTGTGCATGCTCGCCCGCCGCCACGGCGGCGACGTGTACTTCGAGCCCGAGGCCGCGGTGACCTACGTCACGACCGGGCGCTTCGGCCTCGCGGACTATGCCTACTTCTTCCGGCGCTGGAGCGAGGCGTGGACGGAGGCCTCAATCGAGCGCTTCCGCGAGAAGTGGGAGCTCCCCCCGGGCGAAGCCGCCGGCATGGAGGCCAGCGCGCGCTTTGCGCAGGAGCATCGCCGCATCCCCTTCAGGCTGACGCTCCGCGCCCTCGAGCGCGTCTTCGGTCCGCGCTGGGGGCGATGGCTGGGTCGCGATGTCCTCCTTGGCCTCGAGCGGCGGGTCAACCGCTGGTGGGTCCCGCCACTCCCGCACGCCGGCCCGCCGGCGCCCCACGTCCCGGCGCGCGCCCGGCACTGAGTGGCCATGTTCACCTACGCGCAGACCAATCTCCAGCTCTATCGCCAGCTCGCCGCGGAGGGCTACCCCAGCGCGGAGATCGGCGCCGTGGCGGGAGCGTACGAGCTCGGCCTTCGCCTCTTCCCCGGCACCTACCGGGGCTCCGGCAAGCCGTTCCTCGCTCATCTGGTCGGCACCGCCAGCGTGCTCGCGTCGCTGCGCGTGCGGACGCCGGTCGTCGCGGCCGGGCTCCTCCACGCCGCCTACTCCCACGGCGAGTTCGGCGACGGCTGGCGGGGCATGTCCGGCGGCAAGCGCGCCGAGGTCCGCCGAGCAGTGGGCGAGGAGGTGGAGGACCTGGTCGCGCGCTACACCCTGCTGGAGTGGGAGCCTCGCACGATCCGCGAGCTCCGCGCGCGGCTCGACACCATGACAGCGGTGGAGCGGGACGTCATCCTCCTCCGGCTCGCCAACGAGCTCGATGACCACCTTGATCTGGGCATCCTCTATCTCGCGGACGTGGCGCGCCGTCGCGAGTTCATGCAGGCTGATCTGCCCGCCGCCGTCGAGATGGCCGCGCGGCTGGGCTTTCCCTCGCTCGCCAGGGGCCTTAGCGAGACCTTCGCCGAGGTGGCCGGCGCGGACGTCGCCCCCGGTCTTCGGCGCGGGCGGGGCGAGTCGTTCCGGATTCCGTTCGCGTCCCACCGGCCCCGCCTGCGGGTGGCGCTGAGCCACCTCATCGCCCGCCGGCCCTGGCGCTGAATCGCACCGGGAGCGACAGGGCGACGATGGCCCGGAAGGAGGGGGCGGCTCGCAGGACCCGGATCCTGGATCAGGACGCTGCGGGCACCAGGGCGCCCCGCACGACGCCGAGGAGACCCATCCGGCCGTCTCCGGGGGTTCGGGCTCGTCGGCAACCCCCGCGCTCCGAAGGACTCTCCGGCCGAGGTCGACCGCTGCGGCCGGCAGGACGCGCTTCGCCGCCGCGCGCAGCCCGCGCGTCACCCGCCGCGAGACCCGAGCCGACACCCCGGGGTTCCACGGACCGCCGTCGCACACGAGCCAGCCCGGGGGCAGCAGGTCCCGCGTGTCGTGTCGGGCCGTGTATCCCGAGCCGAACCACCGCGCTGGGGCGATGACTGTCTTGTGCGGCCGCCCGGAGAGCCACGCGCCCCACCAGCCGAAGGAGCTGTTGGCGATGACGAAGTCAGAGCACTGCGACATCACGTAGAGGCTCTGCACGTCGCTGAGCCCTTCCACGATTGTGAACCGTTCGCCCGAGAACAGGCGCTGCCGCCTTACCCACCGCAGATCATCCGAGAAGACCAGGACCGGAACGTCCGCGTCCAGCCGCGCCAGCGCCTTGGCGTAGTACTCGAGGGGGCAGGGCGGATGGTTCAGGTAGTTCACCACGTAGTCACCACGGCGGACTTGCAAGGCGATCTTCCGGTCAGGCAGCCGCGCGAGCAGCGATGCGCAGCCCTCCACCGCTTCCGGCTTGAACCGGAAGTCCTCGCGGAGGCTCGCCGCAATGTGGGCGAAGTACTTCTCGCTCTGAAAGTACCCGCACAGGTTGGCGTCGCCGGGACAGCTCTTCACCAGCTCGGCGTCGAAGTGAAACTGCCGTTCGAGCAGGCACGGCCCGGGCACGACCGCGACGTGCTTCAGGTGCGGAAGCCTGAACGCCCGGAAGAGCTGGTGCTGCGCCCGTTCGTCCCGCGAGGCGCTCGGCGGCACGCAGAACGCGTAGCCGTGCCGGGCGGCAATGCCCCGGAGCGCGGCGTACTGAAACATCTGGTTGCCGAGCCGCCCCTGAGTGCCGAGGCGATTCATCCCCAGCATCAGGACGGCCGCTCCGGGCCCCTCGGACGTCCGCACGCCCGGGCGGATCGAGCCGAGGTCTCGTCGATCGCCCTCGATCGGCGTTCCCGGGTCGGCCGTTCGAAAGCGATCTCGATCAGGGGATCGACGTGCTGCACGGAGCCAGGCGGGCCGATCCTGCCCAGCCCGTGCTGGTCGCCGGCGAGCCGGAGATGGCGACGTGGGCCCAACGCCTCCGGGACGGGGTGCCGATCCCGGAGGAGCTCCTGGAGCAGCTCCGGGAGGTGGCCAAGCGCGCCGGCGTGCGGTTCATCCTCGCGTCCTGACCAGCCAGCCTCTCGCGGTCGTCCGGCCCTCGCGCGAAGACCGGCTAGCGGGCCGCTGCCCCCTCTCGCACCCCGGCGTACACCGGAGTGAGCCAGTGACGGTAGGCGGGCAGCTCGCCGCGGGCGGCGGAGAAGTAGACGTCCTGGACGCGCTTCGTCAACGACCCCGGCGTCCCGGCGCCGACCGCGATGCGGTCCACCGAGGTGATGGGGAGCACCTCCAGGCCACTGCCGCACATGAACGCCTCGTCCGCCACGTACAGCTCGGTGCGGTCGATCTCCCGCTCCACCACCTCCACGGCCAGCTCGCGCGCCGCCAACTCCATCAGCGTGGTGCGGGTGATGCTCTCGAGGATGCCGGCAGTGACGGGGGGCGTGACCAGCTTGCCGTCGCGCACCATCATGAGGCACGCGCCGGGGCCCTCGGCCACGGTGCCGCGGTGGTTCAAGAGTATCGCGGTGTCGTAGCCGTTGACCTTGGCCTCCGTCTGGGCGAGGCGGCTGTTCTGGTAGTTGGCCCCCGCCTTCAGCCGGGGCGGCACCGTGTCGTCGCTGATCCGCCGCCACGAGGCCACGCAGGCAGCCGCCCCGTGCCACAGCGCCGCGGGCTGCGGCCACGGCACGGCCGTGATGTAGACCCCATTGTCGACCGTGGGGCCAAGGGTGTTGAAGTTGTGGGCTCCCATCCCGAAGAAGGCCACCGGCACGAAGTGGACGTCCTGGCGGAACTCGTTCGCCCGCAGGAGAGCGAGAGCACCCTGCCCGATCTCGGGCAGGGTGAAGGGGACGTCCAGGCGCACGGTCTTCATCGAGCGCCCGAGCCGCGCGAGGTGCTCCTCGTGCTTGAAGACGAAGAGCTCGTCGTGCGGCGCACTCCAGTAGGCGCGCACCCCCTCGAAGACGTTGCTGCCCATGAAACCGCCCGCGCTGCGTCCGTGCAGCACGCACTGCTCCCAGGGGATCACCCTGCCGTTCATCCAGGCGTACTTCGGTGCGGAGTCGGCCATCCTCGTCCCTCCTTCCCGCATGCGGCCAGTGTATCAAAGGCTCCGGCCACGGCGCCGTGCCCGAGAGGCGCCGAGGCGCGGGGCTCTCACCGGACCCGGGCGGAGGCCAGCCGGGCGGGGTCGAACGGTCGGAGGTCCACCGACGACGCGGCACCGTCGACGAGAAGCTCGGCGATGGCCCGACCCGTGGCCGGCGCGTTGAGCATCCCCCAGGGGCCGTGGCCCGTCGCGACGAAGGCGCCTGCCACACCCGGCACGGGACCGATCAGCGGGAGCCCGTCCTCCGTCACGGGGCGGTAGCACGCCTGGCGCTGGATGACGCGGGCCGCGGCGAGGACGGTCGACACGCGGCCGGCGGCTCGCACGAGCACGGCGCACGCCTGCTCGCTCACCTCGACGGCGTCCGGCGAGTCCGGCAGCGGTGCCGGGTCGGCCATGCCGCACACGTAGACCTCCCCGTCAGGTCGGGGGAAAATTTCCGGCTCCAGCCGCCGACCGTCGGCCATGCGATAGTCGAGGAACAGCGCGTGTGCGGGGACGCCAGTCGCGGCCAGGGTCACGCTGTGACCCTTGAGCCCGTGGACTCTCGGGAGCGGGAGGCCCGCCGCCGCGCGCCCCGTCCACGGGCCCATGGCGAGCACGACGGCGTCGGCCTCGACGGCGCTGCCGTCGATGGTCACCCCGCAGACCGCGCGGCCACGACGGAGCACGCCTTCCACCACGCCGAGCCGCAGCGAGGCGCCGCGGGCCCGCGCGGCGTCGACCAGCGCCGCGGTGAAGCGGGCCGGGTGGACCTGGGCGGTCGTCTGGAAGGAGCCGAGGGTGTCGGTGACCGCGCCCTCCGCGTCGAGCCAGGCTGGGCCCGGCACCTGATGGTCGCCAGGACGCCCGCCGCGCTCCCGCGCGGCCAGCATGAAGGTCTCCATACGCCGATAACCGTGGTCCGCCCCGAGGTCGCGGGCGAGCTCCGCGTGGAGGCTGAAACTCGCCCGGGCGAGCGGGCCGAGCGGCGAGCCGTCGCACCAGTCGAGCGCCAGGAAGCCGCCGGACTTGCCCGACGCGGCGCAGGCCACCCCCGAGCGCTCCACCACGGTGACGCGGACACCACGGCGCGCCAGGAAGTAGGCGACGCTGGCGCCCACGACGCCGGCCCCGCAGACGATCACGTGCCCGGGGATGCTCACGCTCGCTCCGGTCGAGAGCTTACCAGGACCGGCGCGCGCCCGGTGGAAGCTGCGCGGCGAGGGGCGGCCGCCACCGGCGGGGAACGGAGCCTCATCCGGCGGCCTCCGGGCCTTACCCGCCCTCCTCGTGGTCGAAGGGCGTCTCCTCCCCTGGCAGGTGAACCGGTCGATAGCGGAGCGCGCCGGAGAACGTCGCGCGCCCACGCGACCCCCACCCCCTCGTTCCGCCGCAGGACGCCCACGCCGTGCGACGGCAGGCGGCTCCGGCCCCCGCTCGACCAGCCAGCGCGCCAGCCGACCGGGGCGCAACTGCGTCGAGGCGTGAATGCCCTCGGGGTACAGCGTGGGCCGGGGGCGAAGCGGCGCAGGATCCGGTCCCGCCAGCACTGTGGTCCGGCGACACCGGTGGCGAGCGCCCCTCCCTGGGCCCTCAAGAGCGGGCAGCAGGAGCATGCCCTGTCGAGGACGAGACGGCATCCATGACGTGAACCACTCTCCGCGCGGTGACCGGGCCATGCGCGACGGATACACTACCGCCTGGCCGCGCCGTCGTTCTATGCTGCCCAGCATGATCGACTTCGCCAGCATCCCGCTGTTCGCCCAGCTCGGTCCCGGCGAGTCGGCGACGCTGTCGTCACTGCTCACCACCCGGACCGTCCAGGCCAACCAGCCGATCTTCTGGATCGGCGACCCCGGGTCGGAGTTGTTCATCGTCCAGAAGGGCGAGGTGACCATGTTCTATCCGGACGAGGCGGGCCGCGAGATGATCCTCGGGATCCTGGGCCCGGGCGAGTTCTTCGGGGAGATCTCGCTCCTGGACGGCGGCCCGCGGACCGCGAGCGCCCGCGCCAGGACGGACGTCGAGCTCCTGTCCCTTGGCCGCGAGCAGTTTCACGAGTTCCTCGGGCACCATCCGGCCGCGTCGATCCACGTCATCACGGTCAGCGGACGGCGGCAGCGGGACGTGGTCGAGCGCCTGCGCGGGATCAGGAACGTCAACCAGGTCCTGGAGGAGCGGGCCACGCTGTGGCACCGCGTCGCCGATGCGATCGCCGGCATCAGCGGCAGCCAGTGGTTCTTCCTCGCGCATGTGCTGTGGTTTGCGGTCTGGATCGTCGTCAACGTCGCCTTCGACGCGCGCGGGTTCGATCCGTTCCCGTTCGGCTTGCTCACCCTCGTTGTGTCGCTCGAGGCCATCTTCCTGTCGATCTTCGTCCTCATCAGCCAGAACCGTCAGGCCGTGAAGGATCACGTCGGCGCCGACCTCGACTACCAGGTGAACCTCAAGGCGGAGCTGGAGGTCATGATCCTGCACCAGAAGATGGACCGCATCCTCGCGATGCTCGCCTCACCCGACTCGCGCCGAGACAGGGACGGGGCGGGTTAGCCCGCGGCCGGGCGTCTCCTAGACGCGGCCGATGAGGGTCTCGGCGACCGTCTGGATCAGCGCGTCCATCACTGACCCCTCCATCGTATGAGGTTGGATCGCGAGGCGGCTGACGCCCAGATCCGCGTATCGGCGCGCGGTGTCGAGATCCACAAGGCGGGGCGGAGTGATCGTGATCTCGAGCTCTCCCAGCGCGGCGGGCCGCTCGTGGCGAGTCGCCGCCTCGCGCAGATCGCGAAGCGCCCGGGCGGTCTCCTCGAGATCCAGCTCCCACCCGTACCAGCCGTTCGCGGCCTCGATTGCGCGGCGGTGGGCGGCCGGCGAGTGGCCGCCGACCACGATCGGCGGGTGCGGCCGCTGGATCGGCCGGGGTCGCTCGACGACCTCGGCGAACGACACGAAGCGGCCCTCGAACGAAGCCCCGGGCTCGCCCCAGAGCGCGCGCATCACCGCCAGGTATTCGTCGGTGCGAGCCCCCCGATCGGCCAGCGATGCGCCGAGCGCCCGCAACTCCGGCTCGAGATAACCGACCCCGATGCCGACGATCAAGCGCCCTCCCGAGAGCACGTCGATTGACGTGAGCTGCTTCGCCAGAAGGACCGGCTGACGCTGTGGCAGCACGATCACACCGGTGGCAAGCCGCACGCGGCGCGTAAGCGCCGCAAGGTGGGCGAGCGCCACGACCGCCTCGAGGCGAGGTTCCGCGGACGAGCTGTCCTGGGCGTCGACTGGCAGGGCGATGTGGTCACCCACCCAGAGCGACTCGAAGCCAGCCGCCTCGGCGAGGCGCGCTCGCCGAGCCAGCGCGTCCGGATCGGTGCTGCTGCCACGGTGAAGGCCGAAAAGCGCGAGCTTCAACCCGCCTGCCATGTCGCGTAGACCCCTCTCCGGGACGGTGCGGCTGCGGCTGCAGCGAGCCGTCCCCCCACCATCCCCGGACCCTCGGCCACGAACTCGTCCAGCTCCGATCGGAGGACGGTCTTCGTCAGGAGCCCATCGGTCGTGACGCGCTCGTAGACCCGGTAGACGGGACTCTGGAGCTTGCCGTCGGGTGTCCTTCGAATGCTGGAGATAGACCCGCTCTACCGCTGGAACGGGTAGATGACCTTCCAGTCCCGCTTCATGTCCACGACCGTCCAGCCCTTCTGGGTCGCCTCGTCGAGCGCCTTGTCGAGGCGCCCGATCGAGGACTGCCGGTCGTACGCCCACTCCCGCTCGCCGTCGGTGTGCCTCACCAGGCCCATGAACCGCGCGCCGTCCCCGGCAGCGGTCCACTGGAGCATCTGATGGTCCCCGTCCGAGTTACCGAAAGCCAGCACCGGCCGGCGGCCGATGAACCGGTGGATGCCGACGGGCTTGCCTGCCTTGTCGTCGACGAGGTTGAGCTTCGGCAGCTTCACGAGCACCGGCGTGCCGTTCCGCACCTCGAGCCTCGTCTCGCCCACACTGCCGACGACCTGCTCGGGCGGGATGCCGTAGACCTCCTCGGCGAACACGCGCATGAACTCGACGCCTCCGCCTGACACGATGAACGTCTTGAAGCCGTTGGCGCGCAGGTACGCGAGCAGCTCCAGCATGGGCTGGTAGGCCAAGTCGGTATATGGCCGCTGGAACCGCGGGTGCTTCGCCTGCGCCACCCAGGACCGCACCATCTGGGCGAACTCGTCGGTCGTCAGGCCGGCGTGGGTCGTCGCGATGACCTCGAGGAGCCCCCTCTCGCCGGCGGCGGCCACCGCCTTCAGGTCGTTCTCGAGGATCCCCTTGAAGGGCTGCCGGGTCTTCCACTCCGGGTGCCTGGGCGCCAGGGCCTTCACCCGCTCGAACGCGAAGAACCCCTGGAAGTACATCGGCTGCTCGCTCCAGAGCGTCCCGTCGTTGTCGAACACGGCGATCCGGGCAGCCGGCGGCACGTGCTGGGGGCCCCCCGGATCGGCCGCGGCCTGGACGAACTTCACGATGCTCTGCTTGGCCGGGCCATCGTTCCAGGACGGCAGAGGATCCGTCTGGGCCCGAGCGGTCAGCGCCGTTCCGAGCAGTAGTAGGATGATCAGCCATCCCCCCGTGGACCGAGATCGACGCGCTGGTCTGGTCATCAGGCTCCTTCCTCCCTCACTCTAGGCGGGGTGACACCGGGGCGCGAGGCGTTGGGCCCGAGAAGGCGGGGGGCCGGTGATCGTCCGCCAGTGGCGCTCGCCGGCGCCTCCCCCTGGCGATCGAGAGGACGTCCTGCATGAGGTCCCCGCGGCCCGGGCCCTCCCGGGAGCGTCTCAGAGCGCGACGGGGACCGCGCGCCCCGACGAGGGCCTCGCAGCCCGACACCCCTCCGCCCGCCAGGGGTGACTTGCCGCTCACCGATAGCCGGCCGCCTGCAGCTCGAACAGCTCCGCATACCGCCCGCGCTGCGACATCAGCTCGTCGTGCGTCCCGGTCGCTTCGATCTCGCCGTCGACCAGCACCAGGATCCGGTCCGCCATCCGCACCGTCGAGAAGCGGTGCGAGATCAGCACGGCCGTCTTCCCCTTGCTCAGCTCCTTGAAGCGCTGGAACACCTCGAACTCCGCGCGCGCGTCGAGCGCGGCCGTGGGCTCGTCAAGGATCAGCAGCTGTGCGTCCCGCATGTAGGCTCGCGCGATCGCCACCTTTTGCCACTCCCCCCCCGACAGGTCCACGCCCGTGCGGAATCGCTTGCCGATCACCTGGTCGTATCCCCGTGGCAGCCGCTCGATCACGGCGTCGGCCCCGCTCCGCTCCGCGGCCGCGATGATGCGCGGGCGGTCGTGGCGTGCCTCGATGCGTCCCACCGCGATGTTGTCCGCTGCCGTCAGGTGGTAGCGCACGAAGTCCTGGAAGATCACCCCGATGTTGCGGCGCAGGTCGTCCAGGTCGTACTCCCTGAGGTCGTGGCCGTCGAGCAGGATCCGCCCCTCATCCGGGTCGTAGAGACGCGCGAGCAGCTTGACCAGCGTCGTCTTGCCGGCACCGTTCTCCCCGACCAGCGCGACCACCTCGCCCGCCTTCACGGTGACGGACAGATGGCGCACCGCCCAGCGCTCCGCACCGGGGTAGATGAAGCCGACGTCCTCGAAGACGAATCCGTCGCGAATGACGACGGGAAACGGCCGCGCGCTCGGCGCGGACAAGATCTCGGGCTCAACCTCGAAGAACGAGAACAGGTCGTCGAGATACAGCGCCTGTCCGGCGACCTGTGAGAAGCCGGAGAGCAGGCTTTCGAGCAGCGTGCGCAGGCGGCGGAAGGACCCGGCGAGAAAGGTGAGATCGCCGATCGTGAAGTCGCCGCGCAACGTGCGCCACGCGATGAGCGCGTACGCCACGTAGTAGCCCAGCGTCCCGATCGTCGTCAGCAGCGCGCCCCAGAGCGCACGACGCTGCGCCAGCGCTCGGTTGGCGCGGTAGAAGCCGTCGGCCAGCATCCGGTAGCGCGCGATCAGGAACGCGTTGAGCCCGAAGATCTTCACTTCCTTCGCGGTCTCGACGCTGGCGCCCGTCTGCCGCACGTAGTCCAGCTCGCGGCGCTCCGGGGTGCGGCCGTAGTCGAGCGAGTAGCTGCGCGCGTTGAAGTGGATCTCGCCCAGAAGCGCTGGCACCAGCGCCACCAGCAGCAGCGCGATCAGGCCCGGGGCATACGCGACCAGACCGGCGCCGAACGTGACGATCGTGACGATGTCCTGCGCCTGGCCGAAGAGCTGCGACAGCAGAGGCAGGCGGCCGCTGGCCTGGCGCCGGGCGCGCTCCAGCCCGTCCTGCAGCTCGCTGTCCTCGAAGTCTTCGAGATCCAGCGTCGCCGCATGCTCCATCAGCCGGATACTGATGGCGTTGGTGAAACGCTCGGACAACAGGGTGTCGACGAGCAGGACCGCGCGCCCGAGGAGGTCGGCCAGCACCGCCAGCGCCAGCTCGACCGCCAGCAGCCAGAGCAGCCGGTCGAGCAGGCCGGCGTCGAGCCACGCCCGCAGGCCGCCAGGCACGCCCGCCATGCCGGACAGCCGGATCACCTCGTCGATAATCAGCTTGCCGACATAGAGCGTCGCCACCGGCAGCAGCGCACGCAGCACGCGCAACGCGAGGTTGCCGACCGTCAGGCCGGGCGCGGTCTGCCAGACCAGGCCAAGAAACGGCGGAAGGTTGCGCAGTGCGCCGACGCGTTCGCGCAGCGAGCGCTGGGGAACCGGAGGGGAAGGCATGGCGTTACCCCGACGATGATCCTCCCACACTTGCGGGCTCGGCGCCGAACCCTCGGGTCTGGGCCAGCGATCCGACGGCTCGACACGATCCCGGACGACAGCCTTCGGCGCACGGCGTCAGCCCGCGGCTCCACGTTTCTCGGCGGCCGGCGAGGCGGCGGCCGCCGGATCCGCTGGAGCAGCGCCCTTGGTTCGCCGGAGGAAGGCAACCTCGGAATCGAGCGGAGTGAGACAGCCTCCTACCGGAGCAAGAGGATCACCGACGCGGCGAGCAGGGCGCCCATGGCGCCGTTGAAGATCCGGAAGGCGCGCTCGGACCGCAGAAGGCTTTGCAGAGCCGCACCGAAGGCCAACCAGGGGAAGCAACTGGGAAGGCACGCCAGCAGGAAGACGAGCCCGAGGGCGGCGGACTGCCCCAGCGCGCTCCCGCCCTCCGCGTCGAGGAAGGTGGCGGCTGCGCTGGCACTCACAAGCCACGATTTCGGGTTCACCCACTGAAAGGTCGCGGCGGCCACCAGACCGATGGGTCGGTCGTCCGCTCCGGCGCCGACCCGCCGGGCGGTCGCGATCCTCCACGCGAGCCAGCACAGGACCGCCGCGCCGCACCACCTCACGCCCGTCAGGACGGCGGGCTTCTCGAGCAGCACGCCGCCGAGGCCGAAGGCCACGACGAACATCATCGCCGCCATGCCGAGTGCGACGCCAAGCAGGCACGGGAGGCCGCGGAGGATGCCCACGTTCGCTCCGATCGCCGTCAGGAGCACGTTGCTGGGTCCCGGCGTCCCGGCGGCGGCGACCGAGAAGAGGAAGAACGCGACGGCCTGCTCGCGCGTCATCTCGACCCGTCGCCGCGCCTCGGATAGACTCGCCGCATGCGCCGCATCGTACGGGGATCGGCGGGCAAGGGTCTTGTACGTTCGTGCGAGGGCAGGGACTGGATGTGCGCGACCACCCCCGGCGAGGGCCTCGAGCTGCTGCAAGCGTGGTTCGCCGGGCGGGCCTTCGACCGGCATCGTCACGACACCTATGCCATCGGCGTTACCGAGGCCGGCGTCCAGACGTTCGACTATCGAGGCCGGGCCGAGCGGAGTGTGCCGGGACAGGTCGTCGTGCTTCACCCCGACGAGGCGCACGACGGCCGCGCCGGGACCGGCGCCGGGTTCGGCTACCGGATCGCGTACGTCGAGCCGGCGCGGATCGCCGCCGCCGTTCGCGCGATCCGGGGGCGCCCGGCCGCACTCCCGTTCGTGTCCGAGCCCGTCTTGACCAACGAGACGCTGAGGCGGGCGGTCACGGCGGCCTTCCGGTGCGGGCGCGAGCCCCTGGCGGTGGACGCGCTCGTGCTGGGGCTGGCGGCGGGCCTGGTCGAGGCGGAGCGGGACGGCCCTCGAGCTCGGCCGCCGCGGCGCCTCGATCACGCTGCGCTCGAGCGGGCCCGGGCTTTCCTCGACGGCCAGCCGGGCGTCGTGCGGTCGGACGAGCTCGAGGCTGTCGGAGGCCTGGGCCGCTATGACCTTGCCCGCCAGTTCCGCGTCGCGTACGGGGTGAGCCCGTATCGCTACTCGCTGATGCGGCGGCTCGACCGCGCCCGCGCCTCGATCGGCGGCGAGACGCCGCTGGCGGAGCTGGCGCTGGCGGCGGGATTCGTCGACCAGGCGCACTTCACGCGCATGTTCCGATCGGCCTTCGGCGTCACGCCCGGACGCTACGCCCGGCTCTGCCGAGCGGCGCCTGGACCGAAGGGTCGGGGCGCGTGACCGTTGCAGCTCCCTGCCCTATCCGGATGCAAGACGATCAGCATCGATGCAGAGAGTGCTCGATGGCTCGGCGAACGTCGACATCCTGGACGCGGTACTCTTGCAACAGAGACGGATACGTCCTCGAGGCGGTCCCCGGGTGCGCGCTGGCCGCGGCTGGCATCTCTCTGTCGCACGCCAGCTTGGGCACGCGACCGCGGAGCGAGATGCGCCGACCTGACCGAGGATAGCGCTTCAGGGGGAGGAGGTAACCATGGGCTCAACGGCCCAGCAGAGGGGGAGCAGGACCGACTCCACGCCGGGCGACACCAAGCCCGGAGCGCAGAAGGGTGGCGGGTGGCCGACGATGCCGCCGGGTAGAACCTGGCTGTGGTTCCTGCTCGTGCTGCTCGCGAACTTCCTCGTGGCGAGGCTCCTGCTGCCGGGTCCGGCAGCCCCCGTCACCGTGCCCTACACCCTGTTCAAGGCGGAGGTCGGCAAGGGCAACGTCCAGGCGATTCACAGCCAGGGTGACGCCGTCACGGGGCGCTTCAAGACACCGGTCACTTATCCGCCGGCGGTCGACGCGAGCGCGGCCCCCAAGGGGGAGCCCAAAGCGTCGACCGAGCGCGGGGCAGCGCCGGGCGACCAGCCCAAGACGGTGACTTCCTTCACGACGACGCTCCCCACCTTCGTCGACCCGGGACTGGAAGCGTTCTTGATCGAGAATGGCGTCGAGATCAGCGCCAAACCGATCGAAGAGGGCGGCAGCCTCTTGACGACGCTCCTGTTCGGGTTCGGCCCGGCCCTGCTCTTCATCGGCTTCTACGTCTGGATGTTTCGTCGAGCGCAGCAGGGCGCCGGCTTGGGCGGCGGCCTCATGGGCATCGGCAAGAGCAAGGCGCGACGCTACGACCCGGAGCAGGGGGCGAAGGTCACCTTCGACGACGTCGCCGGGATCGACGAGGCGGAGAACGAGCTGGTCGAGATCGTGGATTTCCTCCGGGACCCCCCGAAGTACACGCGCCTGGGCGGGACCGCGCCGAAGGGCGTGCTGCTGGTCGGCCCGCCGGGGACGGGAAAGACCTTGCTGGCGAAGGCGGTCGCGGGCGAGGCGGGGGTGCCGTTCTTCTCCATGAGCGGCTCGGAGTTCGTGGAGATGATCGTGGGGGTGGGGGCGGCGAGAGTGCGGGATCTCTTCAAGCAGGCGCGCGAGCACGCGCCCGCGATCATCTTCATCGACGAGCTCGACGCCATCGGCCGCGCGCGGGGACAGATGGTGATCGGGGGATCGAGCGAGCAAGAGCAGACGTTGAACCAGATCCTGACGGAAATGGACGGCTTTTCGAGCCGGGAGGGGATCATCGTGCTGGCGGCGACGAACCAGCCTGACGTGCTCGACAAGGCGCTCCTGCGGCCCGGACGCTTTGACCGGCGCGTGGTGGTGAACCTGCCAGACAAGACCGGGCGCGAGGCCATACTCAAGGTCCACACGCGCCGTGTGCCGCTCGCGAGCGACGTCAGCCTCGGGGAGCTGGCCGCCACGACGCCGGGACTCTCGGGGGCGGATCTGAAGAACCTGGTCAACGAGGCAGCGCTGCTGGCGGCCCGGCGCGAGCAGAACGAGGTCCGTCACAAGGACTTCCTGGACTCGCTGGAGAAGATCGTGCTCGGCCCCCAGCGCCCGCTCCTCCTGAGCCGCGCCGACAAGGAGCGCATCGCCTACCACGAGGGCGGACACACCATCCTGGGGCTGGTGGTCCCCGGTGCCGACCCGGTGAACCGGGTATCCATCGTGCCGCGCGGGCAGGCGCTCGGTGTGACCTATCAGCGCCCCGACAGCGACCGCTACAACTATCCGGAAGCCTATCTGCGCGCGAGGATCGTCGGGATGCTGGGCGGCCGAGCGGCCGAGGAGATCGTCTACGGGACCAAGACGACCGGGGCCGAAAACGATATCGAGCAAGCCACCGGCCTGGCCCGCCGGATGGTCACGCGCTGGGGCATGAGCGAGCGAGTCGGGATGGTGCAGCTCGCCCCGCGGGAGAACCCCTACCTGGGCGGCTGGGGCGGGTACGGAGGCGCCAGGTCGTTCAGCGAGGCGACGGCGGAAGCCATCGATGCCGAGGTGCTCAAGATCATCGGCGAGAGCCACGAGGAGGCCCGACGTCTGCTGATCGCACACCGCAAGCAGCTCGACGCGCTCGCCGAGGCCCTGCTCTCGCGGGAAACCCTCGACGAGCAGGAGATCCTCGAGGTCACGGGGCTCCCCCCCGCCCCTGCCCTGAAGACCGAGATCCTGCCGGCTCCCGGGGCGGGTCGCGACGCGGACGGCCGGTGATCGGCTGTCCGGCTGGATTGCCGATCGCGCTCTCGGTCAGGCGCGAGTCCTCCCGGTCTCGTGCCCCTGGCGGCTCTTCGCCCGCTTGGCCGCCCTTTCCATCGCCTCGAACATCCCCCGCGCGGCCTCGGGGCTGAGCCGCGCATCGAGGAGGGGCAGGTACACGTCCTCCTCCTTGGCGAAGTGCAGCTTGACGACCGCGTAAAGCCCGTACAACACGCGGCGCAGCGCCTCCGCCTGGGCCTCGCCGAGCGTCGCCTGTGACAGCTCCGATCGGAGCGACGCCAGCTCACCGGTGAGCCGCCCCACCTCGGCGTGGTCGCGGCTCATCGTGGCGGTCGCCTCCGGCGCGCCCAGGATCCGTCCCACGACGGGATAGAGAGCCTCTTCCTCCGCCTCCGCGTGCGGGATCAGGTGGCGCCGCAAGAACTCGAACGCCTCGTCGACGTCCCGCCGGAGCGACTCGATCGGCGCCTGGCCCACCGAGTCCGCGACCGTGCGGAGCCTCTCGATGTGCGGGATCAGCTCCTTGTGCTCCGCGCGAAGGGGCAGCGTGATCGTCATGCCTTCCTCCTCGGCGTCATGCCACTCGGCATGCCCCCCCCGGTGAGCGCACCCCTGGTCCCGAGGCAGATTGCCTCCACGTCCGGCGTGCCGGAGGCGCTCGGTGAGGGCGTGAGCGGCTCCGTCGGGGGGACCGAATCGTTCAATGCCTGGCCGCCTACTCCGTCGTCTTGCCGTCGAAGTGCTCCTTCGACGCGAGCGCGTCCGCCTTCGCGGCGTGGACGGTGCCATCGAGGTGCTCGGGGGGCGCATACAGCGTGTACAGCTTCAGCGGCTTCTCGCCGATGTTCTTGACATTGTGTCGCGCGCCCGCGGGGACGACAATCGCCATGTCGCTCTTGATCTTCGTCCTGTGGCCGTCGATCCAGACTTCGCCCTTACCCTTCTCGATCCGGAAGAACTGGTCGCGGTCATGGTGCACCTCCTCACCGATCTCCTCACCGGCTCGGAGCGCCATCACTACGAGTTGCATCTGCTTGCCCGTGTAGAGCACACGCCGGAAATCGGAATTCTCCTCGGTCCGGTCCTCAATGTCGTCGACGAATCCCTTCATCGGACTCTCCATTCGATGGGCGGAGGAGTGGATCGAACATCACCGTCGCCAAGGTGCAAGCCCTGTGCCGAACTGCTCGTCAGCGATGGAATGCGGCGCCGTCACTCCGATCGGCTGACATGCGCATGGGACCGCACACCCGTCGTGCTGGGCGTCGAGAGAGGGAGCCGCCGGGGCGAAGCCGCCCCATTGAGGAGGCGCTGCCCCACTGGCTGCGGGACCTCCTGGCGCTCAAGCGACCCACCTCGTGGCCGCGATCCGCTCCGTCCTCCGAGGCAAGACGTACCTGAGCCCGGAGCTCGCCCAGGACGTCCTCGGGATGCTGGCGGAGCCAGGCGCGTCGGGCCGCGAGAAGCTGACGCCTCGCCAGCGGGAGGTGGGGCGGCTCCTCGCCGACGGGCGGACGATGAAGGAGGTGGCGGCCGCCCTGAGCGTATCCCCCGCACGGTGGAAACGCACAAGTGCCAGATCATGGCCGCGCTGGGACTCGCGAGCACGGCAGAGCTCATCCGCTACGCCCTCGAGCACGGGCTCATCACGCCACCCTCCCGGGGTAGCGACCGAGATGCTCGCCCGCCGAAGGCGCCGCCGATGGGACCGTGCGATCTCACCGGTCCCCAGGCGAGCGTTCGTGCTGTGGACCGTTCGTCCCCGGCGGCACGAACACTGTGATCTGCCGGTGGACGAAGTGGATCGCCGCGTCCTCGAGGACCTGCTTGGTCCGCCGGTAGGCACACGGCCGATGACGCACTGCTCGTCCGGCTCGGCGGTGAACTTCACCTTCACGAGCATGGCGCTGTCCACCATCGCGAGCTGACCGTCGCAGTGACCTGCAGCCCCAACGTGGGCTGCCAGTCACTGGATGTGCCTACTCCCGCGCCATCATCACCCGCAGGCGTTCCTCGTGGTCGATGAAGTGGTCTGCGTCCTCGACGTCCTAACCGAGGTCGATCTGCACCCAGTTGATCTTACCGTTGAACGTGCTGCCATGCGCAGTGTAGTCGGGGATCGGCAGGACGCTTCGCTGAACGTTGTCGGTCATGCCACTCATGATCGGTCTCCTCCCCAGGTCGACCTGGACACAGTTGAGGGGGCCGTGGCCATCTTGTGCTCAGGGGCAACCTGACGACCAGAAGCCGCCGCCCCTCACAGACGCACGATCCGGAGGGCTGATAAGGATCGCCTGCTCGACCTGCCGCATCCGCTCCGGCTTCAGCGCTCCCAGGCGGCCAACCAGACGGCGCTTGTCCATGGACCGGATCTGATTCAGGAGCACTACCCCATCAACCTCAAGCCCGCCCTCCGACGCCCGCACGACGACCTCGGTCGGATAGGTCGGCTCCTCGAAGCGCGAGGTAATTACCGCGACGATCGTGATCGGGCTCCACCGGTTGGCGATGTCGTTCTGGATCACGAGGGCCGGGCGCGTCTTCCGAATCTCCGCGCCCATCGTCGGGTCGAAGTTGACGAGATACACCTCGCCCCGTCGCGGGTAGGCTACCGTCGAGGCGCCTGCCACGCGTCCTCGTCCAGGTCGACCCACTCCTCGGCCAGCAGCGCGTCGCGCTCGGCCCGCCGCACCGCACCCTCCTTCAAGAGTTTCCTGAGCTTGGTCCGACGCGCAGCCTGGACGAAATACCGGACCGCCTGATCGATGAACCGGCTACGGTCACCCCGCGCCGTCGTCCGGTCAATGAGCCGGATGGTCTCCTCGGGCAGCGTGATGTTCACCCGTCGATGCACGGTGCGAGCACCTCCCCTCATGGTGGTCGCATCCTACACACCAGACGTGTGTATTGGAACCGTGCCCGGCGGTGGCGAGCTAGTGAGACGCCTTGGGGCGCCGTGAGGAGAATCGAAGGGTTCCCACTGACGTGGCAACGTCGTGTGACGCGTCATGAGAGGGGGGTGATGACGATCCATGGTTACCATTTCGGTGACACGAGGCCACGCGTCGCGTCACGGCTCGGCGCACGCGGCGAGCGGGCGAAACCGGCTTCGATAGCGCGCATGGCCAGTGACTCCCGTCTGTCGACGGGTGCTCGAACAGGTCGGCGACCGGACGCGTCGAGCAGATCGCGGAGACCAGGAGCCCCGTGTTAGACTGGGAAAGCGCGCAACAACACCGGGCGAGCACGACCATGTCCAAGACGACCTTCACCGCCCTCCTCGAACGGGAGGGCGACGTCTACGTCGCGCTGTGCCCCGGGCTCACATCGCCAGCCAGGGGGCGACGATCGAAGAGGCCACCGCGAACCTCCGTGAGGCGGTCGCCCTCTTCCTCGAGACGGCCGACACCCGAGAGATCACCCAGCGCCTGCGGTCCGGCGTATTCGTGACGACGTTCGACGTCGTCGATGGTTAGGCTGCGCGTCCTCTCCGGACGCGAGGTCTGCCGCATCCTGGAGCAGCACGGATTCACCGAGGTTCGGCGCCGGGGGAGCCACGTCGTCACGCAGCGCCGGACCTCCGAGGGCACGATCACGGTCCCGATCCCAGACCACGCCGAGCTCGCCATCGGAACGCTGCTGTCCATCATCCGTCAGAGCCGGGTGGCTCGCAGGCATTCGAATCACCGGAGTGACCCCTGCGCCGGGCAGGACCGCAGGTCATCCAGTTCTCGAGGAGCTGCGACTGGGGAGGCATTGACGGCGACGTTGATCCTGCCACTCGCGTCGGAGTAGCTGGAAGGGAAATTCGAACCCGTGCTTCAGATCAAACACTCGGAAGAGTTGCGTTATCCCTCCGGCACTCCTGCCGCTCTGGGCCGTCTCGGGAGGCAGTCGGGGCGGCGCCAGAGCGGGCGGAGGCGCTCCTTATTCTCAAGGCGGCAGGGCCAGGCCGAGTCCGATCCTAGGACAGCTCGGCCAGGAGACCCCGGGCGTCCCCGAGATCGCCGGTGTCGACTCCCTCGCTAAACGAGTCCACGGTGTCCCTCAGCACCTCGCGCGCCTGGTCCCGCTTGCCCTGTCGCTGGCTCAGCCGACCGAGACTCACCGCGGCGCGAGAGGATGATCAGTCTCTGGATCGTCCCGCAGCCATCGCCGAGACGGGGCGTGGCGGATAGCAATGCCGATCTGGCGTCCACTCTTTGGCCGGCCTCGTGTCGGCGCGGCACGAACACCCGTGCGCCCTTCCCGCCCCGTGCTCGCCGCAGGGCTGGCAGCCTTCCTCCTCGCCCCGATGCCCGCCATCCTGCCCCCGTACCCTCTCATCGAGCTGTGCTATGCCCTGGTCTTGAGCATCGCCTGCCTGGGGCTGAACCTCATGTTCGGCACGACCGGCCTCCTCTCGCTCGGCCACGCCGCGTACTTCGGCCTCGGCGCATACGCCGGGGCGTTCCTCTTCAACGTCGCGGATCTCCGGTCCCTCGAGGTGTACCTGCTCCTCGGGGTCGTCACGGCCATCGCCACGGCCGCGCTGGCCGGCGCCTGGTGTGTGCGCGCAACCCGCATCCACTTCACGATCCTGACGCTCGCCTTCGGGCAGCTGGTCCACGCGGTCTTCGTCACCGGTGCCGTCTACCGGCCGCTCGGCGACTACGGCAAGGGGCTCTTCTACATCGGCTACGGCGGCCTCTACATCCCGCGGTTCACCATCCTCGGGACCGACCCGGCGCCTGAGCGGTTCATTCCGACGTTCTACTACGCCATCCTGCTGGCCTTCTTCGCGTCACT
The DNA here is from genome assembly GCA_035550795.1 of Candidatus Methylomirabilota bacterium. Taxonomy (GTDB): domain Bacteria; phylum Methylomirabilota; class Methylomirabilia; order Rokubacteriales; family DASRDR01; genus DASRDR01. The sequence continues at coordinate 91,283 of DASZOL010000016.1, forward strand.
CGGCGTCCTGTGGCGCGTCAACCGCTCCCCCTTCGGGATGGCCCTGCGCGCGATTCGCGACAATGACGTCCGCGCCGCGTTCGTTGGCGTCCCCGTGCGCGCCTACCGCTGGCGGGCCTTCGTGGTCTCCGGCGCGGTGACCGGACTGGCCGGCGGGCTCTATGGGCAGCTCGATCGCCAGATCACGCCCGAGCAGCTCGACTGGCTCTTCTCGGCCAAGCTGGTCGTCGCCACGATCCTCGGGGGCACCGGGTGGTTCCTGGGGCCGGTCGCCGGCGCGGCCGTCTTCGTGCTGCTCCAGCACGTCGCGAACCGGTTCGCCCTGTCCCACGGCCTGATCCTCGGCGGGCTGCTGATCGTCGTGATATTGGCCTGCCCGGGCGGGATCGCCGAGGCGGTGGCCAGCATGCGCCGGCGAGTGACCGGGCCCGGGCCCGGGCCGGCGGGTCGGATCGACCCATGACGGCCGGGTGCCTCGGGTCACCGTGGCCCGTGCGGCCCTCGTGGGGCTGGGGCGGCCGGGGTCCGCGTCGAGGTGGCACGCTCGGCGGGCGGGCCAGCTCGCCAACGTGCCGGCCGGCCCTGGCCTCGCTCCTCCACCGCTGCCCTCCCTGCGAACGCATCCAGGCGCATGCACCTCCACGCCTCTTGCGCGCACCAACGATGCACGGCCAGATGCTGCATCCTCCCGAAGCGAGGCCCCGACAGCTCAGGACGCGAGGTGCCGGCGCACGGCCTCGTGCCGCTCGGCGAGCGACCCGCACACGAGCCGACAGAGCGGTTCGAGCGTGGCGTCCGCGATCCGATAGCGGGTGAAGAAGCCGTCCCGCTGCCGCGCGACGAGGCCCTGCTCGAAGAGCAGAGCCAGGTGCTTGCTCGCGTTGGCCTGTGTCGTGTTGGTCAGCGCGCACAGCTCCTGGACCGTGTGCTCTCCAGCGAACAGCGCCTGAAGGAGCGCCAGGCGGGTGGCATCCCCGAGCGCCCGAAAGCGCCGCGCGAGGATTTCCAGGGCCTCGCGCGAGAGTGTGGGCTTGGCAGCCTTCCGGGCCACGCTCAGCTCCTCGGGCTGTCCGGCGCGGCACAGGTCGCCGCGGCGCAGACCGCCGTGGGCCCGCCCGGCGGGGCTGGCCGCGGCCGGTTCCACGGCATCCTCAGCAGAAGCAGCGCCAGGCCGCAGGTGCCGGTCGCCCCCGCAAACACCAGCCCGGCACCGAAGAACGCCGCGAGCGCCAGGAACCACAGGTCGACGAGCGTCCCGAGGGCCACACCCGTCAGCACCATCCCCCCCGCGATCAACTGCACCTGGCGATCGACGGGGAGGCGCTTGCGTCCCTCCCGGACCGGCAGTCGGGCTCGCCGCCAGGCCATCATACCGCCGTCGAGGACCTGCGGCCGGCGTCCCGTGCGACCCAGCACCTCGGCCGCTATGGTGGCCCGGATCCCCGTGCGGCACACCACGACGACCTCCCCCTGCTCGGGGATCTCGTCGAGTCGGCCCTCGAGCTGGTCCAGGGGGATGAGGCGCGCCCCCTCGATCCGCTCACCCTCGAACTCGAGCGCGCTCCGCACGTCGACTACGAATGGCCCCGGCGCCTGCTCGCGGAGCGCCTGCAGCTCGCGGGGCGCGATCGTCGGCGCGTCGACCTCGCCGAGGTTGTGCCGGAGGATCGCGGCCATGTTCGCCGGCGGCGGGGCCGTGCGGGACAGGCCAGTCACGAAGGCCACCCGGTCGTGCTCGCGCAGGAGCGGGTTGTGCCGCTTCTCCTCACCGATCGTAGTGAGCGGACGGCCGACGTAGTCATGACCGGGATGCACGACCGTGTCGTCCGGGAGCGCCTCGAAGACCCGGAGGGTGTCGTACAGGGCGGTGGCACTCCCCCCCATGAAGTCCGTCCGCCCGGCGCCACCCACGAAGAGGGCATCGCCGGTGAACAGGTGACCGTCCACGAGGATCGCGAGCGAGTCGGGCGTGTGGCCCGGCGCGTCGATGACCGTCACGGTCTTCGTGCCGAGCTCGAACGTCGTGCCGCCCTGGATCCGGCGGGCCGCGGGCTTCAGCTTCGACGCCGCGTGCGCGAGCACGGTCGCCCCCGTCCGCTGGGCGAGCCGGCGAACACCGGAGAGGTGATCGGCGTGCGTGTGGGTGTCGAGCACGTGGGTGAGCCGGACGTCGCGTGCCGTCAGGACTCCGAGGATTTCGGGGAGCTGGTCCAGCCGGGGGTCGATCACCAGCCCGGTGCGGCTGGCCTCGTCCACCACGAGGTAGGCCAGGCAGCCGTCCCGGTCGGCACGGAACGTCTCCAGGGCGAGGGACATCGTGTCGCTGGCGGTCGTCGTCATGTCGGCTCTCCTCCGGCTGAAGTGTATAGCCAGATGTACATATAGTCAATACCGGCTGATGAGGCGCACGAGCGCCCTTGCGGAAACAGAAAAGGGGGCAGGGACGCCGGACATCGGCCGCGCTCACGTGGCTGGGAGAGGTGCACCTGGCACGCGCGCGATTCGAGGATGCCGGCGCGGCGGTCACGGGCGCCCTTGCCACTGGCTCCGTGGGTAGCGGTACATCGGAGCAGTTCGGCGCCGGCTTCCCCCCAGGCTCCGCACCGCGCCGGCACAGGTGTTCGTCCACTTCCTACCGAAGGCGGTGTGCGCGCGCCGGGCCGCCGCGCCGTCCTCGGCCATGACGATCGCGTGGTCGTCGTCGCGGAGCTCGTCATGGAGCCGTCGGGGCGCGTGGGTCAGCAGATTGCGCAGCTTGCCGCCAGCCCCCCGATGAGCCCCGGAGGACCAAAATGGAAGAAACAACGCGTGAGCTTCTGCACGAAGAGCTCCGCCTCGTCGAGCTCGGGGTCAGCCGCTCGACCTCCGCGTTGCCGTCGTCCATCTCGCCCTCGCTCATGGTCCGCTCCTTGCACGGCGACGCGCTGCTCGCGATCCGCCGCAGCGCGCATTGTGCGCCTACGGTTGCAGCGACCGGCGGCTACGCGTGCGCGGGTGAAGATCCGCCTCGCGACGCGCGGGCGAAAAGGCGTACGCTAGGCCGGCCGCCCACAACGGGGCAGGTGGGCGCGGTGCAATGTCCGGCGCTGGCCTGCAAAGGAGGAGCGTTCATGACCCCCTACCCCCGCAAGGATCCGAAGGCGCAGACCGGCTCCAACCTTCGCGGTCGTTCGCTACGCAAGTTCCGCGAGGCGCAGCTCGCGCAGGAGAAGCAATCGCGCGAGCGGATCGCGAAGGCGCATTACCGCGTGGCGAAGAAGCTGATATCGAAGGCCGATGTCCGGCGCGCCGCCGAGATTGCCCGGCAGTTGAACGCCGAATGGCGCAAGGCGAGCGTCAAGGCCGGCAGCGACTCCGTCGGCATCGACGCGCTCAAGGTTTCGGCGCGCGCGAAGCTCGAGCGCAGGCTGGCCCGCGAGCTTGCGGGCTACCGCGAATGGAAAGCGCTGGAGAAAGTGCATCTGCGCGAGCAGGGCAAGATCACGCAGGCGACCCTGACCGCCGCACTCCCGGGCGTGTCGATCGACTGGGGCGATCTAGTCGCGATCGACTCGGACATCCAGGAATTCGGACCGTCCTTCACGACGTTCGACGTCCAGATGATCGACTTCGGCGGCTTCGTCGTCGAGGACAATTCGTTCGCGAAGCCGCAGATCGGCCATCTCGTCAACAACTACAGCTTCGACCAGAACGAGAGCACGTCGATCGGCGCGGGGCTGCTCGGCATCTTGCCAATCGAGAACGCAACGAGCATGACGTCCTGCGGCGTCGCGTTCACCACGCCATCGGCCGGACGCTTATCGGTGAGCGCGGTCGTGCGCAACTTCTACAACAAGCTCACCTTCTCCGTATCCGACAAGTTCGGCTTCTCGTCCGCGGAAGTGGGGATCGGCGTGGGCCTGTTCGTGGCGGTGGTGCGCGGAACGAAGGTGGAGATCCTGAGGAAGAACCTGCTCTCCACCGGGCTCATCTCGCACGGCTCCGACTTGAGCTACACCGAGTCCGACCTCGACGACACGACGCCTTACACGATCTCCGTGGAGACGCAGACGCGCTTCGAGGCGAACGAGAGCGTGCTCGTCCTCGCGGGCACCGAAGTCGGCATCGGCACCATCCTCGACGACATGCATTGCAGGATGAGCGCCGTCCTCTGGTGGAAGCTCGAGAAGCTCGCCATCGGGATGGCGATCGACGTCATTACCTAGCGCGAGAACGTAGATCGGATGAAGTGGCTCGCCGAGCTGGGACGTTTCGAAGAAGCGCTGTGCCTTGCCGACGAGGCGCTAGGGGATCGGGCCCGAGGACGGGTGTGTCCGGAGTGCGGATCGTCCCGTGGAGGTAGGTGCCGGCGCAGGATCGCTTGGGATCAGCGAGCGATCTGGAAGCCGACCCCACCAGGCCTGCTGGCCCGGGTGCCAGCTCCGGTGTCACCGGGAAGGCTGGGACAGGCGCCGGACCGAGCCCGACGCCTGCTGCCCTAGCGGAGGTGGCCGGAGTTGGCGTTCATCGCTCCTAGGCGCGGTTGCGCGTCTTGAACCCCTCGCCGCACCCGCGCCGCTCCCGAACTACCCGAGCGGCCGCGTGATGCGGCGATTTGACGTGTAGGTCGGAGACGAGCGGTGCCGCGGTCCAGCACACCCCGTTCCATCGGCCGCGCCCCGAAGCGCCCTACCGTACGCTCCGGTTCAGCGACGGGCCGCGCAGCGGACCGTCCGCTGCAACCGGTTGTTATATAGGCGCCGGTAGATGATGCGTCACTGGTTCGCCGCGTCCGAATCGAAGGTCACAGTCTCCTGGCCGACCTCTACTTCGCCATACCTGAGTTCGCCTGCGCGGTCGTAGACGTGCAGGACAGCACCGGTCGTCGACTGCTGAGTGTCGACGAGGCGGAAGCTACGCGGAATCGTGCCTTCGCCGAAGAGGCGCTTGCCCGTGCCGAGCACCACGGGAAACTGCCAGATGCGCAGCGTATCAATAAGATCGTGCTTGAGTAGGGTCTGGAGGAGGCTGCCGCTGCCGTGGACCTGAATTTCGCCGCCTTCCTGTGCCTTGAGCTTTGCGACCTCTTCTGCAACGTCGCCCTTGAGCAGATGCGAGTTGTTCCAGGCGAGTGTGTCGAGTGTTCGTGACGCGACGAACTTCGGCCGAGTATTGAGCGCCGTGGCAATCTCGTCGGCCGGATCGGCGGACTTGGGCCAGGAACCAGCAAAGATTTCGTATGTCTTGCGGCCGAGCAGAAAGGCGCCAGCGCCCTTGGTCCACTCTGTCATGATTTCGACGAACTTCTCATCGAAATAGGGGACCAGCCAACCGCCGTGCCGGAAGCCACCGTCACGGTCCTCATCGGGGCCGCCTGGCGCCTGCATAACGCCATCCAGGGTTGTGAAAGTGCCCACAACCAGTCTTCTCATGCTTCCATCCTTCTATTTCGAGCGCCTAACGTTTGGCATGCGGTACCACCATTTGGAAAATCGATTGCGTCCCGCCATCATGACTCACAGCGTCGATGTTCGTCCAGCCTTGCCGTTCGAGCAGAGAAACGGCGCTCGTCGTGGCACAGTAGATCTCGCTGAAGCCCAATCGTCGCGCCTCCACCAGTATCCCTGCCAGCAGCAAGGCCCCGATCCCTTCGCGCCGACGCGAAGGAATCACATAACCGGCTGTCGCCCACGGTCCCACGTGCGTGTAACTGTCAATCGATGTCGCCTTGAGTGCTGCAATTCCTAAGGGCGATGAGTCGGCATCCAGTGCGACCACACCGACTGGCAATGCCCCTGTCGAATTGGCGAATTCCAGAAGATCCGAATTGGCGTCTGCTTTCTTGTCGGGACCATACCAATCGGGCCACTCGCTCTCGAAGCACGTGGCAAAGAAAGAGCAAAGGTCGGGTCGTTGTCTTAGCGGAATCACAGCTGGCATCGGACTTTCAGTGCCGCCTACCGCCTGAATTAAGCCGAGCCGCGAAGCGGCTTCGGCTTGAATGAATTGTTAGGCGGGCGCGCAGGAACAGCCTGCGACTACATCCTGCTGAGCCACTGATTTGCCAGAAAGGGTTCGTAGACCTGAAAGGGGCGAACCCCTGAGGCTGCTCGATCAGTTCCGGGCTAGCCGTTCCGCATACTTCTCCAGACCCAGAGCATGTCTGAAAGATCGCAGCCCCTGTGTCCCCCATGTTCTTGAGATGGTCCAAGAGGGCCTGCGAGTCGCGGTACCGCTCAAAGACAAGACACTCGGTTTCGTCGCTGTTGAAGTACAACTCGTACTGCAAAGCCCCGGTGTCTTTCGTGCGCACCAATTCCGCGCATTTCGCGGCGAGACGCTTGAATTCGTCCAGCTTGCCCTTATGAATTGTGAGTACAGCGACAGCTTGTAGTTCCCTGATTGCTCTTGCCTCCCGCTCTTGTCTCAAGACGTTGGATATCTAGCCGCGCCGCCTAACGGGTGGCGCGTCAGCGGCGAGCGAAGAGCCCAGGGCAATGAGCGAGTCCGCTGCACGCGCATGTTAGGCGCGGGCGACGGACACCGACCTAAGAGAGCCAAGAGTTGGAAGGCCTGGCCCGAGTTGCTCCATGATGCGGCCGACTCGGGCTAAAGCCCGATGGCTACCTTCTCGGCTCATACCGCATCGCCACCGCCCCCGAGCCGAACTCCAGCCGGCTCACGAGCTTCAAGTCGACATGCTTCGATAGCCCCGCGAACAACGTCGGCCCATGGCCCGCCAGCCTGGGCTGCACCACGAACTCGTACTCATCGATCAATCCCAGCTCCGTCAACGCCAGCGGGAGCTTCACGCCTCCCACGAACAGTCCCTTACCCGACTCCCGCTTGAGCTGCTGAACGGCCTTCCCTAGATCCCCGCGCACGAGCTCCGCGTTCCAATCGACCCGGTCCAGTATGCTCGACACGACGTACTTCTTCGCCGCGTCGATCGTCCGGGCGAAGGGTTCCATCCAGGGTTCCATCCAATCAGGCCTCGCTCCCGTCCGCGCCGGCGGCCGCCACGCTGCCTCCATCATTTCGTAGGTCACCCGGCCAAAGAGGAGGGCATCGGCCCCTTCGAGGTTCTCGACCGCGTGACGATGCAAGTCTTCGTCCGCGAACATTGCACGATGATCGCAGCACCCGTCCAATGTGACGTTGATGGAATACCGAAGGGGTCGCATGACCTGAGAGTACCGCCGATGGGGTTGCTCAGCAAAGTTAGCGCGCTGCCAACATGGAGCTGATCGAGAGCCCAGAAGCCACGAGAGCGCCGGCACACGCCCGGGAATTCAGGCTCGCTGTCCAGCGGATAAGCCCTGGACTGGGTCGCGCGCGTGCTGGGACACACGACCACCGCGATGGTCATCCGGCGCTACCACAAGTACGTGCGGAACCTCATCCGTTGCGACCGAGCCGCCCTTGCCGTGGTCCTCGACGGATCCCTGGGGGCTCCGCCACGCTGTGACCCGCGGAGACGGATTCGCCCGACAACGCCCATGTGCATCGGAGGATCACACATCGAATCTTCCCGACCTCACTCGGGGCGCGCAGATCGAGCACCCGTTCCCAATGCCGGCGCGGCCGGGTGAGAATCCGTGAGAGCCCGTGGGTTGACGCGGTGCGTTGGTTAACCATTCAGGTTACCCGAGACGCCGAGGGGGCTACGGCTGTCCCGTAACCCCCTGGCTTCATTGGAGCGACCGACCGGAATCGAACCGGCGACGTCCAGCTTGGGAAGCTGGCTATGTCGCGCTGTGCCGTGAGACCGGCTGAGAAGAATCGAAGGGTTACCTGTGACACGGTGCGACCCCGTGACCCCGTGTGAGGCCGCTGAATCACGTTGTTTGGTGACCGTTTTGGTTACCCGACTGCCGCGCCGCAGCAAGCAGGAGCTTGGACGGGCACTCGTTCGGGGCTCGCCGATCGTGCGATGGATGCGACGTCCCGGTGGTCGCCGAGCCTGGCCCCATAGACGACACGAGTTAGTGTCGCGACGAGATCCGAACCACGCGTATCAGTGTTGAGGGCTGTCGCCTAGGGCGTAACGACGTGGACTTACGGGCGGTTGCCACAGCGCCTTTGAGATCGCCTAGCTTGTTAGTCAAGCCGCCCAAACTCTTTTCCCGTGCAAAGCCAAAAGGCAGCATAGCGGTTTCCTGGCACCCCTGACGCTCCCCGCAGCATCCCAACCGCGACGGCATGGCGTGAAGGCATCGAAGGAGACGAGCAGGACAGAGTTCTATCCGAGAGACCCGAGAGCGTACTCCGACGGAGCGCGACCGCGCCGACATGCCGCCGACGCCCCGGCGCGAGGAGGCCACGATGAGCGGGAGATTCAGTGACAAGGTGGCGGTGGTGACAGGCGGCAACAGTGGCATCGGGCTCGCCACGGCCAAGGCGTTCATACGCGAAGGCGCCCGGGTGGCCATCACCGGGCGCAGCGACCGCACCTTGAAGGTCGCCCAGACGGAGCTCGGGCCCGACGCCCTCGTGATCAAGGCGGAAGTGTCGCGCGTGCCGGAGATCGCCGTGGCGATGGACGAGATCAAGCGGAAGTTCGGCCGGATCGATGCGCTGTTCGCGAACGCGGGCATCGGCCGGTTCATGCCCCCTCGAGGAGGTGACCGAGGAGTTCTTCGATCAGACGATGGCGACCAACCTCAAAGGGGTGTTCTTCACGGTTCAGAAGGCCGTCCCGCTCTTCTCTCGTGGCGCCGCCGTCGTCCTGAACGCCTCGATCAACGCGCACATGGGAATGCCACACTCCAGCGTCTACGGCGCTTCGAAGGCCGCTGTGGTCAACCTGGCGAAGACCCTCTCTGCCGATCTCTTGCCACGAGGCGTACGCGTAAACGCGGTCAGTCCGGGACCGGTCGCGACGCCCATTTTCGACCGCATGGGCCAGCCGGAAGAGCAGACTCGGCAGACCAAGGACTGGATCGCGGGGCAGATCCCGCTCAAGCGATTCGCCGACCCAGACGAGATCGCCGCCGCCGTCCTCTACCTCGCCTCCAGCGAGTCCGCGTTCGTGGTCGGGACCGAGCTGGTGATCGACGGGGTATGATCCAACTCTGAAGTGCCCCGTGAAGACCGAGCCGTGCGGCAGGCGAAGCTGGGGGGCATAGCACCATGCGACGTCACACCGTGGGAATGGTGCCGCCGTCGATGACGATTTCGGTGCCCGTGATCGTGGATGCCCGGTCCGAGGCGACGAACACGACGAGCTCTGCCACTTCCTCCGGCCGGTTCGGCCGGCCCAGCGGGATGCCGCCGAGCATGTCCATCAGCCGCTGCCGGGCGGTCGCGTAGTCGCTGCTATCGCCCTTGGCCATCCGCTCGATCATCCGGGTGGCAGCATCCGTCTCGATGAAGCCGGGTGAGACGGTTACTACCCGCACGCCCTTCGGACTGACTTCATTCGATAGTGCCTTGCTGTAGTTGACGAGCGCCGCCTTGGCGGCGGCATACGCGAGGGTCGAGTCGTAGAGCGGCAGCGTACGCTGGATGGACGCCACGTGCACGATCACCCCCGAACCGCGCTCGATCATGGAGGGCAGGAGCCCTCGGTCGAGCCGGACGGCGGGGAACAGGTTCTCGTTGATGGCTTGCTGCCAGAGCTCATCCGTGACGGTCCTGAAACCCCCACTGGGCGCGGACGAGCCTCCGACGTTGTGGACGATGACGTCGACACCCTTGAAGCGCTCGAGCATCTCCCGGATGACCGTGGTCGTCCCCTCGGCGGTCGAGACGTCGGCCTGGATGAAGTGGCGTCCGGTCGTTTCGGCGGGCTCGGAGCGCGCGGTGACGATGACCGTGCCGCCCCCGCGCAGAAAACGGTCCGCGATGGCTCTCCCGGTGCCCTTCGTGCCTTCTGTCACCAGAATGCGCTTCTCGAGAAACTCCGATGCGTCAGCAGCGGGTCTCGCTGGTCTCGCCATGGTCTGCGGCCTCCATGTGGAGGATCAAGGGGCGACTGCCAGGCCTCCCGCGCCCTCACCCTCCAGCTCTGTGTCTCGAGCCGACCTCACGGGTTAGCCTCCTCCCTCAGGCAGACCACGCTCATTCCTGACGGCCATCGAATTCACAAGGCTCGCTCACAAGTGGATCTCCAGCGAGGCGATCTTGTCGCGCTCGAGCGCGAAGATGAACGCCAGGGTGACCGGGCTGCCGGGAAAGTTGCCGGCGACTCTGGCGGTGACGACGGTCTTGCCGTCACGCTGAGCGGCCTCGAGTGGCTCGACCGTGTACTCGTATTTCCGTCTGGCCTCGATCTTCCATGCCTTGATGGCGGCCAGACCCTCGTGGGTGCGGCCTTCATCTCGGACCGTCGCGTCCGCAGCAAAGCACGTAGCGAGGGCTTCGGTGTCTCGAGCCCTGTCGAGCACGAAATAGATATCGATCGGCCTTGGCAAATGGATAGTCATGTAGACCTCCTTCTTGTCAGGACGCCGAGCGATCGTCTCGTGGCCCTCATCACCGGCTGCTCAATGACCGTGTGGCCAACCCGCAACGTACTCACCCTCCGCCCCAATGGACGTGACGTGCCGCGTGCTCTATGCTGGCTGCGCTGGATAGCACGTTACCCCGTCGGAGATGGACGATCTATGTCCAGAAGTCGCGTTCTTTGGTCCATTACGCCACATTGGTCGGGTGAACATATTCTCACCGAGATCATGGACCTGGTTCGGACGAAGGGGCAGCTGTACGGCCGGCTCGAGCTCACCGCGCCATTCGGCCTTGAGTTCCCCGCGGGCAAGGGCATCTGCCTCATCGTGACCCGGGGCGCCTGTGTGCTCGGCGTCGATGCGCTCCCCCTGACCCCACTCGTCGGCGGCGACTTCGTCTTCCTGCCGGCCCCGAACACCTATTCGCTCCGGAGCAACCCCGGGACCCGGCTGCGCTCCGTGCGGGACGTGACGACTCCGGGAGCCTTTCAGCGGTCGCGGCTCATCCGGTACGGCGGCGGCGGCACCCCGACGTCGGTGGTCGCCGGGTGCTTTACCTTCGCGTCACCGGAGAGTGACCTGCTCGTGAAACACCTCCCGCCGATCATCCATCTGCCCGCGTCGGGGCCGAGCGCCACGCCGTGGTTCCAGTCCACGTTGCAGTTCATTGCCGCCGAAACCGCGCAGGACTTGCCCGGGTCCGCCGCGATCGTCGACCGACTGGCCGAGGTCCTC
>DASZOL010000017.1:0-77302 GCA_035550795.1 Candidatus Methylomirabilota bacterium
AGTGCATCCAGAGCCCGCCGGTGACGTTGACCGCCTGCCCGGTCATGTAGCGCGCGTCGTCGGAGGCGAGGAAGGCGACCACGCCGGCGACGTCCTCGGGCTCCGCGAGCCGCCCCATCGGGATCCAGGCCACACGATCGGTCGAGGTCGGACGCCCGAGCGTGCGGGACTCCGCGTCGACCCGGGCCCGCATCTCGGTGCCCGCGACGATGCCCGGGCACACCGCATTGACGCGGATGCCGTGCGCGGCGACCTCCTTGGCCAGGGACTGGGTCAGGCCGATGACGGCGAACTTCGACGCGCAGTACGCTCCGAAGTAGGGCGCCCCGGCCTTCCCGCTCCAGGATGCCAGGTTGACGATGTTCCCGCGCCCGCGGGCGACCATGTGCGGGAGGACGGCCTGACAGCAGAAGAAGACCCCGTCGACGTTGACCCGGAAGGTCGCGCGCCAGTCGGCCTCGGGGAACTCGGCGATCGCCCCGAGCCGGCAGACGCCGGCGTTGTTCACCAGGAGATCGACGGCGCCCAGCTCCTGGACCGCCACCGCCACCATGCCGCGGGCCGCCTCCGGGTCGCCGACGTCCGCCACGACGACGGCGCTGGCGGCGCCTGCCGCCGCGACCTCGGCGGCAACCGCGGCGGCCGGGCCGGGCTCGACGTCGTTGACCGCGACTCCCCACCCGTCGCGGGCCAGCCGGAGCGCGATGACGCGGCCGATGCCCGTCCCCGCGCCCGTGATCAGCGCCGCTCGTGGGCTCGAGGGTCCCCGCGCGCTCATCGCCCGCCGAGTCAGACGACCCGCTGCTCGCGCAGGCGCCGCACGTCCGCGTCCGGATACCCGAGCTCGCGCAGGATCTCCTCGGCGTGCTCCCCGGGCATGGGCGGCGGACGTCGGACCGTGGCCCGGCCCGACGAGAGCTCGACCGGAAAGCGAAGGAGGCGGACCCGCCCGGCCACCGGGTGGTCGACGTCCTCGACGGCATCCGCCGCCTGGACCACCGGGTCGGCGAACGCCTCGGCGTGCGTGCGGATCGGCGCGACCCAGACGCCACGGGGCGCCAGGAAGTCGACCCACTCCTGAGTCGTGCGGTCTTTCATCACGGGCTCGAGGAGGCGCGCGATATCCTCGCGGGCCGTGAAGTTGTAGGGGACCGTCGCGTAGGGCGCGAGCGCCGGCAGGTCCAGCGCTTCCTGCAGGACCTTGAGCGGCGACATCGACAGGACGAGCCAGCCGTCGCGAGTCTCGTAGCAGCCGTACGGGCCGGGGTGGAACATGCTCGCCAGGCTGGTGGGACTCTTCGCAAGCCGCGCCCCGTTCAGGAAGTACGTGACGATCTCGAGCTGGAGATCGAACGCCGCCCGCAGCATGCTCACCTCGACGTGCACTCCCTGGCCGGTGCGCCCGCGCTCCAGGAGTGCGGCCAGGACGCCCATGGCCAGGAGGGTCGCACCGTGCTGGTCGACGACGGCCGTGCCGACGGGGGTCGGGGGCTGGCCGGCTCGGCCCGAGATGCTGGCAAGCCCGGAGAGCGCCTGCAGCAGGAGGTCCTGCCCCGGCCTGTCGCGGTGAGGGCTCGACTCTCCATACCCGGACGCCGAGACGTAGACCAGCCGCGGGTTCCAGGCCCGAACGGCCTCCCAGCCGAGACCGAGGCGCTCCATCACGCCCGGCCGGAAGTTCTGGACCACGACGTCGGCACCCTCGACGAGGCGGCGCGCAATGGCGTGCCCCTCGGGGTGCTTGAGGTCCAGGGTCAGGCTGCGCTGGTTGCGGTGGGTGGAGAGGAAGAATGCGCTGACGCCGTTCAGGTAGAGATCGCTGCCGGCCCAGTTCCGCTCCCAGAGGGTCCCGCCCGGAGGCTCGATCTTGATGACATCGGCGCCGAGGTCCGCGATGAACTGGACGCCCGACGGGCCGAGCAGGAACTGGGTGAAGCTGAGCACCCGGACGCCCGAGAGCACGGCGAGCGGCGGACGCGCGTCCACGGCTCAGCGCTCGAGGAAGGCCTGCATCGCCCGGCGCGGCTCCCCGGTTGCGTACGCGCGCACGAACGCATCCACGGAGAGCGCGACCGCGGCATCCAGGTCGACGCGGCGCCAGCGGGCGAGCAGCGCCTTCTGAAGCCGGAGCGCGTCGGGCGGCAACGCCCGGAGCCGATCGACCCAGCTCGCGACCTCCGCATCGAGCGCTTCCTCCTCGACGGCGCGGTTGACCAGCCCCCATCGCTCGGCCTCGGTGCCGTCGATGGGCCGGCCGCCGAGCAGGAGCTCCGCCGTGCGGCCCCAGCCGATGAGACCGGGCAGGAGCGCCGCCTGGATCACCGAGGGGATGCCCACCGTGATCTCGGGCATGCCCAGCCGGCACGACGCGGCGGCGATCCGGAGATCGCATGCCAGTACGAGCTCGAGAGCCCCGCCGAGCACGTGGCCGTGGAGCCGGGCGATCGTGGGCACTGGAGCCTCTTCGAGCGCCCGGATCGTCCGGCGGAGGGCCTCGATCAGCGCCCGCGCCCCCGCCGCGTCGAGATCACGCATCGCCGCGACGTCGACGCCGGCCGAGAACGCGCGTCCCGCCCCCTCCAAGACGACGACGCGCAGGTCTGGATCGGCGCCGAGCTCCCGGAACGTGACTCCCAGGGTGGCGATGAGGGCCGGCGTGAGAACGTTCAGGGGAGGGTGGTCGAGGGTGAGGCGCGCCACTCCGCCCTCGCGCGCGAGGCGAAGCTCAGCCACGCGGCGCTAGTAGCGGGCCAACGTCGGGTCCACCTCGACAGCCCAGCCGTCGATCCCGCCGCGGAGGTTCACCGCCGGGAGGCCCTGGCGGCGAAGCCACTGGACCACGGCCGCGGAGCGTTGCCCGTGGTGACAGTGCACGACGAGCTCGCGGGCCGGGTCCAGCTCGCCGACCCGCGCCGCGAGTTGGTCCATCGGGATCAGGCGGGCCCCGGGAATCGCGCAGAGCTCGTGCTCCCAGGACTCGCGGACGTCCAGGATTGCGGTGGGCTCGCCGGCGTCGAGGCGGCGCTTCAGCTCGGAGGGCGGAATCTCGGCGTATGGCTCCACGAGCCCGGAGTGTACCCCGCGGCCCGACCTGCGCCAAGCCGGTCCGCGGGGGACGGTCCGCGCGGGACCGGCCCGAGTGACCTTAGAAGCCGGCGGGCAGCGCCATCCGGAAGCGAGCCGCGACGTGCCGGAGATTCGCCACCGTTCCGGCCGGTAGCGGGATGCCCCGGCGGCGCCGCTCCTCCGTCGAACGGTCCTCCGGCTCGCCGGGGACGAGGACCTCGGCGACCCCGTCCGCCCGCGGCAGTCCCCTCAGCCCGTCGATCAGGCGATCCACCTCGGCCCGGTACGCGGCGAGGTCCGTGAGGGCCCCGATGTCGATGGCCGCCACCACGCTGTTCTGGCGGTGCCGGCCGGCGCCGGGCTCTCCGGAGAGGGCCGGCCCGAGCAGGGCGTTCCCGACCATCAGGCTGGTGAGCGTCTCGAACATCATGGCCAGCCCTGAGCCCTTGGGGCCCCCGAACGGCAGGAGGATCTTCGCCCGCGTCGCGTCGGTCGTCGGCTGCCCCGTCTCGTCGAGCGCCCACCCGGCTGGCAGCGGGACCCCCTTGTCCTGTGCCAGTCGGAGCTTCCCGCCCGCTGCCACGCTCGTCGCCATGTCGAGGCAGAGCGGACGGTGGCGGCCGGCAGGGACCGCGATCGAGATCGGGCTGTTGTGGACGCCAGCGGCGCGCGCGCCGAACGGCGCCATGTTGGGAGGGCTGCACACGATGGCGATGCCCGCCATGCCGGCTTCGACCGCCATCAGCGCGTAGTACGCCATCGCGCCCTGGTGCGTGGTGTTGCGGATGACGGCCCAGCCGATGCCCGCTGTGCCGGCCTTGTCGATCGCGCGCCGCATGGCGGCGGTCGTGACGATGGGGCCGAGGGCGCGGTCGCCGTCGATCAGGAGCGTCGCGGCCGTCTCCTTCTCCACGCGGATCCTCGGCCGCGGATTCATGTCTCCCCGATCGATCAGCTCCACGTACCACGGGATCCGGAGGACCCCGTGGGAGTCGACGCCCCGGAGGTTCGCCCACACGAGGACCTCGGCCTCGAGAGCGGCGTCCTCCGACGGCAGCCCCGCGGCGATGAACACGCCTTTCGTGAATTCCTGGAGCTCCGCCGCGGGGACTCGGATCTCCCCGGTCATCGACCCGTGCCCGGAGGGTCGCCTCAGGCCGGCGCGGCCGCGTCGAGAAGCCGCGCGAGGGGCGCCCGGTACGGGAACACCCCGAAGCCGCCGCCGGTGTGGAGGAAGAGAACGCGGCGGCCCAGGAGGCCGGGCGCCCGGCGCGCGGTGTCCTCGAGGGCGAGGAACGCCTTGGCCGTGTACACCGGGTCGAGCAGAAGCCCGGCGCGCGCTGCGCGGGCGACCACGGCGAGCTCCTCGGGCCGCACCCCGGTGCGCCCGTCACCCTGGTACCCGTCGAGGAGACGGATGGCCTCGCGCTCGACGTGGACGTCCGCGCCGATTCGGGCGGCCGACTTTCGCACGGTCGTCCAGACCGAGGCGCGGATCGTCTCGGCGTCGAACTGGACGGGCACTCCCCAGATCTCGGCGCGGAGGCCAAAGAGCGCCTTGCCGAGATGGAGACCCGCCAGGCTGCCCCCGCTCCACGCGGCGACCACGATCGCGTCGGGAGGCGCGAGCACGCCGGCTGCGATCTGCCCCTGGAGCTCCTCGACGGCCGCCGCGTATCCCAGCGCCCCGAGCTCGTTGGAGCCCGACTCCGGGATGACGTAGGGACGCCCACCCGACGCTCGCACCTCCTCGGCCAGGCGCGTGAACAGGCCCTCCGGGCTGTCCACCGCCTCGGGCGGCACGAACACGGGACGCGCCCCGAAGAGCTTGGCGAGGAAGAGGTTGCCGTCGGACACGTCGGGGGCCGTCCCCCGAAGTCCCAGGACGCAGCCCAGCCCGAGGCGGGCCGCGACGACGGCCGTGGCCCGGGCGCAGTTCGACTGGAGCGCTCCGACCGTGATCAGGGTGTCGGCGCCCTGCTCGAGCGCCTCGTGGACGAGAAACTCGAGCTTGCGGGCCTTGTTGCCGCTCTCGGCGAAGCCCGTGAGATCGTCCCGCTTGACGGCGAGCTCGAGCCCTAGGGCCTCTCCGAGCCGTGGCAAAGGCTGGACCGGCGTGGGCGAGGCGGCGAGCCGGATCCGGCCGGGCAGCGCGGCAGTCATCGATGTCAGCCTACCGGACCATGGGCGCCGTCACCAAAAAAGACCGGCCCGGGTTCGTGACCCGGGCCCGGCGTCAGCAGGTGGTCAGGGGGGTTACCGGCAGGCCTGCGCCCAGTAGCCCGGCACCCACTGGTATCCGTTCCAGTAGGTGCTGACCCAGTAGCTCGAGCACACGGGGGCGGGCTGATAGACCACCGGAGGAGGCACCGGCTGGTACACGACCGGGGGCGCGGCGTAGACGCGGGGCGCAAAGATGCTGCCCACGACGATCCCGGTCACGGCGCCCACCGCAAGCCCGGGCCAGAAGTAGCTATGCCCGGAGTGGTGATACCCGTGTCCACCGCGATTCCAGTGGCGACCGCCTGCCTCCGCCACCTGGGGGATTACCACGACGGTGGCCAGCAAACCGGCAATGAGAACTGCCGCGATCACCGTCCTCATGAGCGTCATCTTGGTCCTCCTCTGTTGCCGCGTTCGACGGACGCCCGGGAAACCATATTCCGGGGGACCGAGGAGGGAGTGTCCGCTGGTTGACAGTCAGGAGGCGCCGAGGACCTTCGCGGTTCGGTTCACGTCCCGGGCCTTCACCCACAGGATCGCCCCGAATCGCCCCGCGCCGCCGATGACGGCGTCGCTCGCGGTGATGTTGATCCGGGCCGCGGCCAGCTTCTCGTAGAGGTCGGCCATCACCCCGGTACGGTCGTCTCCCTCGATGAGGAAGCCCACCTTGGGTCCCGTGACCTTCCACTTGGCCTGCCGGGCGGCCGCCCGGAAGGCGGCCGGGTCCTCCGGGACGAAGTCGAGCTGGGCCCGCTTGCCGGCCGGGAACCCGGAGAAGGCCAGGAGGTTGACCCCCGCGCGCTGGAGCGTCCGGAGAGCGCCGGCCCCTTCCCCGGGCTTGTCGGGCGCCATCACGTAGAAGTACTGCACCCGCCGGATGCGCTCAGCCATTGGGCACCTCCCTGCCGCCTTCGGCGACGCCATGCTTGACTGGAACCGCGAATCGCGACGCCACGGTACGCGACCCTCCGCGGCGCCGTCAAGGCGCGGAGCCGCCGCGGGCGAGCGCCCATGCTACGCTCGCGTCCATGCGTCTGCTCCTGATCAGCAACTCGGGTCGCCCGTACCTCCGCCACTGTCGAGCCGAGCTGCTCGACTTCCTCGGGTCCGCGCGACGCGTGGGCTTCGTCACGGCGGCGTCCCTCGGCGACGAGCGCGCTTACTACGAGACGGCGCGCGAGGCCCTCGGGCCCGAGATCGCCCTCGAGCACTTCCGCTGGGACGGAGACCCTCTCTCCGGCCTGGCCCGGGTCGATGCCGTGCTCGTCGGCGGCGGGAACACCTACGCCCTTCTGGAGCGCCTGCGCCAGTCCGCGCTGCTCGACGCGATCCGGGAGCGCGTTCGCGAAGGCCTTCCCTACGTCGGCGTGAGCGCGGGCTCGAACGTGGCGGGGCCCAGCATCCTCACGACGAACGACTGGAACGGGGTGGGGCTGACGGCGTTCGCGGCGCTGGATCTCGTTCCGTTCAACGTGAACCCGCACTATCTTGAGACGGATCCCGTCATGGCCCCCGGGAGCGAGACCCGGGACATGCGCATCGCCGAGTACCACGTCGTGCGGGCCAATCCGGTCGTCGGGATCGAGGAGGGAACGGTTGTCCGGGTCGAGGTGGGCCTCGCCACCATGCGAGGAGCCGGTCGGGTCAAGCTGTTCCGGCGCGGCCCGGCGCCTGCCTGGGTGCCATCAGGCGCCACCCTCCCGGGCTAGGCCGTCCGTCGGAGGTGGGCGTCCAGCGGCCAGGGTTGAACGCCCGGCCGCCTTCCCCCGTCCAACCGCCAGCGATCGAGACACGCGAGCGGGCGATCCCGCTCAGGGAGGTCGGGAAAATGGCGAAGCGGCACGTGAAGTGGCCGTTGGCGAGCGTTCTGAGCGGCCTGGTCATGCTGGTCGGCGGCGCCACGCCGAGCGAGGCGCACGTGGCCCGCCGGATCACGCCGATCGAGAGGCCGGCGCTCCGCGAGCAGCTCGGACTGAGCGAGGACCAGGTCCAGGCGATCCGCGAGATCCATGCGCGTCACTGGCAGTCGATGCGCGAGACGGCGCGGACGCTCCGCGAGGCCCGGCGCGCGCTCCGTGAGATGGCCCTCGCCGAGGCGGACGACGCCGCCTTCACGGCCAAGGCCGCCGAGGTCCGCGAGCTGACGGGGCAGGTCCTCGAGGCGCGCGTCCGCACCCTGCAGGAGGTGGCCCGCATCCTCACGCCGGAGCAGCGGGAGAAGCTGCGGGAGCTCCGGCCTCTCCGTCCGCACCGGCAGCATCGCCCGCACCGGCCGGCGCCGCTCGCCGGCTAAGTTCCCACGACTCGCCCGGGGACGGCGCCACGCTCCCCGGGCGAGTCCGACGCCGGGCTCAGACGTCGCGGCTCGCCGTGTACGGACAGATCTGGTTGTAGGCGCAGTAGCGGCAGGCCCGGTAGGACGGCGTGGCGGTGAACCGCCGCGCCCGGATCCCGGCCGCCGCGGTGCGCACGGCCTCGAGCGCCGTGGCCGCGTCGGCGTCCGTGGGCTCGTGCGCCCCGACCACGCCCGACTCGAGGAACCGCAGCTCGACCCGCGCGGGAAGCCGCCCGAACATCTCGCGCCAGACGAGCGCGTAGATCTGCAGCTGGAGGCTGTCGGCCGCACGGTCGGCGGCACGCTCCGGCTCCCGCACGTCGGATGACTTATAGTCGACGATGACGGGGCCGGTCTCCGTCTCGTCGACCCGGTCCCACCGTCCGCGGATGCGGGTCGGCGCCTCGGCACCGGCGAGGCTCGCGCTGAACTCCCGCTCGACGAAGGTCGGGCGCGTCCCGGAGGCCTCCTCCGCGTGCCAGAAGCGCCGGATCGCCTCCCGGCCCGCCAGCTGTCGCGCCGCCTCGTGCGCCCAGGTGAGGAAGCCCTCGTTCCGCCACTCGCGCTCGTAAGTCTCGAGCAGTGCCTCGAGAGGCGTGTACAGGCCGGCGGCGCGCCGGCGCAGGTAGTGCTCGACGACCCGGTGGAGCGTTTCCCCGTACACGACCGTGTGGTGGCGGCGGATCGGGACCCGCAGGACGTGGACGTACCGGTACTTGAGCGGGCAGGTCTGATAGTCGTCGACCTGGCGGTGGCTGACCTCGAGGACGGCATCCGGGGCGAGGGCGGGCTCTCCCTCGCCCCCGCGCTCGGCCGGAGCGGCGAAGCCCCGGAGGTCCTCCAGCACCGTCGCCTTCGCGGGGCGGACGGCGTCCCGCGGAAGGTCGAGGGCCTCGAGCACGAACTGGCTCACCTTGCGTGTGCTGCGCCCTCCGTAGTCGCGCGCCGACGTGAGGTGGAGCGCCTCCTTCGCGCGGGTCATGGCCACGTAGAAGAGCCGCCGCTCCTCCTGGAGGCGGAAGTCCGCCGACGAGGGACGGTCCCGCAGGAGCGCGTCCGGCAGCTCGAGGACCTCACCGCGGCTCGGCCAGGGGAACCGTCCCTGGACGAGGCCAACCACGAACACGACCGGGAACTCGAGCCCCTTGGCCTTGTGCACGGTGAGGACGCGCACGGCCGGCGCGTCGACGTCCGCCTCGGCGACGGCCGGGTCCTCGCCCGCCTGCATCAGCGCGTCCAGGTGGCTGACGAACTCGCGGACGTGGTCCCGCGGCAGGACCCGGGTGGCGTCCTGGATCCGGCGGAAGAAGCGCGCAACGTTCTGGACCTCCGCTTCCTCGCGCGGCGTGCTCGCACGCGACATCCGGCCGAGCCAGCCGCTGTCCGTGAGGAACTGGTAGAGAAGCTCGCCGGTCCCGAGCTCCGCCCCGAGGCCGAGATACCGCTCCAGCTCCTTCACCAGGCGGCCGATCGCCTCCGCACCTTCGGCAGAGAGGGCCGCGCGAAGCTCGGGCGTCTGGTCCAGCCCGCGCAGCACGTCGAAGAGCCACCGGTTCCGGCGGTCCGCGTGGGCCCCGCAGCGCGCGAGATCGACGGGAGGCACCGAGAAGAGCGGCGAGGCCGCCAGCGCGTAGAGACTTACCGAGTCATCCGGCTGAGCGAGGACCCGGAGGAACGCGATGCAGAGACGCACTTCGGGGCGCGTGTAGAGACCCTGGTTGCCGGAGAAGGTCCAGGGGATGCCGCGCAGGTTGAGGGACCGTAGGAACGGATCGGCGTCGGCGTTGGCGCGGACGAGGATCGCGAAATCCCGGTAGGCGCGCCGGCCGGCTTCGACCTCCTCCTCGATCGTCCGCGCGACCGCATCGGCCTCCTGGGTGACGGTCTCGTACGAGTGGTGGAGCGCCTCCGGCCCCGGACCGCCCTCCGCCACGAGCCGCTTGCCGATTCCGCGGGCGGTCTCGAGGCGGTCCGGGTCGTTGTGGCGGATCAGCCGGTAGGCCGCATCGAGCAGGCGCTGCCCCGAGCGGTAGTTCCGGACCAACACCACGCGGCGGGCATCGGGATACGCCGCGTCGAACCCGAGAATGTTGCTCATCGACGCGCCGCGGAACCGGAAGATCGCCTGATCGTCGTCGCCCACGACCGTCACGTTCCGGTGCAGGGCGGCGAGGAGCTTCACCAGCTCGAACTGCGCGTGGTTCGTGTCCTGGAACTCATCGACCAGGATGTAGCGGAAGCGGCGCTGATACTTGGCGAGAACGTACGGCCGATCCCGCAGGAGGCGCAGCGCCAGGAAGATCTGGTCGCCGAAGTCGACGAAGCCCGCCCGGGCCATGAGATCGCGGTACGCCGCGTAGACGAGGGCCAGCTCGCGGGTCCGGATCGCGAGATCCCGCCGCTCGGCGTCGTCCGGATCGGCCGCCGCCTCGGCTGCGAGGGCATCCGCATGGGCCAGGTAGGCTTCCGGCGTGACATCCTCGTCCTTGGCACGCCCGAACAGCCCGGCGAGGGCCTGGAGGTGGCGCGTCGGGTCACCGAGCGGGCGGAAGTGGTCGAGCGGCAGCTCGAAGAGGCGCGTGCGGAGGAAGAGGACCTGCTCCGCGCGGTTGAGCACCCGGAAGGCCGGCGTGAGCCCGACCTCGAGGGCGTGCTCGCGCAGGAGCCAGTCGCCGAAGGCGTGGAACGTGGCGATGCGCACATCGGCATACCCGTAGGGGACGAGCACGTCGACGCGCTCCTCCATCTCCAGCGCAGCCTTGTCGGTGAAAGTGAGCGCGAGGATCTCCTCCGGTCGGGCCCGGCGCGACGCGATGAGATGGGCGATGCGGCGCGTGAGGACGGTGGTCTTGCCGGTCCCGGCGCCCGCCACGATCAGGAGCGGCCCTCGATCGTGGGTGACGGCGTCCGCCTGCGCCGGGTTCAGCCCGTCGAGGATTCGGGCGGCCGCGTCGCCCGTCGGGCCCGGGGGCGCGGTTCCGTCAGGCGTGCTGGGGCGGGACACGCCTGATCTTAGCCCCCGGGAGCGCCCCGGACAAGAGAACCGGAGGTAACCCTGGGCCATGAGCTACGACGGAGACCGAGCACTGCCGGCAATCGGCGGGCGTACGGCCGTCATGCCGGATAGGTGGCGAGGCCGACGGCTCGGGCCGCGCCTCCCCGCCGCACATGCTGTCAATCCGACGAATTCGGACGCCCGCTCATTTCGGTCGCCACAGGTACCGGCAGCCACTCACAGCGCCACGTCGCCGAGGAAGATCCGCTTGACCTCGGGAGACTGGAGCAGGTCCGCCGCGCTGCCCTCGAGGAGGGTCCGGCCCGACTCGAGGATGTAACCGCGGTTGGCCAGCTTCAGGGCGAGCTCCACGTTCTGCTCGATGAAGACCACCGCGATACCCTCCTCGTCGCGGATCCGCCGGATGACGCCGCCGATCTCCTGCACCACCCGGGGCGCCAGGCCGAGGAACGGCTCGTCGATCATGAGGAGTCGCGGGCGGGCCATCAGCCCGCGCGCGATCGCGACCATCTGCTGCTCTCCACCCGACAGGGTGTGGGCGAGCTGCGCGCGCCGGTGGCGCACGACCGGGAATACGGCCTCGACCCGCGCCAGCGTCTCGGCCCGGCGCGTCCGCGCCCGGGCGTTGTGGGCGCCCAGCAGGACATTGTCGAGCACCGTGAGG
Source organism: Candidatus Methylomirabilota bacterium (assembly GCA_035550795.1). Taxonomy (GTDB): domain Bacteria; phylum Methylomirabilota; class Methylomirabilia; order Rokubacteriales; family DASRDR01; genus DASRDR01. Next base: position 11,305 of record DASZOL010000017.1, read on the forward strand.
AAGGGAAACAGCCGCCGGCGCTCCAGCACGTGCGCGAGGCCCTCGGCGACCGTCCGGTGGGGTGGCAGGCCGTCGATGCGCCGGTCGAGGAACGTGATCCGGCCCCGGCGGGGCCGCAAGAGCCCCGAGATCGTGTTCATGAGCGTCGACTTGCCCGCGCCGTTCGGCCCGAGGAGGCAGACGATCTCGGCCTGCTCTACGTGGATGGCGACCTCCCAAAGGACCTGGAAGTCCCCGTAGGCCACGTCGAGCCCCTCGACCCTCAGCACGGCCCCGCTCTCATTGCGCGTACGTCTGCCCGAGGTAGGCCTCGACCACCCGCCGATCGCGGGCGACGATCTCGGGCGGACCGTCCGCGATGACCTCGCCCAGGTAGAGCGCGAGGATGCGCTGAGCCACCGCGGTGATCACGCGCATGTTGTGCTCGATGACGAGCACGGTGAGCCCGCCCTGGTGCAGCTCACGGATCAGCCGCACGAGTCCCGGGATGCTGCCCTGGTCGACGCCGCCGGTGACCTCGTCGAGGAGCAAGAGCCGCGGGCGCGTGGCCAGCGCGCGCGCGAGCTCGAGGCGCTTGCGCTGCCCGGTCGAGAGCGCGCGCGCGTGGGCGTCGGCCTTGTCGCCGAGTCCGACCCGCCCGAGGATCTCGCGTGCCTGCTCGCGCGCGTGGCGGACGTCCGGCGTCCGCGTCAGCGCGCCGACGACCACGTTCTCGAGGACGCTCAGGCCCGGAAAGGGCCGGAGCTTCTGGAAGGTCCGGGCCACGCCGAGTCGGCAAACCCGGTCCGGGGTCAGACCGGTCAGGCGGGTGCCGTCGAGGTGCACCTCGCCGGAGTCCGGACGGTAGAAGCCGGTGATGATCTCGAAGAGGGTCGACTTCCCCGCGCCGTTCGGCCCGATGACGCCGACCAGCTCCCCCGGCGTCACCTCGAACGACACGTCGCGATTGGCGACGACGCCGCCGAACCGCTTGGTGACGCCACGGACGGAGAGCAAGCTCACGACCGGGCCTCCGCGACGCCGCGGCGGCGGAGCCGCTCGCCAAGCCAGCCGACCAGCCCTTGCGGGACGAAACGGACCACGAGGACCAGGGCGCAGCCATAGATGATGAGGTAGATCCCGACAAGGCCGGCGCCCGCCCCGCCGAAGCGTGCGCGCAGATACGTCTCGAGCGTGGTGATCAGGAGCGAGCCCAGGAAGGGGCCAAGGGCGGTGCCGATCCCCCCGATGATGGAGGCGAGGGCGAAGCGGACCGAGAGATCCACCGAGAAGACGTAGAACGGATCCACGAAGCCGACGTACTGCGCCCACAGCGTTCCGCAGGCCGCAGTGAGCGCAGCGCTCGCCGCGATCGCCAGGACCTTGAGCCGTCGCGCGGGGACGCCGAGGGAAAGCGCGGCGTCCTCGTCCTCCCGCACGGCCGCCAGCTGATAGCCCCAGCGCGAGCGCTCGAGGTACTGCCCGACGAGGTAGAGGAGCACTGCGAGCCCCAGGATCAGGTACACCCAGGCTGCCTTCCCGGCGATGCCCAGCGTCCAGAAGCCCGGCCGGAACGGCACCGGGATGCCCTCCGAGCCCTGGGTGAAGCCCCGCCAGCGGCTGGCGACGATGAGCAGCACCTGCGTGAACGCGATGGTCGCGAGCACGAAGTAGGGACCGCGGAGCCGATTGCTCAGGTAGCCGATCACGAGTCCGGCCACGGTGGAGAGGAGAGCGCCGACGAGGAGCGCGATCCAGGGGGAGACGCCCCAGCGGGTCCCGAGCAGCGCCGCCGAGTAGGCGCCGAGGCCAAAGAACGCCGCGTGGCCGAGCGAGATCTGGCCCGCGTAGCCGCCGGCAATGTTCCACCCGGCCGACGTCGACCCCCACAGGAGAATGAGGATCAGGGCGTCCAGCAGGAATGCGTCGCGCACCCCGAGGGGAACCAGGGCGGCAAGGCCGAAGAAGCCGGCGGCGGCCGCCCAGCGCCCCATCAGGTCCCGAGCTGCTCGGCGCCACGCTGGCCGAAGAGGCCGGCCGGGCGCACCAGCAGGATCCCGATGAACAGGAGGAGGTAGAGCACCTCCTTCCAGGCCGTGCCGATGACGTACGAGCCCCCGACCTCGACAGCCGCGACCATCAGGCTGCCGAGCAGCGCTCCCACCATGTCGCCGAGCCCGCCGAGCACCACCACCACGTACGCGATCAGCACGAACTGGAGCCCGGCCGTCGGGTACACCGGATAAAGCGGCGCCAGGAGCACGCCGGCGACTCCCACGCACACGATCCCGATCGTCCACGTGAGAGCGTAAACGCGGTCGGTGTCGATGCCCATGAGCGCCGCCGCCTGCCGGTCCTGAGCGGTGGCGCGCATCACCTTGCCGGTGTACGACCACCGCATGAATGCGAAGAGCGCGGCCGTGAAGGCGACCGACGCGGCGAAGGCGATGACCTGGGCGAGGTTGAAGGCGGTGCCGCCCAGCCGCACCGCCACCGACGCGGCCTCGCTCCGGACGAACCGGAAGTCACCCGTCCAGAGGACGAGGGCCAGGTTCTGAAGTGCGATCGAGAGCCCGACGGTCGTGAAGATCTGGACGTAGTGCGACTCGCGAACGACCGGCCGCATGACGAGCCGGTAGCTGGCGAGGCCCGTGACGAAGAACACCGGGAGCGCTGCCGCCAGGACCACGTAGGGGTTGAGGGCGAGCAACGCGAAGGCCCAGAACGCCAGGTACATTCCGAGCATCACGAACTCGCCGTGGGCGAAGTTGACCACGCGCATCACGCCGAAGATGAGCGTGAGCCCGACCGCGATCAGAGCGTAGATCCCCCCGAGGAGGATCGTGGAGATCGCGAGCTGGGGGATCGCCTCCATGCTAGGAGGGCGAGCGCCCCGGGGGCGTCCCGGGGCGCCGGCCGAGCGGGCGGCGGGAGGCGGCTACTTCCGCTGATCCCACGCGCCGAGGGGGATCCACTTGGCGCGCTTGTCCGTGAACTCCTCCGGCCACACGGTGACCTGCTGCCCGTCCTGCCACTGGAGCATGTAGTGCTGGACGCGCTCGTTCGAGTTCTGGCCGCTCTCTGCGAACTTCACGCCCCAGCCGTTCAAGGCCGACCCCACCGGCACATCCATCGCCATGACCACCGCCCGGAACTGGTCGAGGTCGTCCGTCTTGGCCTGGTCGAGCACGAGCTTCAGGACCCACAGGCCGCCCGCGGCGAGCTGGTGGCCGCCGGCCGGGCTCGCGAGCCCGGTCTTCTGCTGGACGTAGTCGCGGAAGGCCCGCTCGATCCGCTGGCCCTCGGGGCGAAGCTTGTCGACCAGGAAGCCCGCGCTCGGCTCCAGCAGCGCGAAGGGCCCGTTGCCGTCGGCGCCGAGCGCCTTGCCGAAGTCCGGCGAGCCGTAGCCGGTGGCCCCGGCGTGCACCAGCGCCTTGAACTGGAAGTTCTGCTCGCGCGCCGCGCGCCAGAACAGGACCGAATCCTGACCACGGGCGATGTGGTGGACGATATCGGGGTTGAGCCCCTTGAGCTTGAGGACGATCGGGGTGAAGTCGTTGGTGGTCGCGAACGCGTAGTACTCCATCGCGACCTCGGTCATCCCGAACTCCTGCTTCGCCCGCTGGCGCGCGGCCTCGGTCACGCCCTGGCCGTACGAGGAATCCTCGGACAGGAAGGCGACGCGCAGCTCGTTCGGCTTCTTCCCGAAGCGGTGGGCGAGGTGCTTGGCGATGAACTCGACGTTGTACCAGCCGAACCCGGTGCCGTCGATCTCGGTGCGGAAGACGTTCTTGAGGCCGCGTCGGGTGAACCGGGGGTCGACGCAGGAGGTCTCCCAGTAGATGACGTTGTGGCGGGCCGCCGCCTCGCTCGCCGCGCCGCAGAGCGTGGAGGAGTAGGTGCCGGTCAGGATCTTCACGCCCTCCCGCGTGATCAGGCGCGTGGCCTCGGACGCCGCCGCCGTGGGATCGACCGCGTCACCGGCGACGAGCACGAGCTTCTTGCCCATTACGCCGCCGAAGCGCTCATTGATGAGGTCGCGCATCAGCTCATAGCCCTCGAGGTGCCGCTTGCCCTCGAACGCGAGGGGACCCGTCAGGGGCTCGAGGATCCCGATCTTGTACTCACCGCTGAGCGACTGCCCCTCGACGGTGCCGATGCCGACCGCCAGAGCGACGAGCCCGAGAGTCATCACCGCTGCCTTGACGTAACGCATGCCCTGGTCTCTCCCTTCCGGCGTCGGCTGCCCCGAATGGGCACCACGCATGCAAGGACGATGGTCGTCCCCTCGTCGAGGGTATGTGAGGGCTCGGATTCTAGGGTGGCGATCCCTCGGGGGTCAAGCCGCCCCCCTCCACCCGCCGATTGTCTTGAAGCGCTGAGGGTGCCCGGCCGCTGGGCGCCAGCACCCTCAGCGGTAGGCCGGCACAGTGCGCGATACCGCCCATCAGACGTCGGCGCGCAATGAGTCGCTTTCGCTAATCACCTTCGCGCGGCTCGACCTCATAACTCCTTCTCCAATCCGTGGGGAGGCCTGTAAGGGAGGGGGCGCGCTCTGGAAGCCCTGCCCGCCACATCGACGCAAGCGTGCCCGTCTCCCTGACCCTGCGTGAGGACCAGGACGGTGAGCGGCCCGCCGGGCGATTCCATACCACCCCGCGGGCCGCCTCGCGGATCGGGCTGCAGCAGGCGTCAGCGGCCGTAGACCGGCGTCAGCCAGCGGCGGTAGGCCGGCTTCTCGCCCCGGACCACGGCGAAGTAGCACGCCTGGATCGCGCGCGTCACCGGGCCCGGCTGGACGCCGTCGCCGAGGGGCAAGCGGTCGATCGACACGACCGGCGTGATCTCCCAGCCGCTCCCGCAGAGGAAGACCTCGTCCGCGAGGTAGAGCTCGGTGCGGTCGACCTCCCGCTCGAGCGCCGGCTGGCCGAGCTCGGTCCGGAACAGCTCGATGAGCGTGGCGCGGGTCACCGACTCCAGGATGTCCGCCGTCACCGGCGGGGTGATCGGCACGCCGCCGCGCAGGAGGAAGCAGCACGCGCCCGGCGCCTCGGCGAGCTTGCCGCGGCCGTTCAGGAGGAGCGCGCCGTCGTAGCCGTTCGCCTTCGCCTCCAGGGTGGCGAGGCGCCCGTTCTGGTAGTTCGCCGAGCACTTGATGCGGGGCGGCATCGCCCCGTCGGCGATCCGCGTCCACGACGACACGCCGACGGCGATCCCCGGCTTCTGCGTCGCCTTCCGCGGCCGTGCGTCGACGGCGAGGCCCACGGGCCCGGCGTCGTCCATGTCGCCGTCCGACGAGAGGTAGGCGGTCTGCCTGATGTGCACGTCCTCGCGCGCCTGGTTCTTGCGGAGGACGTCCAGGATCGACCGCCCGATCTCCTCGCGCGTCAGCGAGTGCTGCATCCGCATGAGCCGCATCGACGCGAAGAGCCGGTCGATGTGCTCCTGGAGCCGGAACACGTAGAGCTCCTCCTGGGCCGGATTCCAGTAGGCTCGGAGACCTTCGAACACCGATCCCCCGTACTTCACCGCCGTCGACTGGACGTGGATCCGCGCGTCCGCGTAGGGAACAAGCTCGCCGTTGAGATAGACGTACCGGCCCGTCGTCACCAGGGTCCTCCTCTTTCCGCCCGCCGCGGAGCGGGCCTCACCGCCGGATGCGCGGATCCGGCTGCGCCAGGAGCTCCTCGAGCTCGCCGGGCCGGACGACCGCGATGTCACCCCACATCGTACACTTCAGCGCCGCCAGGGCCGTTCCGAAGTCCTGGGCCCGCTGGGCATCCCCCGAGATCAGCCAGCCGTGCAGGAAGCCCGCCGCGAACGCATCGCCGGCGCCGACGCGATCCGCCACGAGATCGAGGCTGTAGAGCCGGGTCGGGCGGCGTGGACGGTCGCTCAGGACCACTGAGCCCTGGTCGCCGAGCGTCAACGCGACGATCGCCCCGTGCGCAAGCTGGCGCAGCCGCGCCGCGACGGCCTCGGGCTCGCCGTCGATCCCGAAGATACGCCGCGCGTCCTCTATGCCCACGAACAGGAGCCCCACCCGGGGCAGCAGCGGCTCGAGATAGGCCCGCGCCGCCTCGTGCGTCCAGAGAGCGGTCCGGTGGTTCACGTCGAGCGACAGGAGCGCCCCGGTCGCGCGGGCCGACTCGACCGCGCGCTCGAACAGGCGTCTCGGACGGGGGCCGAGCGCCGCCGTGATACCGGTGACGTGGACGACGCGGGTGCGGGAGACCGTCGCCCAGTCCACCTCCGACTCGTCGAGCGACGCAAAGGCGGAGTCCTTCCGGTCATAGACCACCCGAATCGGGCGGGGCGCCACGCCGTACTCGATGAAGTAGGTCCCGATCCGGCCGCCGTCGCGCCAGCCGACGTGCGCGACGTCCACCCCGTGGCCGCGGAGCTCGCGGGCGAGGCGGTCCCCCCAGACGTTCGTGGGCAGCGCTGAGATCCACGCGGTGCGGTGGCCGAGGCGCGCCAGCGCGCACAGGACGTTGGCCTCCGTCCCGCCGTAGGAGACGTCAAGCTCCCTCGCCTGCTCGAGCCGGGTAGGCGGCCGCGACGCCAGGCGCAGCATGACCTCGCCCGGAGCAACGACGTCGAAGAGGGGCTCGGGCACGGCCCTCAGCCGCCGGCGGCCGGCGGCCGGCGCAGACGCCCCAGCACGTCCGGATTGACGCAGTGCCGCGGCCGCTCGCCCCGGAGCACCCGGACGGCTTCCTCGGCCGCGCGTCGCTTCAGGTCCGAGCGTCCCTCCTCCGAGTACCAGGCCGCGTGCGGGGTCACGATCACCTGCTCCATCCGGAGCAGCGGACTGGCCGGATCAAGGGGCTCCTGCTCGAGCACGTCGAGCCCCGCGCCCGCCAGGAGCCCCTCCTGGAGGGCCTTGACGAGCGCGCCGGTATCGACGATCCCTCCTCGCGCCGTGTTGATGAGCACGGCGGTCGGTCGCATCCACCCGAGGGACTCCGCGTCGAAGGCGTGCCGGGTCTCGTCCGTCAGGGGACAGTGGACCGTCACGTAGTCCGATTCGGCCAGGAGCCGCTCGAAGGCGACCGGCTGCACACCGGCAGGGAAGGTGTTGACGTACGGGTCGCAGCCGAGCAGCCGGACGTCGAACCCGCCCAGCTTCCGCGCGACGGCCGACCCGATGCGGCCGCACCCGAGGATGCCCACGGTCTGCCCGGCGAGGCGCGTCACGGGCCCGACGCGGAACACGTCCCAGCCGCCGCTCCGGGTCTGCCGGTCGAGCCGCGCGATCTTGCGGGCCAGCGCGAGGAGGAGCGCCACCGCGTGGTTCGCCACCTCGTCGGTCCCGTAGTCCGGCACGTTCACGACCGGCACGCCGTGCTCGGTCGCAGCCGTCACGTCGATACCGTCCACGCCGACGCCATACCGCACCAGCACGCGGACGCGAGGGAGTCCCTCGATCACGCGGCGCGTGACGGCGCCGTACTGGATCAGGAGCGCGTCGGCCTCGCCGCACCGCTCCAGGTACTCGGTCTCGGTGCGCGCGACGACCGTCTGCAGCCGCACACCCGCCCGTGCGAGGACGTCCTGCTCCTCCGTGAGGTTGGCGTGATCGAGACCGCACACGACGACGAGCGGCCCGCCAGGCGCGGTCGGCGTCATCGAACCGGAAAGCTCAAGCGGGGGGACGCGGGCTGGCCGTCGCGCGCCGGATCGGAGCCCGCGCTAGCCGCGCTTCATCGGCCGACCGCAGCACACCTTCTGCACGGGGGCCGTCTTGAGGCACTTCGGACAGTAGTATCCCGGCATCGGTCTCCCCTAGAGCCGCTCGACGATCGTCGCGATCCCCTGTCCGAATCCGATGCACATCGTCGACAGCCCGAACCGCCCGCCGGAGCGCTCAAGCTCGTGAAGGAGCGTAACGAGGAGCCGGGCGCCCGAGCAGCCGAGCGGGTGGCCGAGCGCGATGGCCCCACCGTTGACGTTCACGCGACTCATGTCCGGCTGGAGCTCCCGCTCCCAGGCCAGCACGACCGAGGCGAAGGCCTCGTTCACCTCGAAGCGGTCGATGTCACCGAGCCCCAAACCTGCCTTGGCGAGGACCCGCCGGGTCGCCGGGATCGGGCCCGTGAGCATGATCGTCGGGTCGACGCCCGCGAGCGCGGTTGCCACGAACCGCGCCCGGGGCCGGAGGCCGAGCGTGCGCGCCTTGTCCTGCGACATGATCAGCAGGGCCGCCGCACCGTCCGAGATCTGGCTCGAGTTGGCCGCGGTCACGGCCCCCTCCGGCTTGAACGAGGGCGCGAGCGCGGCGATCCGACCCCGGTCGACGGGAACGCGGACGCCCTCATCGACGGCGAACGTCGATCCGTCCGCCAGCGACACCGGCACGATCTCACGGGCGAAGCGCCCCCCGGCGATCGCGCGCCCGGCCTTCTCGTGGCTCTGCGCCGAGAACTCGTCGAGGTCCGCGCGCGTAAGCCCCCACTTCTCGACGAGAAGCTCGGCCGAGGTGCCCTGGGGCACGATCTCGTACCGCTCGGCAAGCCGCGGGCTGATTGGGCCGTCTCCGGGTCCGCTGGCGCTCGAGCCCATCGGCACGCGAGTCATGCTCTCGACGCCGCCGACGATCAGGCACTCGTGCTGCCCGGAGGCGATCATGCCGAAGCCGAAGTTCGCCGCCTGCTGGCCGGACCCGCACATCCGATCGAGGGTCACCCCGCAGACGTCGAGGGGAAGGCCGGCGATGAGCGCCGCGTTCCGCGCGATGTTGAACGCCTGCTCGCCGACCTGGTCCACACAGCCCAGGATCACGTCCTCGGCCACCGCGGGATCGACGCCCGCACGCCGGACGACCGCGCCGAGCACGTGGGCCGCGAGGTCGTCGGGGCGGACCCCGGCAAGCTTCCCGTTTCGCCGGCCGATGGGCGAGCGGACAGCTTCGACGATCACGGTCTGGTGCATGGGCGCCTCCTCGACACGCGGGTGTCCCCGCGCGGAGCCATCATACCGGCGCCCCTGGCGGCCCGCAACGGCCGGACGGCCTCAGGTCGGACCGGCTGCCGCGAGGGCGTCGCCGACGCGGTGGAGAACCTCGGCGGCCTCGAACGGCTTGGCGACGACGAACCGGATGCCGTGGCGCGTGAGCTGGGCGGGATCAAGCCGATCACCCCATCCCGTGATGAGACCCACCGGGATATCCGGGAACCGGGCATGGCATGCCTCCGCCACTTCCCAGCCTGACATCGCCGGCATCGACACGTCGCTCAGGACGAGATCGACCGGCTCCGTCTCCCAGAGCGCGAGCCCCGCGGGGCCGTCGGACGCCGCGACGACCGTGTAGCCCTCGCCGCCCAGAAGCTCCCGGAGGACCTCACGCACACCCGCCTCATCGTCGATCACGAGAATTCGGGCCGGGCGCGCGGGACGAGCGTGGTCGGGTCCCGGCGGCGGCTCGGGCAGCGAGCGGGCCACCGGCAGTCGCACCGTGAACGTGGTCCCCTCCCCGGGCTGGCTGATCACCTCCACGGTGCCGCCGTGTCGGTTCACGATACCCCACACGACGGACAGCCCGAGTCCACTGCCCTGGGGCCCCTTCGTCGTGAAGAAGGGCTCGAAGACCCGTCGCGCGGTCTCGGGCGCCATGCCGCGGCCGGTGTCGCGCACGGTCGCCACCACGGTGCCGTCCTGCACCCCCAGCCCGAACACGAGACGTCCTCCCGCGGACATCGCCTCGAGCGCATTGGTGAGGAGGTTGGTGAAGACCTCGCGCAGCTCCTCGGGCCGCCCGGCGACCCAGGGGATCGGCCCGCCCTCGATCCACACCTCGTAGGAGATCCCCCGGCTCTGCGCCTCGTCCTTCCAGCGCGGCCGCGTCATCTCGACGACTTCACGGACGACGTCCAGGAGATCGACGTGGCGGAACGGCCGGGTCCGGCGCGTCCGCGTGAACTCCTGAATGCGCCGCACCGTCTGCGCACCGTCGAGGGCGGCCTGGCGGATCGTCTCGAGCCCGCGGGACAGCTCCGTTCCCTGTGCGCGACGCAGGAGCAGCTCGGCACGGCCCACGATGACGGCCAGGAGGTTGTTGAAGTCGTGGGCCACGCCGGCCGCCATCTCGCCGAGCGCCCGGAGCTTCTCGGTCCGGACCATGTGGTCCTGAGCCACGGCGAGCTCACGGTACGCCGCCGAGCGCTCCTCGTAGAGCCGCGCGCTCCGGAGCGCCAGCGCCGTGAGGCTGGCGATGTTGGTCAGGAGCCGCTCGTCGGCCTCCGTGAACGGCCGCGCGGCGGCCGCCAGGGTCAAGACGCCCAGCACGTCGTCCCCGACGACCATCGGCACTCCCAGCCAGTGCGGCAGGGCAACGGACTCCGGGACCGGCTCGACGCCCTCCCGGACGCAGGCCACCGCGTATTCCGCGGTGCGCAGCGGGACCCGCCGGGTCACCACGGCGCTCGCCAGGCCCACCCCGAGCGGGCGGCGCCGCGGAAGGTCCGGCTCCGGGGCCCCGTCCCGCTCCCGCAGGGCGATCTCCAGCTCGCGCCGGGCCGGATCGTAGAGGAAGATGGCCAGGTTGCGCACGTCAAGCACGCGCGCCACCTCGCGGTGGACGGCCGCGACGAGCTGGGCCGTGTCGAGCTGGCCCGTCACCGCGCGGGAGAGCTCGTACAGCGCGGAGAGCTCCGCCAGCTTCCGCCGGTCGTCCTCGAACAGGCGCGCGTGTTCCAGGGCGATCCCCGCCTGGCTGGCCATCGCCTGCACGAGGCCGAGCTCCCGCTGCCCACAGACGAGCTCACGCTCCCACCAGGCGGCGATGATCCCGCCAACCAGGCGCTCGTTGGCGACGATGGGCGCGAAGATCTGGGCACGGTGCGGCGCGAGCGTCACGAACTCCCGGGGGAGCCGCTCATCGCGCGCCGCGTCCGTGGACACCGCGACCGCGCGCCGGGCGATCGCCTCCGTGTAGAGGGCGCTTCGGCTCGGATCGATGCGGAACCCGCGCAGTCGCTCGACGACGGCGGGCGTGACGTGGTAGCCGGCGAAGGGCTCGAGCTCGCCCGTGACGGGGTCCGCGAGCCACACGCCCGCGGAGTCGGCCCCCACGGTCCGGGTAACCTGCTGGAGCAGGACCCGCAGCAAGGGGTCGAGCTCGATCGTCGACGACAGAGTGCGGCTAACACCCAGCAACCGCTCCATCTCCTCGAGCTTCTCGCCCGTCTGCCGGGCGAGCTCCGCGTTCTCCGCAGCCAGTCCCACCTGGGACGCCACTCCCTCGATCAGACGGATCTCCGCCGGACCGACGGGACGCCCCGGCGTCCCCCACACGAGCAAGAGGGCCCCCCCGACCTCGCCCCGGACAAGAGTCGGCGCGAGGAGGGCCGACTTCGGCGGGGCAGCGGCCGGGAACGTGAAGCCGAACCGCGGATCGGCCAGGCAGTCCGACGTCCAGATGGGCTGGTACCCGGCGAAGGCTTCCCGGAGACGCTCCAGGGGAATGGGCGCCTCGGGGAGGGGCGGCACCCGCGTATCCGGCACGTGGTAGCCCGCGACGGGCAGGAGCGCCTTCCGGGGGCCGTCGAGGACGTAGACGCCCACCCGGTCGGCGCCGAAGGAACGGGCCACCTCCCGCGCCACGCGCCGCATGCTCTCCTTGATCGGAAGTAGCTGGGAGAGCACCCCGGCGACGGTCAGGAGCGTTTCGCTCTCCGTCAGGCGACCTCGGGTCTCGGCGAACAGCCGGGCGTTCTCGAGAGCCAGCGCGATCTGGTCCGCGAAGGCCTCCGCCAGGCGGACCTCGTCGTCGCGGAGAACCCGTCCGACCGGGTAGAGGCAGCTGAGGACTCCCAGGACGACTCCCCGGACCTCGAGGGGCACCGCGAGGATCGCGCGATTTGGCGTGCTCCCGTAGAGCCGGCGCAGGTCCGGCGTGAGCCTGATCTCCGGATCGGTCAGGACGTCCGGGGTCCACACCGGCTCCCTCAGCGCCACCGCCCGCGCCACCACACCCACGCCGGGGGGAGACACGTGGCCCCGCTCGAAGGTGGGCGTTCCCGAGCCGCCGGCCCGGGCCAGGGCGACGAGGGATCCGTCCGGCTCGAGGTGCCGGATGCTGGCCGAGGCGGCGCCGAAGAGCTGGACGATGCTCCCGACGATGCGCTCGACCAGGTCTTCGACGGTGAGGCTCGCCCCCGCCAGGCGTGCCGCCTCGGCCATCGCGGCCGCCTCGCGCTGGCGCCGGACCACCTCCTCCTCGAGCGCGAGAACCCGCGCGCGGAGGGTGGCGAGGTCGTCGTGGTGCGATGGGTCCGGCAGCTTGGACGGCATGGCTCCTGTCGCGCGGCCCCCGGTGGCGCGCAGCCGTGCTTGACCTCGGCAACGTTGCGGGCTAGCGTACCGCGTCGTGCGTGCCCGGGCCAAAGCTTCCCTGACGCCCGCCCCGCCCATTGGCGGGGTCATTTTCGACTTTGGCGGCGTCCTCATAGACATGCGGTGGGACGTGTCGGCCGGGCTCGAGGAGGCCCACGGGCTGCCCCGGCACGCCCTTCTCGAGACCCTGTACCGAACCCCGACCTGGCGCGAGATCGAGCGGGGGCGGGGGGACCTCCTCGCCTGGCGCGTGGAGGCCCATCGGCTGCTCGAGGAGCGGGCCGGCCGGCCCCTCCCGAAGCTCCACGACGCCTGGGTCGCCGGCCGGGACCTCATCCGGGCCAACCTCGCCCTCGCGCGGCGGCTCCGCCCCGGGTACCGCACCGCGATCCTCTCGAACGCCGATCAGAGCTTGCGGGGACGCCTGCATGAGCTCGGGATTCACGACCTTTTCGACACGGTGGTCTCGTCGGCGGAGGAAGGCGTGGCCAAGCCGGAGCCCGAGATCTACCTCCGAGCGGCGCAGCGGCTCGGACTGCCTCCCGAGGCATGCGTCTTCGTGGACGACTACGACACGAACGTCCGCGCGGCCGAAGCGCTCGGCATGCGGGGGATCGTCTACCGATCCGACCGCGGGGAGGACCTCGCGACGCTCCTGGCAAACCTTGGCGTCGTGCCCTGACGGAGCGGGGCCGCCGGCTCCGCGCAACTGCGTGCGCACCCTATCCTTCGTCGCTCATCGCGTACTCGATGGCCTGATCGAGCGTCATCGCGGCGCCCCGCCCGTGGGCGCTCTCGTACCGCTCGCCCCCCAGCGCGCCGCGAACCGCCGCCGCCACCGCGCGATCGTGGGCCGCACGCTCGGCGGATGGAAAGGTCCAGCCGACCAGAAGGCGCTCATGCGAACGCTTCCGGACGACACCCTCGCCGACCTTGCGGTGTACCACTCGAGTCTCCGGTAGACCCGTCCGGCTCGAGGGGCCCGGGCACGGCGGCGCCCGGGGCTTCGGGGTATCATGGCCAAGGGTTCCGCCGGGCGGGGCGCCCCGATGGCGCCCCGCGACCGCCCCCGGCGAGCCGGAGAGGATAGTCATGATCTTCACCCAGTACTACCTGGGCTGCCTGTCGCAGGCGTCCTACTTGATTGGCGACGAGAGCACGCGAACCGCGGTGGTGGTCGATCCGCGGCGCGACGTGGACGAGTACGTTGACGACGCCGCCGGGCGCGGGCTCAAGATCGCGCACGTCATCCTGACGCACTTCCACGCGGACTTCGTGGCCGGGCACCTCGAGCTGCGTGACCGCGTGGGCGCCCGCATCCACCTGGGCGCCCGGGCGCAGGCCGACTACGACTTCTCGCCGCTCCGCGACGGCGACACCCTGGAGCTCGGGCGCGTCCGGCTCCGGGTCCTCGAGACGCCCGGCCATACGCCCGAGGCCATCTCACTCCTGCTCTACGACCTCGCCGTGAGCGACCGTGAGCCCCACGCCGTGCTGACCGGCGACACACTCTTCATCGGCGACGTCGGACGACCGGATCTCATGGCGTCGGTCGGGCTCAGCGCGCCGGAGCTGGCAGGGATGCTGTACGACTCGCTGCACGAGAAGCTTCTGACCCTTCCGGACGCGACGCTCGTCTACCCCGGGCACGGTGCCGGGTCCGCGTGCGGGAAGCACCTGGGCCAGGAGCGGATGTCCACCATCGGCGTCCAGCGCCAGCACAACTACGCGCTCCAGCCGATGTCGAAGCAGCGGTTCGTCGAGACGATCACGGCCGAGCTGCCGGCGGCACCGCCCTATTTCGCCCACGACGCCGATCTGAACCGTCGCGAGCGCCCGACGCTCGACACCGTTCTCGCGCGCGAGCTGCACCGGCTCCCGCTGGAGGCAGTGCTCGCCGCCCAGCGCGACGGTGCGCAGCTGCTCGACGTCCGCGATCCGGCCGATTTCGCGGCGGGCCACCTCGCGAGCAGCCTGAACATCGGTCTCGGCGGCCGCTTCGCCGAGTGGGCGGGGATCCTGCTCTCGCCCGCCCGCCCGATCGTCCTGGTATCCACGCCGGGCCGGGAGAGCGAGGCGGCCATCCGGCTCGCGCGCGTCGGGTTCGATGCCGTCGTGGGCTATCTCGATGGAGGCATCGAGGCCGCCAAGGACCGACCCGACCTGGTGAAGCGCGTGGAGCGCGTGACGGCAGCGGCGCTCAGGGAGATCCGCCAGTCCGACCGCATCCCGATCCTCGACGTCCGCACGGAGGCGGAGTGGCGGAACGACCCGATCCCGGGCAGCGTCAACGTGCCGCTCAATCAGCTCCGGGCGCGCCTGGCCGACGTGCCCCCCGGGCCGCGGATCGTCGTCCACTGCCAGACGGGGCTCCGCTCGTCCACCGCGGCGAGCCTTCTCGAGCAGGTCGGACGCACCGGCGTGGTCGACCTGGTGGGCGGGATCGTCGCGTGGAAGCTGGCCGCCGAGCAGGAGACCGCCATGGCCGGCCGGCCGGCGGAGCCGGCGCGCCGGGTGCCGGCCGGGTCGGGCGGCCCGCCGGACCCGTCTCGCTGAGCCCGGAGCCTCGACCGGCCGGAGCCGGCCGCGCGGGCGCTCAGCCGCCCAGCTCCGCCTCGAGATCGAGCCGCCAGCGGTCGCGGGCTGCCAGCACCCGCACCCCGGTTTCGCCCGAGAGCGTCTCGGCCAGCTGCCAGGGGCGCGCCCTCAGCATGGTCAGCCCGAAGTGCGTGATGACCGCCAGGCGGGGGCGCATGGCCGCGATAAGGCGGCGCGCATCGGGAACGGCCAGGTGGATCTCGTCCCTCGGCTCGCGATACACCACGTTGAGGATGAGGAGGTCCGCGGACAGGGCCGTCTCGATCTCCGGCAGGTACCCCGTGCAGGCGACGAGCCCCACCGTCCACCGGCGTCCAACGAAGCGGAGGCCGTAGGTCTCGACCGGGTGCTTGAGCTGGAGGGGAGTCTCGATGACAGGGCTGCCGTCGCCGCCGATCGGATACCGGCCGCCCGGGACGAGGACGTCGGTCGCCGCGGGATAGCTCCGGACATAGCGCAGGATCACCGGATCCTCGTCGTAGGCATCCCGCGGGGCCAGGACGAGGCCCCGCTTCTTGGTCCCGCCCTGCGTCATCGACTCGATCATGGCGTTGATGTCGCCCGAATGATCGAGGTGCTTGTGGGTGAGCACGATGGCGTCGAGGACGCTCGGGTCGAGGCCGAGGGCACGCCCCCGCGCGTGCGCAAGGGCGCCGGGCCCGGGATCGACGCAGACCCAGGTCCCGTCGAGGCACACCCAGAGGCCGCCGGTCGCCCGGGCCTGGAATGCGGTCGTCATCCGCCCCCCGCCCGTGCCCACGAACACGACCTGGTCGGCGTCGAGGCGGGGCGACGGAGGCACGATGCGCGCGCCCCGTCAGGACGCGTGAATCTCGGAAGCGGCGTGAAGGTCCGAAATCAGCCCGCGCACGATCGGTGGATCTGCGGGCTCGGCGTCCGGCGTGCGGTCCGCCGGCCGCACCGCCCGCTGCACCTGGTCGCGGAGCTTGCAGAATGCGCAGACCTCGCCGGTCGTGGTCTGGCCGCACCGGACGCACTCCACGAGGGTAACGGTCTCCCGCTGCTGGAAGAGCCCGCGCGCCCGATCGAGGAAGCCCTGCAGGAACATCGCCTTCGAGCCTGGTGACGTGTCCTCGAGACGGTTCAGCAGCTCCTTGTGCGTGATCGACGTCGCGCCCCGCGAGAACGGGCACTCCTCGACGATGTAGTCGATGCCCCGCAGGAACGCGTAGGCGGCGGTCTCGCGCTCGCTCATCCGGAAGAGCGGCTTCACCCGGCGCGCGAGCTTCGGGTGCGTGGCCTCGAGGACGGGCGTCTGCCGCGCCAGCGACGACTCGTCCCAGCGCAGCGTGGAGCCGAGCAGCGTCGCGGCCTCGTCGTCGAGGTTGTGGCCCGTCGCAACCACCGGGAACCCGCCGTCGAGCGCCGCGCGGTTCAGGAGGTAGCGCTTGGACAGGCCGCAGGCGGAGCAGGTCGGCCGCCGCGTCGCGTCCCTCACGGCCGGGATCGGCGCGCCCGCCTCATCGGCGACGGCGACGATGCGGAGGGCGAGCCCGCGCGCCGCAGCGAACGCCTCGCACCGGGCCTTCGAGGCGCGCGAGTAGTCGAAGATCCCGAGATCGAGGTAGAGCCCCGTGGTGCGGTAGCCGGCGTCGTGAAGCACGTCCCAGAGCGCGAGCGAGTCCTTCCCGCCCGACACCGCCACCAGCACGGGCTCGTCCCGCGTGAGCATCCGCCAGTGGCGCACCGTCTCCAGCACGTGACGCCGGAAGAAGTCGAGAAAGTCAGGCGCGCAGAAGGCCGTGTTGTGGCGCCGGAGCTCCAGCACCGCTCGGCCGCCGCACTTCCGGCACTTCACGGGCGCCCGCCGGAGATGACCGGGCGCAACTCCACGACGTCGTCCTCCGCCACGACCTCGTCGATCGTGAGCAGGTCACTGCCGCGGATCACGAGCACGGTCTCCGGCAGAACGCCCAGCTCGGCCAGCAGCTCCCGCACCCTCCGGCGACCGCTCACTTCGACCTCACGCCCCTGGTTGCGAAGGAGGACCTTCATCGCGGAACTCACTATACACCCGGCCCCAGAGTCGGCCCCGGCGAGGCTTCAGCCTATGCAGGCCGCTCGACCCCGTGGCGGGTTCGGTGGACGTGGAGGACGCCTGGTCGACATCGATCGGCCGCCCAAGAAGCCTCGGGAGTCGCGCCAGACGCGCACCGGCGAGGAAGGCCGATGGGACGACCGGCATTCTTGCGGGCGAACTGGTCAGGCCGAGAGTCGGCGGCGCGTTCGGGCCGCCGCTGACGCCTCAGGGTTCAGGAGGAGCGCCGCCGGAGGCGCCGCGCCGCGCGCGACGGCCAGGATCGACTGGGCGCAGCAGTCGCCTACCCCGGCCTCCCCAGCGAGGTCTGATCCCGCGGCGTGGGGGGTCACGACCACGTTCTCGAGGCCGAGGAGCGGCGAGCCGCTCGGCGGCTCGCGCCGGAACACGTCGAGCCCAGCGCCGGCGATCCGGCGGGCCGAGAGGGCCTCGTAGAGCGCCGCCTCGTCGACCAACCCGCCGCGCGCGGTATTGATCAGGAATGCCGTCGGCTTCATGAGCCGGAGCCGCGCCGCGTTGATCAGGCCATCGGTCTCCGGCGAGTGGGGGGCGTGCAGGGTGACGAAGTCCGACTCCCGGAGCAGCGTCTCGAGCGTCACCAGCTCGATCCCGTGGGCGCGCGCGTAGTCGGCGTCGGGCACCGTGTCGTGGGCGAGGATGCGCATCTCGTAGCCGCGACATCGTCGCGCCACGGCCCGGCCGATCCGCCCGAGCCCCACGATTCCGACCGTGGTGCGCCAGAGTCCAGGACGGAACTCCCAGCCCCAGCCCCCGGCCGTCACGCGCTGGTGGTAGACGACGACGTTTCGGGCGACGGCGCCCATCAGGGCCACGGCGAGATCCGCGACGCTCTCGTGGTTCCCGCCAAAGGCCATGGCCACGTAGACGCCGTGGCGCGTCGCGGCCGGAACGTCCACCTGGTCGTAGCCGACTCCGAACCGCGCGATCACCTCGAGGTCGGCCGCTTCCCGGAGGACGCGTTCCGTGTACGGCTCCACGCCGGCGATCGTCGCGAAGACGCCCCGGAGCCCCTCGACCAGCTCCGCCTCGCCGTACGGGCGGCCCAGGGGGCTGCGCAGCACCTCGATGCCGGCGGCCTCCAGCCGGGCGAGATACGCGGACGGCCGGCTCGCCAGGAGCGACGGCACGACGAGAACTTTGAGCGACGCGGGCATTCTAGGTCTCCTTACGGTCTCTTGGCCGGTCTCCTGGCCGCTCCCATGGCTCGGCTCGCGCCGGCGTCAGGGCGCGGCGTCATCGCGCCGGACGACGCGACGCGCTTTCAACTCGTAGCGCGGCAGGGTCCGGGCGGGCACCGCCGTCACCTCGATCCGGATCCCGAGATCGCGCCGGACGGCCTGGCCGACCCCGTCCACCGTCTGTCGGACCCTCTCGGCTGGCCCCGCGCTCCCGTCGATCTCGATCAGCAGCCGCACCTCGTCCAGCACCCCTCGACGAAACACCTCGATCTGGAACTCGTCCACGGCGGCGAAGCGGCGCACGATCCCCTCGAGCGCCGACGGGAACACGTTGACGCCGCGAACGACCAGCATGTCGTCCACCCGGCCCAGGATGCCCCCCTCGAGGCGCGCGAACGTGCGGCCGCATGCGCACGCGTTCGGGGCCAGCCGCACCCGGTCGCCCGAGCGGTAGCGCAGGACCGGCGCCCCCCAGCGTCCCAGGTTCGTGAGCGTCAGCTCGCCGACTTCCCCCGGCGCCACTGGCCGGCCCCTCTCGGGATCGAGCACCTCGGCGACGAACTCGAGCTCGTTGACGTGGAGGCCCGCCTGCGCGATGCACTCGAACGCGTAGGCCCCCACCTCGGTCATGCCGGCGTGGTCATACGCCCGGGCGCCCCAGAGCAGCTCCAGGCGCTGGCGCACGGCGGGGATGCCGGCCCCCGGCTCGCCCGCGTGGACCGTCCTGCGGACGCCGAGCGCGGCCGGGTCAGCGCCCTGGGCGCGCGCGACTTCGGCGAGGTGAAGCCCGTACGACGGAGTGCAGACGAGCGCCGTGGCCCCGAGCTCCCGGATCGCGTGGAGTCGCGTCGCCGAGTCCTGACCGCCCCCCGGGATGGCCATCGCGCCGAGAACCCGCGCGCCCTCCAGCCCCGCCCAGAACCCGACAAAGAGCCCGAAGGAGAACGGGAAGAAGAGACGGTCGGGGGCAGCCAGCCCCGCCCCCCGGAACACGAAGGCCCAGCAGCGGGCCCACCAGGCCCAGGACGCCTCGGTCTCGAGCCACCGGAGCGGCGGACCCGTTGTGCCCGAGGTCTGGAACACGCGCACGTAGCGGTCGAGCGGATGCGTGAGGTTCGTGCCGAACGGCGGGTGAGCCGCCTGATCGGCGGACAGCTCCGCCTTCGTGAGCCGCGGGAGCCTGGCGAAGTCCGCCCACGAGGCGACGTCGCGCGGATCCCTCACACCGGCGGCCCGGAGGCGCTCCCGCCAGAAGATGTTGGAGTCCCAGACGTCACCCAGCCCGGCGATGAGGCGTTGCCACTGCCACTCTCGGAGGGTCTCGGGGGGCGCCGTCTCGCGCGCGCGGTCGAGAAACGGAACGTCGCTCGGCGCATCCGGGCGGGTCATGGCTCGGCGACTGCTGGCGCGGCACCCCTCACGGCAGGGAGAGCCGGCCCGTGAGCACGATGACTGCCTGGCCGCCGACCCGGACACGGGTGGCGCGGCCAGGGACACCGTGCACCTCGACGGCGATCCGCCCGGGCCGGCCCTGGAAGTCGCCCTGCTCGCCCCGGAACCGCGCCACCCCGTCGGCGGCCCCGAGACCGCCCGTCTCCCAGAGCCACACGCCGATGGCCGCGTGCGAGGACCCGGTCGCGGGATCCTCCGGGATCCCGACGTGCGGGATGAAGTTCCGGGTGTGGGTGAGAGCGCCCGGCTCGCGCGACTCGCGCGCCGTGAGAACGACCCCGCGAACCCCGCGCTCTCGAGCGAGCCGCCCGAGGGATGCCAGGTCGGGCGCGAGCAGACGGAGCGCCTCGAGCCCGGCCACCGGGATCAGCAGGTCCTGCTCGGACGTGCGCGCGGGCGGGGCCCACCGGGCGACGGCGCTCGCGGGCAGCCCGAGAACGTCCAGAAACGGCGCGAGGTCGCCAGCCTCCGGCGCCCAGCGCGGGCAGTCCGGCTCGAACCACGCGGTCCGTGACGCGGGCGCCCCCTCGATCGCGATCGCGAGACGGTGGCGCGGGTGGACGAAGGTGAGCTCGCCTCGCGGGGCCTCACCGCGCGCCGCAAGCACGTGGGCCGCCGCCACCGTGCCGTGTCCGCAGAGCGTCAGCTCGACTCCGGCCGGCGAGAACCAGCGGAGCCCGCGCTCGCCGCCGCACACGGGCGGCTGGAGGAAGGCGGTGGCCGGCCGCGCCATCTCCACGGCGACGCCTCGCATCGCGACCTCGTCGAGGCCGCTCGCATCGGGCACGACCGCGGCCGGGTTGCCGGTGAACGGGGTGGACGTGAAGACGTCAACGAGGACGACCTCGACCGCTCTCACCTCGCTACCCTCGCGCCGCCCTCGTTGATCGGATGGCCTTCGGCCTTTGGCGGCTTGCGACAGGCCTGCGGCCGGCTGGCGATCACGCGTCCTTGCCCGTGATCACCCAGAGCGTCCGCGCCGTGCCCGAGCCGACGTTCTCCCACGTGTGTGGAACGCCCCCGTCCAGAAACGCCGAGTCGCCCGTCTCAAGGAGGTGGCGCTCGCCGTTGTACTGGAGGGCGATCTTCCCCTCGATGACGTACATGAGCTTCATCTGACCCGGCTCGATCAGGACGCGCTCGGGGGGCACGCTCGCGCCCCGCCGGCCGAGCGTCGAGACGACCGCGCGCACCTTGCCCCGGAAGAGGCCGGCCGCCAGGACCTCCCAGCGCTCGGTCGACCCGTCGAAGCTGACGACCGCGTAGTCCTTCCGCCGCCCGAGGTGCAGTTGGCCGTTCGGGGCCTGCTCGAAGAAGGCCCCGATCGGAACACCGAGGGCGCTCGCCAGCCGCCCCAGGGTGTGAAGGGACGGCGTCAGCTTGTCGGACTCGATCTGGGACACCAGGCTCGGCGTGAGCCCGGCGGTCCCCGCCAGCGCCTTCTGCCGGATGCCGCGATCCGTCCGCAGCCCACGGATCCGCGCCCCGAGGGACACCGGTCAGCTCCGGACGTACTCGAAGTCGACGGGATTCCCGTTGATCCCGCGGGCGGGCGGCGCGATCCAGCTGGCGAACTTGCCGCGCTCGACGACCGGGGCCATCAGGCTCTGCACGAACGCCTTGTCGTTCTCCGTTGGCAGCCACTCCCCGTGTCGCGCGTCCCACTCCGCCTGGCTGACCACCCGGCCGTCGGGCGACACGCGCGCCTCCGCGAATGCCCCGATCGCCCGGTGGAAGCCGCGATGGGGTAGCCGGAGCTCCAAATCGACCCCGTGCTTCCGGATCGTCTCGTTCCAGCGGTCGACGCCGCGCTGGCAGTCCGCGACGTAATCGTCCCGAAGGCGCTCGTTGAGCGCGGTCAGCGCCGCCTCCTCCCGCGTCACGACACGCTCGCCGTCGAGCTGGGTCACCGGGTACGTCGCGTCCGCGAGCACGTGGTCGTCGGTCTTCTTGCCCTCCTCGAACCGGCCCTTGAGGCCCGCGGTGTAGAAGTTGGCGGCGTTGGTCGAGATCTCGCCCCCGAACAGGTCGATCGAGACGGAGAAGTGAAAGTTCAGGTAGCGCTGGATCGTGGCCAGGTCGATGACCCCGTGCTTCCGGACGTCGTCCGTGCGATGCTCCCGCATCGCCTCGCAGGTGCGCTGGACGACCCGTCCCAGGCCTGCCTCGCCGACGAACATGTGGTGCGCTTCCTCGGTCAGCATGAAGCGGCAGGTGCGGGATAGCGGATCGAACCCGCTCTCGGCGAGGCTCGCGAGCTGATACTTGCCGTCCCGGTCGGTGAAGTAGGTGAACATGAAGAACGAGAGCCAATCGGGCGTCTTCTCGTTGAACGCGCCAAGGATGCGCGGCTTGTCCTGGTCCCCCGAATGACGCTGGAGCAGCGCCTCCGCCTCCTCCCGGCCGTCGCGGCCGAAGTGCGCGTGAAGGAGGTACACCATCGCCCAGAGGTGCCGGCCCTCCTCCACGTTGACCTGGAAGAGGTTGCGCAGGTCGTAGAGCGACGGGCACGTTCGCCCGAGTTGGCGCTGCTGCTCCACCGACGCGGGCTCGGTGTCGCCCTGCGTGACGATCAGCCGCCGCAGCGTGCCGCGGTGCTCCCCCGGGACGTCCTGCCACGCCGCCTGGCCACGGTGGGCTCCGAAGCCGATCGTGCGCCCCGGCTCGGGCTCGGCGAGGAAGATGCCCCACCGGTACTCAGGCATCCGCACGTAGTCGAAGTGCGCCCATCCCTGCGCATCCACGCTGATCGCCGTGCGGAGGTAGACGTCCCTCGCCTGGAACCCCTCGGGCCCCATCTCGTGCCACCACTGGAGGAACCGCGGCTGCCACTCCTCGAGCGCCCGCAGGAGGCGCCGGTCCTCGTGGAGGCGGACGTTGTTCGGGATGCGCTCCTGGTAGTCGACCGCCATCAGGCTCTCCTCCGATCGAACTCCGGGCGCTGGCCCGTCCCGTAGACCCGGAGCGCTCCCCGCTCCCCCACCGCGTTCGGGCGCTGGAAGATCCAGTTCTGCCAGGCCGACAGCCGCGCGAAGACCTTGCTCTCGATGGTCTCCGGCCCCCCGAAGCGCAGCGAGGCCTCCATGCCGGTCAGGGCGTCCGGCGAGAACGCCGCCCGCTCCTCGATGGCGATTCGCACCTCGTCGTCCCAGTCGATGTCGTCGGGTGTGAACGTGACCAGCCCGGCCTCCGTCGCGGCCCGCGCGTCCAGATCCTCGCCGATCCGGCGCTTCAGCTCGTCGATCCGGGCGCGCTCGCCGAGGAACCGACTCTCAAGGCGCGTGAGCCCGTTGACCATCGGGTGGGCTCCGAAGCTCGGCTCGCCCAGCCGGACGGTCGCCGCCGGGCCGGCGGCGCCCTCGCGCGTCCCCTCGAGCATGTACGAGCGGTCGGCGGCGAGGACCAGCTCGAAGAGGGTGCCCGCGAAGCACGAGCCAGGCTCGATCAGCGCGAACACGGACCGTGAGGAGACGTCGATGCGCTTCAGCACGCGCTTCCAGAAGAGCCGGATCTCCCGTACGAGCCAGTCGGCCTGGTGGTCGGCCAGCAGCCGGTCGTACGCCGCCACACCGTCGGCGCTTCCCGACGTCCGCAGCACCCACACCCCCACCTCCTCCTCGTTGGTGCGGAGGTGCAGGATCAGATCGTCGAGCTCCCGCGCGAGGGCCAGCGGCCAGAAGGCGGCGCCCTGGGCATGAAGCCCGGCTAGATCGCCCGGCGGCGCGCCGTCCGGACCCGCCACGCCGATCTCCGCCACGCCCCGCGCCCGGTCGATCGCGCAGGTCAGGTGGTGGTAGGCGATCCGGTCCCCCTCGATCGTCCGGCCGAGCGGCGAGAGCTCGATCCCCCTGGCGGACGCGGGCCGGTCGCTCCGCTCCGCGAGCTGGACCGCACGCTCCCGGGCCCCCTCGGCGAGCCGGGAGCGCGGGACGACCTCGTCGACCAGTCCCCACTCCACCGCCCGGCGGCCCTTGATGCCTTCCTCCAGCGTGCAGAAGACGTCCGCGCGGTCCCGCCGGACGTGGCGCTTGTCGACCAGACGCGTGAGCCCTCCCGTGCCGGGCAGCACTGCCAGGAGCGGCACCTCCGGAAGGGACACGGCCGTGTTCCCGTCGTCCGCCATGAGGATCCAGTCGGTCGCCAGGGCCAGCTCGTAGCCCCCGCCGGCGCAGGGCCCGTTCACCACGGTGAGATAGCGCTGGCCGGATGACGCGCTCGCCTCCTCCATCGCGTTCCTCGTCTCGTTCGTGAACTTGCAGAAGTTCACCTTCCAGCCATGTCCAGACTGGCTCAGCATGCGAATGTTGGCCCCGGCGCAGAACACCCGCTCCTTGAGCGAGGTGATCATCACGGCGCCGACCTCGGGATGCTCGAAACGGAGCCGCTGGATCGCGTCGGCCAGCTCGATGTCGACGCCGAGGTCGTAGGAGTTGAGCTTCAGCTCGTAGCCGGACCGGAGCCCGCCGTCCTCCCGGACGTCCATCGCGAGCGTCGCCACGCGACCCTCGACGCTGAGCTTCCAGTGCCGGTAGCGCGACGGATCCGTCCGGAAGTCCACCGGAGTCGTCGGCTGGCTCGCAGCGCGTTCCGCCATGGGACCCTCGTCAGTCGACCCGCGACTCGTCGCGGTACATGACCTTGTGGCGCGTCGTCTTGATCCACGCGTCGATGTCGGCGTCGGTCATGAACGCCTCGGGGTCGAAGCGGCCCCAGCTCATGATCTGCGCGAGCGACTTCTTCCACCGCTTGTAGGACGGCTTGGCCGGCGGCCCGAAGCACATGATGTCGATCACGTCGAGCGCGTCCGGAACCCCCAGCAGGGGCTTGACCTGCCGCTGGATCTCCTCCTGCCCGATCGCGGTGATCCACCACACGGCGTACCCGAGCGCCGCAGCCGCCAGGTGGGCCGACATCGTGGAGGCGGCCACGCTCTGGAGCAGGATCCGCTCGGCGTTCCTCTTGTAGAGCCGGTCGAGCTCCGAGTCGTCGTTCAGGACGGGAAACGCCCGGATGAAGCGGAAGTCGGCGACGATCACGACCAGGCCGGGAGCGGTCTTGACGCCGTTGTAGTTGGGCGTCGGGAACCCCATTCGGAGCTTCGCCCGGTGCTGCTGCTCCGCGACGAACAGCTCCCCGATCCGCCGCTTGACCCCGGGGTCGGTCACCACGACGTAGTGCCAGGGCTGGGCGTTCGCGCCGGAGGGAGCGTGGCGGGCGGCCTCCAGGATCATCCCGAAGTGCTCGCGCGGGACCTCGTACGGGGCGAAGGCCCGGTTGGTCATCCTCGCGCGCACCACCTCCATCAGCACCTCGTAGCGCGCGAGGTTGTTGAACGGGGCGGCTGGAACCGCGGCGGCCTGCCCGAACATGGCTCCCTCCTGTGTCACTCGCCGACCTCGCCTCGGGGCTACCGGGCCTCTTCCACCGCTCGCGCCGCCATCCCGGAGGGCCACAGCCCCTCGATGGGCAACCCGGCCAGCTCCCGGAGCGCGCGGGCCACGTAGACCCGCGTCATCCGCTTCCGATAGTGATAGACGAGGTCGGTGTTGTCGAGCGGCTTCGCCGGGCGGGCGGCGGCCTCGGCCGCCCGCGCGATGACCTCCGGATCAAGGCGCTGGCCGACGAGCGCGCGCGCGGCCTCCGGCACCTCGCGCGGCGTCGAGGCCACCGCCCCGAGCACGATCCGGGCCTCCCGGCACACGCCGGTCTCGAGGCGCACGGCGACCGCGACGCCGAGCACGGGGAAGTCGAACGCCCCGCGCCGCCGGAGCTTCCAGTACGTCGCGCGCCAGCCGTCGACGGGGGGAAGATGGAGCTCGGTCAGGATCTCGTCCGGCGCCTTGCCGAGATACTCGATGCCGTCGTCCCGGAAGAGCCCGGCGACCGGGATCCGGCGCTCGCCCGCCGGGCCGGCGAGGGTCACCTCGGCACCCAGCGCCCAGAGCACCGGCGCGGTGTCCGAGGACGACACGGCCCAGCAGCGCGGGCTGCCCGGCGCCACCAGGCAGATGTCGCCGTCCCTCTTCATGCAGAAGCCGATGGCCCGGCGCCACTCGTAGGACTGGTTGTAGTAGTTGCAGCGCGTGTCGACGCAGACGTTGCCGCCGAGCGTCCCCATGTTGCGGAGCTGGGGCGTCGAGACCACGCCGGCCGCCCGCGCGAGCGCGGGGTAGTGCGCGGCGATCTCCGGGTGCCCCGAGACCCGCGTGAGCGTCGCGGCGGCCCCCACGACCATGCCATCCCGCCCGCTGCCGTGGATCCTCGTAAGCTCCCGGATGCCGCGCAGGCCGACCAGCACCCGCGGCTCCATCTGGAGGCGTTTCATGTTGGGGTAGAGATCGGTCCCGCCCGCCACCACCGCGGCCTCGCGGCCATGCTCGCTCAGGAGCCGGACCGCTTCGTCGGTCCGCCGCGGGGCGAGGTACGTGAAGGGCGGCAGCCGCATCATCGGCGGATGGGCTCCTTCCCGTGGACGGCCCCGGCCGCGCGGCCTTCAGGATCGACCCAGGGCGGCGGGACGCGGATCGGGTCCGGGAAGCTGACGTGGGGCAGCCGCTCCGGCCCGACGCGCGGCGGCTTCCCCTGAGTCTTCAGGTCGAGCGCCTTCAGGATCTTCTCAGGGGTGATCGGCACCTCGTCGATCCGCACGCCAATCGCGTCGTAGACCGCGTTCGCCACCGCCGGGATGACCGGCAGGAGCGGGCCCTGGCCGGCTTCCTTGGCGCCGAACGGCCCCTCGGGGTCCCGCGTCTCGACGAGGAGTGTCGTGATCTCCGGCGTCTCGAGGGTCGTGGGGCTCTTGTACTCGAGGAGGGATGGGATCTTGTGGAGACCGTGGGCGCGGAAGGCCGACTCCTCCATGAGGGCCTCCCCGAGCCCCATGTAGATGGAGCCCTCGACCTGGCCCTCCACGAGGAGCGGGTTGATGGCCGTGCCCCCGTCGTGGGCGATCCAGACCCGCTCCACGCGGACATCGCCGGTTTCCCGATCGACCTCCAGCTCGACGGCGCAGGCGGAGTACGAGTACGCGGGGGTCGGGCCCACGCCCGAGCCCTTGAACTTGGCGGCGCGGCGCGGCGGCGTGTAGGAGCCCGCGGCGACGAGCGTCCCGTGCGCCGACTCCGCCAGCCGCGCCGCCTCATCGAAGGCGAGCGCCCGGCCCGGGTCGTCCCGCACGAAGATCCGCCGGTCGCGCGCATCGAGGTCGTCGGGCGACGCCTCGAGCTTCTTCGCCGCCGCGGCGAACAGGGTGCCCCGGACCTTCTCGGCGGCTTCACGGGCGGCGTTGCCTGTCATGAGCGTGACGCGCGAGGAGTACGAGCCCAGGTCCACCGGGGTCAGGTCCGTGTCGGCGGTGACAACCCGCACGTCTTCCGGCCGGACGCCGAGGACCTCGGCGACGACGTAGGCAAGGACCGAGTCGGATCCCTGGCCGATGTCGATCGAGCCGCAGAACGCCGCGACGCCGCCGCCACGGTCGACCTTCAGCATGACGCCGGAGTGCGGCATGTCGTTCCAGTAGATCGGGAGCCCGGCCCCGGACAGGTACGCGGAGGCCGCGAAGCCGATCCCGCGGCCCGGGGGCAGCTTCCGGAACTTGTCGCGCCATCCGGACGCGTCCACCACGCGGTCGATGCAGTCGGAAAGGCCGCATGTCGTCACGGTCAGGTGGTTGACCGTTTTCTCGTGCTCGGGCACGACGGCGCGCCGCCGCATCGCCGCCGGGTCCAGGCCGAGCTCCGCGGCGATCTTGTCGAGGTGGACCTCCAGAGCAAAGCGGGGCTGCGGCGTTCCGTGACCGCGCTTGGGACCGCACGGAGGCTTGTTCGTGAAGACGCGGCACCCTTCGAACTTGTATCGCGCGATCCGGTACGTGACGGTCTGGAGCGCGCCGGTGTAGAACGTGGACGCGACGCCATATGAACCGTACGCTCCGCCGTCGAGCCACGTCCGGAAGTGCAGCGCGAGGATCTCGCCGTCCTTCCGGACACCAGACCGGACCCACATGAGGACCGGGTGGCGGCCCCGGTGCGTGTAGAAGACCTCCTCGCGGGTGAGAGTCGTCTTGACCGGCCGGCCCGTGAGCTGAGCCAGCCGCGCGACGACCATCTCGTGGCTGAAGGGGTCGGACTTGCCTCCGAAGCCGCCGCCGTTCGGCGTCGCGATCACGCGCACGTGACTCATGGGCACGCCGAGGACCTTCCCGAGCGCGCGGTGAACATAGTGCGGCGTCTGGGTCGAAGACCAGAGGGTGAGCTTCCCGTCCGGGGTCCACTGGGCGACGGCGGCGTGCTGCTCCATCGGGAGGTGCGTGTTTCCCTCGAAGAAGAAGACGTCCTCGCGGACCAGGTCGGCCTCGCGGAACCCCTCCTCGACGTCGCCGAACTCGAGAGAGACGAGCTTGTGGATGTTGTGCCCGTCGCCGTACTCGTGGATCCGGTGGGACCCCTCCCGGAGCGCGGCCTCGATCGACATCAGCGAATCCAGCGGCGCGTACTCCACCTCGATCAGCCGGGCGGCCGCCTCCGCGGTCTCCTCGTCCACGGCGGCGACGGCCGCCACGGGGTCCCCCACGAACCGGACCTTCTCCACGCAGAGCGGCTCCTCGTCCTGGCTCACGGGCATGATCCCGAACCGGACGGGCCGGAAATCCCGCCCCGTGATGACCGCGTAGACTCCGGACAGGGCCGCCGCCCGCGCCGTGTCGATCCGGCGGATGAGGGCGTGCGGATGCTGGGCTCGCAGGAGCTTCGCGTACGCCATGCGCGGGAGGGCGAGGTCGTCCGCGAAGCGCGTCTCGCCGGTCACCTTCGCCCAGGCGTCGACCTTCGGAAGCCGATGCCCGACGACGGACAGGGGCCGCCCGGACGGGTTACTCACGGGCGCGGCTCCCCGGCGCTCTCGGCGACCATCCGAGCGGCGGCGAGCTCGACGGCGTCGAGGATCTTCGTGTACCCCGTGCAGCGGCAGAGATTCCCGGCCAGCGCGGCCCGGATGGCATCGCGGTCGGGCCGGGGGTCCGCGCCGAGCAGCGCCTTGGCGGTGAGAAGGATCCCCGGCGTGCAGTACCCGCACTGCGCGGCCCCGAGCTCCGCGAAGGCCTGCTGCAGCGGGTCGAGGCGTCCCCCCTCGGCCAGGCCCTCCACCGTCAGGATGTCGGAGGCCTGGCATTCGACCGCGAGGGCCAGGCACGAGAGTATCGGCTGGCCGTCCACGAGCACGGTGCAGGTCCCGCACTCACCCAGCTCGCAGCCGTGCTTGGTCCCCGGGAGTCCGAGGTCCTCGCGCAGCACCTCGAGGAGGGTCCGGTGGACGGGCGCCGCGACCTCGCGACGGTCCCCGTTCACGGTCAGGGTCATGAGGGTTCGCATGGCGCTCCGCCAGGGTGGATGTTCAGGGTCAATGAAACCACTTAATGAATACTGAACCTGGAATCCGCCTGTCAACCCCGACCTGCCGCCTCTCTCGGAGCCGGCCTCGCCGTGTGCCCAAGACGCCGGCCCGATCCGGCCGAGGACGTGCGCCAACGAGCCAGGCTGCGCGCCGGGCCGGGTCCGCTCCGGGGGTCGCCCTCCCAGCGGGCCCCCTCGCGACCTCGACGGCGCCCGGCGCGCCATCGGGGGTCGATCCGGATCCGAGAGCCGAGCCGCGTAGACTAGGCGGAGGGCACCTGGTAGAGGTACTCGTGAAGGTAACGGAGCTCCTCACCCTGGTCGTCGATGTGGACCCGCATCAGGTCCCGGATCGAGAGCATGGAAAGGAGCCTGCCGTCGCTCACGACCGGCAGGTGCCGGATGTTCGCCTGGTCCATCTTGGACATGGCCGACTGGTAGTCCTCGTCCGCATCGGCGACGACGAGATCCGTCGTCATGACGTCGGCGACCCGCACCCCGCCCGGATCCAGCCCCCGGGCCACCACCCGTCGCGTCACGTCGCGCTCGGAGAAGACACCGACCAGTCGGTCCCCGTCAACGACGGACACGATCCCGACGTTCTCGGCCGCCATCAACCGCGTGGCCTCGGCGACGGTCGCGTGACGCGGCAGCGCGAACACGAATCCCGGCCGCATGATGTCGCGCAGCTTCTTCATCCCGGCACCTCGGGCCGGCCCGCGATCCTCCGCAGACACGAACGCCCCCGACGGTCATCACCTTGACCAGCGGGGGCGCTAGACTCCCGTCCGGGAAACCGCGTCAGGAACATTCTCTGTCCCCTCAGCCGGACTGTCTCTTCGTCGATGGTATGACGAGGGCGCCTGCAGGGTCAACGTCTCGCTCGTGTCTCGCTCGTGTCCACGCAGGTCTCGCCGGCCTCCCGCCGGTCGCGCCGGGACAGCCCAGCCGGCGCTCCCACCGCGCAGGAAGCGCTCACCCGCGTCAGCCTCCAAACATCAGTCCAGCGTCAGCACGGCCTTCCCCGAAAAACGCCGCGCGATCAACTCTTCGGCCGCCTGGGCGACCTCGGTCCAGGGCCGCGCCACGCGGATGTGCGGCGCCAGCTGCCCCGTGGCGACCAGGTCCGCCAGACGCCTGAGACCCGCCGATGCCGGCTCCTTCTCCAGCTCGGCGAAGAGGTAGAAGCCGTACAGGGTCGCGCGACCGCCCAGGAAGAACTGCCGGGCGTCGAACGTGACCTCGGCGGACGCCGAGACGCCGAGGGACACGCAGGTGCCGCCGGGCTCGAGCGCCCCGAGGGCCGTACCGAGGGTGCGCCCCCCGACGGACTCGACGATCAGGGCATACTTGGGCGCGGCCGGAACCTCCTCGCCGACGACGACCTCGTGAGCACCCAGGTGGCGGAGAACCGGCGCCTGGTCGTCCCGCCGGGCGCTCGCGGTGACGTGGGCCTGCGCCAGTCGGGCGAGCTGGACCGCGAAGTCGCCGACCCCTCCGGTCGCGCCCGTGACGAGCACGCGCCGTCCCAGGAGGAGGCCGCCCCTTCCAAGCGCACGGAGCGCGGTCAGTCCGGCCACGGGCAGCGTCGCCGCCTGGCCAAACGCCACCCTGGCCGGAAGCTCGGCGAGCGCGTGCGTCGGGACCGCGACGTGCTCGGCCCATGCACCCTCCGGGAGGATGCCCACGACACGCGCGCCCACCCGTGGACCCGAGCCGTCGGCCGCGGCGCGCGCCACCTCGCCGGCCAGGTCCCAGCCCGGGCGCCAGCCCGCAGGGGCCATGCTGGCGCGGCGGACCTCACCCCGGTTGAGCGAGATCGCCCGGACGCGGACGATGGCCTCCGCTCGGCCGGGAGCGGGGTCGCCCACCGGGCGAAGCACGAGCCTCCCCGGGGCCTCGGGATCCACCACAACGGCGCGATTCGCGCTCATCGGCTTTCCCCCTCGTCTCCCGACGTGAAGATCGCCCCGAGCGCCCGGCTCGCGATGGTATCGCGCAGCCAGGTGAACCCGCCCGCGTCCCTCGTCTCGCGCGCCCCCTGGAGGAACGCGCCAAGCGCGAGCCGTGACAGCGAGCCGCCCACGCTGATGCGCTTGACACCCGCCTCGGCCAGCAGCGTGACCGTGATCGAGGGATCGAGGGTGCTCACCACGACGTTGACGGGGCGGGTCACCGACGCGACGACGGTCCGGATCGTGGCCAGGTCCCGGAGCCCCGGCGCGTAGAGGACGTCGGCCCCGACCCGCTCGAACGCCTGGAGCCGCCGGATCGTGTCAGCGAGATCGTGGCGTCCGTGCAGGAGGTTCTCCGCCCGCGCCGTCAGCATGAACGGGAACGACAGCGCACGCGCCACCTCGACGGCGGCGTGCACCCGCTCGACCGCCAGCGCGAACTCGTAGATCGGGCTCCTCCGATCCCCTGTCGCGTCCTCGATCGAGCCCCCGACGACGCCCGCCTCCGCGGCCATCCGGATCATCTCGGCCGCACCTCGCGGCGCGTGGGCGTAGCCGTTCTCGAGGTCGGCGTTGACGGGTAGATCAGTCGCCCGAGCGATTGCCCGGCAGTTGTCCAGGACCTCGTCCCGGCCCACCGCCCCCGCCCCGTCCGGGCGGCCGAGGCTGTTCGCGAGCCCCAGGCTGGTCGTGGCCAGGGCTTCGAAGCCAAGCGACGCCAGCACCCTGGCCGTGCCGGCGTCCCACGGGTTCGGCATGACGAACGCCCCCGGACGTTCATGAAGGGCGCGGAACGCTGCCGCCTTCTCCGCCTGTGTGACCATGGGCTCCCCCCGCCGCCCCCGGCGCCATAGGAGTGGAAGTGCCAGTATTCCCAGGCCGCCGCCCGACGCAGGCGCGCCTCGTCGCGCCACTCCGGACCGAAGCGGGCGACAGGACCGGCGCCAGGATGTAGCCTCGTCGCCAGGCACCGGGCCCCGCCCCAGTGTAGGCGCGCATGACGCCCCGATCGAGGTGCTCGAGGGCCACGGCGAGGGCACACAGCAGCGCATCCCAGCCGTCCTCGATCGCCTTGAGGGCGCGTCCCTGAGCGTCGGCGCGTGGCCGGCGGCGCACCAGCGCCTGCCAGGCCGGATCGCGCGCGACGTAGCGACGCTCCTCGATCACCCGGATGCACTGCTCGATGAACGGCCCAAGTCCGCGCGCCACCCACTCGCCCTTGGAGCCGAAGCGGTGACGCTTGTAGGCGTGCTTCGTCCGCCCGGGAGTGCGATCGAGGTCGAAGAGGTGCACCTGGAGCGCGGTGGGATAGACCTCGCGGATGACGGCCGGCCCCGGACCGGCGGGGCTCTCCGGGCACAGGTCCGCGCCCGCGCACCGCGCGTCCAGCTGTCCGGCGAAGCACTGCAGCATGTCCCGGAAGGCCGAGAGGCTGTGGACGGACGCGGCAAACCGGCCGAAGAGCCGCGACACCTCGTCGTCGCAATCACGGCGGCCGCGGGCGCAGTCGAGACCGAGGAGGGGCGCGTCGATGCCGATGGCGGTGGCCGGTCGCGGGCCGGCGGAAGCCAGCCAGTCGAGCACCGCGGCGTGGGTCGGGAGCGTCCGGGGCCCGTCGATCAGGCGGAGCGGAAACCGCGTCCCCTCGAGCGCGACCACCCCGGAGGGGTTGCGGGGCTTCCACGCAAGGTCGACGCCGAGGAATCGCACCCGCTCACCGCCGCGCGCCCGTCCAGAAGCCCTCGGGGTCGAAGGTCCGGATCATGGCGAGCTCCTGCTCGGTGGGAGGCGCCGTCTCGCCGAGGTCGGGCGCCACGCTGAGCGGCCAGCCCGTCTGCGCTCGGATCTCCCCCACGGTGACCCCGGGGTGCGCGCTGGCCAGGACCATCTCGCGGCTCACGGGATCGAAGCGGAAGAGCCCGAGGGTGGTGATGACGGCCGACGGACCGCCGCCGGGCAGGCCCGTTCGCGCGCGCCAATCGCCGCCGCCACCGTGGCCAGGGGACGTGACGTAGTCGACCCGCTCCACGAAGCGTCGGCGCTCGTGCGTCATGATGACGACGTGGCGGCGGGCGAGCGAGGCGATGTCCGACCCGCCGCCGGACCCCGGGAGCCGGAGGGCCCCGCCCCGCGGCCCGACGTAGGTGGTGTTGAGATTGCCGAAGCGGTCCACCTGGGCGCCCCCGATGAAGCCGAGCGTGACGCGCCCTGCCTGCATCAGGCCCATGACCTCGCGCATCTCCGTGCACCAGAGGGCGCCGGTCACGTTGGGTCCGTCCGACATGGTCACCAGGAAGGCCTGCGCCGGCGAGTCGCGGACCACGCCATTCTCGAAGAGACCCACCGCCCCCGGCGCGTGCATCGACCGGGCCAGGCAGAAGGCGAGGAGGGGGAGCCGCATGCCGACGAACACCACCTCGTCATCCTGGATCTCCCGCGCGGCGGCGGCCACCATGAGCTCCGCCGGGGTGTAGGGCCGCGTCACGGGTAGCCCTCAGCAGGCGTAGTCGACCGGCTCGGCGAGCTTGGCCGCGCCAGGCCGGAGCCGGTCCAGGCGCGCCTGGCCAAGCTTCGCGAGGTAGGCCGAGTGATCGCGAGGTCCTCGCACCCACTCATCCAGCCACGCCACCGCCCCCTCCGCGCTGGCGGATCGCGCGTGCCAGTCCGCGTAGACGGGATGGTCCCGGTTGTAGTGCCCCTGGACCGGCGACGGGTGCGCTCCCCATGGCTGGTGGACGACCGCGGTCACGAGGAATCCCGGCAGGAGCGTCCGGTTGGGGTCGCTCCGGATCACCGCGGGATCGACGAGCTCCTCCGTCACGACGATCACCGCGCGGCTCGCTTTGCCCGCCGCCGCGCTGACGCCCGTCGGTCCCCACGCGTGGCAGTTCCCGGCCGCGTCCGCCCGCTGGACATGAAGGATCGCCACGTCCGGAGCCAGCGCCGGCACGAGGACCAGCGGCACGCCGGTGAAGGGACACGGGGCCACCCGTGCGCGCGAGCCCGTGGAGAGGAGGTCCGAGCCGAGGAGGCTCCGGGTCGGCAGGTACGGAACCCCCTGCGCCGCGGCCTCGAGGGCCAGCGCGATCGAGAAGTTCGAGTGGTCCTCGATCTCGAGCGGGCACGGGATACCCTGCTCCAGTGCCCGGCGGAAAGCATAGGCCGCCCCGTGCTGGACGTTGCCGACCCACGCCGCGACGATGCGCCGGACGCAGCCGGCGGCGATCAGCTGCTCGAAGCAGATGTCCGATATCGGGCCGACCAGCGTGAGCTCCCGCCGGCGCTGGCGGATCAGCTCGTGCGCCGCGGCGAAGGGGATCAGGCATTCCAGGGCCGTGCCGAGGACCACGGTGGCGCCGTCGGGGACGTGGCGGCGGAGCGCCTCGGCCAGCGTGAGGACCTTGCTCACCGGCCGGCTCAGTCCACCTGGGGGGGAGCGGCGGCGCTCCGCCCCCAGACCCCCCCACCGCATTGATCAGTCGCGTGGCGCCGAAGAGATTGGTTCACGGCCTCTCAGTCGGTGAGCCCGGTGCCGGCCGGGGCCGCCACCGAGAACGGCAAGGCCCGACTCACGCCGCTGAGCCGGCGGCTCAGCCCTCGAGCCCGGCGCAGGCGGCCTCGATCCGCGCCAGGCCCTCTCGAATCTGCTCGAGGCCGCACGCGTACGAGATGCGGAGGTGTCGGTCGGAGCCGAAGTCCGCCCCGGGCACGACCGCCACCCGGGCCGCGTCCAGCAGGAAGGCGGTGACGTCGGCCGAGCCGCGCAGCACCTGCCCGTCGAAGCGACGGCCGAACAGGCCCGAGACGTCCGGAAAGGCGTAGAAGGCGCCCGGCGGCATCGGACATCTCCAGCCAGGGATACGGTTCAGCCCGGCGACGATCACGCGCCGGCGCTGGTCGAACTCCCCGGCCATCTTCGCCACCTCGTCCTGCGGCCCGCCGAGCGCCTCGACCGCCGCCCACTGGGCGATCGAGGTCGGATTCGACGTGCATTGCCCCTGGAGATCGGTCATGGCCTTGACGATCTCGCGCGGCCCTGCCGCGAAGCCGAGACGCCAGCCGGTCATCGCATACGTCTTCGAGCAGGTGTTGACGACGATCGTCCGCGCCTTGATCTCCGGACCCAGGGCGGCGATGCTCGCCACGCGTCCCTCGTAGGACAAGGCGTCGTAGCACTCGTCCGAGACGACGTAGAACCCGTGCTCCAGCGCCAGCGCCGCGACGCGCTCGAGATCCGCCCGCGGGTACACGGCGCCGGTCGGGTTGTTCGGGGTGTTGAGGAGCAGGAGCTTCGTCCTGGGCGTCACCGCGCCTCGAAGGGCGGCCAGATCGAGCTGGAACCCTCGGGGCTCATCGCACCCCACCACGACGGGCACGCCCTCGCACAGGCGGACTTGCTCCGTGTAGCTCACCCAGTACGGCGCGGGCACGATGACCTCATCACCCGGGTCCACGAGCACCGCGCAGACGTTGTAGAGGGTGTGCTTGGCGCCGACCGAGGCAATGACCTCGGACGACTCGTAGGCGAGCCCGCTGTCCCGCTTGAGCTTCGCGCAGATCGCGGACTTGAGCTCCGGGATCCCTCCCGCGTCCGTGTACTTGGTCTGTCCATCCCGGATGGCTCGGACGGCGGCCTCCTTGACCCGCTCGGGCGTGTCGAAGTCCGGCTCACCCGCGGTGAACGAGAGGACGTCGATGCCCTGGGCTCGCAGGGCGCGGGCGCGGGCGGAGAGGACCAGGGTGGGGGACGGCGTCAGGCGGCGGGCACGCTCGGCCAGCATGGTTCAGCTCACTCCTCTTCGGGTTCTCGCGTCCCGGGATCAGCCGCGGCGCAGCCTCTCCCGGAGCCGCTGCTCGACGCCGGCGGGGACGAGGCCCTTCACGGAGCCTCCGTGACCGGCGACTTCCTTGATCAGGCGCGACGAAATGTACGAGTACGCCTCGTGAGGCATGAGGAAAACGGTCTCGACCTCCTCGCGCAGTTTCCGGTTCATCAGGGCCATCTGGAACTCGTACTCGAAGTCCGACACGGCCCGGAGTCCGCGGATGATCGCCTGGGCGCCCAGCCGGGCGGTCAGGTCGACGAGGAGCCCGTCGAACACCACGACCTCGATCTCGCGCAGGTGCCGCGTCGACTCCCGGATCATGTTCACGCGCTCGCTGGCCGTGAACATCGCAGTCTTGGCCGGATTCGTGACGACCGCCACCACGAGCTCGTCGAAGAGGCGGAGGCTCCGCTCGATGAGATCGAGGTGCCCGTTGGTCAGCGGGTCGAACGAGCCCGGGTAGACGGCGCGAACGCCCACGAATCGCTCCTGCTGTCTCGGCGCTAGATGAGGCGACCGCCGCGGCTCACGACGGAAGGCGGGATCGCCGGGCGGCGACGAAGATGTGGCGCACTCAGGGCCTCGAGCCGTCGGGAGTGTACTCCTCGGCTCGAAAGAAAGTCAAGGCGCTGTCGCCGAAACGCCGCGGCCGGCGGTGCGCCACGAGGTCCGGCACCGCCGGAAGCTCAATCCGCGTGGAGTGCTGCACGACCACTTCCGTCCCGTTCCGGCAGACGCCGGTGGCACCGAGCGCCTGGAGGGTGCGCGCGGCGAGGGTGGTCGCATACGGAGGGTCGAGGAAGACGAGGTCGAACGGGCCCTCCTGGGCGCCCAGGTCGGCGAGCACGCGGAGCACGTCGCCCGCCAGCACGCGGGCGGCGGCGCGGGACGCACCGAGCGCCGTCAGATTCGCCCGCAGCGCGCGCAGGGCCGACGGGTCTCGCTCCACCAGCACCACGCGGGCCGCGCCGCGGGACAGCGCTTCGATCCCGACCGCTCCCGTGCCGGCGAAGAGATCCAGGACGCGCGCCCCCGCGACGGCCGGCCCGAGCACGTCGAACAGGGCTTCGCGCACCCGGTCGGCCGTCGGGCGCGTCCGGAGTCCCCGGGGCGCCCGGAGACGCCGCCCGCGGTCGTGGCCGCCGATGATGCGCACGTCGGCCTATCCGATCGACGCGAGCTCGAGACGCTCGCGCCATCGGGCGAGAAGCGCCTCGCGCAGGGCGCGGTGCTCCGGGGAAGCGAGCCCCGGATCCCGCGCCACCAGCTGCGCGGCCTCGTCTCGCGCCTGCTCGAGAAGCCGGGCGTGGGTCACCAGGCCGGCCGTGCGGAACTCGGGGAGCCCGGACTGGCGCGTCCCGAAGAACTCGCCCGGTCCGCGGATCTCGAGATCGGCCTCGGCGAGACGGAACCCATCCTGGGTCTCGGCCATGGCGTCGAGCCGCTGGCGGGCGTCGTCGGACAGGGGCTCGTTCGCGATGAGCACACAGAAGGACCGCGCCGCCCCGCGCCCAACCCGCCCCCGGAGCTGGTGGAGCTGGGCCAGCCCGAAGCGCTCGGCGTGCTCGATCAGCATCACGGAGGCGTTGGGCACGTCGATGCCGACCTCGACCACGGTCGTCGCCACCAGGACGTCGACGTCCCCCGCCTTGAACGCCCGCATCACCGCGTCCTTCGCCTCGAACGCGAGCCGCCCGTGGATGAGGCCCACGCGGAAGTCCCGGAAGGCACCCGCCTGGAGCCGCTCGGCCATCTCGGTCGCCGCCTTGAGGTCGCTCGCCTCCGTTTCCTCCACCAGCGGGCAGACAACATACGCCTGCCGCCCCGCCCGGAGCTCGCTCCTGACGAACTCGTAGATCCTGGCCCGGGCCGGCTCGCGCCGCACCTCGGTCCGGATGGGCGTCCGGCCCGGAGGCAGCTGGTCCAGCACCGAGACGTCGAGGTCGCCGTACAGGGTGAGCGCCAGCGTGCGGGGGATGGGCGTGGCGGTCATCACGAGCACGTGCGGATGCTCGCCCTTGCCGCGAATGGATGCGCGCTGGAGCACGCCGAACCGGTGCTGCTCGTCCACTACCGCGAGCCCGAGGCGTTGGAGCTCGACCGTCTCCTGGATCAGCGCGTGCGTACCCACGCCGATGGCGGCCGCGCCGCCCCGCAGCGCCTCTAGGGCCGCCTGGCGGTCGCGCGCGCGCTGGCCGGCGGCGAGCCAGGCGACCGAGAGGCCCAGCGGCTCGACGAGGGCCCGCACCGTCCGGAGGTGCTGCTCCGCCAGGATCTCGGTCGGCGCCATCAGGAGGGCCTGGCACCCCGCCTCCACGGCGGTCAGGAGCGCCATGACCGCGACGATCGTCTTGCCCGAGCCGACGTCGCCCTGGAGGAGCCGGTTCATCGGCACCGGGCGCGCGAGGTCCGACCGGATCTCAGCCCACACCCGCTCCTGAGCGCTCGTGAGCGCGAACGGCAATCCGCGGAGGAGACGCGCCACGAGCGCTCCGGGGGGCGCGAGCGGTCGCCCATGCTCCCGGGCCTGCCGCCGGCGCCGGAGGGTGAGACCGACCTGTAACACGAAGAAGTCCTCGAAGGCGAAGCGCCGACGGGCCGCCTCGATGTCGTCCAGCCGGTCGGGAAAATGAACGGCGCGGTACGCCGCGGCGACCGGGACGAGGTCCCGGCGCCGGCGGAGCTCGTCGGGAAGGATGTCGGGGACCTGCTCCGCGTGGGCCTCGACGACCTGGTACAGGAGCGTCCGCATCGGACGCTGGAAGAGCCCCTCGGTGAGCGAGTAAACGGGCACCACGCGGCCCATGTGGATCGAGGCCAGCTCGTCCTCCTCCACGATCTCGAAGTCGGGGCTTTCCAGGACGACGCGCCGGTCCTTGGCGAGGGCCTTCTTCCCGTAGAGAACGACCCGCTGGTCGCGCTTGAAGACCTGGGCGAGGAACCCCCGCCCGAACCAGAGGGCGGTGAAGTAGCCGGTCTGGTCTCGGAACGTCACCTGCACAGGAGCCCGCGATCCGCGGGGCGGAGGCGCCACCCCGAACACGGTCCCCTGCACGACGCCTGTCTCCCCCAGGGGAAGCTTGTGGAAGGGCACGAACTCCCGGCGATCCTGGTAGTCCCGGGGGAAGTGATTCAGCGCGTCCCGCACGGTCGCGAGCCCCAGACGCTCGAGCAGTCGGGCGCGCTGGGGGCCCACGCCCTTGAGGTACTGGAGGGAGGTGTCGAGGCCGGCGGGGGCCTTAGCAGCCGGATTCACGGGACAGACAACCCCGCAGGCGAGCGAGGCGCCAGGCTTGTCTCACCTCGGGCTCCATGGTATAGAAGTGCGTCGCCCGGCGGCAAGCCTGGTCCTCCCGGGGCCGGCCCGGCCGCTGGAACCCATCTCTCCCGAGGAGTCCAGGAGCATGGCCCAGCGCTGCGATGTCTGTGGAAAGGGCCCCGTCGTGGGCAACCGTATCAGTCACGCGCACAACGTCTCCTCGCGCCGATGGCTGCCGAATCTGGTCTCGATGCGGGCGGTCGTGAAGGGCCAGGCCAAGCGGGTACGCGTCTGCACGCGGTGCCTTCGCGGAGGCAAGGTCGTCAAGGCCGTCTGAGGACCGGCCGCCGGGGGTGCCAGTCCCCCCCGGCGGCCTGCGCTGACAGGAGAACGAGGGCCGGGGCTGGCTTGACCCCCGACCCGTCTCACGCACTACTTCTTCTTCTTCTTCGCAGCCTTCTTCTTCGCCACCAACGATCACCTCCCTTCCTTTCGTCTTGGTCCCGCGAAGGGGCTGCACCCCCTTCGAGCGACACCACCGACGTTACTTCTTCTTCTTCGCGGCCTTCTTCTTCGCCATCGTGCTCACCTCCTTCCGTCGCTCGTGAGCGAGGCTAGAACCCCATCGCGTCGCGACGGAGCTTCTCGGCCTGCT
The DNA here is from genome assembly GCA_035550795.1 of Candidatus Methylomirabilota bacterium. Taxonomy (GTDB): domain Bacteria; phylum Methylomirabilota; class Methylomirabilia; order Rokubacteriales; family DASRDR01; genus DASRDR01. The sequence goes on from DASZOL010000017.1 coordinate 51,015, forward strand.
CTCGCCCGCGCCGCTCGTGGCCATGGAGATCCACGTAGAGCTGCGGGAGGCTGACCACCCGGAATCCGCCCTTGACGACGGGCGCATAGAAGACACCCGGGTCGTACGGGGTCATCAGGTACACCGACCCGTCGCCGTCCACCGGCTGAAGCCCCAGGGCTCGCACCAGCGCCTCGGGGTCCCCGCTCACGTAGCAGTGGACCGTCGAGACCCGCGTGTGAGGCCCAATCAGGGACGCCCCTGCGTGGAGCGTGAAGGCGTAGCTCATCCCGAGCTCGGTCGCGTGGCGGGCCAGGGCCTCCATGACCCGACGCTTGTCCCCCGCGGGAGAGACGAACGCGCTGAGGCCGTTCACGCGGTAGCTGTACGCGTCGCGCCAGGCGTCGAGCAGCTCCCCGGGACGGGCCAGGCGATACAGCCCGTCGCGGCCCCGCTCGACCCAGTCGAGCTCCTCCAGCCGATTGACGACGTTGTGGGCATGGCCGAGGCTCACGCCGACGGCTCGGCCCAGCTCGTCCAGGCGCCACGCCCGCTCCCGTTCCACCAGGAGCGCTCGCACGACCCGCGTTGCCCGGGGCGCGAACAGGGTCTTGAGCGGGCGCCGGGTCAACCCGGCGTTGGGCCGACCTTCCTTGTGGATCAGGACGTTGTCGAAGGCCAGGTAGCAGTTGCCCGAAAGGTCCAAATAGCCGCAGCCGTTCCGTCGGACGAGCGCCGCCGACTGGGCCGTCACGTAGGGGGCGGCGACGATCGGATAGGCCCCGGGAAGGTGCGGCCGGATCTCACGAAGGCGGGTGATCGCTTCCCGCAGGTACCGGGGCTCGCCCCGGGATCGGGTCTCGCAGATCAGGGTCTTGGTCTCCTGCCCGGGCCCCATCCGGAACCTGACGAGCACATCCACCGTCTGGTCCCCGACAGTAGCATCTAGCGACTCCTGCCATTCCGCGACTTGCGGAAAGAGCCCGCGGAGCCGCTCCGCGGCTTCCTTCTTGAATTCGACGATCCGGACCATACTTTCACTTGTCCGCACATTTTCAGCGTGCGTTGAAAGCCTAGCGCGCAGTGAAAGCCCCTGTCAAGCGTAAAAACGGGGAGCAACCACGAATAGCCGACGGCCGGGAGTCGTCGGCTCGCGGACGCTGTCCGGGGTAGGTCAGTCGGGCCCGTCCTCCAGCTCGTGAAGCCGGTCGTCGTCCAGGCCGAAGTAGTGCCCCACCTCGTGGACGACAGTGTCCCGGACCATCTCCTCCATCTCGTCGACAGACTCGCAGTCCTCCTGGATCGGCCCCTGGTAGATCGTGATCACGTCGGGCAGGACGTTCCCGTAGTGGGTGTCGCGGCGCGTGAGGTCTGTCCCCCGGTAGAGGCCGTAGAGCGTGTCCGGGGGCTCGATGCCCATCTCGCCGAGGGTGTCGTCATCGGCCCAGTCCTCGACGACGACGGCGATGTTCTCGAGGCGCTGGCGGAAGCGCCGGGGCAGTCGCCTCAGCGCCCGCCCCACGAGCTGCTCGAACTCCTTGCGGCTGATCTCGACCATGAGGCGGATGGCCGGGCGGACCGACTACAGCCCGCGGACGCGCTCGACGCCGATCACATCCTTGATGGCCAGGATCGCGGCCATCACACCCTGGAGCTGGTCGAGGTCCCTGACCTCCACGGTGAAGTGGTTCAGCCCCTTGCGGTCCTCGGTCACCGTGACCTCGGCCTTCACGATGTTGGCCTGGCGCGAGGAGATCGCCGTCGAGATGTCAGCGAGCAGACCGGGGCGGTCGCGCCCGATGTGCACGGCGATCTTCACGGGAAGAGCCTGCTGGTCGACGGCCGCCCACTCCACCGTCACGGTCCGCTCACTGTCCACGGCACCCGCGGCGAGGTTCGGGCAATCCCGGGCGTGTACGGTGATCCCGCGGCCCCGGGTGATGAAGCCCACGATCGCGTCACCGGGCACGGGGCCACAGCACTTGGCGAACCGCACGAGCACGTCGTCGACGCCCTTGACCGTGACGCCGCCCGTCTCCACCCGGGGGCGGGCCGGCTTCGGAGGCTTCGGCTCGGTCCGGGGCTCGGCCGGCGCGTCCGCCGGGAGGAACCGCGCGACCACGGTGGAGGCCGCCAGCTTGCCGTACCCCAGCCCGGCGAGCAGATCGTCGGTGGTGGTGTACCCATGCTCGACGGCGAGCTTCCGCAGCTCCTCGGCTTCGAGGATCGTGGCCAGCGACACGCGGTGCTTCCTGGCTTCGCGTTCCAGAAGCTCGCGGCCGAGCGAGAGCGAGCGGGCGCGCTCCTCGGTGCGAAGCCACTGCTTAACCTTCGATCGGGCCCGCGTCGACTTGATCGTCTTGAGCCAGTCACGCGATGGCTTCTGGGTCGGCGACGTGATGACCTCGACGATGTCGCCCTGCCTGAGCACGTGACGGAGGGGAACGAGCTTCCCGTTCACGCGGGCCCCGGCGCAGTGGTTGCCGACCGCGGTGTGGACCGCGTACGCGAAGTCGATAGGCGTCGAGCCCTCGGGGAGGGCCTTCACGTCGCCCTTCGGCGTGAAGACGTAGACCTCGTCCGGGAACAGGTCGACCTTGACGGTCTCCATGAACTCCCGGGGGTCCTTCATCTCCTTTTGCCACTCCAGCAGCTGACGCAGCCAGACGAAGGCCTGGTCGAGGCCGGAACGGTCCTTCTTCTCCTTGTAAAGCCAGTGCGCGGCGATCCCCTCCTCGGCGATCCGGTGCATGTCGGGCGTGCGGATCTGGATCTCCACGGGATCACCCTTCGGCCCGATGACCGTCGTGTGCAGAGACTGGTACATGTTCGACTTCGGGATGGCGATGAAGTCCTTGAAGCGCCCGGGCACCGGCTTCCAGAGTGAATGGACCATGCCCAGCGCGCCGTAGCATTCCCGCACGGTCGGCGCGAGAATGCGGACGGCGGTGAGGTCGTAGATCTCGTCGAACTCCCGCCCCGCCTGCATCTTCTTGTAGATCGAGTAGAAGTGCTTGGGCCGGCCGGTGATCTGCACCGAGATCCCGACCTCGGACAGCTTCGTCGAGAGAATGGTGATGACCTGGTTGATCTCCGCCTCGCGCTCAAGACGCCGCTTGGCCACCCGTCGCTGGAGGTCGTCGTAGACGTCGGCATGGAGGGCCTTCAGCGCCAGGTCCTCGAGCTCCCCCTTGACCTTCGCCATCCCGAGCCGGTGGGCCAGCGGCGCGTAGATGTCCAGGGTCTCCCGGCCGATCGCCCGCTGCTTCTCGGGCGGGAGGTAGTGGAGGGTTCGCATGTTGTGGAGGCGGTCGGCCAGCTTGATCATCAGCACCCGGATGTCCCGGGCCATGGCGACCAGCATCTTGCGGAAGTTCTCCGCCTGCCGCTCCTCGCGGTTCGCGAAGGCGAGCTTGCCGATCTTGGTGACCCCGTCGACCAGCTCGGCGATGTCGCCCCCGAAGCGCTCCACGAGAACGGCCTTGCTGGTCGCGGTGTCCTCGAGGACGTCGTGGAGGAGCCCGGCCGCCACGGTCGTGGCGTCCATCTTGAACTCGACGAGGAGCCCCGCCACCGCCAGGGGATGGATGTCGTAGGGCTCGCCGGAGACCCGGCGCTGCCCCCGGTGGACCTCCTGGGTGAACTCGTAGGCACGGCGCACGAGGTCGACATCCCCGCCTGCCTGGTAGCGGGGTATCTCGGTGAGGAGGTCGCTCAGCGTCCGCATGTGCGCGCGTCCCGGCTGGTCCGCGGGCGCCCGCCGGGGCTTCGCCGGCCCCGGCCTGGGAGCGGCTCGACGGCCGCCGGGTAGCCCTGTAGTTTACCGCCCGGCCCCCGCCTTCACCACGGTCTTCTTGCCTCCCCGCTGACCCGCCTGGCTCCAGTTCTCCCAGTCCAGGATGATCGGAGCGGCCACGAAGATCGTCGAGTACGTGCCGGCGATCACTCCGACCAGGAGCACGAACGCGAAGTCGCGCAGCACCTCGCCGCCGAAAATGAAGAGCACCACCACCACGAGGAACACCGTCAGCGAGGTCAGGATCGTCCGGGAGAGCGTCTGGTTGATCGCAGCGTTGATCACGTCGCCCAGCGTCTCGCCCCGCCGGAGCCCGCGCCCCCGGTTCTCCCGGATCCGGTCGAACGTCACGATCGTATCGTTGATCGAGAAGCCGACGATCGTCAGGAGGGCCGCGAGCACCGGCAGGGACATCTCGCGGTGCGCGATCGACATCGCGCCGAGTGCGATGACCACGTCGTGGAGGAGGGCGAGGATGGCCGCCACCCCGCCCTTGAAGTCGAACCGCATCGCGGTGTAGATGAGGATGCCCACCATCCCCCACAGCACGGCCTGGACCGCGTCCCACTGGAGATCCCGCCCGACCTGCGGTCCCACGAACTCGAGGCGCCGCACCTCGAAGCCCGGGAGGCCCGCTTGCCGGAGGCCGCCGTCGATCCGCTTGGAGATCTCCTCGAGCGTGTGGCTGCCGACCGGCACCCTTATCAGGTATTCCTGGGCGTCGCCGAACCCCTGGATGATGCTCTCCCCCGCCTGGACCCGCGCCAGCGCGGCGCGGACATCGTCCACCGTCGTGGGCCGCTCGAACCGCACCTGGAGCAGAGTGCCGCCGGAGAAGTCGATGCCGTACCGGAGTCCCCCGCTGTAGGTGATGTGGGCGAGACCTATGAGGATGGCGACGGCCGAGATGACGTAGGCCCACCGGCGCCACCGGACGAAGTCAAACTGCGGGTTGACCAGGATCTGGAGCATCTTCCTCCCGCCCCGGCAGCCTCAGATCGAGAGGGTCTGCAGCCGCCGGCGGCCCATGTAGATCAGATCGAAGACGAGCCGGGTGAAGAACACCGCCGTGAAGAGACTCGCCACGATGCCGATCATGAGCGAGATCGCGAAGCCCTTCACCGGCCCCGTGCCGAACTGGTAGAGGATGGCGCCCGACACCACGACGGTGACGTGCGTGTCAATGACGGTCGTGAACGCCCGGCGAAACCCCGCGTCGATGGCTGCGCGCACCGTCTTCCCCAGCCGGAACTCTTCCCGGATCCGCTCGAAAATGAGAATGTTCGTATCCACGGCCATGCCGATCGTCAGGACGATCCCGGCGATGCCGGGCAATGTCAGCGTCGCCTGGAACCAGACCATCGCCGCCAGGAGAATCACCAGGTTGAGCACCAGCGCCAGGTCCGCGATCACGCCGGCCAGCCGGTAGTAGATCACCATGAACAGGAACACCGCGAGCGCCCCCGCGACGGTCGAGATGACGCCCTTGCGGATCGAATCCGCGCCGAGCGACGGGCCGACCGTGCGCTCCTCCAGGACCTGGACCGGGGCCTGCAGCGCCCCAGTCCGCAGCACGATCGCGAGGTCACTGGCCTCCTCGAAGGTGAAGCCGCCCGAGATCTGCGCCTGTCCGGACGGAATCCGCTCACGGATCACCGGGGCCGAGTGCACGTTGCCGTCGAGGACGATCGCGAGGCCCTTGCCCACGTTTTTCTCGGTCACCTCGCCGAAGATGCGCGCCCCGACGCTGTCGAAGGTCACCGACACGTAGGGCTCGCCCACGTCGGAGACGCGAACCGTGGCGTCCGAGATGACGTCCCCGGTCAGAAGGATGTCCTTCTTCACGACGTAGGGCACCCGGACCTCCGCCTTCGTCGTGCGGTCCACGCGCCGACCGTAGAGGACCTCGTCGCCCGCGGGCGGCCCCTCCTGGACAGCCCGGGCGGGGTCCACTGCGTCGTCCACCAACTTGAACTCCAGCACGGCGGTCTTGCCGATGAGAGCCTTGGCGCGGGCCGGGTCCTGGACCCCGGGAAGCTGGACCAGGATGCGGTTCTCGCCCTGCTTCTGGATGGTGGGCTCGGCCACCCCGAACTGATCGACCCGGTTCCGGATGACCTTGAGCCCCTGATCCACGAACGAGTTCCGGCGCTCCGAGAGCACCCGTTCCTTCAGCACCAGGTCCACGCGGCCGGCGGCCGGGTCCTGTGATTGCGTGTCGAACTCGGCGAAATCCGACAGCACGCGCTGCGCCTCTCCGAACGCCTGGGGCGAGGCGAGCTGGACCGTGACCCCGGTGCCCCCCTGCCGGACTACCTGGGCGCCGATCCCCTTCTTCTGGAGCGCGGTCCGGAGGTCTCCGGCCATCCGCTCCAGCACGTTCGCGATACCCTTCTCGAGGTCCACGCCGAGGACCAGGTGGATCCCACCCTGGAGGTCGAGGCCCAGGTTGATCGGCTGTCGGGGCTGGCCTCGCCAGTCCCGGGGAGAGATCAGGATGGCCGATCCCACGATCACGGCCACCACCAGGGCGATGCGAAGCGGGAGGTAGCGCGGCATGGTTGCTCCCCGTCAGGCCGAGTTCGCGTCGGTCTTGCCGTCGGACTCGAGACCGGTGACCGCGCTCCGCAGGCACTCGACGCGGACGGAGTCGCCGAGCTTCAAGCTGACCCTCCGGTCCGTGACGCCGACGATCGTACCGATCAGCCCCCCGGACGTCACCACCCGGTCGCCCTTCTTGAGGCTCTGCAGCATCTGCTCCCGCCTCCGACGCTCCCGCTGCTGGGGCCGGATCACCAGGAAGAAGAAGATGCCCAGGACCAGCGCGATCGGCACGAGCTGGACGAGCATGGATGCGGCACCTCCGCCCGACTGCGGCGGCGCCCCCATGGCGTAGGCGAGGTCGATCACGATGCCTCCTCTTGCCCGGGTGGCTCGCCCCCCGGTGCAGTCACCGGCTCGGCGTCGTCCGAGCCGTAGGCCTCGAGCACGGCCCGTCGAAGCGTGGCGAAGGTGCCGGCTCCGATGGCGGCGCGCAGCTCGGCCATCAGACGGAGATAGTAAGTCAGGTTGTGGAGCGTGAGGAGCCGGTACACGGTGAGCTCCCGCGCCAGGAAGAGGTGCCGCAGGTACGCGCGGGAGAAATGCCGGCAGGTGTAGCAGGGACAGGAGGGATCCAGCGGCCCGGCGGCCCGCGAGTGCGCCGCATGGCGGATGACGAGCAATCCCTCGCTCGTGAAGACCTGGCCCGTCCGGGCGTGCCGCGTCGGCAGCACGCAGTCGAACATGTCCACGCCGACCGCCACCGCGTCGACCAGGTCGCCCGGGCGACCCACCCCCATCAGATACCGCGGACGATCGGCCGGCAGGGCGGTCGCCGTGCGCGCGACCAGCTCCCGCATGAGTCCCCGGGGCTCGCCGACCGCGAACCCGCCCAGCGCGTGACCGTCGAACCCGAGCTCGCAGGTGTCCGCCACCGCCGCCTGCCGGAGGTCGGCGTACATCCCGCCCTGAACGATGCCGAAGCAGGCCTGGCCCGGCCGCCGACCGGTCACGTGCGCCGCGTGCGCTCGCCGGGCCCAACGGACCGTCCGCCGGAGAGACGTCTCGGCCGCATCGCGCGCGGCGGGGTGCGGCAGGCACTCGTCGAGGGGGAGGAGGATGTCCACGCCCAGGGCCTGCTGCACCTCGACGACGAGCTCGGGCGTAAGCAGATGCTCGGTGCCGCCGTCGAGGTGAGAGCGGAAGCGTACTCCCTCCTCGCGAATGGTGCGCAGGGCAGCCAGGCTCCACACCTGGAACCCACCCGAGTCCGTGAGGATGGGGCCGTCCCACGCCATGAAGCGGTGCAGGCCGCCCATCTCCCTGATCAGCGCGTGGCCCGGACGCAGGAAGAGGTGGTAGGTGTTGGCGAGCACGATCTCGGTGCCGATCTCGCGGAGGTCGGCCGGGGTCAGGCTCTTCACCGCGCCCAGGGTCCCGACCGGCATGAAGGCGGGCGTATCGACCGTGCCGTGCAGCGTCTGGAGCCGCCCCCGGCGCGCATCGCCGTCCCGCGCGAGCAGCTCGAACGACGGGATCACTTGCCGGCCCGGCATTCCGCCCGTCCAGGAGCCAGCCCATCGCGGCGGAGAGGCCGCCTCGTGCCGGCTCGCCCGCCTGGCGCGCGCCGTCTGGCGGTCACGCGCCGACCCCGTCCTGAATCAGCATCGCGTCGCCGTAGCTGTAGAAGCGGTAGCCGGCCGCGACGGCGTGCGCGTAGGCATCGAGCACCCGCTCGCGCCCGGCGAAGGCCGACACGAGGAGCAGCAGCGATGAGCGCGGCAGGTGGAAGTTCGTGAGGAGCGCATCGACCCCGCGGAAGCCGTGGCCCGGGAGGATGGTGAGATCCGTCCAGCCGGCGCCCGGCGCGAGGCTGCCATCCGCACGGGCGACGGTCTCGAGCGCCCGGGCGGTCGTCGTTCCCACCGCCACGACCCGGCGCCCCTCGCGGCGGGCACGCGTGAGCGCGGCGGCCGTCGCTTCCGAGACCTCGAAGCGCTCGGCTTCCATGCGGTGCTCGGCGACCTGCCGCGCGCGCACCGGCCGGAAGGTGCCCGGACCGACGTGGAGGGTCACCCGATGGAGCTCGATCCCCCGGCCGGTCAGCTCGGCCAGCAACTCCATCGTGAAGTGCAGACCGGCCGTCGGCGCGGCGACGGCCCCGGGCCGGGACGCATAGACCGTCTGGTAGCGCGTCCAGTCCTCGCCGCCGGGCTTGCGGTATCGGCGGATGTACGGCGGCAGCGGTGGAAGTCCGTGCGCATCGAGAAGGGCCTCGACGGGCTCCGGTCCGTCGAAGCGGACGCGCGCCCGGCCGAGCTCCTCCCGCGCGGTCACGGTGGCTCGCACCGCCCCGTCGGCCAGGACGATCGTGGTCCCGACGGCACAGCGACGGGCGGGGCGCAGCAGGGCGGCCCAATCCTCGCCGGTTGGGCCAGTGGCGTGGAGCAGGAGGACCTCGACGCCACGCTCGGTCCCGGCGATTCGCCCGAGGAGCCGGGCGGGCAGGACCCGCGTGTCGTTCACGACGAGGCAGTCTCCCGGCCGGAGGTGGGCGCCGAGCGCGTGGAGCCGTGAGTCCCGGAACGCGCCGGAGCGCCGGTCGAGGACGAGGAGCCGCGCCGCGTCGCGGGGGTCCGCCGGCTCCTGCGCGATCCGGTCGGGCGGCAGGGCGTAGTGGAACGGATCGAGACCGCTCGCGCCCCCGGCCTCGCTAGCCAATCCGGCTCCCCAGCACGACGTCCTGGTCTGGCCGAAGGAGGACGACCGTGTGACCGTCGACGTAAGCGCCGAGCACCAGGACCTCGGAGACGAAGGGCCCGATCCGCTTCGGCGCGAAGTTGACCACGCACACGACCTGCCGTCCCGGCAGGTCTTCGGAACGGTAGCGGTCCGTGATCTGCGCGCTTGACCGACGCTCGCCGAGCGGGCCCAGGTCGATCCAGAGCTTGTACGCCGGCTTCCGGGCCTCCGGGAAGGGCTCGGCCCGCACGATGGTGCCGACGCGCATGTCCACCCGCTCGAAGTCGCTCCAGCTGATGTCGCTCATGGAATCCCGGGCTCGTGGGCGCTCCCCGGCTCCCCTACCGGAGGGTAGCCAGGATGGCGCCCGGATAGTAGTGCTCGAGGATCTGAGGATACGCGTACCCGCGGTCGGCCATGCCCTTGGCGCCGAACTGGGACAGGCCCACGCCATGCCCCCAGCCGCGCCCTTCGAACCGCACCACGCCGTCCTGGGCGACCGGGACGAAGAGCGTGCTCTTCAGCGCATCGTACCCGATCAGCCGCCGGAAATCGGCCCCCCGGAGCGTCGCCGTCCCGCGGGAGTGCTCGACGGCCAGTCGGGCGACGCGGAAGGACGGGCTGCGCTCGAGCACCCTGAGGCGGGCCACCTGGCCGACCTCGAGCCCGCCCCGGCGGAGCCGCTCGCCGATCAGCGCGAGCGGGAGGGTCACGGTCCACGTGTAGTTCGGCGATTCCATCGAGAACTCGTCGCGGACCCCCACGATCGGCGGGACGCCGTCCCCCGAGAAGACGCTCTGAGCCGCCTCGGTGAAGCCCCCGGAGTCCGAGTGGTAGAAGGTCGGGAACACCCGGCCCTCCCAGGTCAGCACTTGCCCGGTCGTCGTCCGGGCGGCCTCGCGCGCCGGCGAGCCTTCGACCGCCCAGCCGGCGAAGTTCTGATCCTGGTTGCCCGCCACGACGTGGTACGCCTTCCCCGCGGCGCGGCCTTGCTGGAACACGCCGTAGGTGCGGGCCACGACCGCCAGCGCTCGGAGGGCCTCCGTCGGCCAGCGCTCGGAGGCCTCGCCGCGGACGGTCCCGGCGACGTAGTCCTCCATGGGCAGCTCGTTCACCAGGAGGAGGCCGTCCCCCTGGCGCCATATCTCGAGCGCCCCGATGTAGTCTCGGGTGCCCACGCGGAGGGGACCGCGCCGCACCTGGATGCGAACGCCGCGGAGGTCGAGGCGCCGGCCCCCGACCACGTCCAGCCCCGGGCCCGACGGCACCACGCGCAGGATGCGTGGCCCCGGCAGGCCGAAGAGCGCCCGGCCGGTCGCCGGGTCGAGGACCGTGATGGCGTCGGCCGCACCGATCTCGACGTGGCGCACGCCGTCCGCCAGCGCGATCCGGACCGGTTCCAGCGCTCGCGCCGGGCCCGCCGGCCCGACCGCGCACGCGAGCCCCACGGCGGCGGCCCCGATCACCCGCCCGGCGGAAGGGCGGTGAGCCCTGCCCGTCACGCGCCCCGTCATCGGCGTGAGAGCAGCGCCAGGATCAGCGTGAGCACGATGCTCAGGACGATCGAGGTGGTCAGCGGGAAGTAGAAGGACCAGTTACCGCGCTGGACGTGGATGTCGCCCGGCAACCTCCCGAGGAACGGGACCTTTCCTCCGAGCGCGCTGCCCAGCCACAGCAGGCCGCCGACGACGACCAGCACGACCCCGAGCAGCACCAGCATCCGGCCCATGTCGGCCATCGCCCCGGCTACCCGAGCGAGAGCTGAAGCGGCCCTTCGCCTTCGCGATGGCCGAGATGGCGGTAGGCGGCAGGGGTGGCGCGACGACCGCTCGGGGTCCGGATCACCAGCCCGATCTTCAGGAGATAGGGCTCGACCAGCTCCGCCAGCGTCTCCGCGTCGTCGTTGATCGTCGCCGCGATCGCCTCCAGCCCGACCGGGCCGCCGCCGTAGTGCTCGACGATGGCCTGGAGAAACCGCCGGTCCAGCCGGTCCAGCCCGCGCGCGTCCACTCCTTCCATCGTGAGCGAGGCGTCGGCGACGTCGAGGCTGATGCGGCCGTCGCCCTTGACCTGGGCGAAGTCCCGCACGCGTCGCAAGAGGCGATTGGCGATGCGCGGCGTGCCGCGGGCGCGCCGCGCGATCTCGGCGGCCCCCTCCGCATGGATGGGCACGCCGAGGATGCCCGCGGAACGGACGACGATCCGGGCCAGCTCGTCGTCGGCGTAGAAGTCGAGGTGGTGGAAGATCCCGAACCGCTCGCGCAGCGGAGCGCTCAGCATGCCGGGCCGCGTCGTGGCGCCGACCAGCGTGAAGGGCTTGAGCGGAATCCGCATGGTCCGCGCGTGCATCCCGCGCTCGATCACGAAGTTGACCTCGAAATCCTCCATGGCCGGGTACAGCAGCTCCTCGACCACGTGCGGGAGCCGGTGGATCTCGTCCACGAAGAGCACGTCGCGCGGCTCGAGGCTCGTGATGACCCCCATCAGATCGTCGCCGCGCTCGAGCGCCGGCCCCGATGTGCTCTTCAGCCCGCTGCCCATCTCGTTGGCGAGGATGATGGAGAGCGTCGTTTTCCCGAGGCCCGGCGGCCCGTAGAGGAGCACGTGGTCCAGGCACTCCCCGCGCTGGCGTGCCGCCTCGACCGAGACGCGCAGGCTCTCGACCGCCTCGCGCTGGCCGATGTACTCGTCCAGGCGCTGCGGGCGCAGCGCGCGCTCGAACGGGGCCTCGTCGGCCAGGGGCATCCCGCTCAGCAGGTTCTCGCTCATGCGGACCCGTCCCGGCCGCACGCGTGCGACCGAATCCGCGACGCTCCGCCCCCCGTCATGGCGTCCCCCGGCGAGCGCGGTAGATCTCCTCGAACAGCGCCTCCGGCGCGTCGATGTCCGGCCGCCGCGCCAGGGCCTCGCGAATCGCCTGGTCGGCCTCGGCGGGCCTGAGCCCCATCTGCCGGACCAGGATGTCGCGGACCAGCACGCGCACCTCGCCGGTCTCCTCGCGCGGCGGCGGCTCCGGGGTCTCCTCGCGCGGAAGCAGCGCGTACTTGGCCACCTTGCCTTCCAGCTGCGCCACGATGTTCCGACACTTCTGGGGTCCGATCCCGGGCAGCCGTCGCAGAAACCGCTCGTCCTTGCGGACGATCGCCTCCGCGATGTCCGCGATCGACGCCACCAGCGCCCGCGCGGCGACCAGGGGTCCGACGTCCTTGACGGTGATGAGGCGCTCGAAGAACTCCCGCTCCACGTCTCGGGCGAACCCGATGAGGACGGGGCGGGGCTGGTCCCGGGTAGCGTGATAGTAGATCACCAGCTCCAGCTCGGTCGCCTCCGCGCCGTCGCCTGCGACCATGCCATCGAGCCCCCGGGCGACGACGGGCGGGAGCACGACCTCGTAGCCCACGCCGCCCGACTCCACGATCACGCGGTCGTCCAGGCGCCGGCGCAGCCGGCCGCGGAGCGACGCGATCATCGGCCGCCGAGCGCCCGGGCTCGCGACAGCCCGGTGTACGCGAGCGCGAGCGCGTCGGCGACGTGGCTCGGCCGCGGCGGGGCCGACAGCGCCAGGAGCGCCTGCATGGCCCGCGCCACCTGCTCCTTCGGCGCCGCCCCCGAGGCCGTCACCGCGCGCTTGACCTCCGCCGGCGCAACCGAGACGAGGGCGATCCGTTGCCGCCGACCGGCCAGGCAGACCGCGGCACGGGCGTGTCCCATCAGGATCGCGGTGCGCGGAATCGCTGGCGCGCTGAAGATATCCTCGATGATCAGGACATCGGGTGCGAAGCGCGCGATCACGTCCCGCGCCCCCTCGAACAGCGCCTCGAGCCGCACCTCGAGCGGGTCCCGCGCGCTGGTCCGGATGACCCCGGTCCCGAGAACGCTCGGCACGCGGCGCCCCCCCTCGAGCGCCGCGTAGCCGGTGTCGGCCAGCCCCGGGTCGAATCCGACCGCGCGGGGGCCGGAGCGCGCAGGAATGGTTACCTCGTCCGTCCCCCTCAAGCCGCTCCCTGCGCCTCCAGCACCTCGTCAGGGATGTCGAAGTTCGCGTACACGTGCTGGACATCGTCCAGCTCCTCGAGCCCCTCCACGAGCCGGAGCACCTGCTGGGCCTCCTTGCCGTCAAGACGGACCATCGACTGCGGGATGTAGGTCACCTCCGCGGACTGGATCGGTACCCCACGTCCCTCCAGGGCCCGCCGGACCCCCTCGAAATCCTGTGGGCCCGTGGTGACCTCGAAGAGCGAGTCCGTTCGCCGGAGATCGGCCGCTCCGGCGTCAAGGGCGAGCGACAGGAGCTCGTCCTCGTCCACGCGGGCCGTCTCGATCTGGATGATGCCCTTGCGCTCGAACATCCAGCCGACCGAGCCGACCTCGCCGAGGTTGCCGCTGAACTTCGAGAAAGTGTGCCGGATCTCCGGCGCCGTGCGGTTCTTGTTGTCTGTCAGGACCTTGACCATGACGGCGACCCCGCCGGGTCCGTAGCCCTCGTAGGTGATCTCCTCGTAGGTCTCCCCCGGAAGCTCGCCCGTTCCCTTCTGGATGGCTCGCTTGAGGGTATCGGCGGGCATGTTGACCGCCTTCGCCTCCTCGATCGCCGTCTTGAGCCGATTGTTCAGCTTCGGGTCGCCCCCGGTCCGGGCCGCGGTCGTGATCTCTCGGACGAGCTTCGAGAAGACCTTCCCTCGAGCCTGGTCCGTCTTGGCCTTCTTGCGCTTGATCTGGGACCACTTTGAATGACCGGACATCGCCCCTCACCCCTCCCCGTTCCCCCGGGGCCGCAGGGCCCCCCGGCACGACGCGCCCGCCCTCCTTCGGCTCGCTTCTCCACTTACCACGCGGGCTCGCTCTCCAGGCTCTCCTTGAGCGCCTGGACGCGCGTCACGCGCGCCGCCTGACGCTTGTCCGCGGCGGCCCGCTCCCGTTGCTCGACTGCGGTCGACACCGCCAGCGGCGTCAGCGGACCGCCGGACCCGCGCAGCTTGACGAACGTCAGGTACGCCGTACAGGTGTGCCGGACGTCGTCCACAAACGGCGCCTCCGCCAGCACCTGGATCTCCACCTCCATCGACCGGGTCCCCACCCGCGTCAGCGCGCCCCGGAGCGTGAGCATCTCGCCCACGCGGATCGGCGCGTAGAACTCCAGCGCGTCCATCGACGCCGTCGCGAGCGGCGCCCGCGCATAGCGGACGGCCAGGATCCCCGCCGCCTCGTCCACCGTGAGGAGCAGGCGACCGGCGAACATCAAGGTCCCGTGCAGCGCGTCCTCCGGAAAGACGAACCGGCGCTGCTCGAATCGCCAGCGAAAGCCCTCCGTCTCGTCCGCCACGTCGCGCGCCCGCTCGATCCGGGAGGCCAGCCGGGCGCGGCGCGCCTCCCGGCGGGCCTGCGCAGCCTGGACGACCCCCTCCTCCCCGGGGTCGGCGGGGGCGACGCGCGCCCCGACCGCTCGCGGGTGCGCCATCTCGTCGATGGCGACGAATGCCATGTGCGACGAGAGGGTCACGTGACGCTCCCCGCTCGCCGCGTTCTCCGCATAGACGCGGACCCCCACCTCGAGGGACGTGCGCCCCACGTACTCCACCCGCGCCCGGAGAATGGCGATCTCCCCGACCCGCACGGGGTGGAGAAAGTCGATCTCGTCCATCGCGCCGACCGCCACCGGGCCCCGCGCCACGCGGGACGCGGCCAGGGTGCCCGCGGTGGCGATCCACTCCATCATCCGCCCACCGTAGATCTGGCCCGGTGCGCCCGCATACTGGGGGAAGACGTACTGGACCATCTCGGCGACGGTCTCACGGACCGTGGGCACCGTCGACTCCTTCCCTCTCTGGCCCGTGTCGCGGGAGGCCGACTCATTGTAGCCGGGGCTCCACGCCCCGGCAAACCCTGGGCCGCTCACGAAGGAAGGTTCCGGCGAGGGCACCGACTCTCACCCGGTACGGCGTCCGGACTCGCCGACGCGCCCGCGACACCGCGGCGCGGGCAACGGCGGGGCAGCCCGATGGCCGGCGGCGCTACGGTCGCTGTGGAGGCGGACCCGCACCGGTGCTCCCCGGGGGCGGGCCTTCGGCCGAGGGAGGTGGCGACGCGGGCGGCACCTCGAGCCTCATGCGCTCGAGGTGGTGCAGTCCTCCAGGATCCAGGCGCATGCCGCGGACCTCGGGCCGCGCCACCATCCACTGGAGCCGGACGTAGAGCGGGACGTACGGCACCTCTTCCCCGAGCAGGCCCTGGAGCCGCTGGTAGAGCCGGAACCGCTCGGGCCGGAATCCGAGCTGACTCGCGCGCGCAAGCATGCCGTCGACGAGCGGGCTCCGGAAGAAGGCGACGTTGGTCGCGCCGCCGGGCGTGGCCGCCTCGGTGGCGAGGAGGCGGCGGAAAAAGACGTCCGGGTCGTTGACCTCAAGCGCTTCCTCGCGAAGGGTCAGCTCCGCCGTGCCCTGACGCGCGGCGCTCTCGACCGTGTCCGGGGCTTCCAGCCGGACCTTCACCCGGAAGCCGACCGCCTCCAGCGACAGGCGGACGGCCTCGGCGATGCTCCCGGCCTCAGGCCCCGAGACGCGCTCGGAGGCCAGCAGCGTCAGCGTCGGGTCGATCGGCGCGACCTGAGCGAGCAGCCGTCGCGCCCGGGGGAGATCGAAGAGGAGGGCCCCCGCGTCCCGCGCCGCCCACGCGCCGGGCGGCAGCCAGCCAGCGTGCGGCGCCGCCCACTGGCCGAGGGCCGGCCGCATGAGGCCGGGATCGAGCCCCAGCGCCACCGCCTGTCGCAGCGCCTTGCGGCTGGTGAGTCCTTGGTCGGTCCGGAGGGCCATCAGGCCGAGCCGCCAGGTCGGGGCGGACGCCACCTGCAGGCCCAGCGCGGCCCACGCCGGGGGGGCCGAGACCAGCGCCGCATGGAGAGGGCCGCCGGGCCCCAATCCCGCGAACGCGGCCGCGTCGTCGGGGACCGCATGGAGCGTCAGCCGCGCGCTCTGAGGGGCTTCCCCTCGCCACGCCGGCGCCGCCTCGAGCACGAGGCGATCGGGGGTCAGCTCGACGGCCCGGTAGGGCCCGGTTCCGATGCGGGGACCGCCCGCGCGCGCGACGGCGACCCCGAGGGCCGGATGAGCGAGGAGGGCGAGCACCGGGGAGTACGGCTGCCCGAGGACCACCTGGACCGAGGCGCCTTCGCCCCGGCGTACCTCCCGGACGACGCGGCCCGCACCACGGAACGGGCGAGCCCAGGGCGGCGCCCCCTCCGCTGCCTCGTCGAGCGAGATGCGCTCGCCGAGGGCCGCGACGATCTCGTCGGGCCCGAGCGACGTGCCATCGTGAAGCAGGATGTCCGGGCGAAGCCGGAACGTCCAGACGAGCCCGTCGCGGGATACCGCCCAGCTCGACGCCAGTGCGGGCTCGATGTCGCCTCGCTCCCCGAACGCGACGAGGCCCTCGTAGAGCAGCCGCATCGCCATGAGTTGAGGCGGGGTCGACGCCTCGGCGGGATCCAGGCTCGCGGGAACCCGGGACACGCCCACGTGGAGCTCAGCGGTCGGTGCCGGAGTGGCGAGACGCGTGACAAACAGCGCCGCGAGGATGACAAACGCGGCAAGCGACGCCGGGCGCCACGCCTGCTGGGGCTGTCGGTGACCTCGAGCGGCCGCGCGGCGCATA
Organism: Candidatus Methylomirabilota bacterium; assembly: GCA_035550795.1. Lineage (GTDB taxonomy): Bacteria > Methylomirabilota > Methylomirabilia > Rokubacteriales > DASRDR01 > DASRDR01. The sequence goes on from DASZOL010000017.1 coordinate 67,720, forward strand.
GGCGTCCATTATAGAGACCTCGATGGAGACCTCCCACCCCGCGGTTCGGCGCGTCGCCCAGCCCGCCGGCGGCCAACCTGCGAGCGCCTGGCACTGACGTTGCACAATTCTCGGCTCAGGAGTGACACGGGGACGACAAGAACGCGTCACCAGACGTGTCCGGATGCCGCCACAACTTGACTTTTTTTTCCGGCGCCGCCTATAGTTGCTCAAGCTAACGGGGGCGGCTCGCCCACGTGGGGCCCGGCCGACGCGGCGCGGTCGCGGTGCTCGCCGAGAAGGACGGGAGGCCATGAAAGAGTTCGAGAAGAAGGCGAATCCTCCCCGGGAACCCGAGGGCGTCAAGGGGCTGTCGAAGTTCCTGCCAATGAGTGAATCCGCCTACCGGCGCCGCCTGACGGAGTACGAGATCCAGATCCAGGACCTCCAGGCCCACGCCCGGGCCATGGAGACCGAGGTCGTGCACCTGCGGCGGAAGATCGAGGAGGTCCCGAAGGACCTCGTCGTCCTGGAGAACAAGCTCCGGGAGGCAAACCGCCAGCTGGTCCAGGCCTTCAACCAGAACGAGAAGCTGGTCAACACGCTGTACGAAGCGCGCGAGCAGATCTCCTCCCTGAAGGAAGAGGTCGACAAGCTCTGCGCGCCGCCTTCCAGCTATGGCGTCTTCCTGTCCCTGAACGACGACGGGACCGTGAACATCCTGTCCAGCGGGCGCAAGGTCAAGGTCAACCTCCACCCGTCGATCGGGAAGGAGTCGATCAAGCCCGGCCAGGAGCTCGTCCTTAACGAGGGTCTCAACGTCATCGAGACGGCGGGCTACGAGATCCAGGGCGAAGTCGTGATCATGAAGGAAGCCCTCGACGAGGCGCGCGCGGTGGTGACCGTCCGCGCGGACGAGGAGAAGGTCGCGGTCATCGCCGATCCGCTCCGTCCGGTCAAGCTGAAGGTCGGCGACCACATCCTCATGGACTCGAAGTCGGGGTACCTCCTGGAGAAGCTCCCGAAGAGCGAGGTCGAGGACCTGGCCCTCGAGGAGGTTCCGGACATCCAGTACGAGGACATCGGGGGACTGTCCAGTCAGATCGAGGCGATCCGGGACGCCGTGGAGCTCCCGTATCTCTATGCCGACTACTACCGCGAGCACAAGCTCGCGCCCCCCAAGGGCGTGCTCCTCTACGGGCCCCCTGGCTGCGGCAAGACGATGATCGCCAAGGCGGTGGCGAACAACCTCGCCGAGAAGGTCTCGGAGAAGCGCGGAGAGAAGATCAAGGGCTTCTTCATGAACATCAAGGGCCCGGAGCTTCTCAACAAGTACGTCGGCGAGACCGAGCGGAAGATCCGCGAGATCTTCGTCAAGGCGAAGGAGAAGGCCGCCGAGGACGTGCCCGTCGTCGTGTTCTTCGACGAGATGGACGCGCTGTTCCGTACGCGCGGCTCGGGGATCTCCTCCGACGTCGAGACGACGATCGTGCCGCAGCTCCTCGCGGAGATCGACGGCGTCGAGGGGCTGAAGAACGTCATCGTGATCGGCGCGTCCAACCGGCAAGACCTGATCGATCCCGCCATCCTCCGGCCCGGCCGGCTGGACGTGAAGATCAAGATCGACCGGCCGGACCGCGGGGCGGCATCCGACATCATGGCGAAGTACCTCACGCCGGACATCCCCGTGCACGAGCAGGAGCTCGCGCCCCACGGCGGGGACCTCTCGGCGGCGATCGCCCGCCTCATCGAGATGGCGGTGGAGACCATGTACGTCATCGCCGACGAGAACCGATTCCTCGAGGTCACCTACGCGAACGGGGACAAGGAGGTCCTGTACTTCAAGGACTTCGCCTCGGGGGCGATGATGGAATCGGTCGTGCGCCGCGCCAAGAAGCTAGCGCTGAAGCGCTACATCGCCAGCGCCGAGAAGGGCGTCAAGCTCGACGACCTCATCGCGGCCGTGCGGGAAGAGTTCAAGGAGAACGAGGACCTGCCCAACACGACCAACCCGGACGACTGGGCCAAGATCGCGGGCAAGAAGGGCGAGCGGATCGTCTACGTCAAGCCGCTCACGGGCGAGAGCAAGGACAAGAACCGGCCCGTGGAGCGCATGACTACCACCGGCCAGTACCTGTAGACGGGGGTGAGGGGCAGCGGCTCGGGGTTCCCCTCACCCCTTTTCTGTCGGCGGGACCCGCCGGAGCTCCGACACGGAGCAGGCCGGTGGCGGGGCCCGCAGCGGGCGCGAGGACGTCATGGCCATCCCGAAGGTGATGGGGATCGAGACGGAGTACGGGATCACGGTCCGGAACCAGCCGGACTTCAACCCGATCCTGTCCTCGCTGCTCCTCATCAATTCCTACGAGACGTACCGGACCGCGCGCATCCGCTGGGACTACGAGGCCGAGAGCCCCCTCCGCGACGCCCGGGGATTCGAGTACGCCGAGGAGAAGGAGCTGCCGTCGAAGGAGGAGTCGCGGCTCATCAACCTGATCCTCCCCAACGGGGCCCGCTTCTACGTCGACCACGCCCACCCCGAGTACTCCACCCCGGAATGCACGAACCCGCGGGACCTCGTGGTCTGGGATCGCGCGGGCGAGCGCGTTCTCGACCTGGCGCGCCGGCGCGCGGAAGCGGTGTCGCCGCCCGAGCAGCGAATCCTCATCTACAAGAACAACACCGACTCGAAGGGCAACAGCTACGGCACCCACGAGAACTACCTGATGGATCGCCGCTGTCCCTTCACCCGCATCGTCCAGTACATGATGCCGTTCCTGGCGACGCGGCAGATCTTCACCGGCGCCGGCAAGGTCGGATCGGAGAACAACCTCGAGTACACCGAGTATCAGGTATCCCAGCGCGCGGACTTCCTCGAGACGGAGGTCGGCCTGGAGACCATGCACTCCCGCCCGATCATCAACACCCGCGACGAGCCGCACGCGGACCCGGAGAAGTACCGCCGCCTCCACGTGATCGTGGGCGACGCCAACATGTCGGAGGTGGCGAACTACCTGAAGGTCGGGACCACGGCGATCGTCCTCTCCATGATCGAGGACGACTGCATCGACCGGGACATGTCGCTGGACAACCCCGTCCAGGCGTTCCGGCAGGTCTCTCGCGACCTGGCCTGCCGGTCGACCCTCCGGCTTCGCGACGGGCGGACCGCCACCGCCGTCGACCTCCAGCGGGAGTTCCTGGAGCTGGCCCACCGATACTACCGGGACCGGGAGCTCGACCCCGTGACGAAGGACGTGCTCGTGCGGTGGGAGCACGTGCTCGATCGGCTCGCCCAGGACCCCATGTCGCTCAACCGGGAGCTGGACTGGGTGATCAAGCTTGACCTGTTGGAGAGCTACCGGGCCAAGCACGGCGTGGGCTGGACGGACTCCCGGGTGGCGATGATAGACCTCCAGTATCACGACATCCGCCCGGGCAAGGGCCTCTACTACCGGCTCGAGCAGTCCGAGGCGGTGGAGCGGATCGCGAGCGACGAGGAGATCGCGCGAGCGGTCAACGACCCGCCGCGCGACACCCGGGCCTACTTCCGGGGTATGTGCCTCCAGCGATATTCCGAGGACATCGTCTCGGCGTCCTGGGACTCGGTCCTGTTCGACCTCAAGGAAGGGCCGCTGAAGAAGATCTTCATGCTGGAGCCGCTGCGGGGCACCGAGGCTCTAGTGCGGCGGCTGTTCGACCAGTCGCCGACCGCGCGGGACCTCCTCAAGAACATCTCGAAGCCGACCATCGTGTAGGCGGCTTCGCCAACCGATCCGACGTCCCCCGTCTCCGGCAGGGCCGAATGGCTGCCAGGCTCGCCCAGACCGGTCGTCGGCGGACGGCGACCCTCCTCGTCACGGACGATCGCCTGATCGAGGAACGCCGGGCCGGCAGGGACCACTGGCGTCAGGGGTGGGCCCTCAAGAACCTCAGTCCCGACTTCGACCTCGTGAGCGGCCGGCCCGAGCACGCGCGGGCCCGCCTCCTGGGTGGACAGGTGGTGGCGGGCACGGCGCTCACGGTGTTCTTCTCCACCCTGGACGCGCACGCGCCGCTGCTGGCCCCGTTGCCCGCGGTGGCGGGCTCTGGCTCCTCGTTCACGCCTGTCTGAACTGGCGTCCAGAGTCGTGGACCGTCATCCACACGCTCTCGGGCGAGAATGCGACGCACATCCTTCATCGCCACTGCAGGCCTGGAGAGCGAATTCGAGGCGTACCTTGCGGAGCGCATCCGCGAGGCCGGACACGGGCGCGGGTAGGCCCTTCCGGAAGCCGGTCGCCGCGGACAAGGCCTTTGGAGCGTCGTCCTGGGCGCCCCCGGTTGTATAATCCCCCTACGGACAGCCCACACGTGCACGAGCCCTGGCAGGGTCTCTTCGGGCAGTATGTCGGCACGAGCTTCGTGGACCTCCTGCGTCAGCAGGCGCCCGACCTGCTCGCCTCCCAGCCCCTTGACGGCGTGGCCCAGACGCGGACGGAGCCGCACGGCGTGCTGGGCATCCCCAGCGGGACGACGATCCTCGCGCTTCGATACGCCGACGGGGTCATCGTGGCGGGCGACCGCCAGGCCACCGAGGGGTACCAGGTCGCCCACCGGCGGATCGAGAAGGTCTACAAGACGGACGAGCACTCCGTGATCGCGATCGCCGGGGCGGCCGGGCCGGCGATCGAGATGGCCCGCCTGTTTCAAACCGAGCTCGAGCACTACGAGAAGGTTGAAGGGGACGGCCTGTCCCTCGAAGGCAAGGCGAACAAGCTCGGTCAGATGATCCGGATGAACCTCCCGATGGCGATGCAGGGCCTGGTGGTCGTGCCGATCTTCGCCGGGTACGATCTGCGGCGGGCCGAGGGGCGGATCTTCAAGTACGACGTCACGGGCGGGCGGTACGAGGAGACGGACTACTACGCGACCGGCTCCGGCGGCAAGGACGCGCGCAATACCCTGAAGCGCCTGTTCCGCGCGGGCGCGTCGCGCGAGGAGGGGCTCCGCTGGACGGCCGAGGCGCTCGTCGACGCGGCGGAGGAGGACGTCGGGACCGGCGGCCCCGACTTCGTCCACGGGATCTTCCCGACCGTGAAGGTCGTCACGCGCGCCGGGTTCGAGGACGTCCCCGAGGGCGAGGTCCGGGCCCAGTGCGAGGCCGTCGTGGCAGCCCGCCGCCAGGGATCCTGACGCATGCCGCTCCCCTATTACGTCTCGCCCGAGCAGATGATGAAGGACAAGGCGGAGTATGCCCGGAAGGGCATCGCTCGCGGCCGGTCCATTGTCGCCCTGGAGTACGAGGACGGCATCCTGCTGGTCGCCGAGAACCCGTCGACGCTGCTTCACAAGATCTCCGAGATCTACGACCGGATCGCCTTCGCGGGAGTGGGCAAGTACAACGAGTTCGAGAATCTCAGGATCGCCGGGGTGCGGCACGCCGATCTCAAGGGCTACTCCTACTGCCGCGAGGACGTGACCGCGAAGGCGCTCGCCAACGCCTACTCCCAGGCGCTCGGGAACATCTTCACCGAGGGGCTCAAGCCGTTCGAGGTGGAGATCCTGGTCGTCGAGCTGGCCGACGGGGCGAACGGCAAGAACGAGATGTACCACATCGTCTACGACGGCTCGATCGAGGATGAGCGCAACTACGCGGCGATGGGCGGCCAGGCGGAGGAAATCCGTCGGTTCCTCAAGGAGCACTACCGGGAGGGCCTCGCCCTCACCGAGGCGGTGCGGCTCGGGATCCGTGCGCTGACGGTCACGCAGAACAAGACGCTGACGGAACGCGACCTCGAGGTCGCCGTGCTCGACAGGAAGCGCGAGCGCCGGAAGTTCCGGCGCATCGCGAATGGCGAGCTGCGCGCGATCCTCGGGCGTCCCGAGCCGTCAGAGGGCAGCCGGCCCATGGGGACGTCATGAAGCGGCGCATCTTCGGGCTCGAGAACGAGTACGGTCTGACCTGCACCCTGAACGGCCAGCGCCGGCTCTCCCCGGACAACGTCGCGCGCTACCTCTTCGAGAAGGTCATCCCGGGCGCCCGCAACGCCAACGTCTTCCTGGAGAACGGCGCCCGGCTCTACCTCGACACCGGCTTCCACCCCGAGTACGCGACGCCGGAGTGCGACGACGTCATGGACCTCGTCGTCTACGACAAGGCCGGCGAGCGCATCGTCGAGGACCTCCTGCACCAGGCGGAGAAGCGCCTCCGCGAGGACGGGATCTCCGGGAACATCCTCCTGTTCAAGAACAACACCGACTCCGCGGGCAACTCGTACGGCTGCCACGAGAACTACCTGGTGTCGCGGGACGTGTCGTTCCAGCGGCTCGCCGAGGCGCTGATCCCCTTCTTCGTGACGCGCCAGATCTACGCGGGGGCCGGGAAGGTCCTGCAGACCCCCCGGGGCTTCCACTACTGCCTCTCGCAGCGCGCCCAGCACATCTGCCAGGAGATCTCCGGCGCCACGACCTCGTCCCGCTCCATCATCAACACGCGCGACGAGCCGCACGCGGACGCCGAGAAGTACCGCCGCCTCCACGTGATCGTCGGAGACTCGAACATGTCGGAGGTGGCGACCTACCTCAAGGTCGGCGCCACCGCCGTCGTCCTAGACATGATCGAGGACGGCTACTTCGACCGGGACTACAGCCTCCAGTCGCCCGTCCAGGCCATCCGGGACATCTCCCACGATCCCGGGCTCCGGGAGACGGTGAAGCTAAAGGACGGGCGGGCCATGACCGCCCTCGAGATCCAGAAGGAGTACCTGGAGGCGTGTCTCGCCTACGCGCAGCACGTCGACGCCGACCCGGTCACGCGCGATATCCTGGATCGCTGGACGGACATGCTGACGCGGCTCGAGTCCGATCCCGCGCAGTGCGACCGTGAGGTCGACTGGGTCATCAAGCGCCAGGTGATCGAGGACTACATGTCCCGGCACCGCCTGTCGTGGCGCGACCCGCGCGTGTCCCTGATCGATCTCCAGTACCACGACATCCGGCCCTTCAAGGGAGTGTACTACCTGCTCTCCCGGAACGACCGGGTGGACCGCCTCGTCCGCGACGAGCAGATCGAGCAGGCGAAGCACACGCCGCCGCAGACGACCCGCGCCCGCCTCCGCGGCGAGTTCATCCGCCGAGCGAACCTCAAGGGCAAGGACTACCGGGTCGACTGGGTCTACCTGAAGCTGAACGACCCCGAGCGCGAGACCATCCTCTGCAAGGACCCGTTCCAGGCTCACGACGAGCGGGTCGAGCGCCTGATCCGGTCGTTCTGAGAGCCCCCCCGGGGACCCATGGTCGGGGCCGAGAAGGGGCTTTGTCGCCTACGATCTCGCGTTCGACCGCGATCGGCGGGGCGAGCTACCGGCCGCGTGGATCGCGCTCGCGGGCGGCGACGCGATCGGGCTCGTCTCGGGCGGGGCCGACTATCCGCTCTGGGGATCGTCCGATCGCGTGGTCGGGGCATCCCTCGCCGGCGTTCTGACGCCGCTCTGGTAAACACGATTCCGCCCGTGGCGGAGTCTGCCCGCCTTCCGGCCGGCGGCGGGACCGCCCTGCTGAACGTCCTCGCGGCCGTCGCCTGGGACTAAGAACGGCCGGTCCTTCCGCTACCGGGGCCCGTATTTGACGGAGCAGCTCTTCTGGAGCCTCACCGAGTCGTTCCGCTCCGAGCGCGACGAGTCCGGAGGGTGCGTGGTCGCCCGGTTCCTCGAGGACGCCGAAGGCGCCTTCGCCCGCGGCGCGGCGCGGGAGGCACGGGTGAACGGGGCCCAGCCCCCCACGAGCGGCGCCTGCACGGCGACGATCCCGTGGTCCATCTCCGGGAGGGCGTGGAGCGGGTGGCACCTACCACCGGACCGAGTGCCAGGGGCTTCGCCGCCGAGAGCACCGCGTCGTGCGCGCGGTCGAGGCGACGGGCGGGGTCCAGCGTTACTTGGCGTCGATCCAGCGCTCGGAGTCGTGGTGGAGGATCACCTCGTGCTGGATGACCGGGGCGCGCTCGTCGAGCGGTGCGCGCCGCCGCCGGCCGGGGGCGTCAAGACCTCGCTGGCCGCGCCCTGGCACGAAGCGCTCGGAGCCCTCCTGCCCCTCGAAGCGACCCCCTCCTCGCCGGGCGATCGAGCGCGTATGGCCGGAGTTCACGCTCGTGTGGGGGTCGGTGCCCGGCGACCTCGTCGATGCCCGGACCACGACCCTCCGGCTGTCGTCGAGGCTGGCTGATGTCTACCGGGCCGCCTGGACCGGCACCCCCGCGATGGGGCGGCGAGCGATCGCTCAGCAGCTGGTCCGCGAGGTGTTGGGGCTGGTCGCGCCCGCGGCCCGCGACGCCGCTGCGCGCTGGCTGGCGGCGCTCCCGCCGGCGCGACAGGAGTCGGAACTGACGGCGGCCGCGCGTCGTGACCGCGTCACGCTCGCGAAGGCCGCCCTCCTGCCCCTGGGCCGGCTGCTCGACGCCGTCGAGACCGGCGCGATGCTGCCGGCTTGACCGTGCCCCCGGGCCTACACGCGGGGGACGAGGTCCGCGCGAGTCCGGTCTGCCTTACTGGGTCGCGGCCGCGGTCTTGGCGCGCGCGGGCGTCCGCGTGCCGCTCAGCTCCACGTACGTGGAGCCGTTGAACGCCCCGCCCTCCCAGATCCGCACCTGCAGGGAGGCGTCGCTCTTCTCGTAGAGCTGGAGCGTCCCGAGGCTCGGGAAGGACGATGCGCGGACCAGGCGCCAGCCGCTTCCGAGAAGGCCCTCCTGGATCGAGATCGCGAGACTGCCTGGCTCGAACTTGCTCGAGTACATGAGCCGGGCCGCCCGCACCGTCTCGGACTCGATCACCGCCGACTGATCGGCGATGTACTCGAGCCCGGCCGGCATCGGGATGTCCATGAACTCGCTCCGGAGCGGCGGGACGTTCTTGGTGGACGCGCAGGCCGAGAGCGCGACGACGACCGCGAGCGTGGCGAGCATCTTGATTTTCATGCGTCCACGCTATCAACCGGAGGACACGCCCGCGAAGCTTTTTCGGCGACCGGCGGCCGCGCGCACCGCGGCGCGCGCCAGTTCCGGCTCACCCGGCCGCTCGACGCGCGCCCGCTCCCTCGGCCGCGATAGCGGGCCAGCACGCCGAGCGCGCGACGACCGAGCCACACGACGAGCGTCACGGCGACGGCCAGCGCGGCCAGCCCGCTGCCAACGCCAGCAGCGGATGCGTGAGCGCGAGCCACACCCCCAGGGCGGCCAGGCAGTTCTCGGAGTGTGTCCGACTAACCCGTGTGGAGGTCAGCCGGGTGAAACGACAATCGCACATTTGGCTCAGGATCGACCATCTCGGTCGAGTTGATGGTCTGGGATCCCCCCACAACGGGCTCGGAACCATTACTCGGACACACTCCTGGGCTGACCGCCACGTTCGAGACGGGCTCGGGGCTCGCGTTCACCGCAAGCCGGGTCGTCGCCTTCGCCGCGTGGGTCGCCAGCATCGCGCCGCCGAGCAGGAGGAACATGAGGACCTCGGCCACCGGCGACAGGTCGCCCGGGGCGCGGCTGGCCAGGAGCGCGCCGCCGACGGGGCGGATCACCGTGTGGATGGCGTCCCACACCGAGTCCACGATCGGCACCTTGTCGGCCAGGAACTCG
>DASZOL010000018.1:0-15504 GCA_035550795.1 Candidatus Methylomirabilota bacterium
TCCAGGATAACATTCAGGCACGCGACCCGCCCGGACCCCAGGGCGCGCTCGAGCGCGGGGCGCAGGCGGCGCGGGTCCTCGACCGTCTCGCCCTCGCCGCCCAGCGCCTCGACGACGCGGTCGTAGCGGCTGAACGGCAGCGCCGTCGCGACCGTCCGCTCGCGCCCGTAGAAGGCCCGCTGGACGGTGCGGATCATCCCCCACCCGCCGTCGTTGCCGACGACGCAAACCAGCGGGAGCCCGAAGCGCACGGCGGTCTCGAGCTCCATGCCGTTCAGCCCGAACGCGCCGTCTCCCGACAGGAGGAGCACCCGCCACTCGGGATGGAGCGCCTTCGCTGCCAGCGCGAAGGGCGGCCCGATCCCGAGAACCCCCAGCGGCCCCGGGTCGAGCCACTGGGCGGGGCGCGAGAGCGGCACGATCTTGGAGGCGCAGGTCACGACGTCGCCGCCGTCGGCGACCAGGCACGTGCGCGCGTCCATGACCGCCGCGAGCTCGGCCGCGAGCCGATGGTGCGTGATCGGCGTGCGGTCCGAGGACCCGAGGCGCGTCTGCTTTGCCCGCTCGGCTTGCTCCTTGTCCCGGAGGCGGCGCCGCCAGGCATCGGTCCGGGCCGGGAGTCCCGACGGCACCGTCGCATGGAGGGCATCGAGGGTCCAGCTGACGTCCGCGGCGATCCCCTCGGCCAGCATGCGGTTGCGCCCGAAGTCGCTGCCCTCCGCGTCGACCACCACGACCTGCGCCCCGTCCCCGAAGACGGGCGCCTGGCCATAGCCGAGCCGGAAGTCGAGCGGCGTCCCGAGGACCAGCACCACGTCCGCCTCGCGGAGGGCGACCCCGCGCGCCAGCTGGAAGGCCATCGGGTGATCGTGCGGGAGGCAGCCCCGCCCCATGCCGTTCGTGAAGACGGGAACCCCCGCGCGCTCGGCGAGGCCAGACAGGACCGTCCACGCCCCGTCCCAGTAGACGCCGCTCCCCGCCACGATGGCCGGGCGCTCGGCGGCGGCCAGGAGCGCCGCGACCCGCTCGACGGCGTCCGGGTCCGGTGCGGGCCGGCCGCGCGCGCCGGGCGGCGGCAGGGGGGCGTCTCGCTCGGCGACCGTCGCCATCAGGAGATCGACCGCGATCTCGACGAAGACCGGGCCGGGCTGACCGGTGAGGGCCACGTCCACCGCCCGCGCGAGGTACTCGGGGATGAGCCCAGGCTCCGGCACCGCCCAGGCGCCCTTGGTGATGGGCCGCAGCAGCGCGACCTGCTCCATCTCCTGGAGGGCGCCCCGGCCCTTGAGCCCGAGCGGCGACCCGCCGCCGATCAGGAGGAGGGGGCTGCGCGCGGCGTGGGCATTCGCCACCCCCGTGACCGCGTCGGTGACGCCGGGGCCGGGCACCACCACGGCGACGCCGAGGCTCCGGGTGAGGCGCGCCCACGCATCCGCGGCGTGGGCGGCTGCCTGCTCGTGGCGGACGTCAACGATGCGGATCCCGTGGCGGAGGCAGGCGTCGTAGATCGGCAGGACATGCCCGCCGCAGAGCGTGAAGATCGCGCCCACGCCCTCGCGGGCGAGGACGCGCGCGACCAGCTCGCCCCCGGTCAGCTCGGCCATCCGGCCCGGGGCCCGTCCCTCGCTCCGCGCTCGGTCATTCCAGGAGCTCGTCCGCCCGCGCCAGGACGGGTGCCGGGATCGTCAGGCCGAGCGCCTTCGCCGTCCTCAGGTTGATCACGAGCTCGAACTTCGTCGGCCGCTCGACCGGCAGGTCTCCCGGCTTGACGCCCTTCAGGATCCGGTCCACGAACGCGGCGGCGCGGCGGGCGATGTCGATCCAGCTCGCCCCGTAGGACATCAGGGCGCCGGCCGCGACGAACTCTCGGCCCTGCCCGATCGCCGGCAGCCGTCGCCTCAGCGCGAGCTCCGCCAGCCGCGCGCCGTGCGTGGGGGAGAGGGAGGTCGGCAGCAGCACGATCGCGTCCGCGCGCTCCCGCGCCATCTCGGCAAACGCGCGATCGAAGTCCTCCAGCCGTCGCACCTCCAGGGGCTGGAGGCGGATCCTCAGGGCTCGCGCCGCGACCGCCAGCTCCTCGAGCGTCGGCCTCACGCGCGGGTCGGGGCGATGGAGGACGGCGACCCGGGTCAGTGTTGGCAGGGTCTCCTTGAGCAGCTCCAGGCGCTTCGCGCTCAGCTCGAAGCTCATCGTCGTGAGCCCCGTGACGTTCCCGCCCGGCCGGGCGAGGTCCGCGACCAGCCCCATCTCGCCGGGCCGGTCCGCGAGCGCGAGCACGATCGGGATCGTCGCCGTTGCGCGGCGTGCCGCCTGCGCGAGCTCCGTGCCCCAGACGACGATGGCGTCCGGCTGGCCCCGGACCGTCTCGGCGACCAGAGCGCCGTACCGGTCGGTCTTCCCCTCGGCGTAGCGGTATTCGACGGCGACGTTCCGGCCCTCGACGTACCCCAGCTCGCGCAGGCCCTGCCGGAAGCCCTCGATCGGGGGGAAGCCGGGCGATGCGACCACCAGCACCGCGATCCGCGAGACCATCCCTGCCCGCGGCTGCGCCTCGGTCGCCAGCGGCACGGCGACGAGCCCGACGCCCAGGACGAGCGCCCGGGCGAGCCGCGCGGCCCTCGTCGCGGCGTCCCGCGCCGTCCTCACCGCGGGAAGGCGTCGCGGACGCCGCCGTCGACCGTCAGGGTGCAGCCGGTCGTCTTGCCGGCGCGGTCGGACGCCAGGAACAGCGCCGCCTCGGCGACGTCCTCGGGCAGGACCGAAACGCCGAGCAGGTTGCGCTTGCGGTAGAAATCCTCGATCTCGTCGACCGGGATCCCCTGGGCGCGGGCGCGCTCCTGGCGCACATCGGCGGACCAGAGCCCCGAGTCGCGGAAGACCGCGTCCGGGTTCACGAGGTTCACCCGGATCCCGTGCGGCCCACCCTCCAGCGCCGCCACCTTGGCCAGCTGGGCCTCGGCGGCCTTGGAGGCGCTGTAGGCCGCGAAGTCCTTCCCCGGCGACATGACGTTCTTGGTCGCGACGAACACGAGGCTCCCGCCCAGCCCCTGCGCCTTCAGGATCCGGAGCGCCGCGCGCGTGACCAAGAAGTGGCCGGTGGCGTTGACGGCGAAGCTCCGTTCCCAGTCGGCGAGCACCATGCGGTCGATGGCCGCCGCGTGGGCGATGCCCGCATTCGAGACGACGATGTCGAGGCCCCCGTACGCGTCGATCGTCGCCCCGAACGCCGCGTCGACCGACGCCTCGGACGTCACGTCCAGCCGGAGCCCCAGGGGTCGCGCGGGCCCCGCGTCCGCCGCGATCTCCTCGGCGACGCGCCGGGCCCCCGCCTCGTCCAGGTCGGACACCACGACGTGGGCGCCCTCGCGACCGAGGCGTCGCGCCACCGCCCGGCCGATGCCGCGCGCGCCCCCGGTCACCAGCGCGACGCGCCGCGCCAGCTCCTTCTCGGGAGGCGCCATCTGGAGCTTGTACAGCTCGAGAGGCCAGAACTCGACGTTGAACGCGTCCTGGGCGGAGAGCGAGGCATACGGGCCGAGGGCCGACGCAGCCCGGAGCACCCAGACGGTATGACCGTAGATGTCGGCGACGATCCCGGCCGTCCGGGCGTCCTTCCCGCCGGTGAACATGCCGAGCCCGGGCAGCAGAACGACGCGAGGGAACGGATCGGCGAGGCTCGGCGCCGGCAACGGCACGGCGGGCACGCCGGCAGTCGGCTGCATGAGCTCACCGTGACGGTGGGCTTCGAAGTAGGCCGTGTAGTCCTGCACGAACCGCCCGATCGCCGCGCGCATCGCGTCGACGACGGCGGCGGGCGAAGCGGGATCCGCGAGCGGGACGAAGCAGGGCAGCCGCTTCGAGTAGATCGTGTGGTCGGGCGTCGAGGGTCCGATCTGCGTGAGCCGGGCGGCCTCGGGGGCGCTGACGAACTCCAGGACCTCGGGGGCATCGTCGAAGCGGAGCACCACGCGTCGGTCACGGCCCAGCATGCCCCGCAGGACGGGCGCGACCTCGCGGGCCACGCGCCGCCTCGTCTCGGCGTCGGGGACAGTCACCGCCGCGCCCCCGAATACCCGGCGCCCCCGGGCCGCGTCTCGAAGCCGGTCCTCCGCCCGTGTGACCAGGTCGATCGTCGCGAGGTACGCGTGCTTGAGCGTCGGGCCCCACGTGCTGAGCCCGTGCTTCTCGAGGACGATGGCCCGCGCCTCGGGCCGCGCCCGCACGCCGGCCCAGACCTCCTTCGACAGCCGGAAGCCGGGCCGGCGGTACGGCACCCAGACGGCGTCTTTGCCGAAGGTCTCCTCGACCACTTCCTGGCCTCGGTCGTTGTTCGTGAGCCCGACGATCGCGTCCGCGTGCGTGTGGATCACCGCCTCGGCGTCCAGGAAGCCGTGCAGGAGCGTCTCGATGGACGGCCGCGGCGACGCGGGCTCCTGGAGGCAGCGCGCGAGGTAGTCGACCATCTCCTGGTCGCCCATGTCGTCGCGATCGAGGAGGGCCACCACCTCGGGAAGGCGCACGCCGGGGAAATCGCGTCGCGTCACGCTCTTGAGATCGGAGCCGCTCCCCTTGACGCGCAGGACCCGGACCGGGCGCCCGAGTAGGTCAGCCTCGGTGAGCTTGACCGAGGTGTTCCCTCCGCCCCAGACGGCCAGCGACGTCTCGGCGCCGACCCAGCGCGACACCTGCACGAGCTGGTCGACGGGATCGAGCCCGCGCACGGCCTCGTCCAGGTAGCGGCTCTCCACGACGGCTGCCCGCCCCGGTCAGCTCGCCAGACGCGTCGCCGCGCGGGACGGATCGGCTCGGTCGGCCCCGCGGACTCTCGTCGCCCACGCGTGGTACTGGGCGCCGGCGGGCAGCCAGCCGATCATCGGCTCGAGCCGCTCGACCACGGTCGACGGCCTCGGCCAGAACGCGATGTAGGCCGAGCCGCCGAAGCGCAGGCCGGGCTGCGCCAGGAGCCTGACCGCTGAGGCGCGGCGGAGCAGTACCGCGTCGCGATCGAGAGGACAGTGGGACACCACGTAGCGGGTTACCGGATTGAGCGGGTTGTGGTCGAGGACAAACACGATCCCGCCCGGCCGGGCCACCCGCGCCATCTCGCCAACGAAGGCCCCGCGGCCGGCCGGCGGGACGTGATGCAGCACGCAGACGGCGAAGACGAAGTCGAACCCGCCGTCCGGATAGGGAAAGGTCTGCCCGTCGAAGTGCCGGAAGTGGGCGTCGGGCACGAGGCGAGTCGCCTCGTCCAGCGACCTCTGGCTCGTGTCGGCTCCGTGAAGCTCCCCTACCCCGGCGGCCAGCTCGACGTCGATCAGGCCGACGCCGCAACCGACGTCCAGAACCCTGAGCGCCCGCGGGTCACCGAGCTCCCGGTCCATCAGACCGAGCATCAGGCGGGCCTTGTAGCCCGCCAGCTGGCCGACCTCCGCGCCGGATCCTCGCAGGGCCCCGTTGACGGTCGCACGGTAACCGGACGCGTACGGGTCAAAATCCATCTGGCTCACTGGCCAACCCTGCCGTCGCTCCCTCGCTCTCTAGCACGATACCCCAGCCAGCCCGGGGCCCGCCACCACCGACGGCCCCGGAGCGATCACGGCGAGCTTCGCCCGCCCGGCCGCCAGCTCGGGTCGTCGAGCGGGACGCGGAGCCAGGAGACGATCGCCGCGAGAGCTCGGTACGCCTCGACCCGCGCGGCGTCGGTGCCGGCCGCCTCTGCGTTGCGCACGATCTCGGCCATCTGGCGCACGATCAGCGGACCCATGTCGAGAAGCGCGTCGCTCCCCGAGGCGCAGTAGCGCGCGAGGATGAACGCGACGAGCGCGCCGACCGGGATCTCCTTGCGGCGGCCAAGCTCCTCGATCGTGGGCATCGGATCGATCGCCGAGTATTCGGCGACCAGACGGCGGAAGGCCGCGTCCGGGTCGTCGGGTGACCAGCTGTCCCGATAGGGCTCGAGGGTGATGGTTCGTGCCGGCATGGGTTCCTCCCTGGCCGCACCAGCATAGCGCGGGGATCTCACGGGTCGTCCCGCAGCACCGTGTGATACCGTGTAGGCGGCTGGCCGGCCCGACACTCCGCCCTGTCGGACACATCCTCGATCATGGCACACGACGGTGGGCGTCGCTCGGCCGGTGACGGCCGACGGAGACCCGCATGACGACGGCCCCGCTGCGTGACGGCCGGGCCGGTGATCGAGGGGCAACAGGCGCCGGGCTGGCGTGGCTGGTGGTTCCCGGCCTCTTCGCGCTCGGCGCCGGCATCCGCGCCTTTCGATTCGCCGCGGCGTTCTTCTGGCCGTTCCACTGGGACGAGATCGTGCCAGCCGTCCCGGCGCTCCAGGTTCTGGAAGGTGCCCTCCCGTCCACCGCGGGTCCGGAGTACTTCGGAGCGGCGCCATCCTACGCCCTCGCCGCATGGTTCGCGGTCGCAGGAAGCTCCACGCTGGCGCTCGACCTCTCCGCCTATGCCGTCGGGCTCCTCGTCTTCTGGACGAGCTGGCTGGTCCTGCGGCGGTTCCTGGATCGACCCGCGGCGCTCCTCGGCCTGGCCTTCCTCGCGGTGCCGCCCGTGTTCCTGGCCCAGTGGAGCCTGATGACCGCGAACCACGTCCCGAACCTCGTGCTGGGCAATCTCTGCCTGCTGGCCACGCACACCATCTTCGTGGCCGACCCGGGTCGCGGCCGGGCCATCCTGGCGCTGGGCTTGCTCGCGGGCCTCGGCTGGTGGACGACGCCGCTGATCGTCGTGTACCTCGCTCCGTTCGCCGTGCTGGCGATGCGGACCGGCCTGGTGTGGCGCCTCAGGATCTCGCTCTTCGCCGGCGGCCTGCTCCTGGGAGGGCTGCCCGAATGGCTGTACGAGCTCCGGTACTTCCCGTCGGCTCGGTTCGCCTTGCACCAGGCGGGCGGGGTGCCGGTGCCGCCGTTCGCCGACCGGCTCGCGACCGTCGCGGGCGACTTCGTCCCCCGCCTCCTGGGTCTCTACCCGAGGGCGGGACGCCTGTGGCTCCTGGCGTTCCTGCTCGTGGGGGGGTGCCTGTGGCTCGTCGCCGTCACGCGGGTGGTCTCCCGCGATCGGGCCGAGCTGGCCTGGGTCCTCGGATGGAGGGGACGCCTTGAGCGCGGGCGGAGCATCCTCTGGATCGTCGTCGCGGCCAACCTGGCTCTCGTGCTCACCACGCAGCGCGCGATCGACGCCTATTACCTCCTCCCGTTCTACTCCGTGCTCCCGTGCTGGATGGGCGAAGGGCTGGACTGGCTGCGGCGACGGAGCCGCCTGGCGGCGGGCGTCGCCCTCGTGGCCCTGCTCGCAGTTCAGTTCTGGCCGAACTGGCACGACAGCCTCGGGACCGCCGCGCCGGGTGCGCGGCGATGGGGCCCGCTCCAGCGGCGCTTCGAGCCCTTGCTCCGCTCGCTCGAGAGCCGGGGTATCGACCGCGCCTACCTCGTTGACGCCTTCGCCGCCCACGCCTTCGCCGCGACGTACCTGTCGGGCCAGCGGGTGGTCCTCGCCGACCTCTGGCGGGAGCAGTTCGTGGACCACGGCCGTCTCGTGGACGCGGCCGTGAATCCGCCCATCGCGACATCCCCCGGAGACGTGCCCCGGCTCCGAGCGAGCCTGGCGGGGCTCGGCCTGGAGCTTCGCGAGACCGCGGCGGGCTCTCTGCGCATCCTCGACACCCGCCCGACCTTCGCGACGGTCTTCGTACCGCTGCCGCGCGACGGCTGGACCGCCAGCGCCAGCGACAACACCGAGCGCGCCGGTGATCTGCTCGACGGCGACGTCTCGACCGTGTGGGACTCGAGACGCGCCCAGACGCCCGGGCAGTGGCTGGCCGTGGACCTCGGCACTCCGCAGCTGCTGACCCGCCTCGATCTCCTGGCGATCGACTGGCAGAACATGCCGGGCGGCTTCCGCGTCGAGGTCTCGCACGATGGCCAGCGCTGGGAGCCGGTCGTCACGGTGCCCCAGTACTGGGGACCCCTGTTCTTCTCGGAGCATCACGCCTTCCTCAAGGTCCGGCGTGGGCGCGTGCAGGCCGCCTTCCCGCCCGTCCGGGCCCGCCACCTGCGGATCGTGGAGACGGCCGCCGTCGCTCACCGGAGCTGGTCGGGGCGTGAGCTGTTTGCCTACGGGCCCGGGGGGCCTCGGCCCGCGGTGCCTCAGGCGGGGGAGATCACGGATGCCCTCCGGCGGGAGGGGGTCGCCTTCGTCTATGCCAGCCACTGGCTGTCGGCCTGGGTGCGGGTCGACTCGCGGGGCGCGATCGGCGCGCAGGAATCGAACATCAACCTGAACGACGCCTCACGCACCGATCCCGACCCCACCGAGCTGGTGCCCGTCCGTCTCGAGGCCGGGCACGGGATCCTGCTCGGCGCCGACGCGGACCCGGTCGCGGTGCGAGCGATGCTGGCAGGCCAGCCCGTGGCCGTGCGTGAGACGTCGGCGGGACCGTACCGGCTCCTTGTGCTGGCGCCCACGCCCGGCCCCCGTCGGCTCGACAAGGCCCACTGGCAGGCGACCGCCAGCGACCCGGGCGAGCAGGCCCGGCGCGCGATCGACGGAGATCGACGGACCCAGTGGGTTTCCCGGGAGCCGGGGCGGCCCGGGCTCACGTTCACCGTGGACCTGGCGTGGCCGCGCGAGCTCCGGGGAGTCGAGGTGCGGCCGGGGCTCCCAGGGCGCGACCTGCGCCTGGCCGGCTCCCTCGACGGTACCACGTGGACGCCGCTCCAGCCGGTGGCCTGGTCGGGGGCGCTCTACTGGACCGGCTCGGAGCTGCTGCGCAACGGCGGACCACGATGGAGCGTCACATTCCCGAGGACGAGCCTCCGCTACCTCCGACTGAGCCCGGCCCAGCCCCTCCGTGAGCCCTGGACGCTCGCGGAGATCGAGTGCCTTGAGTGAGGATCACCGCGTCACGACGCCAAGCGAAGGTCTCGGCCCGGGAACCCCGGGCCGGGCCCGAAGCGTTCCCCCGACAGAGGCCGTGGACGCGAGCGGGGCTACCCCCCGCAGCTCGCGGCGAGATCCGGACACTCGCCCGACGAGGAGGTCATCATGATCCGACGATTCGCCCAGGTCCTCCCGATCGTCACCCTGGCCGCGGCCGCGCTGGTCAGCCCTCTCGCCGCGCTGGAGGTGGGACAGAAGGCCCCGGACTTCACCCTCGGCGCCCCCGGCGGCAAGCAGGTGAAGCTCGCCGACCTGCTCGGCAAGGGCCCGATCGTGCTCTACACGTTCATCGGTGCGTTCAACGGCCCCTGAACGAAGGAGATCACCGGGCTGGACGCCCGGCTCGCCGACTTCCAGGCGCTCAACGCTCAGCTCGTCGGAGTGAGCGTGGACTTCGTCTCCGCCCTCGACGCGTTCCAGAAGCAGATCGGGACCAAGCACCCGCTCCTCTCCGACCAGCGACGCCAGATGCTGCCGGCGTACGGTGCCATGGTCACGGACGAGAAGAGCCCCATCTTCCGGTACGCCAAGCGCGCCTACTTCGTCATCGATCGCGAGGGGACCGTCCGGTTCGTCAAGGTCATGGACAACCCGCTCGACCTCCTGGAACCGGACGAGGTGCTCAAGGCCCTCCGCGAGAGCGGCACGCCGTGACGCGGCGGCGTGCCCTGGCGGCCCTCGGAGCGGCACTCGTCGCCAGCTTGACCATCGGCGCGCCCGCCGCCGGCCTGGACCTAGAATCGCTGGACCTGCAGCCCTACGAGCCTGCGAAGGCCGCCCCCGCCTTCAGCCTCCCAGATCTCGACGGGCGCCTCTGGACCCTGGCCGAGCTGCGTGGAAAGGTCGTGCTGCTCTTCTTCTGGGCGACCTGGTGACCGGACTGCAGGGAGGAGTTGCCTCCCGTGAACCGGCTCTACTCCGAGCTCAGGGAGCGCGGTCTCGAGGTTCTGCTGGTGAGCTTCCGCGAAGATCCCGCTCAGGTCCGAAAGGTGACGCGGGAGCGCGGCTACGTCGCCCCGGTCCTGCTCGATCGCAGCGGCGACGTGACCGGTCGGCTCTACGGCGTATGGGGACCTCCCACCGTCTACCTGCTTGATCGCCGGGGGCACCTGGTGGCCCGGGCCATGGGGCCGCGGAACTGGTCGCAGCCGGCCGCCCGTCAGCTGATCCTGGCGTTGCTCGACGCGCCTCCCTGAGCCTCGCGGCGTGGGGGCGCCGGAAGCGGGTCGACCCGCGTGCGAGCGCCCCCGATGACCCGAGCGCGGACGGAGGGTCGCCTACGCGCTCGTCAACGGCTCGATCGGGACCTGAGCCAGCCAGAGCGTCACGCCCATCTCCCGGTACAACGCCCGGGCGACCGTCAGGTGCTCATCGGCCTTCGTCGGCTCCCCGGTCGCGCGATACCACTTGGCGAGCCCCAGCTGGCAATGAGCGGCCAGCGGGCGCATCCCGAGCTCCGTGGCCAGGCCGAGCGCCTGCCGGTATTGCTCCTCGGCGGCGGGGGCGTCAGTCCCGCCCTGCGCGGCGATCTCGCCGAGGGTCCACCTGATCCAGGCTTCGTGGCCGCGCTGGCCTCTCTGGTGGGCGAGCGCGAGGGCCCGGTCCGCCTGTTGCCTCGCGTCCTGTATCCGGCCAACCCTGAGGTAGGCCTCCGCCAGCGCAAGGGAGGGGAACGGCTCGAGCCAGTGCCGATGCTCCCGCGCCAGCGCCTCCTCGAGAAGAGGGATCGCCTCCGCCGGACGTCCCGCGAGCGTGTAGGCGGCGCCGAGGTGTCCTGCGATCACGCCGAACAGCGCCGCGAGCTGCCAGTGCCGGCAGAGCGCCAGGCTGCGCTCGAGCGCGCCGACCGCTCTCGGGAGATCGCCCTGGCGGACGCGGAGGATGCCCTCCCCCAGGGACAGGAACGTCTGGGAATAGGGATGGTTGATCGTCTCCGCGATCCGCAGGCCCTCCTCCAGGACGGGCTGGGCCTGCGCGAACTCACCGAGCTCGGCCAGCCCCCACACCAGGAGCGTCCGCGGGAGAATGGCCGGAGGAGCGTGGAGACCGTACGGACCGAAGCGCTCGAGTGAGAGGTCTCCACGGAGCAGAGCCACGTTCTTCCGGGCGAACTTCGTCGCCCGCGCGAAGTTGCCGAGCGTGAGGTAGGCCATGGCCAGGTACAGGCTCGCGATGACTTGCACGGTCGTATCCCCGAGGGCCGCGCCGATGTCGAGCGCGCGCCGACCGTACTCGATGCCCTGGGCACGCTCGTCCCGCGTGGAGAACATCGGCGTGAGGAGCGCGAACGTCATCGCCAGACGCCGCTGATCACCCAGGGTGGTCGCGAGCTGCTCCGCGCGCTTGAGGCACTCGAAGACGCGCCGGAACTCGGCGAGCGGCCAGAGGGCGTTCCGCAGGTCGAACTGGAGGTCGATGGCCTGCTCCAGGAGCTCGCGGCGTTCGGGAAGATGCGCCAGCGCGGCCACTGCCTGGTCGAGCCAGGCCACCGCGTCCCGGTGCGCCGACCGGGCGAGCGCCTGGAGGCCAGCGCGCCGCGTGTAGTCCACCGCCTTCTCCCAGGCCTCGGCCTGGATCGCGTGGTGCGCGAGCCGCTCGACGAGCTCCTCCCGACCCTCCCGCTGCCAGCTCTCCAGGACGTCGACGATCCGGGCGTGGAGCGCCCGCCGCTGATCGGGCAGGAGGCTCGAATAGGCGACCTCGTGGGTCAGCGCGTGCTTGAAGGTGTACTCGAGCTCCGACGCCGCACGCGTCTCGTAGAGAAACTCCGCGCCCTGGAGCCGCGCAAGGCGCTCGCGGAGAGCCTCGTCCGCCGGATCGAGGATCGCCTGCAGCAGGAGGAATGGCAGGTTCCGGCCGATGACCGCCGCCGCCTGGAGGACACGCTTGTCCTCCGCGGCCAGGCGGTCGATGCGGGCGAGGATGACGCCCTCGACGGTGTCGGGGGCCGCCGACCCCGGCGCGAGGCTGCCGCCCTCGGCGACGGCCCGAGCGAGCTCCTCCGTGAAGAACGGATTACCCTCGGCTTTGGCCACGATCATCTCGAGGGTGGGCTCGTCGACCTCGGCCGGGCCGATGACGTCCCGGACCAGGCTCAGGCTCTCTCGCGGCGACAGCGGCTGGAGCGCGACCTGCGTCGCGTAGGACTTGTCGATCCAGGGCGGCCGGTAGCCGGGCCGGTGGGTCGTGACGAGAAGGATCCGCGCGCCCGCAACGACCTCGACGAGCGTCCCGAGATACTCCTCGGAGGTCCGGTCGACCCAGTGCATGTCTTCCACGACGAGCACGAGCGGCGCTCGGCCGGCGAGACGCCGGCTCAGCTCGCGCAGAGTCTCGAAGGTCCGGGCCTTGACCACCTCGGGACTGAGGCGCTCGAGCGCCTCACCGCCCTCGGCGGGATCGAGGAGGTGGAGGAGGTACGGCATCGACCCCATCGCGTCCATCCCGGCGCGCTCCAGCGTCGTGCGAAGCTTCTCGCGGACGCCGTCCGGCCCGTCCGTTTCAACGATGGCGCAGGCCGACCGCAAGAGCTCGACCAGCGGCAGGCACGGGATCGGTGTCGCGTAGGGCAGACAGTGCCCCTCCAGGTAGAGGATCTCGTCGTCGGACAAGCCTCGCCGGAGCTCGACGATCAGCCGCGACTTGCCGATACCGGCCTCGCCGGCGAGCGTCACCACCTGGCCCTGTCCCCGCACCGCCGCGGTCAGGCGGCTCCGCAGCAGGTCCAGCTCGTGCTCCCGGCCGACGAAGCGCGGGCGGCGGCCGCTCGCCACCTCACCACGCTCGAGGCCGCCGAGTCGGAACGCCGAGCGGCGTCCCGGCCCGGCCGTGAGTGGCATGAGGTCGAATCCCCGGGCGAGGAACGGGGCGCCGGCAGCGCTGACCACCACCGTGCCTGGCTCCGCGGTCTCCAGCAGTGCGCCCATCGCGCCGAGCGCCATCCGCTTGTCCTCCGGATCGACCAGCGAGGCGTCCGGGAGGCGTCCGAGGAGGAACGACCCCAGGTCGATGCCGATCCGGATCGCGGGGCCCGGGTCGCCGCCGGCCGCGCGCTGGGCCGCTCGCTGCATCGCGACCGCGGCGAGCGCGGCCCGACGCATGGCGTCCTCCACCGGATCGAGTCCGAAGAGCGCGACGAATCCGCTCGCGCCGAGCTCCTCCACGCGACCGCCGAGCGATCGGGCCTTCTCGAGCAGCGCCTCGATCACCCGGCCGGTATCAAGGGGGCCGGCGGGGCGGCCGGATGCCAGCGTCACCTGCAGAACCGCGAGGCGCCGCCGCTCCCACCGGATCGCGACGGGTGCGGGGGCTGTCCCCGCCGGGGCGCTCGCCACTGGCGACGCGGGCGGTGGCGGCGCCGGCGGGGTCTGGCGCGCCCGGCGTGGAGACGCGGGACTCCCCGGACGCAGTCCGTGCTTCTCTATGCGGTAGCGGATCGTGTTCCGCGAGATGCCTAGGCGCGCCGCCGCACGCGTGACGTTCCAGCCGGTGGCATCGAGCGCCTCCTGGAGATGGTTCCGCTCGGCGCTCCCCACCACGGCCGCGAGCGTCGGCGGGGCGGCAGCCTCCGACTCGGCGTCGGCGGCGACCGGCTTCGGCGCGCCGTCGGAGAGACCCAGCACGTCCGCGGTCACCACGGGCG
Organism: Candidatus Methylomirabilota bacterium; assembly: GCA_035550795.1. Classification (GTDB taxonomy): domain Bacteria; phylum Methylomirabilota; class Methylomirabilia; order Rokubacteriales; family DASRDR01; genus DASRDR01. Next base: position 13,604 of record DASZOL010000018.1, read on the forward strand.
CCTCGGTCAGAAGCACCACGCGCTCCATCGTGTTGATGAGCTCGCGGACGTTCCCTGGCCACCGGTAGGCCACGAGCAACGCGCGAGCGTCGGGCGCGAGCGTCTTCGCGGGGATCCCGTAGTCAGCGCACGCGCGGGCCAGGAAGTGCTCCGCGAGGAGGAGGATGTCGCGCTCCCGGTCCCGGAGGGGCGGCAGCACGAGAGTCAGGACGGCCAGCCGATGGTAAAGATCCTCGCGGAACCGCCCCGCGCGAGTCGCCGCCTGGAGGTCGACGTTGGAGGCGGCGATGATCCAGACGTCTACCGGCTCGCCCTGGGTCGCCCCCAGCCGGCGGACGGTGCGCTCCTCGAGCACCGTGAGGAGCTTGGCCTGGAGGCCTTCCGGAAGCAGGCCGATCTCGTCCAGGAAGAGCGTGCCCCGGTGAGCGGTCTGGAAGAGGCCCCGCTTCGCCTGGCGGGCGTCCGTGAAGGCGCCTCGCTCGAACCCGAACATCTCCGCCTCGAGCAGGGTCTCGGGGATCGCCGCACAGTTCACGTCGACGAAGGGCCCTCCAGACCGGGGGCCAGCGCGATGCAGTGCGCGAGCGACAAGCCCCTTGCCGCTGCCGGTCTCACCCTGGATCAGCACCGGCGGCAAGCGCCGGACTTCGGAGGCCCGTGCCACCAGGCGGGCGATCTGCTCCCGGACCGCGAGGATTCCTGGGCTGTCGCCGACGAGCTCGGCCATGGCGGTCATGGCTTCGGCCATCGTGCCCCTCCTCGGGAGGGGTGGTCAAGCTTCCACCACCACCACCGTACCACCACCGCGCGGCTTGAGGCTGTAAGTATATGTTTTATTTGACGTTAACGATGGCACCGCGCTTGCCTTCTCCCCGGGTCGAATGCAGACGGACATCCACGGGAGGGAGCGAGACATGAGCATGGGGCGGGATATCCGGTTCGGCATCGCGGTGGTCGTCACGCTGCTGGGCATGGCCGTCACGGGGCGCGCCGCGGCCCTGGCCACGCCTGACTCACCCTGGACGCCGGCGATCGAGCAGGTGGATGCCGCGCTGGCTCGCAAGGAGTACAGCGTGGCACTGCGGGCCGCCAACGACGCCTATACCCTGGCGCTCGGAACCACGCGGTGGGACGGAATGGTCTCTGCCGGCGACCTCTACCGCCGCATCGGCGAGGCAACGGGGCTCCGGCGGTCGTTCGACAGCAAGGCTCGAGAGGCGTACCAGAAGGCGTTCTTCCGGGCCCGCCAGCAGGCCTCCGTCGAGGGTGTCCTCCGGGCGACCGAGGGCTATGTGGCCCTGGGTGACGCGCAGATGGTCGGGCTGGGGCTCCGGGTGGCGGAGCGGCTCGCGGCGCGGGACCCCGAGGCACAGGCGGACATCCGCTCCTTCCGGACTCGCTTCGGCGCCGGGAACCTCGCGGTCGGGGAGCTCCGGTAGGAGCCCCTCGGGGGGCTGGCAGGGGCCACTCATGGCGAAGCAGGCGGATGTCGCGCAGCGCACCGCACTCCTCGCCGCGTGGACCGGGCACCTCCGAGCGGTCGAGCGCGCGCTCGGACGGAATGACGTCGACGGAGCGCGGCAGGCCTGGCAGAGCGCTCACCTGGCGGCGGTGGAGAGCCGCAGCTGGGAGGGCCTGATCGCCACCGGGCAGGCATGCCTGCGAATCGGCGGCGCCACTGGCAGCCGGCCTGCCTCGGAGCCGGCGGCCAGGCGCGCCTACTTCGCCGCCCTCTATCGAGCATGCCGGGCGAACTCGTTCGACGGCATCCTCCACGCCGCCGAAGCCTTCGCCGACCTCGGCGATCGCGAGGTCGTGGAGGAGTGCCTGGGCCTCGCGGAGCTCCAGGCGAGCGACGGAGATCAGACGCGCCAGCGCGTGGCGGCGCTCGTCGGCCGCCT
>DASZOL010000019.1:0-37766 GCA_035550795.1 Candidatus Methylomirabilota bacterium
AAGCCGAGGCTTGCATAAGTACTACGGATGTCCCTGACGAAAGCCTTTGGTGAGAACCGCGCCTGAAAGGCGGCGCGAGCTCCATCCGCGATTCGACTGCGCAGGCCGGGATCCTCAATCAAAGCGCGCAGCGCCCGCGTCAGCTCGACAACATTTCGAGGTTCCACCAACAACGCGCTCTCGCCGTCTGTTACGTCCTCCGGAAGACCATCGACCCGAGACACGACGGGCGCCACGCCAGCGTGCATCGCTTCGAGTAACGATACTGACCCAGTGCCCTCCTCGTAAGAAGGGAGCGCGAAGATGTCGGCATGTTCCAAGTACGGGGAGACGTCCGGCACGCGTCCTGGAAGCGCCGTACAGCCCGAAAGTCCAAGTCGGTCGGCCAGCGTTCTGTGGCTGTTGAGCAGTTCTCCCGCGCTGACCAGGCAGGCTCTAAATGCCACCCCCTCCACCCCAAGTCGCGCCAGCGCATGCAGGAGAACATCAAGACCTTTCCTCGGATCGTGACGCGACACGGCAAGAATCAGGGGCCCGTGCTTCGCGGCCAAAGCGTCGATCGGGCCAGGCAAAGGCCTCGGTCCTGCGCTTGCATTCACGAAAGCCGTTTCCGGTGAATAGGTGATCCTTCGAAAAGTCATGCCCTGACCATGTTGCCGCTCGATAATCGAGCGTACAGATTCATAGCTGACCAGAACTGCATCGCTTCGCCGGAGCCCCCGTCGCTCGCTGGGATCCACTGTAAGGCGCGACCATAGCAGCTCTCCGCCCAGCTGGAGCTTTCTCCACAGCCCATGCTCCCTCGCCACGCCGCGAAGCTTGGCGCGCGTTTCGTGACTATGGACATCGAAGGGGCTGCTTACGACAGTGCAGTGACTTCCTCTGCGCTCGAGGCGACGCGCCGCGTCGGCAGCGACGCCGCTCCAGGTGCCGAAGCTGTGAATGAGGCAATGGCCGCCGTGTTCTACAACGAAGCGATCGATGGACCGGACGATATAGGGACCGTGCACCGCGACCATCAATCCGCGGATCGGGCGAAAGGGAGATTTGGTGACGTGAAGCACGCCGAACGGGGTAGACTCGGTGCTCGATGCATCCCCAACGCCGAAAAGATGAGGCTGATAACCCGCCTGAATGGCAGCACGGCCGAAGGCGCGGACGTAAGAACCATACCCGCCTTCGTTCAGCCGGGGATCCTTGCTGACGACGAAGATGAGGTTCCGCGTCTTGGAGGTAGAGCTCAAGGCAGAAATGATCGGAACGCCGGCTCCGCGTAACGCCGGAACAGTTCATGGAAATCGGAGCTCGTCCGCCTCAGGCTAGCGACCTTGGGCAGCAGATCCGCCCGTCTCGTCACGAAGGCGGCGCCGTGCTCCGCGCGGAGCCAGGTCTCCATAGAAGGATCGGATAGTATTAGGCGCACCTCTTGCGCATCAATACCCGGGAACAGTATATCAATCGATGGCTGTACAGGTGGCTGTCGCGCATCATCGCGTGTCTCACCCGGTCCTCATCGGTCGTACACATCGGGACGACGACTGGCCGTCAGAAGACTGGAGATTCTTGCGCATGACGCGGATGGCTTGAGATGAACTGTGACTGGTAGAATACCCGAGCAGATTGAATATCTGGGGTCCTAGGCCAGCCTTCACGACGGGGACGTTGCTCTAGGTGCCCGCCACGCAGCATTCCAACGCAAGCGCGGATCGGCCCCCGTGCGCCTCGACGAACATCTGCGTTCATAGACGGCATCGGCCGACGGTGATGTCCCGTAAGTCGGCGCCATAACCTATCGTTCCAGCGCACAGACTACTCGCTTGACGCATGGGCGCGGAGTGGATCTTGTGCCATGCGACGAAGCATCAAGCCCGCGGGGGCGCTGCCCATACCGCGGACCGGGTGACGAGATTCCCGGCCCCACCCCTGGGTCGCCCGACATACCATGGAGGACGGAGCTGACCATGAATCAGACCACGAGGGAGACTCCTCGGGCGCTCGAACGGCAGGCCGCGGCGAGCCGCCGCCACGAGGTCCGCGCCCAGCGACCGGGCAGACGGGAATTCCTGCGGGCGGTAGGCCTCACGGCCGGGGCCGCTCTGATGTCGCCTGCGGTCGCGGAGGCCCAGGCGCCGCCCAAGACCGTAGCCCGTAACCGGACGCTGGTCGTGGTGTGGGGAGGCCGCGAAGGCCGGTGGGTCGACCACGAGCTATGGAACCCCTACGCGGTCGGGTCCAATCACCAGAACGGGCCCGGAGTCCTATACGAGCCCCTGGCGTACTACAGCGCGTTCGCCGACAAGCAGTACCACTGGCTGGCCTCGAGCCATCGATACAGCCCCGACGCCCGGGAGATGACCATCAGGACCCGGCCCGGCATTAGGTGGAGCGACGGCACGCCGTTCGGCGCGGACGACGTCGCCTACACCCTGAACAGCCTGCGTGACCTGGGCCCCAAGGTGAGATGGGGCGTGGACGTGCAACAGTTCGTTCAGGAGGCCAGGGTCACGGATGCGAACACGGTCGTGGTCCGGTTCAAGGTGCCGGCCCCTCGGTTCTTCTCCTTCGTGACGTACAAGTACGACATCGGTGTCTACGTCGTGCCCCAACATATCTTTCAGGGCCAGGACTGGACCACGTTCAAGCATTTCGATCCGGACAAGGGCTGGCCGGTCACCACCGGGCCCTGGAAGGTGGCCTTCGTCTCGCCTCAACAGAAAGTGCTCGACCGGCGGGATGAGTGGTGGGCGGCGAAGGCCGGCCTCGCTTCGATGCCCAGGGTCGAGCGCAACGTCTGGCTCCCGTCTGCTGGCGAGCAGAACGTGGCGCAGGCGCTCATCACGAACCAGGTCGACTCCGCCATGTCCCTGCAGCCCAGCACCATCCAGACGATCTTCCGGCACAATCCCCGGATCACCACACACAGTGGGAAGAAGCCCCCCTATGGCTACATGGATTGGTGGCCATACTCCTTGTACCTGAACAACGAGCGGCCACCCTTCGACGACAAGGACATCCGGTGGGCGCTCAGCTACTTCATCGACCGGCAGCAGATCGTGGACGTCAGCTTTGCCGGAGCCGCGGAGCCGTCGCCCCTCCCCATGCCCGCCTACCCGGCGTTGCGTCCTTTTATCGACTCAGTGAAGGATCTCCTGGCAAAGCACGACACGCTGGAGTTTAATCCAAAGAAAGGCGAGGACATTCTCGTCCGGAAAGGCTGGAAGAGAGACGGTGCGGGGTTCTGGGCAGACGCCCAGGGCAACCGTCTCACGCTGGACATCATCGGATTCGGAACGAGTGGACCGGCGACGGGGCCCGTGGTGACGGAGCTGCTGAGGCGCCAGGGGGTCGACGCCCGATTCGGCCTGCCGCCGGATTTCGACGGCCGGTTCCAGAAGGGCCAATATACCGGTGCGATCTACGGGCACGGCGGAAGCGTGAACGATCCGTATCACACCCTCCGGCTCTACCAGAGCTCCACCGTGGCCGTACCGGGCGGCCACCTCGTCAACTTCTCCCGCTGGAGGAACGCGGCCTACGACAAGATCGTGGATGAGGTGTTCGTCACCGACACGAGCGACACGGCGAAGCTCACGGAGCTGTTCCGCAAGGCCATGGAGATCTGGATTCCCCAGTTGCCCGACATCCCGCTCACGTACAACTACCACCGTATCCCCATGAATACGAGCTACTGGACGAACTGGCCGACCGAGCAGAACCCCTACGTCAACGGCGCGCACTGGCACCTGACGTTCGCCATGGTGCTCTGGAACCTCCAGCCCACCTAGTAGCTGACTCGGCGCGGATCCACCCGCACCCAGCCGCACCGACACGGCTCGCCCGTCGGACCACTCATCCTGTCCTCGTCGCTCGGGGGCGGCGCGGGGTGAAAGAGGTGAGGTGGCCCGGCTGCGCTTCGCTGAACACGCCGTCAAGCCCGAGTGTGTGGAAGTGGAGGTTGAGTTGGAGGCCGCCCCCGAAGCGTTGGATCACGGTGACCGTCCCGGTCTGGCCGATCCCGATCACGCCTTCTCGTGCAGTCCACGCCGCCTTCCGCGACGCCTGACCTGGTCCCAGGGGCGGACCGCCTCGGGGGCGAAGGCCTGCGTCGGCCGTGCGAGCGCCCGCGGACTCGAGGCGTCGTGGGCCGCGCGCGAGACAGCGACCGGGACGGCGCTTATGAGACGGTCGACGTGGTCTGTAAGCCGGAAGTGATAAGTCCATGTCCCACGCAGAATCGGGCGAGGAGTCGATATCCCGGCTTACAGGCTCCCTCTGGCGCTGTTCTTTGTTCGACAGGCACTTCCAACACACCGGCCTACAGCGACTTGCCGGAGTAACAGAAGCCCGGTACAAGCGCCCTTCGAGATCACCCGGAGATGCGCTGGCGGGCCCGCCACGACATCGCCGACTCGGAGCCGCTCAGCGGCGTCGCGCGTAGACCCGTCGAGGTGCTCCGCCTCACGGATTGACGGGAGCGCTCCCGTCCAAGTCGGGCCCGCTCGCCGCTCCTACTTCGCCGCCTTCCACTCCCACGCCGTGACCTTGGCGTTCCCCTGCGCATCCGTCTCGTGCTCGACCATGCCGATGATCCCGTTCAGGCGCGCCAGTTTCTTGGAGTTGGTCTGGTAGGTACACGCCGCCGACCACTTCATGCCCATACCTTGGCCTGTCGGCGTTCCGACTCCCATCCCGTTCCAGATCACTCCTTCACCATCGTCCGTCTCGAAAATGCCTTGACCCTCACCGTAGACCTGGCCAGGGATTCGCTCATACGCCACATACGTCCCGATGTCGGTCCCCTTCTGTCCGAGGTACGTCGCCTGCGTCTGAACGGTGACCTCCATCTTGATATACCTGCCGCCCTCGCCCGGCAGGATCCGCGTCCCGATCACCTTGCCCGCTGCCTCGCCGATCTTGTCGCCCATCATGGAAGCGCCCTCCCCCGTGCGGAAATCGCCCGCGACTCATAGCTACCGTTATTGACCATGCGGCACACGTCACCACACAGAGTAACCATCTCCGCCACGCAAGCAACCCCTGTCGAGCTCGTGCAGATGAGTCGGAACGCGGCCGCGTGGACGGCCGAAAAGGGAAATCCTGGGCATGCCCGACCGCGGCGTCGATCGGGTGATGGGCGCTCGAGATGGTTCTCGGATCGACGGCTCTCGCCTGAAGCTCCCGCGAGATCATGCAGATCCGATGAGTCCTTAGACGGCTGCGTGACTAAGTGCGGCTTACAGGTTCCCTCTGGCGCTTTTCTTTCCAGGTGCATCTGCGCGGCGCTGCCTCGCCCGATCTGCTCCTTCTCTGGCAAGGCTGTGGCACCTCCAAACATTCGGCTCCCAGTAGGAGCCACAGCCTCGGCCTCGCGATCGATCGTGAGGGTGGCGAGGCCGCGCGGGCAGACATACTCGCCACGCTCAGGCCCAGCCCCGTCAGCGCGGGCCCATGCTAGACTGCGGCCATCGAGCGGGGCACGCCTCCGCGACGCGAGGGGCCTGTGGAGCGATAGAGGGGCTTCTCCCCACCTGAGACCCGGAGGTCCTCGGGACAGCGCCGACTTGGATCTGTTGGATCTGAACGCGCGGGCGCGCGGCTCGCCAGAGCCCCTTGCTGGACGGGCCTCAGCTCCGCGTTCTGGCAGCAGGAATTCCTTCGGCAAGGATGGCGGAAAGCCGACTAGCCCCGCCCCGAAGGAGGCTCCCCAATGCGGCGCACGTGTCTCCTGGCGCTCGCGCTCCTCCTCGCCGCCTGCGGGGGCGACGACGACTCGACGGGCAGCAGTCCGATCCTCCCGGGGGCCTACCGCGGCACCCTGACCCTGACCGTCGCCGCCGGCCCCGCCACGACCAGCCAGGGGGGTCCGATCACGATCCGCGTGACTCCCGATCAGGTCGTGGCGGCCGGCAACTTTCCGCCGGTGCCCGCACAGGGCTCGAGCTTTACCAGCAGTCTCCCCGCCGCAGCTCTCGATAGCGTCACCCTCACCTGCCCGCAAGGCACCTTCGGCCTCGAGGGCACCTTTCGGGGGACGACGGTCAGCGGGACGCCGTTCGGTGCCGGGATCGTGTGCAATGGCTTCCCCGCGGCCGTGACGGGAGCGTTCGCGGCCAGCCTCCAGACCGAGACCCGGCAGGGGCGCCGGGACGCGGACGTGCTGCACCTGTTCCGCGAGACCATCCTTCGCGCGCTGAGCCGCTGATGCGGCCCGGGGGCGATCGGGAGCCCCCTTCGCGCAGGTGCCGCAGCTCGTCGCGGTTGAAGCCCCTCGCCGGACAGGTCGCCAGCGGGCCATTCCGGACGCTACTGCACCACCACGTTGATCCCCGCGTTGAGCAGGTTCCCCCCGGCGTTCCCGCTGCCGGTCAGCCCGGTGATCGTCATGTCCCGCACGCTGCGCAGGAGATGGAGCCCGGTCCCACCGCGGACCAGCCCGTTGCGGCTCACGCGGAGGTTGGTCACCTTGGCGCGCAGTGTGTCGTGAGCGAGGACTCCGTGCCCCTCGTTGTCCTCGACGACGGCGTCCTGCATCACGAGGTCGGCCCCGTTTCCCAGGTTGATCCCGAAGCGGTTGAAGCGGGCGACGGGGCGGATCAGCACCGTGCGGTCAAGGACGGGATTCGGCGACACCCCGTAGAGGTGAATCCCGTAGCCAGAGCATCGCTCGGCCAAGACGTCCTCTAGCCGGTTGTCCGCGCCCGTGATGTAGAATCCGTGATCGAGGGCCGAGCCGAGCTTGCCGCAATCGTGGGCATGCACGCGCCGCCAGGTGACGGTGTGCGCGCCCAGGAACTCGATCGCGCACGTCCGCGGCGACCCCCACGCCTCGACGTCCTCGATGGTCACGTGGTGGGCGCCCGCTCCCTTGACGCAGAGCGCGTGGTCGGCCGTCGCGGTGCCGTCGAACCCGATCTGCCGCACGGTCACGTTGGCCCCGAGGATGGCGAAGCCACAGGCCCCGGTGCCCCTGATCGTTACCTTGGCGCCCGTCTTGGCGACGAGGGTGTAGTTCCCGCGCGTGACCGTCACCGTCTCCGCGTAGAGCCCCCCGCGGAGGATCAGCGTGCCGCCCGATGGAAGCGCGGCGAGCGCCGCGGCGATGCTGTCCGCCGGGCCGATCTCGGTCACGGCCCGGCCCGAGGCCGGCGCGGCCGGGGAGGGCAACGGCGCCGCCGCGATCTTCGTGCGGCGCGCCTGGTGTTCCGCGAGGGTCGCCCTCAGCGTCTCAACCTGCCTCGGGAGCGCGGCGATGGCGGTGCCCTGCTGCCGGTCGGGCGCCCGGCCGTCCTGAGAGTCAGACCCGGGCGTCGCGACCTCGCCCGTCAGGGTCGTGACCTGGGCGCTGAGCGTGTCCCACCCGGCTGGGACCGGCACCCACCGGGCCGGCGGCTGGGCCACGGCCAGGACGGCCACCGCGGCGAGGAGGGACGCGAGGATCACCCGATGCATCCGGCGACCCGCTCGGGCCGCAAGACTTCGCCGGCCCCCTCGACACATCTCCGCCGGTCGACAAGACGGCCGGCGCGCGGGCGCGCGCCGACACAGTACCCGGCGTGGCGGCATGTCACCGGTATCGCAGCCTCCCTCGGGCGCTCCTCCTTCGTCGTGAAGGGTACCTCACGTGTCGCGGGCCAACACGGCGCCGCGAGCGCCTCCGGAGAGCCTCGATCAGAGCCTCGGCGTGCGCCTTGCGCCCGCGCGGCCCGGGGGGTACTCCTGGTCGCATGACCGACCGACCCCAGCTCTGGCTGGTCCGCCACGGGGAGACCGAGTGGTCGCGGAGCGGGCAGCACACCGGGCGGACCGACGTGCCTCTCACCCCGGAGGGCCGACGCCAGGCCGAGGCGCTCGGGCGCCACCTGGCCGGGCGGTCGTTCGCGCTCGTGCTGACGAGCCCGCTCGGCCGCGCCCGCGAGACCTGTCGGCTGGCGGGCTACGAAGGTGTCGCGGTGGTCGTGGACGACCTCCGCGAGTGGGACTACGGCGTCTACGAGGGACGCACGACCGCCGCCATCCGGGCCGGCGAGCCCGGCTGGTCGATCTGGACGAGCCCGGTCCCGGACGGGGAGTCGGTCGATCAGGTGGGCGTGCGGGCTCGCCGCGTCATCGAGCGGGCCCTGACGGCGGGGGGGGACGTGGCGCTCTTCGGCCACGGCCACCTCCTCCGGATCCTCACGGCGTGCTGGATCGGCCGGCCCGCCGGCGACGGCCGTCGGTTCGCCCTCGGTACCGCGTCCCTCAGCGTGCTCGGCTGGGAGCGCGAGACCCGGGTCATCCAGCGCTGGAACCTGGGAACCCCCGAGACCGCGGAGGGCTAGCTGGCGGACGGGCCCGGGGCCGCCCGACGGGGCCGGCAGCGCTTCACGCGGGTCCGGGGCGTCGCGGCCCGCCATCGACCAGATAGCCGAAGCGCCCGACGAACTCGCGCTCCCCCAGGCCGCTCGCCGCCGCCAGGGCCGCGAGCTGCTCGGGCCGGTCGAAGTCCTCGCGCTTCAGGCGGATCATGTAGGCGTAGAGCGTCCGGTAGGCCTCGGACGAGACGTCGGCATACCGGAGCCGCACGCGCCCCGTCTGCGGATCGAGGAGCTCCTGGAAGGAGACCGGGACGAGCCGGCCGCCCTGGATGGTCACCATCGCCTCGGTGCCGCCGTCAAGAAGGAAGCGGGTCGCGGCGTAGCCGAGGCTCCGCGCGTACTGGATGTCGTAGCCGCCGGGCGGCGCGCAGCGCAGCTCGTACCCGAGGTCCTTGGCCGCGATGGCGATCTCGATGCCGCGGACGGCGAGGCTTGCCGACACCTGGTCCCTCAGGCGCCGTGCGAGCTCGAGGTCCGCCAGCCGGACGTTGCCGTAGGTGTCGTGGGACACGGGGCCCACGGTCTCGGGGTCGAGCTTCTCCAGGATGCCTTCGGCCAGGAGCGCCACCCCGTGCTGCCGCCCGTGGGCGCGCCGCTTGACGATTGCACCCTCGAGGATGTCCGCGACCTGGCTCAAGGGCACGCGGGCGCCCGCGAACTCCTCGCCGATCAGCATCAGGGTCGCCCCGGCCGCGCCGCCGATCCCGAGGGTCAGGTGGCCCGCGTGTCGCCCCATCACGGTGACGAAGAACCACTTCTCCGTGGTCGCGGCGTCCTGCATCAGGTTCCGCACCAGGTCCTTGCCGAGGTTGACGGCGGTCACGAAGCCGAACGTCGGGACGTCGTCCGGGAGCGGCAGGTCGTTGTCGATGGTCTTGGGAACGTGGGCGACGGCCAGCTGCCCGGCGAGCGCCGCCGCGATCCGCGCGCTCGCGAAGGCGGTGTCGTTGCCGCCGATGGTCACCAGGTACGAGACCTCGAGGCGCCGGAGGCTCTCGGCGACCCGGTCGAGCGTCTCCGCCGACTGGGTGGGGTTCGCGCGCGAGGTGCGGAGGATCGAGCCCCCTTCGAAGTGGATCCGCGACACCTCGCCGATGTCGAGCGACTGGACGCGCGAGAGGTCACCGCGCATCAGCCACTTGTAGCCGTCGAGGATGCCGAGCACGCGCAGCCCCTGGTTCCGCGCCTCGATCGCGGCCGCCGAGATGACGGCGTTGATCCCGGGCGCGGGACCCCCTCCCACCAGGATCGCGAGCGTCTTCACGGCCTCGAGTCCGCGCCGCTAGGCGCTGGCGCGCTCCAGATCGGGCGCGTACCGGCCGAGCTGCGCGGCGCCGTTCAGCCGGGCGCGGTGGCGAAGGGCCTCCTGCCCGGCGGCCACGCGCGCCGGGTCCCCCCGCCACGCCCGGAGCGGCGCGGCCTGGAGGGCGCGTCCGTAGGAGAAGCTGAGGGCCCACGGATGCGGCACGCCCGGGGCGTTCATCGCGTTCAGGTGGGCGGTGGCCTGCTGGTCGCTCTGCCCCCCGGACAGGAACACCACGCCCGGCACCGCCGCCGGGACGGTGCGCCGGAGACAGGCGAGCGTCGCCGCCGCCACCTCCGGGACGCCAGCCTGGCGGGCGCTGGCCTTGCCCGAGACCACCATGTTCGGCTTGAGCAGCATGCCCTCGAGCGCCACCCCCTGCGCGAGGAGAGCCTGGAACACGGCGTGGAGCGTGGCCTCCGTCACCTCGAAGCAGCGCTCGATGGCGTGGTCTCCGTCCATCAGGACCTCGGGCTCGACGATCGGCACCACGCCCGCCTCCTGGCACAGGGCCGCGTAGCGGGCGAGGGCGTGGGCATTGACCTGGATCGCCCGATCCGTCGGCAGGCCGGGGCCGATCCCGATCACCGCCCGCCACTTGGCGAAGCGGGCGCCTAGCTGGACGTACTCGGCGAGCCGCTCCCTGAGCCCGTCGAGACCTTCCGTCACGAGCTCGCCGGGCGCGCCCGCCAGCGGCTTGGTGCCCCGGTCCACCTTGATCCCCGGAAGGATCCCCTGGCGCTCGATGACCTCGACCAGCGGCGTTCCGCCGTCCGTCTTCTGGCGGATCGTCTCGTCGAAGAGGATGACGCCGCTCACGTAGTCCGCCACCCCCGGAGTGGTGAGGAGCATCTGGCGGTACACGCGTCGGGTCTCCTCGGTGTTCGGGATGCCGAGGGGCTCGAAGCGGCGCCCGATGCTCGGGTGACTCTCGTCGGCCGCCAGGATGCCCTTGCCCGGAGGGACGAGGGCGCGGGCCGTGGCCTCCAGCCTTTCCACGTTCTTCCCCTCCTCTCCTTGCGGGCGCCCTCGGGGCCGCTCCGGTCTCCCGGGCCGAGAAAGCGCCGGAGGGTCGGACGCGGTGCCGCGCGCCCCCCCACCCTCTGTGTCCAGCATGCCAGGTGGCAGGCTCAGCGGCCAGTCCGCTCTACTGCGCGACGGGGGCAAGCACGGCGAGGCGGGAGAGCACCCGCGTCGTGTTCCGCCGCTTCGCCCGCGGCTCGTGCAGGCCGCCCCGTGCGCCGGTCCTATCTCGCCGCCGACGCCAGCGGCACGTAGGCGGCCAGGCACGGGCCGCTACCGACCACGCGAGTCGTGTGCCCGCGCCCCGTGGTGTCCTCGACCAGGCGTGCGTCTCCGGGGCCGAAGCGGCGCATGCTGCCGTCCCCGAGCCCGATCTCGAGCTGGCCGCGCAGGATGATCACCCATTGGCGGCGCGGGGCGGGATGCCAGTCCTGAAAGTTTCCCGCCGGCGTCTCGCGGAACACGATCCCGGCGGCGGGACCGAGGTCTCGCAGCTCCGGATGCTCGGTCAGTGGAAGGTCCTCGATGCGCGATACGCCGTCCGGTCCTGCGTAGAGGCGATAAAGACTCATTGCGTGTCCCCTCCTTGTCGTTCGAACGGTGTGGGCGTCCTGACCCCGGATCGCCGGCCCCGGCGAGGCCGCGAGCTCTCCATCCAGGCCGCGGGACTCCCACTCTGGCCGCGTCGCGAGGCGCGTCCGGCCAGGCCCGCCGTCAGACCGAGCGCCGCCGCGGTCGACGCCAATGCCGCCCCAGCACCAGCCCGGCGACGCCGCCGGACGCGACCACCACGATCGCGACCGCGCTCGCTCCCAGCCCGAAGCCCCCCCGCTCCGTGAGCCACCCGACGAAGACCGGCGCCACCACCATGCCGACATCCGTCACCACGCGATACACGGAGACCTCGCGGCTCCCGAAGCGGCCGCGCAGATGCTCGGCCAGCAAGGACGCGGGGGTCATCCAGACCGTCATTCCCGCGATGACCAGCGCGCAGGCCACCGTGTACCCGGCCAGGCCACCGGCGAGCGGGAGCAGCACGACGCCGGCCGCGAGGACTGCGATCCCCGGCAGGAGCACGCGCAGCCGTCCGAAGGTGTCAGCCGCCCAGCCCACGGGGATCAGCAGGACCGCCTCGATGAGATACCCGATGGCGAGGGCCCGACCGATGGCGGCCGCGCTCAGCCCGAGCACCTGGCTGCCGTAGAGCGGCGCGAGCGTGACGATCGCGCCCGCCCAGCAGAAGGCGAGACCGAACACGGCGAGGTAGATCGCGACGAGCTTGAGCGGCGCGGGACGTGGCGCCGCGCCAGGGGCCGCCTCGGCCTCGCCGCCGGCGGACCGCGCGTCGAAGACCGCCCGGACGGCCGGGAAGACCCGCCAGGCGGCGGTCAGCCACCCGGCGCCAACGGCGACCGCGGCCGCGCCGAAGCCCCAGCGCCAGCCGGCGCGCACGGAGATCTCGCCCGCCAGGTAGCCGCTGACCGCGTTGGCGCTGATGAGGGCGCCCTCGTACATGTTGCCCCGGCGGGTCCGCTGGGTCGGCGGTCCGGCCTGCATGAGGTAGACGATGCCCACGAGCGCCGTCGTGCCGTAGCCGAGCCCGACCAGCGCCCGCGACAGCGCCATCGTGGCGAGCGAGCGCGCCACCGCGGCCAGCAGGGTCCCCGCCAGCACAAGCGCCATGCCCGAGTGCATCATCCGGGTGGGGCCGATCCGGTCGACCAGCAGCCCCGCCGGCAGGGCGAGCAGGGACCGGGGCAGACTGAAGGCCGTGCCGAGGAACCCGGCGGCGGCGAGGCCCAGACCGAGGGCGCCCACCAGCTCCGGCAGGAGAGGCGGGTACACGCCCTGGCCGAAGTTCAGCAGGAAGGAGACGAAGAGAAACCACCCGAGAGCGGCGGACTCGGGAGCGAGTCGAGGGATCGGGGCTCCTCCTGCGCACGGGCGGACGCGAACCGGGCGCCGCGCCGCGAGCGAAGGCAAGCGCCGGCGGCCATCGAGGCCGCCGGACGCCCCGGGCAACGCCTCGTCGAACATAGCACGGCGCCCCGCAAGGGTCAGAAGACAACGACATGGTGCGCACGCTGACGTGCGAGAGCTTCAAGCGGCACGGGGACACGGTCGTCGAGGGCGACATGGGGCGGACGCGCTCGACATCGCGCACCGATACCACGGGGACGATTCACCTCCTGGTCACCGACATCGTGATGCCGGAGATGGGGGGGCCGGAGCTGGTCCGACGGCTCGCGCCCCTCCGCCGCGGATGAGGATCGTCTACATGTCGGGCTACACGGCAAACGCCATCGACCACCAGCGGATGCTGGACGACGGCATCGAGTTCCTGCCCAAGCCAATCGGGCTCGACACCCTGGTCCGGAAGCTGCGCGAGGTGCTGAACGGACGCGAGCGGTCGTCGCTCGCGGCAGCGCACGCTGAGGGGGGCGGGCCCCCCTAGCCCGGCGGCTCCTCGGTCGCCCGCGCCCGGGCCTGGCCCCACGGAAACGCGGCGATGGTCTCGAGCGCGTGGGCGCGCATGAAGTCCCCCACGACCTCGATCCGCGCCCAGGCGGGCTGGGCGTTCACCCACGCGGCCGCGGCCGTCAGGTCGGCCCCGAGCAGCGGCGGTAGGTCGGCCCGTCCGTCCCGCGGGCCGCGAAAACGACGCGGCCGATCCCGATCTGCGCGACGACGAAGGAGCAGAGCAGGCACGGCTCGCAGCTCGTGTAGAGCGTGGCGCCGCTCAGCCGCTGCCACGTCCCCAGGCGCCGCCATGCGTCACGGATGGCGACGACCGGCGAGCCGGAGCGCACGCTCCATGAAGCGCGCGTCTCGCGACTCGTGCGTCTCGGTCATCCCGGCGCTCCGCTGGTCGGCCCTGTCACGAGGGCCAGTCGCGCTCCGCGCGCCAGGTCGCGCCTCCCCGGTAGTCGTAGTACTTCGTCCGGCGCAGGAGGAGCTCGGGTCCGGCAAGGACCCCGCCGGGCAGAACGCCCTGGTGGAGGCGCACGTCCGTGTAGTGGCGGGGCGCGAGCACGCGCGTTGCGTCGGCGTGGCGCTCGCTGGCCCGCCAGTGCTCGCGCGCCCCGTCGCCGTCGAGCAGGATGAGGTTGCCCCAGTCCCCGCCCGAGAGCTCGAGCGAGCTGTAGCTGAGGATGCCCGGGTGGGCGGGGAACTCCCGGATGAGCTCGTCGTCCCGGACGGTGAGCGGGGCGGGATCGACGTCCCGGCGCTTCACCGCGAAGAAGCCGACCCAGGTGAGCTCCCGGCCGTCGACGAGCCGTCGCTCATCGCAGACGATCGCCCGGTGGGCGCGCCCGTCCACCTCGCGGGCCTCGAGCACCAGCGGCCGCGGTCCCCTCGGCAGGGCCTCCGGACTCGCCACGCGGCGCCGGATCCCCTCGAGCATCACCCGGACCGCCACCAGATCGCGGGCCGTCCGGGCGGGATCCGTGAAGTCGCGGCCCCCCGCGGTCTCCCGCGGCGCCAGCCGCACGCAGTCGTCCACCACACCCTCCGTCGCGCCGATCATTCCCGGGGCCGGCGGCGCTTGTCAACCGGCTCACGCCGTAGAATGAGGCCGTGCTCCGCCTGGCGAACTTCCTCGCCGACAACGCGCGGCCGGTCTACGAGCGGATCGCCGGCTACCTGGCCGACCGCCTGGACACGCCGGTGGAGCTGCTGGCCGGCGTGCCCTGGGAGGAGCGGCACCGGCGGCTCGACGCGGGCGACATCGACGTGGCCTTCATCTGCGGCCTGCCGTACTCCCAGAAGCACGACCGCCCGGGCCGCCCGGTCGAGCTCCTGTGCGCGCCCGTGATGGCCGCACCCCGCTACGGTGGCCGGCCCGTGTACTTCACCGACGTGGTCGTCCGGCGCGACCACCCGGCCCGCGCCTTCGCCGATCTCCGCGGTCGCGTCTGGGCCTACAACGACGCGGGCTCCCACTCCGGCTACAACGTCGTCCGGCACCACCTGCTCACCCTCGAGGAAACGGGCGGCTTCTTCGGCCGCGTGATCGCGTCGGGTTCGCACCAGAGCTCGCTCCAGATGGTCCTCGCCGGCGAGATCGACGCCTCCGGCATCGACAGCACGGTGCTGGAGCTCGAGATCGCCCGGCGCCCGGAGCTCGGGGCGGCGCTCCGGACGATCGCCACGATCGGGCCGAGTCCGATCCCGCCCGTGGTCGTGGCGCGCAGGCTCGATGCGACGCTCAAGGCGCGCCTCCGGGCGCTCTTCCTCGGGATGGCAGGGGACGCGGCCGCACGCGCGCTCCTGGCCGACGGCCGGCTGGCGGGGTTCGTGCCGGTGGCGGACGCCGACTACGACCCGATCCGGGCGATGCTCCGGCGGGCCGAGGCGGCCCGCTTCCTCACCCTGCGCTGAGGACCCCCCGGCGTCAGGCGAGGAGCTTGGCGTCGAACGGGTAGGTGCAGAGCAGCTCGGCGCCCGTCGCGGTCACCACCACCTGGTCCTCCAGCTTGACGCCGAACGGGGCGCCGACCTTTCCCGCGTAGCATTCGAGGTTCAGGACCATGTTCTCCTTGATCTCGCGCTGGGGCAGGATGCGTCGCGGCCCCCGGTCGTCGTCCGGGTACGGGATGCCCGGGCCCTCGTCCTCGAGCCCCGCCTGGTGGACCATGCCCGGGTAGCGCATCGTTCGGTACGCCTCGGGCAGCTTCGGCGCGTGCGCGGCGAACTCCGCGAAGGTCATGCCCGGCCGGACGAGCTCGACCATCCCGGTCACGCAGTCGTAGGCGACCCGGTACGCCTCCCTCTGCGCGGGCGACGGGTGGTCCCCGCAGAGGAACGTGCGCGAGACGTCGATGACGTAGCCCTCGTAACCGTTGGCGTCCGTGTCGACGCCGACCAGGTCACCGGGCTGGACGATCTTGTCGTGGGCTTCCGTGAGCCACGGATTGGTGTTGGTGCCCGAGGCGACGAGCCGCGTGAAGAGAAACTCCCCGTGGCGACGCAGGAGCGAATCGCTCAGCACGGCGAGGAGCTCGTACTCCCGGACCCCCGGGCGGATCGCCGCCTCGAACTCGGCGAGCATCGCGTCCCCGATGCCGCCGTTCACCGCCATGATCTGGATCTCCTCCGGCGTCTTCACCTCCCGCGCGTCGACCGTCGCCGGGCTGGCGTCGGCGAGCGGGATCCCCTCCGCCTGGAGCGCCAGGAACCCGATCGTGTCGAGGCGGTCGACGGCCAGCCGCTCCCGGTCGAGGCCCATCTCCCGCAGCACCGAGCGCACCGACTGCGCCCACTCGCGCGCCTTGGCGGCGGACTCGATCCCCCCGAATTGCCAGGTGAACGCCGCCCGGACGTCCCGGACCAGCTTCTGGGCGACGTGGACCGACCCCTTGTACTCGAAGAGGACGGGCGCGCCCTCGGCGGGCACCACGCAGTACCGGGCGAACGTGCCGGCCGTCCAGACTCCCATGACGTCGACGCCGGTCGCGTACCGGATGTTGGCCGTCCCGTAGAAGAGGCAGACGGGCAGGTCGTGCCTCTTCATCATCGCCTGCAGCCGCGCGAGGCGCCCGGCGCGCAGCGCTCCGAAGTCGATCTCCGAAAGGTTCGGGACCCGCAGCGCGCTGACGCGCGGACGGGCGGCCGGGGCTCGGCCACGGTCGCTGGTCATGCGGAGAGCTCCTTTTCGCCCGGCGGCGCCGCCACCCGGCCCGCGCCACCCGGCACCCGGACGGCTCCGGCAGTATGGGTCACGGAGCCGGCGCCGATCAAGGGGCGCATTGCGGGGCGGCGCGGCGCCGCACTACAATGTGGGCGGCCCCGCGGCGATTGAGACACCCCGGCGATGGCGCGCTTCTGCCTGAAGCACCTGCTCGCCCTGACCATCACCCTCGCGGTGGTGTCCTTCCTGGTTTTCGCCCTCAACGAGTTCTCTCCGGGCGACGTCGCGCGCAAGATCCTCGGCGCCTACGCGACGCAGGAGCAGGTGGCGCACCTCACGCAGGAGATGGGACTCGACCGGCCGGTCATCGTGCGCTACGTCGAGTACCTCGGCAAGGTCGCCGCGGGCGACCTGGGCTTCTCGACGCGGTTCAAGGTGCCGGTCCGGGAGATCATCTGGGACCGGCTCCGGAACACGCTGGTCCTGGCCGCCATCGCCTTCGCACTGATCGTGCCGGTCTCGATGGTCCTCGGCGTGCTGGCCGGCATGCGGGAGGGCTCCTGGCTCGACCGGGCGATTCTCGTCTTCAGCACCGTGTCGGCCTCGGTGCCGGAGTTCGCCATGGGGGTCTTCCTGGCGAGCATCTTCGTCGTGGGGCTCGGCTGGCTGCCGGGCACCGCGACGCTGGTGGCCGGCGGCGGCTGGTCGGTCGCGTCCCAGTTCGTCCTCCCCGTCGCGGTCATCGTGCTCTACGACGCGGGGTACGTCGTCAGCATGATCCGGGCGTCCATGGTGGAGGTGATGCAGCGCCCCTACATCCGGACGGCGGTCCTGAAGGGCATGGCCTTCCGCTGGGTCGTCCTCGGCCACGCGCTCCGGAACGCGATGATCAACCCGGTGACGGTGATCTGCCTGCAGATCAGCTACCTCATCTCTGGCGTCGTCGTCGTGGAGACCGTGTTCGCCTACCCGGGATTCGGCCGCATGATGCTGGAGGCCGCGCTCTTCAAGGACATCGCCCTCATCGAGGCGGGCGCCCTGGTCGCGGTCGGGGTCGCGATCTCCACGCAGATCCTGGGCGACCTGGCCTACATGCTCCTCGATCCGCGGATCCGCGCGTGACGCCGCCGCTGGTGGACTCCGCGACCGTCCAGCCCGTCGCGCTCCCGCGCGCGCGGGTCGCCCCCCTGGGACTCCGGGCCCTCGGGCGCGGGCTGCTCCGGGTCACCGAGTCCCGGGCGGCGACGATCGGCCTCGTGATCGTCCTGCTCTGGGTGCTCGCCGCCCTCCTGGCGCCGGTGCTCTCTCCCTACCCGCCCAATGCGAACGACTTCGGGGCGGTGGCGAGCCCGACCCCCTCTCGCGCGCACTGGCTCGGGACCGATCACCTCGGCCGGGACATCCTTGCCCGGATCCTCTGGGGCGCGCGCACGGTGCTCACGGTCGCGCCGCTGGCCGTCCTCGGCGCCACCCTCCTCGGCGCGCTCGTCGGGCTCTCGGCCGGCTACTACCGGGGCTGGGTCGACCTGGTCCTGAGCCGCGCGGGCGACATCATCCTCACCTTCCCGGTCATCATCCTCTACATGATCGTGCTGGCGGCCTTCGGCTCCTCGGCCGGGAACATCATCGCGGTCCTCACCCTCACCAAGGCGCCGATCATCGCCCGGATCGTGCGCGGGCTCACGCTCGAGCTGCGCGAGCGCGAGTACGTGGCGGCCGCGAAGATGCGGGGCGAGTCGGGACTGTACATCATGGTCGCCGAGATCCTGCCCAACGCCCGCGGGCCGCTCCTCGTGGACATGTGCCTCCGCATGGGCTACACGATCGTCCTGATCGGCGTTCTCGGCTTCCTCGGGATCGGGCTGCCGCCGCCCGATCCCGACTGGGGCGGCATGGTGAAGGACACCTACGGGATGATGTCGGTCTGGCCGCACATGTCGCTCTATCCCTGCGCGGCCATCTCGTCGCTCGTGATCGGCTTCAACCTCCTCGCGGTCGGTCTCCGGGAGATCGCGCTGCGTGACTGACCGCGCGGGAGCCTCCGCGTCCCGCTCCCGGGCGGCGACGGCCGGAGGGCCGGGAGCGGCCGGGGGGCGCCCACCGCCGCTTCTCGAGTTCCAGGACGTCCGGATCTCGTACTTCCCGCGGTCCGGCGAGGTGACGGTGATCCCGGAACTGAGCTTCGCCCTCGGCCAGGGCGAGGCCCTGGGGCTCGTGGGCGAGTCCGGCTGCGGCAAGTCGACGGTCGCGCTCAGCATCATGCGCTACCTCGGTCGGACCGGCCGGGTCGTCAAGGGCCGGATCCTGTTCGAGGGTCAGAATCTCGCTGCAATGGACGAGGCCACCATCCGCCGCCTCCGGGGGCGCCGGATCGCGATGGTCTACCAGGATCCGATGGCCAGCCTGAACCCGGTGATGACCGTGGGCCGCCAGCTCATGGAGGTCCCCATGCTCCACGAGGGACTCGGCGCGGCCGCGGCGCGGGAGCGCGCGCTCCGCATGCTGGCCGAGGTCAACCTCGCCGAGCCCGCCGGCGTCCTCCGCCGCTACCCGCACCAGCTCTCGGGGGGGCAGCAGCAGCGCATCGTGATCGCGATGGCGCTCATCGCCGAGCCCGCGCTGCTCATCATGGACGAGCCCACGACGGGCCTGGACGTCACGGTGGAGGCAGCGGTACTCGACCTCGTCCGCGAGCTCCGCCGACGGCACAACTCCGCGATCCTCTACATCAGCCACAACCTCGGCACGGTGGCGCGCGTCTGCGACCGCGTCGGCGTGATGTACGGGGGCGAGCTGGTCGAGGAGGGCCCGATCCGCCACGTTTTCGCGAACCCGCGCCACCCCTACACGCGGGGCCTCCTGGACTGCCTGCCCACGCTGGGTCGGGACAAGCGCGGCGCTCCGCTCACGCCCATCCCGGGCCAAGTCGGCTCGCTCCGCATCCGCCCGATCGGCTGCGGGTTCGCGACCCGGTGCGTCCACGTCGACCAGGGCCGGTGCCTGGCCGGCCCCGTGGCCCTCGCGGACATCCCCGGGGACCCCCAGCACCACGTCCGCTGCGTCCGGGCTCGAGAGCTCCCGCCCTGGGCGCGCCGCGAGGCCACCGCCGGCGCCCCCAACGGCGCGGCCGCCAGGCCGCCGACGCTTGTCGTCGACCGCCTCCGGAAGGTCTACCGGCCGCGGAAGGGCTGGCTCGGCGTGCGGCGCGGATCGGTGCGCGCGCTCAACGAGGTCGATCTCGAGGCGACGAAGGCCCGGACGCTCGCCATCGTCGGCGAGTCGGGTTCAGGGAAGTCGACGCTCGCCCGGGTGCTGAGCGGGCTCGAGACCGCCACGGGGGGCCGGGTCCACCTGGGCGACACGGAGGTCGGCGCCGTCTCGATCGACCGGCGTCCAGGCGCGCTCCGCCGGAAGCTCCAGATGGTCTTCCAGAACCCGGACAGCACGCTGAACCCGAGCCACACGGTGGGCTACTCGATCGGGCGCGCGCTCCGGCGGCTGCGCCATCTCTCGCGCGAGGCCACCCGGCGCGAGGTCGCCCACCTGCTGGAGGTCGTCAAGCTCCCCCCGGAGCTGGCCGGGCGAAAGCCCCACCAGCTCTCGGGCGGCCAGAAGCAGCGCGTCGCCATCGCCCGGGCGCTTGCCGGCAATCCGGAGGTCATGGTCGCCGACGAACCCGTTTCCGCCCTCGACGTCTCCGTCCAGGCGGCGATCGTCAACCTGCTGAGCGAGCTCCAGGCCAGCCGCGAGGCCACGCTGGTGTTCATCTCCCACGACCTCGCCGTGGTCCGCTATCTCGCCGACCACGTGGCGGTGATGTATCTCGGCAAGGTCGTCGAGTTCGGCCCGGTGGAGGCCGTGTTCTCGCTTCCGCACCACCCCTACACCGAGGCGCTCCTCTCCGCCGTCCCGGTGCCGGACCCGGACGGTCAGCGCCCGCGCATCCTGCTCGAGGGGGGGCTTCCGGGCGCGGCCGCCCGGCCCCGGGGCTGCCCCTTCAGCAGTCGCTGCCCGCGGCGCGTCGGGCCGATCTGCGACGACGCGCCGCCGCCCGAGCAGCGCCTTCCCGGCGGCCACCGGATCGCCTGCCACATCGCCCCCGACGACCTCCTCCGACTCCAGGCCGCGGACCTGCCCGCCTCACCCTGAGGGCGCGGCCCCCGCGGGCATCCGAGCTCCGGACGGGCCCGGCGATCCCGGCCACCCCGCGCTGTCGGCGGACTCGCCCTCCGGCCTTCAGGGCCGCCGCAGCACCCGCCCGGCCCGCACCTCGGTGTGCCGGCCGTCGCGGACCGTCATCTCACCGGCGACCAGGACGTTCACCAGCGACCAGGACGTGCTCGACGCGCTCGCCGGCCGGTGCCGCCGCGAGGTCGCCGATCGCCTCGATGCGTCCCCGCCGGATGCCGACGTCGGCCCGGTAAGCCCGCGCGCCGGTGCCGTCCATGACGAGGCCGCCCATCAGTGTCCGGTCGAGATCCATCGCCTCCCTCCGAATCGCCGCGCGCTCGGCCGGTCCCTACATGCGCCGCGCGAGCCGCGGATCGAGCAGGTCCCGTAGGCCGTCGCCGAGCAAATTGATCGAGAGCACCGTCGAGGCCAGGAAGAGCCCGGGGAACAGGAGCAGCCAGAATGCCACCCGGACGTGGGCGCGCGCCTCCGCCATGATGTTGCCCCAGCTCGGGATCTCGGCGGGGGTCCCCGCGCCGAGGAACGAGAGTGCGGCCTCGATGAGGACCGCCGACGCGCAGACGTAGGTCCCCTGGACGATCAGCGGGGCCAGGGTGTTCGGGAGCACGTGGCGGAGGACCGTCCGCCCGACTCCCGCGCCAAGCGCCACGGACGCCTCCACGAACGGCTGCTCCCGGAGGCTCAGGACGACGCTGCGCACCAGTCGCACGACCCGCGGCGTCTGGGGGATCACCAGCGCGATGACGACGTTTCGCACGCTGGCGCCGGTGAGCGCCACGAACGTGATCGCCAAGAGGAGGTCCGGGAGCGCCATGATCCCGTCCATGGCGCGCATGACGGTCGCGTCGAGCCGGCGCACGAACCCGGCGAAGACACCGAGACCGAGGCCGACGACGGACGTCACGGTGGCCACCGTCAGCCCCACGAACAGCGAGATGCGGCTCCCGTAGACGACCCGGCTGTAGGAGTCGCGCCCGTACATGTCGGTGCCGAACCAGTGCACGGCGCCGGGCGGCCGGAGGCGCTGGGCGGGCTTCATCTCGATCGGGTCCACCGTCGACAGGTGCGGCGCCAGGAGCGCCACGCAGGCCATGAGGAGGAGCAGGAGAGCGCCGGCGGCGACGGTGGGGTGACGCCGGACGAAGCGCCCGCTGGACCCGCGCCGCGCGGCCGGCCGGGCGGGCGCCGCCGTCAGTACCGGATCCGCGGATCGAGCACGAGATAGCACAGGTCCACGAGCAGGTTCACCAGGACGTAGACGGCCGACGAGAGGATCGTCACGCCCTGGATGATCGAGTAGTCGCGCTGGAGGACCGCATCGGCGGTCAGGCGCCCGAGGCCGGGCAGGGCGAACACGCTCTCGGTGATGACGACGCCCGAGATCAGGAGCGTCAGACCGACGCCGATGGTCGTGACGATCGGCACCGCGGCGTTCTTGAGCGCGTGCGTGAAGAGGATCCGCCCCGGCTGCTGGCCCTTGGCGTGGGCCGTGCGGACGTAGTCGGCATCCAGGACCTCGAGCACGCTGGCGCGGGTGATGCGGGTGATGAGCGCCATGTAGATGAGCCCGAGCGTCACCGTCGGGAGCAGGAGGTGACGCGCGAACGGGCCGAACCCGTCCGCCAGCGGGGCGTAACCCTGCACGGGTAAGAGATCGAGGCGCACCGAGAAGCCGTAGATCATCAGGAAGCCAAGCCAGAAGACGGGAATCGAGAAACCGCCGACGGCGAAGACCATCACCGCCCGGTCGACCCACGTGCCCGCCCGCCAGGCGGCCAGCACGCCCAGCGGGACGGCCAGGCCGACGGCGAAGACGAGCGTGGCCACCGCGAGGGCGACCGTCGGCTCGAGCCGCTGGGCGATGAGGGTGCTGACCGGAAGGCGCGAGTGGAGCGAGCGCCCCAGGTCGCCGCGCGCCAGGCTCGCGACGTAGACGCCCAGCTGGACGTGGATCGGCTGGTCGAGCCCCAGCGCGGTGCGGATCTTCGCGATGGCCTCCGGCGTCGCGTAGTCGCCGGCGATGATCGCCGCGGGGTCGCCGGGGGCCAGCCGGAGCAGGACGAAGACGAACGGCACGACCACGGCCATGACCGGGAACACCGCGAGCACGCGGCGGACGACGTAGGCGACCACGGCAGGGAGCGCAGGCGGGCCGCCCGGGACGAAGCCCTGAGGGGGCTCCGCCCCGGGCGCGGAGCCCGCGACTACTTCCGGACCATGTTCCAGAACAGCACGTACGGGGCGGTCGCCGTGTACTCCAGCCGGTCCTTGCGCCACGCGCTATTCGAGTTGAACTCGCCCACGGGAATGTAGGGGAGGTTCTCCATCAGGGCGGCGTGGTACTCCGTGAGCAGCCGCTTGAAGTCCGGTGACCCGGGGGTCGCGTTCCCGAGCTCGTCGAGCGCCTTGGAGGCGCGCGGCGAGCAGGGCCAGCCGAACCAGGCGCGCTCGCACAGCGTCGAGATGTTCGAGTGGCCCCAGGGATCGGCGAGGGCCACGCTGTTCGACGTGGTGTGGAAAATGTGCCAGCCCGCGGGGTTCTTGCTCGGCGGCTCATTGACCGGGCGGCGCGAGGTCAGCGTCCCCCAGTCCATGACCTGGAGATCGACGTTCACCCCGAGCTTCCGGAGCATCGCCGCCGTGGTGAGGGAGGCGGCGTTGATGGTCGCGATGTCGCTCGGCGCCATCAGGACGAGCTTCTCGCCCTTGTACCCCGCCTCCTGGAGCAATTGCTTGGCCTTGGCGAGATCCTGCTTCTGGTAGGGCTCGGCCCCCACGGCGGTGTCCAGCCACTGGCCGCAACCGAGGAAGGTCCAGCAGACCGTCCAGTTCTCCGCTCGCTCTCAAGCTCCTGGTGGTGAAGTCGACCAATCACTTCCGCGCCGAGTTCCAGGGGATCGCCGCCGAGATCCTCTACGTCGCGCCCCCCGACGTGTTCTCGAGCGTGCCGTTCACCCGCATCCAGCGCCCGAAGTGGCCGCTCGACCCGGATGCCTTCGCGGACCTCGAGGCGGCGGGCCTCTTGCCGGCCGGCGACGAGCGTGCCCACCGTGCGCCGCCGTGATGCATCCGTGGCACAAAGACAACTCGGGGGCCTCTCGTCGAGACCCCCGAGGGTATCTCGTGTGCCGCGTGGGTCGCCGGTTACGCGCTGACCGCGAGCTGGTGGCCGAAGATGTAACCGGTCGGATGCATCTTGAACCCCTGGACGCGCTTGTCGTGGAACGTGAACAGCGCGCGCCAGACCGGCTGGACGATCGGACCGTCGTCCTGCAGGATCCCCTGGAGCTTCGCCATGAGCGCCCGGCGCTGCCCCACGTCGAGGGTGCCTTCGGCCTGCGCGAGCAGGCTGTCGAAGTCCTTGTTGGAGTAGTTCGACTCGTTCCACGGCACGCCCGTCCGGTAGGCGAGCGCCAGGCTCATGACTCCGAGCGGCCGGTGGGCCCAGGTGGTAAAGCCGAACGGCACCTTCGTCCACACCTCCCAGTACTGGGTCGACGGCATGACGTTGATCTTGACCCGGATCCCGGCCTCCTTCCATTGCTCGACCATGCCCTGCACCGCGACCAGCTCCCAGGCGGGCTCGGGACGGCAGGCGATCTCCACGTCGAGGCCGTTCGCGTGACCGGCCTCCGCGAGCAGCTTCTTCGCCTTCGCCACGTCCCGCGTGAACGCCGGCAGCTTCGCGTACTCGGGATGAACCGGGCTCACGTGGTGATGCTCGCCGGCCTGGCCGAGGCCGCGGTGGGAGACCTGCAGGATCGAGGCCGCGTCGACCGCGTAGCGCATCGCCTGGCGCACCCGCTTGTCGTCGAACGGCTTGACGGGGTGCATGCGGGCGGTCGCGGTGTAGGCCGTCGTGACCTGGTAGAGCTGGAGATGGGGCAGCTTCTGGAGCGCGTCGAGCTGCACGATGTCGGCCAGGTACAGGCCGTCGACCTGCTTTGACGCCAGCGCGCTGATCTTGGCGGCCGCGTCGTCGCCGAGATCGATGAACTCGAGCGTGTCGAGGTAGGGCCCGCCGCCCCAGTATCCCGGCTTGGCCTTGAGGACTTGCTTCCGCCCGACCTCGTTCTCGACCAGCGTGAAGGCGCCGGTGCCGTTGGAGCCGACCTTGTACTCGCCGTTCTCGGCCGGGTCCAGGATGAGCAGCGGGTAGTGGAAGAGGTGCTCGGGGATCGCCAGCTGCGGCGTACGGCCGTTCAGGCGCACGGTGAAGTCGTCGACCTTCTGGATGGCGTTGGCGTCCCAGAGGCGCGTTGACTTCTTGGCTTTCCCCTTGTCGTCCTTCTCCCCCGTCTCGTACTCGTCCAGGATGAACCCCTTCATGAGACCGACCACCGACGATCCCGTCTTGGCGTCGAGGACGCGCTTGAGGTTCCAGACGACGTCGTCGGCCGTGAACGCCCGGCCGCTGTGCCACTTGACGTCCCGGCGGAGGCGGAGGGTCCAGGTCTTGAGGTCGGGGCTGGCCTCCCACTTCTCCACGAGGCCCGGACGCGTGACGTTGTCCACCCCCGTGACGGTCAGGTAATCGCACACCTGCCGCGCCGAGTTCGCCGACTCGATCCAGCTGTAGGTGTGAGGGCTCTTGAGGTCCTGACACCGCATGCCGAGGCGGAGGGTTCCCCCCTTCGGCAGCGCCTGGGCTTCGGCGGAGGGCACGAGGCGCTCCCCCGTGACCTTGCCAGCGAACGCGTAGGCCGCCCCGGCCGACATTCCGAGGAGGGTCGCGGTTCGCAGGAACTCGCGCCGGTCAAGCGTGCGCTCCGCCAGCTGCCGCTTGAGCGTGGGGATGTAGGGATGCTCCCGGCTGTCTGCCATCGTCGGATCCTCCCTGGTACGGCCGTATCCGGAAGATCGGGGCAACGGGGACATGCACCTGCCCGGTCCGGTCCCGAGGACCTGGGTGCCCAATAGTCAGCGTGTCGGCTCGGCCTTGTCAAGACAGCGACTCCCGAGGCCGGCAGCGGGGCCGCGCGCCCGTCACCGGGCGGCCGGTGGTCTTGACGGCCCTCGGCGTCTCGGCGCACCGTAAGGGCGGCCATGCCGACGCGTGACCTGCGGGGCCGCATGCGGCGCGGAGATCCGAACCTGCTCGACGGGGGCACCGGGTCCGAGCTCCAGCGCGTGGGCGTCAACGTCTCCAAGGGTGCGTCCGTCGCGGGAGGACTCGGCGCCTGGTCGGCCACCGCCATGGAGGACGCCCCCGAGGTCGTCCGCCAGATCCACGAGGACTACCTTCGCGTGGGCGCCGACGTGATCACGGCCAACAGCTACAACACCAACCGCGGGCAGCTCGCCCGCGTCGGGCTCGCCCACCGCATGGAGGACCTCTCGCGCCAGGCCGTCGAGATCGCGCGGGACCGCGTCCGCCCGGCCGCGTACGTCGCGGGCTCGATCGCGCCGACCACGCGCTTCCCGGGCGGATGGGATCCCGCCCGGGTGGCGCCCGGCGACGAGCTCCGCCGCGAGTGGGGCGACCAGGTGGCCGTCCTCGCCCGGGCGGGCGCCGACCTGATCCTCATCGAGTCGATGTCCGCGATCTTCCAGGCCCTCCCGGCCCTGGAGGCCGCGCCGCGAGCGGGCTTCCCGTGTGGCTCGGCGTCCACTCGACCGCCGCCGGCACGCTGTCAAGCGGCGAGACGATGGACGCGCTCGTGTCCGCGATCGAGACGGCCGCCGGCCGGGTCGACGCCATCCTGCTCATGTACAGCCCGCCCGAGGCGATCTCGGCAGGCCTTCCGTCGCTCCGCGCGGCCTGCGCGGGCCCCATCGGCGCTACGCCAACGTCGGCTACCGGCGCGCGAGCGCGACGGAGGCCCCGTGCTTCCCGGACCCAGTACCACACGCTCGACGTCGGGGAGAACACGCCGGCGCACTACGCCGGGTACGGGCGGCAGTGGCGCGCAGCGGGCGCCACGATCATCGGAGGCTGCTGTGCCACCACTCCGGACCACATCGCCGCGCTGCGGCCGGTGGTCAAGGGCGTTGAAGGAGGACTGTGATGACGCGGGTCCTAGTCGGACTGGTCGCGGTGCTCGCGCTCGGTCTCGGGCTCGGCGTCGGGGACGCGGCGGTTGGGGCACCCAAGGGGACGCTCACCATCGGCATCCCGACGGACGTCAACACGCTCGACCCCCAGATGAGCCCCGAGGTGAACAGCCTGAACGTCGCGTTCTCGACCATGGAGCCCCTCCTCCGGCTCGACGCTCAGGGAAGCATCAAGCCCCTCCTGGCCGAGTCCTGGGAGGTCGTCGACGACACGACCTACGTCTTCCGCCTCCGGAAGAACGTCAAGTTCCACAACGGCGAGCCCTTCAACGGGCGGGCGGTCGAGTACAGCTGGAAGCGCAGCCAGGAGAAGCACCGGGCGAACAAGGCCGCGTTCGCGCCCGTCGCCCGGATCGACCACCTGGACGACCACACCATCCGGATCGTCACCGACAAGCCCGACCCGATCTTCCTGAAGAAGATGGCGACGGTGTCGGCGGCCATCTTCCCGCCGAAGGCGACCGCGGATGGCGGGGACGAGGCGGCCTCGCTGAAGCCGATCGGCACCGGCCCGTTCATCCTCTCGTCCTGGGTGAAGGGCGAGCACGTCACCTTCAAGGCGAACCCCAGCTACTACCTGCCGGACGTGCCCAAGGTCGAGATCCTCGTGTGGCGCGCCATCCCGGAGGCGGCCGCGCGAGTGGCCGCGCTCCAGACCGGCCAGATCGACATCGCGCTCCGGATCCCGCCGCACCAGGTGGCGCTGCTGGAACGGGACGCGAACCTGCGCCTGTCGTCGGCGCTGTCGACGCGCACCTACTACATCGCCTTCAACAACATGACCACCGGCAGGGGCACGCCGATCATGGATGCGCGCGTCCGGCGGGCCATGAACCACGGCCTGGACCTCCAGGCGATCATCCGGAGCGTCTACAACGGCCAGGCCCAGCGGGTGAACAGCCTGATCGGCAACGTCCAGTTCGGCCACGACCCGACGCTCCCGCCGATGGCCCATGACGTGGCCAAGGCCAAGCAGCTCCTTGCCGAGGCCGGCGTCCCCACGGGCTTCAAGGTCGGGCTGGCCTGCCCGAGCGGCGCCTACGCCAACGACAAGGAAGCCTGCCAGGCCATCGCCGGCTCCCTCGGCAAGCTCGGCATCGAGGTCGACCTCCAGATCATGGAGTCGAACCGCTTCTGGGACCTCGAGGCGAAGAAGCAGCTCCCGCCGCTCTTCTTCGACGGCGTGGGGGACCGCTTCCAGGACCCGGCCACCCAGCTCCGGGGCGTCGCTCACCCCGCCTCGAACTGGACGGCCTTCGAGAAGAAGGAGTTCACGGAGCTGATCGACCAGGCCGGGAGCACGGTCGACCAGGAGCAGCGGAAGCGGCTCTACGCGAAGCTCGCCCGGGACATGCAGGCGGACCCGCCGTTCCTGTTCCTCTGGCAGGTGAAGAACTTCGAAGGCGTGCGCAAGCGCGTCCAGGGCTACACGACCCGGCCCACCGAGGACATGGGCCACGTCGCCTTCGACGTGGGCGTCGAGTAGCGCGCCGGAGCGCGCGGCCCTCCGGCTTGACGCGCGGGTCGTCGGGCGGGGTCACGCCCCTCGAGGGAAAGCCTGGGCGGCCGCGGGCGGGCCCCCGACCCATGACCGGGCGCCCGCCGCGCCCGCGGGCCGCGCCCGCCGAACGGTAGGCCGATGACGGCCTACCTCCTCGCACGGGCCGGGCAGTCCCTGCTGGCGGTGGCCTGCGTCCTGGCCCTCGTCTTCTTCATGGTGCGGCTGACGGGGGACCCGTCCGTGGTCATGCTGCCCCAGGACGCGAGCAGGGAGGACGTCGCCCGGTTCCGGGAGGCCATGGGGTTCGACCGCCCGCTCGCCGTCCAGTTCGGGGACTTCGCCCGCCGGGCCCTGGTCGGCGACTTCGGCAAGTCGCTCCAGTACCGGACCTCCGCGTGGTCCCTCATCATGGAGCGGCTGCCCGCCACGCTCGAGCTCGCCGCCGCCGCCATGAGCTTCGCCATCCTGGTGGCGGTACCCCTTGGGATCCTGGCGGCGACCCGGCCCGGCTCGATCTGGGACGGGCTCGCCCAGGGCGTGGCGCTTCTCGGCCAGGCCCTGCCCGCCTACTGGGTGGGCCTCATCCTGATCCTCGTCCTGTCCGTCGAGCTGAACCTGCTGCCGGTGGCCGGGCGGTCCGGCTGGGCATCCCTCGTCATGCCGATGATCACCCTCGGCATGGGCACCCTCGGCCGGCTCGCCCAGCTCGCGCGCTCGGTGATGCGTGATGCGCTCGGCCAGGACTACGTCCGCACCGCCCGGGCGAAGGGGCTCGCCCCGCGCGCCGTCCACTACCGGCACGCGTTGAAGAACGCCGCCATCCCGCTCGTCACGCTGATCGGGGTCAACTTCGGGTACATGCTTGGCGGCGCCGTGCTGATCGAGAGCGTCTTCTCCTACCCGGGGATCGGACGGCTCGCGGCCCAGGCGATCTTCCAGCGGGACTTCCCGCTCGTGCAGGCCGTGGCGTTCTTCGCGTCCCTCGTGGTCATCCTCGTCAACCTGGCTACGGATCTCGTGTACGGGCTCGTGAACCCCCAGGTCCGCCTCCAGTGAGCAGGGCACGACGCCCATGGCTCTCGGCCGGCGCCGGGCTCATCCTGCTGGTCCTCCTGGCGGCCGGGCTGGCGCCGATCCTCGCCCCGCACCCGCCCGGCCTCCAGGACCTGGCGCGGAGCCAGCAGCCTCCCGCGTGGGTGGAGGGCGGGAGCTGGGGGAACCCGCTCGGCACGGACCATCTCGGACGGGACGTGCTGAGCCGGATCCTCTACGGGAGCCGGGTGTCGCTCGTTGTCGGGGCGGGCGGGGTGGGGCTCGCCCTCGCCCTCGGACTCCTGGTCGGCCTGCTCGCCGGCTACCTGCGGGGCTGGGTGGACGACGTCGCCATGCGGCTCTGCGACGTACAGCTCTCGCTCCCCTATCTGCTCTTCGTCATCGCCATCGTCGGGGTGCTCGGGCCCAGCTTGCGGAACGTCGTGCTGGTGTTCGGGGTCGCCGACTTCCCGCTCTTCGCGCGGATGACCCGAGGCGAGACCCTGCGGCTCCGCGCCGCGCCCTTCGTGGAGGCGGCGGTCGCCACCGGCGCGTCCCACGCGCGCATCCTGCTCCGCCACGTCCTCCCGAACATGGCGGGGGTGCTGCTGGTGGTGTCGGCGTTCGAGATGGCGGCCATGATCCTCTACGAGGCGGGCGTCGGCTTCCTCGGCCTGTCGGTCCCGCCGACCATCCCGAGCTGGGGCAACATGCTCGCCGACGGGCGCAACTACCTCACCACATCCTGGTGGATCGCGACCTTCCCGGGGCTGGCCATCGTCGTCGGCACGCTCGGGATCAACCTCCTCGGCAACCGGCTACGCCGGGCCTGAGGCACCGGAGAGAGGACGGCACGGCATGCCCACGCGGAGCGTGACGGCGCGGCTGAAGGCGGGCGAGGTGCTGCTCATGGACGGCGGGACCGGGTCCGAGCTCCAGCGCCGCGGGGTCGAGGTGCTGCTGGGCTCTCGCG
Source organism: Candidatus Methylomirabilota bacterium (assembly GCA_035550795.1). GTDB lineage: Bacteria > Methylomirabilota > Methylomirabilia > Rokubacteriales > DASRDR01 > DASRDR01. Next base: position 30,064 of record DASZOL010000019.1, read on the forward strand.
GCGACAAGCTCGGGCCCTGGTCGGCGACCGCGAACCTGGACGCGGCGGATGTCGTCCAGCAGGTCCACCAGGACTACCTTCGAGTGGGGGCCGACGTCATCATCAGCAACAACTTCCGCACGACGCGCACGCGGCTCGCCCCCGTGGGCCTCGGCGACCGCTGGCGGGATTACGCGCGGGCAGGGGGTGAGATCGCCGTGCGAGCGCGGAACGCGATCAACCCGGAGGCCTACGTGGCGGGCGGGATGGCCGCGCCCGGCCTCGGGATGCTCCACGACCGCCCCGGTACGGACGTCGAGCTCATGGGGGACGCGGCGTACCGCCAGGAGTTCGCCGAGCACTCGCGGCTCCTCGCCGACGCCGGCGTGGATGTGATGCTGCCCGAGTTCGTCAACTTCATCGAGGACTGCGTGGCGGCGGTGGACGCGTGCGCCGAGGCGGGCCGCCCCGTGTGGTTGGGGGTGCCGTGGGTGACCATGGACGGCGTTACCAAGAACGGGGAGATGATGGAGGACCTGGCGACCGCCCTTCGCGGCCACCCGGTCGCGGCCGTCCTCCTCATGTGCAGCCGGCCCGAGGCCATCAGCGTCACGCTGCCGCGCCTCCGCCAGGCCTTCGACGGGCCGATCGGCGCGTACCCGAACGTCGGCTACAACCCGATGGCCCCGGTGGGCGGGCGCGTGCACCTGGGGCCCGACATCATCTCGGCGCAGGCCCACAGCCCCTCCCGCCTCGCCGAGGTCGCGCAGGAGTGGATCGCGATGGGCGCCCAGATCGTCGGCGGCTGCTGCGCCACCGGCCCCGAGCACATCATGGCCATGCGGGCGGTGGTCACCGGCGCCCGGCGGAACCGGGCCGTCTAGGCCGCCCGGGAGCTTCCATCTCATGCGGACCGTCGACACGTTCCCGGTGCGGGTGCGGGAGATCGAGAATATCTGGATCCCCGCCGGGGACACCGGCCACCGGATGGCGGCGCGCCTGTGGCTTCCCGAGGGGACCGACGCTGAGCCGGTGCCGGCGATCCTGACCTACCTCCCGTACCGCAAGCGGGACTCCACCCGGGCCGGCGACGATCCGATGCACCGCTACTTCTCCGGCCACGGGTACGCGTGCCTCCGCGTGGACATGCGCGGCTCCGGCGACTCCGACGGGCTGATGGACGACGAGTACGCGCCGCAGGAGCTCGCCGACGGCAAGGAGCTGATCGGGTGGATCGCGACGCAGCCCTGGTGCTCCGGCAAGGTCGGGATGATCGGCAGCTCGTGGGGCGGGTTCAACGCGCTCCAGATCGCGGCCCTCCGACCCCCGGCCCTCGCCGCGATCGTCACCAACTGCTCCACCGACGACCGCTACGCCGACGACATGCACTACATGGGCGGGTGTCTGCTCAACGACAGCCTCGACTGGGGCTCGTCCTTCTTCGCCCGGCTGCCCCGGCCGCCGGACCCGGAGATCTCCGGCCCCGGGTGGCGACGGAAATGGCAGGAGCGGCTCGACCGGCTCGCGCTTCCCCTGGCCGTGTGGCTCCAGCACCAGCGGCGCGACCGGTACTGGAAGCACGGCTCGGTCAACGAGGACTACGCCGCGATCCAGTGCCCGGTGTTCGCCACCGGGGGATGGATGGACGGCTACTCCAACGCCATCCCCCGCCTCCTCGCGCACCTTCGCGTGCCGCGCCTCGGGCTGATCGGCACGTGGGGGCACAAGTACGGCCACCAGGCCGTCCCGGGGCCGGCGATCGGCTACCTCCAGGAGTGCCTCCGCTGGTTCGACCACTGGCTGCGGAGCCGGGACACCGGGATCATGCGCGAGCCCATGCTGCGCGCCTTCATGCAGGAGGAGGTGCCGCCGACGGGGGACTACCCGGTCTGCCCCGGGCGCTGGATCGCCGAGCCGGTCTGGCCGTCGCGGGCGATCCGGCCGCGACGATTCTACCTGAGCCCGGGCGGCGCGCTCCGCGCCCGGCGCGGCCGCGCCGTGACGCTGACTCACCGGTCCGAGCAGACCATCGGTGTCGCGGGCGGCGAGTGGTGTCCCCACGGCATCGGCGGCTACGGCCCGCAGTGCCCGACGGACCAGCGGGAGGACGACGTCCGCAGCATGGCGTTCGAGACCGAGCCGCTGCGCCGGGCGCTCGAGATCCTCGGGCAGCCAGCGGTGACCCTGGCGCTCGCCGTCGACAAGCCGGTGGCGTTCGTCGCCGTCAGACTCAACGATGTCTTCCCCGACGGCCGCGTGTCGCGGGTCACGTTCGGCGTCCTCAACCTCACCCATCGAGACTCGCACGAGTTCCCGGCACCCATGCCGGTGGGGAAGCGGGTCACGGTCCGGGTCCCGCTCAACGACGTCGCGTACTCGTTCAGGGCCGGGCACCGGCTGCGCGTCGCGATCTCGACCACCTACTGGCCGATGGTCTGGCCCGCTCCCGAGCCGGTGACGCTCCGGCTCACGGCCGGCGCGAGCGTGCTCGAGCTGCCGATCCGCGCCCGACGGCCGATCGACGCGAAGGTCAGGTTTGCGCCGCCAGAGCAAGGCCCGCCGATGGCGAAGACCGTGATCGAGCCACCGTCGTCCCTCCGCATCATCGAGCGCGACGTGGGCCACAGGACGGTGACCATCCGCGCCGAGGAGAACGAAGGCCGGGCCGTCATCACCGACACCGGTGTGGAGATCGGGCGGTGTGTCAAGGAGCGCCTCACGATCGCCGAGGGCGATCCCCTGAGCGCCGAGACCGAGATGGGCAGCGTCTTCAGCTACGCGAAGGGCGACTGGCGGACCAAGGTGTCCGGCCGCTGCACGCTCAGGGCGACCCGGACGACGTGGCTCCTCTCGGCCGACCTCGACGCCTGGGAGGGCGACGAGAAGATCTTCAGCCGGCACCTGGAGGTGCCGATTCCCCGCGACCTCGTGTGAGCACGAGCGGCCGAGGGGCGCCGGCCGCCGCCTGCCGACGGCCTCGAGCGGCGGCGCGCCCGCCGGCTAGGCCATCCCCGTCATGCCGCCGTTGCTCGTTCTCGCGCCCGGGGATCCCTTCAGCTCGCCCAGGCTCTCCAGCACCCACTGGTTGAACTGGTAGCACCCGCTCTCCTGCGGCACGAAGTTGCCGTGCGCCAGCGGGCGGGCATGGAGCCCCTCCTGCTGCCACTCGCAGTTCCGGGCGTCCTGGCGGTTGGTGAGGTCCCAGAGCGCCACGTAGTGGTCGAGGTCGAACTCCGGCCGCTGCATGCTCTCCGGCTCGAAGAGCCAGTCGTAGATCATCCGGACGCTCTCGGGCCCAGTGGGGAGCATCTGATGCGAGTTGACGTAGTCCGGGTGCACGTTGAGGAAGAAGTTAGGTCTGAGCGTCTGCGAGGCGTAGAGCGTGCTCCGCTCCTCCGCCGTCAGGCCCTTGAACGGGGGGATGCGGGCGGTCCCGTCCATCGTGAGGGTGGCCGCTCCGGGCTTGTAGCGGGGGCGCGCCGACTTGAGCGGATTGCCGGCCTCGTCCGTGCGGAGGCCCCAGGCGCCGGCCTCCCAAAAGAGCGTGGCGATCTCGCAGAGCTCCGGGTGGACGGGCGGGCAGTGAAAGCACTCGGAGAAGTTCTCGAAGAGGAGCTTCCAGTTAGCCTTGACGTCCATGACGATCCGCTTGCCGATGCGCAGGTCCGCGAAGCCGTAGTTCCTGAAGCGCTCCGCGACGTCCCCGAGGGCGGCGGCCAGGGGCGGCGCCTGGTCGCCCGCCAGATTCACGAAGACGAAACCGCCCCAGGTGCCGACGGCGACCTTGAAGAGACCGTAGGCCGAGCGGTCGAAGTCCGCCGTCTCCATCTGGCGCGGCGTCCCGACGAGCTCGCCGTCCAGGCCGTAGGTCCACGTGTGGTAAGGGCACACGAGCCGGCGGCCCGGGAGGCGCCCCTGCTCGTCGGTGCAGAGGACCGAGCCGCGATGGCGGCAGGTGTTGTGAAAGGCGTGCAGCCGGTCGTCCACGTCCCGGACGATGACGATGCTCTGGGTCCCGATCTTGACGACCCTGTAGTGCCGGGGCTCGGGGATCTCCTCCTCGCGGCCGGCCATCACCCACATGCCGTACCAGAAGACCTCGAGCTCCCGCTCGTAGTGCTGGGGGTCGTAGTAGTAGCGCGCGGGAATGCTGGGCTCGATCCGGTCGAGCGCCACCCGCCGCAGATGGTACGTGGATGCCTGCGACCCCTGCATAGACCCTCCCTCGCCGGTCGTCCCCGAGACCCCGGCGGCGCGCCCGCCGCGCCGCCCCGGGCGGCCCGGCGCCGCTACGTATTGTACGCGCCCAGCCCCCGGGGCCGCGCCCTCCCTCGCCGGGGCGGCGGCGACGAGCGTCCGCGCCGCCCAGTCCTGGTGCCGAGCCTCCGGGTGGGGTATCGTCGGCGGGACTGGACGCGCAGCCTCAGGAACGCCCACTCGCGGAGGTCGTCAAACCATGTCGGACCGGCATTCCACGGACTGGCGGGTATCCGCGCGCGCGGCCGACCTGCATCGCTCGGCCCTGGTGTGGGACGATCACGGCGGGTTCGCCTACAGCACGGCCGCCGCCCTGAAGGATCTCGAGCGCTGGCGCGCCTCGGGCATCGACTATCTCTCGATCAACGTGGGATACGACGTGACGCCGTGGACGCTCGCGGTGGAGGCCGTGTCCCAGGACCGGCGCTGGATCCGGGAGCACGCCGACGGATTCGTGCAGGTGAAGGGCGTGGAGGACGTGCAGCGCGCGAAACGCGAGGGCAAGCTGGCCGTGTCGTTCGACTTGGAGGGCATGGACGCCCTGAACGGGGACGTCGGCATGGTCGACGTCTACTTCCGGCTGGGCGTGCGGCAGATGCTGTTCGCCTACAACCGGAACAACAAGGCCGGCGGCGGCTGCCACGACGAGGACATCGGGCTCACCCCGTTCGGCCGCGACGTCATCCGCGAGATGAACCGCGTGGGCATGCTCGTGGACTGCTCCCACTCGGGCCACCGGACCACGATGGAGGCGATGGAGGTCTCGGCGGCGCCGGTGATCTTCTCCCACTCGAACGCCCGCCGCCTGTGCGACCACGAGCGCAACATCCGGGACGACCAGATCAAGGCTTGCGCGGCGACGGGCGGCGTGATCGCTGTCACCGGCGTCGGCCGCTTCCTCGGCCCCCGCGGGCCGGTCGTCGAGCACCTGGTCGAGCACATCGACCACATGGTGGAGCTGGTGGGCCCGGAGCACGTCGGCCTCGGCATGGACAGCGTGCTGGAGCAGAGACCGCCGGGGGCGCCCTTCCGCGGCAGTCGCGCGTACTGGCCGGAGCACCAGTACCCGGACAGCGGCTCGGGCTACGTCGACCCCGAGGCCTGGCCGCACGTGACCCAGGCGCTCCTCGACCGCGGCTACGGGGAGCCCGCCATCCGCGGGATCCTGGGAGAGAACTTCCTCCGCGTCGCCGGGCGCGTCTGGAAGTGACCGCGGCCGCGCTGAGCGCACCGAGGGCACCCGCGGGGAGCCGCCGGACCCGGACGCCTTCGAGGAGACGGCCGGGGCCCGACCTCGTGCTTCGAGCCGCTCGGGCCGACGACGCCCTGTTATTGGAGGCTGCTGACCGTGGAGCCGCGCCCGGCCGGGCCGGCCGGGTGATGACCGGGGCGCGGCAGGGGGAAGGCGGCGCCGTCCGGGCCCCGCGATGAGCTGGCTCGAGGAGGCGTGGCTCGGCATTGGCCTCGCCGCGCGCCTTCCGAGGTTCCTGCGGCATCCGTTGACCGCGGTCGAGGCGCGCGCCATCGTCGCGGCGCGCCTGGGCCGGCGCGAGACGTCGTTCCTCGACACCGTCGCGCGGGGCGCGTTCGACCGGCCGGCGAGCCCGTACCGCGCCCTCCTTGGGCTCGCGGGGTGCGAGCGGGGCGACCTGGAGCGCATGGTCCGCCAGGACGGGGTCGAGGGCGCCCTCCACGCGCTCTACCGGGCAGGCGTCTATCTCACCGTCGACGAGTTCAAGGGCCGCCGGCCGATCGTCCGGGGAGGACGGACCGTGGCAACGGGGAGCGATGGAGCGCGGAACGCGCCCGTCGGCGCGCACATCCCCGGCGGAACGAGCGGCAGTCGCGGCGCTCCCACCCCCGTGCCGGCGGACCTCGAGTTCATCCGCGACCGGGCGGTGAACTCGCTCGTGGTCCTCGCGGCCCGGGAGGGCCTCGGGTGGCGTCACGCCACGTGGAGCGTGCCCGGCGCAGACGCACTGGTCCCGGTCATCAGGCTCGCTGCGGCCGGCGCTCGGCCTTCGCGCCGGTTCATGCTGGTCGCCGCCACCGCGGCCGGGCTCCACGCCCGCTACCGCTGGAGCGACCGTGTCCTTTCCTGGTCCTTTGCAGTGGCCGGACATGGTCGCCTCTCGCCGGTGGCCGCGACGCTCGAGGCCCCCGGCCCGATTCTCCGATGGATGACCGAGGCCCGGCAGGACGGCGCCACGCCCCACCTCTACACGCTGGTGAGCCCAGCCGTCCGTCTGTGCCAGGCGGCGCAGGCGTCGGGAGTCGCCCTCGCCGGAGTCCAGTTCACGGTCACCGGGGAACCCTTGACCGCACCTCGGCTGGCCGCGATTCACCAGGTCGGCGCCGAGGCACGCCCCACGTACGCGAGCGCCGAGGCCGGGGCCATTGGCGAGGGCTGCCTCCGCCGGAGCACCCCCGACGACGTCCACGTGCTCCGCGACCGGCTGGCGGTCATCCAGCCAGAGGGGGGCGAGGGCGCGCTGCCGGGCCCGGCCCTCCTCATCTCGTCCCTCCGCCCGGTCGGCCCGTTCACGTTCCTGAACGTGTCGCTCGGCGATCAGGCGGAGCTCAGCGAGCGGCGGTGCGGCTGCCCTCTCGAGGCGGTGGGCTGGACCACCCACCTCCGCGCCATCCGGAGCCAGGAGAAGCTCACCGCGTGGGGCATGTCCTTGCTGGACCACGACGTCGTCCGCGTGCTCGAGGAGGAACTGCCCGCGCGGTTCGGCGGCGGACCCACGCACTACCAGCTTGTCGAGGACGCCGCCGACGACGGCACCCCGCGCCTGCGGCTCCTGATCCATCCAGCGGTGGGCGAGGTCGACGCGGCCCGGGTCAGCGCGGCCTTCCTCCGGGCCATCGCGCCGGAGGGCGGAGCCGAGCGCGTGGTCAGCCTCGTCTGGAGCCAGGCGGGCGCCGTCCGCGTCGAGCGACGCCCCCCGCTCCTCGCGGCAAGCGGGAAGATCCACCACGTCTTTCCCGCGCCGCGCATGTCGCGCTCGGGACGCGCCCCTGACCTCTCGCGGAGCTCGCCCCCGGCGTCCGACGCGCCGAAGTGATCAGCCCTCGTACTTGAAGGAGACCTGCACCCGGGCGCGATAGGCGACGATCCTTCCGCTGTCGATCTTCACGTCAAGCTTCTGGACCTCCGCGATCCGGAGGTCGCGGAGTGACCGGGTCGCGGTCTCCACGGCGTTCTTCGTGGCGTCCTCCCACGACTGCTTGCTCGTCCCGATGACGTCGATGACACGGTACACGCCCTCGCCGGATCCCTTCTTCGCCATGGCCATCCTCCCGTCGCCTGTGGGACTCATCCCCTAGGGACTTTCTCGGAATGAATGGACCGCCGGGTGAGCTTGCGATGCCGGCCAGCCGGACTCACCCGCTCACTTGATGATCTCATCCGCGCGCTCGAGCACCGCCGGTGGGAGCGTCATCCCGAGCGCCTGCGCGGTCCT
>DASZOL010000020.1:0-9738 GCA_035550795.1 Candidatus Methylomirabilota bacterium
CGGCGCGGGGGGCGCCACGCCCCCCGCGCCGGGCCGCGGCCGCCTATAATCACTCGCATGGCGAGCGCGTTCGCGGGCCTCCGGATGCTCGACCTCTCCCGTCTCCTGCCTGGTCCGTACTGCTCGCTCCTCTTCGCCGACCTGGGGGCCGAGGTCATCAAGGTCGAGGAGCCCGGCCGTGGCGACTATGCGCGCCGGACACCGCCCTTCTGGGGCGCGTCGGACGTGGGGGCGTACTTCCTCCTGCTCAACCGGAACAAGAAGAGCGTGGCCGTCGACCTCAAGGCGGAGGCCGGAAAGGCGCTCTTCCGCCGCCTCGTCCGGACGGCCGACATCGTGCTCGAGAGCTTCCGGCCCGGCGTCATGGACCGCCTCGGCCTCGGCTGGGAGGCCCTCCGCGCCGAGAACCCGAGGCTCGTTTACTGCGCCCTCTCCGGCTATGGGCAGGACGGGCCCTACCGGAACCTCGTGGGCCACGACGTGAACTACATGGGGTACGCGGGCGCCCTGTCCGTGACGGGGCCGCGGGACGGCCCGCCGCTGACGCCTGGCGTCCAGGTGGCCGATCTGGGCGGGGGCGCGCTCATGGCGGCGTTCGCCATCGCCGCCGCGCTCCACCACCGGCAGGCTTCCGGCGAGGGCCAGCTCGTCGACGTGTCGATGACCGACGGCGTAGTGTCCTGGCTGATCCCCCATCTCGCCGCGTTCTTCGCGACGGGGCGAGTGCCGGAGCGCGCCCGGGAGCGGCTGAACGGCGGGTGGCCCTGCTACGGCGTCTACGAGACGGCGGACGGCGGCCACGTGACGCTGGGCGCCCTCGAGCCGCAGTTCTGGGCGAACTTCTGTCGGCTCGTCGAGCGAGACGACCTCCGGCCGCTCCAGCACGTCGAGGGCGCCGAGCGCGACCGCGTCGCGGAGGAGCTGCGCCGCCTCTTCCGGACGCGCCCGCGCGCGGAGTGGGTCACGCTCCTGCACCAGGCCGACGTCTGCGCAGGGCCGGTGCTCGACCTGGACGAGGTCGTCCGGGACCCGCAGCTCGTCCAGCGCGGCCTCTTCACGGAGGTCCAGCACCCGAAGCTCGGCGCGGTCCGGCAGGTCGCCTTTCCCGTGCGGATGTCCGCCACGCCCGGGCGAGTCGCAACGCCCCCGCCGGCGCTGGGCGAGCACACGGACCAGGTGCTCCACGACCTCGGCTACGACGCGGAGGCGATCGCGGGGCTCCGGCGCGACGGCGTGGTCGCGTGACGCCGCAGGCCGAAGGCCGTCCGCCACAGGCCGAAGGCCGTCCGCCACAGGCCGAAGGCCGTCCGCCACAGGCCGAAGGCCGTCCGCTGGACGGGCGGCTCGACCCCCTCGTCGACCGGATGCTCGGCGGCGACCGCCGGGCGCTTGCCCGGCTCATCACGCGCGTGGAGAACCGGGAGCCGGCGGTGCCCGAGATCATGCGGCGGGTCTACCCGCGGACGGGGCGCGCCTACACCGTCGGCGTCACCGGCCCCCCGGGGGCGGGGAAGAGCACGCTCGTCGACCGGCTCACGGCCGCAATCCGGCAGAGCGGCCGAACGGTCGGCGTGATCGCCGTCGATCCGACGAGCCCGTTCACGGGCGGAGCTGTCCTGGGCGACCGTATCCGGATGCAGGCGCACACCCTGGACCCGGGCGTCTTCATCCGGAGCATGGCCACGCGCGGGAGCCTGGGCGGCCTCGCGCGCGCCACCGCCGAGACGCAGAAGCTGCTGGACGCGGCCGGGTTCGACTGGATCCTCGTGGAGACGGTCGGGGTCGGCCAGACCGAGCTGGACGTCATCAAGCTGGCGGACACGACGGTCGTCGTGCTGGTGCCGGAATCCGGCGACGGCATCCAGACCATGAAGGCGGGGCTCCTCGAGGCAGCCGATGTTCTCGTCGTCAACAAGGCCGACCGCGAAGGGGCCGCGCGGCTCCTCACCGAGCTCAAGCACATGGTGCACCTCCACCGGGAAGGCCAGCAGGCGTCGCGCGACCTTGACTGGGAGGTGCCGATCCTGTCGACCGAGGCCGTCCACGACGTGGGAGTCGGCGAGCTCCTGCAGACGATCGGGCGCCACCGGGCGGCCCTGGAGGCCAGCGGGACCCTCACCCGACGCCGGCAGGCGCGCCGGGCCCGCGAGCTGCGCGACCTCATCCTGGCGGAGCTGCGCCGGGCGGTAGACCGCCAGCTCTCGGACGGCGGGGCGCTGGAGGGCGTGCTGGCCGACGTGGAGGCGGGCCGCGTCGACCCCTACACGGCGATCCGCACGATCGCCGAGCGCCTGCGCCTGGGCCCGGCGGCGCCCGCCTGAGCCCGCTGGCGCGGCGCGCGCCTTGACCCTCGTCGAGACGCCGTGCTGTAATGGCGGAGCGTGAGTCCCACCGCGGTGGCGCCCCTCTCCGACGTCCCGTTCCGCGACACCTTCTGGAACATTCCCGACTGGGCGCAGTTCCTCCTGTACGCCCTGTCGGTCGTCGCGATCGGGGTGTTTGCCCTCGGGATGTGGCAGCGCGTGGCGCTGTGGCGCGAGGGCAAGCCCGAGCACCGCCTGGACCGTCTCCCGGAGCGGATCCGCTTCCTGGTCCGCCACGGGCTCCTCCAGGGCCGGATCCTGACGCAGCGGTACCCCGGGATCATGCACGCCCTGATGTTCTGGGGGTTCTGCGTCCTGTTCCTCGGGACCGTGCTCGCCACGATCGACTACGACATCACGCTCCGGCTCCCGCTGGGGCTCGACTTCAAGCTCCTCCAGGGCCCGTTCTACCTCCTCTACGAGCTGTCGCTCGACCTCTTCGGGCTGTTCTTCGTGGTGGGGCTCGGCCTCGCGCTGTACCGCCGGTTCGTCGCCCGGCCGGCCCGGATCGACCCGACGTCGCACTTCGCCTGGGTGCTCGGCTTGCTGTTCACGATCAACCTCACCGGGTTCGTCCTGGAGGCGTGCCGGCTCGCGGTCGTGAACCCGTGGTGGGCGCCGTGGTCGCCGGTCGGCTGGGCGCTGGGCCAGGCGTTCCTCGCCGTCGGCATGGGGGAGGGGACTCTCCGGGCCCTCCACCTCGGGACATGGCTCTTCCACTTCGCGATCTCGTTCGCCTTCATCGCGCTGATCCCGCACTCGTACTTCGTCCACCTGCTCACGACGCCGCTGAACACGTTCTTCGTCAAGCTGGACCGGCTCGGCGCGCTGAGGCCCATCGAGAACATCGAGGAGGCGGAGAGCCTCGGCGTCTCGAAGCTCGAGGAGTTCTCCTGGAAGCGGCGGCTCGACTTCGACGCGTGCACGATGTGCGGCCGCTGCCAGGACGTCTGTCCGGCCTATCTCGCGGGGACGGCGCTGAACCCCAAGCAGATCATCCTGAAGCTCCGGGGCCTGATGCACGAGGCGAACGGGCGGGCCATCCACGGCGAGACGATCGCGCCCGAGGAGCTCTGGGCGTGCACGACGTGCATGGCGTGCGTGGAGGCGTGCCCGGCCTTCATCGACATCGTGGACACGATCGTCGACCTCAGGCGATACCTCTCGCTCTCCGAGGGCGCGCTGCCCGGGACGGCGGGCATGAGCCTCCAGAACATGCAGCGGGCCGGTAATCCCTGGGGCCTGGCGGCGGAGGACCGGCTGGCATGGGCGGAAGGGCTCGACGTGCCGCGGCTCCAGGAGGGCCAGGAGGTCGAGTACCTCTACTGGGTCGGGTGCTCGGCGTCCTACGATCGGCGCAACCAGAGCATCGCCCGGGCGGTCGTGAAGGTGCTGCGGGCGGCGGGGGTGTCCTTCGCGGTCATGCCGGGCGAGCGCTGCAGCGGTGACGCCGCGCGGCGGCTCGGCGAGGAGTACCTCTACCAGACGCTCGCCCAGGAGAACGTGGAGAACCTCAAGCGCTACCGTTTCCGCAAGGTCCTGGCGGCGTGCCCCCACTGCTTCAACACCATCCGCAACGAGTACCGCCAGTTCGGCGGCGAGTTCGAGGTGGTGCACCACTCCGTCCTGATCTCCCAGCTGGTGCGCGACGGGCGGCTCAGACTCACCCGGCCCCGGGCGGAGCTGCTCGCCTACCACGACTCCTGCTACATCGGCCGGTACAACGACATCTACGACTCGCCCCGGGAGAGCCTGCGGGCGATCCCTGGCCTCCGGGTGATCGATCCGCCGCGCAGCCGGAACAAGGGCCTCTGCTGCGGGGGTGGGGGCGGTCACATGTGGATGGAGGTCCGGGGCCGGGAGCGCGTCAACGAGATCCGCGTCGCCGAGCTGCTCGAGACGAAGGCCGGGACGGTGGGCACCGCCTGCCCGTTCTGCCTGGCGATGGTGGACCTTGGCCGGAAGGTCAAGGGCGCCGAGGACAAGCTCGCGGTGAAGGACATCGCGGAGCTGGTCGCCGAGGCGCTGGAGTGAGGGGCGCGGCGGACGCGGGAGGGGGAGAGTCATCCGGCCCGAGGCCCTCGGACCCGGTGACGAGTCGCGCGCGGCGCCACCCCGGCCTCCTGCTTGCCCTCGTCGCCCTGGTGCTCTCGCTGGCGGGGAGTCCCCTCGCGGCGGCGCCGCTCACCGAGACCGGCCGCCGGGCCTACGAGACGGCTCGCAGCGCCGACGACGGGGCGGCGGCAGCGCTCGACGAGGGCGAGAAGACCGTCGCCCTGATCAAGGCGCTCTCTCCCGAGCGGGAGTCGGCGCCGGCGGCCCTCAAGCCGTTCATCGAGGAAGGGGAGGCGGCCGAGAAGGCCCTCGGCAGCTACCGGCGCCTCGCCCAGGCGAGCGCGACCGACGCGCTCCGCCTGCTGGCCGACGTCTCGAAGCTCCCGGTGACTCCCGCTCCGGACCTCGTGCGGCGGGACACCCTCGAGCAGCACGCGCTCCTGGCCGCCCACGAGGCGGCGGTGATGGCCGCCCGAACCCGCGCGGAGGCCGAGCGCCTCCGGGCGATCCTGGCCGAGGCCCGCCTCGCCACGGCGGAGGGCGGGAGCGGTGGCCGTCCCGCGCGCGGAGGCTCGCCGGGTCGTGGGACCGGGGAGAGCGCGCCGGGCGCTCCCGGTCGCGGCGAGGCCGCCGTGCCCAACCTGATCGGGGCGCGCCTGGAGGGGGCGGTACGCGACCTCGAGTCGGTCGGCCTCCGTCTGGGGGCAACGACGGGGCCTCGGGACGGGTTCATCGTCAAGCAGTCCCCCGAGGCCGGCACCACCGCGACCCAACAGACTCCCGTGAGCGTGACCCTGTCGGGGACCGCCGCGACCATCGCGCCGCCACGCTGACGCTCGGGCGCGTTAGAGGAACTGTCCCGATGGGCGGCGCGTCCATCGGCATCACCGCGCTGGGGTGCCGCCCCCCGAGCCGCCTGGCCCAGGCAATGAGACCGGGGCTCGATCCGGCGCCCCTCACGTGGGGCCCCTGGTGAACTACTTCTGGAAGTTTCGCCCGCTGACTCAAGCGATTGAGGAGGCGTCCTGCCGTGCTCGCCCGGTCGGCGAACCTTGACCCCCTGAGAGCCTCCGGGTAGGCTCGGTCCGCTCGTGGCACGGCAGGCCACTGACGGGCTACGGCAGGGAGTCGCGGCCGATGAAATGTCCCCGGTGCCAGCACGAGAACGAGTCGGGCGCGAAGTTCTGCCAGGAGTGCGCCGCGCCGCTGGCACCAGCGTGCGCCAAGTGCGGGGGCCGACTGCCTCCGACCGCGAAGTTCTGCCCCGAGTGTGCGCACCCAACCGGCCTATCTGCTGCGTCGCCTCCGGATCAGGGGTTCGACTCCCCTGAGTCTTACACCACCCCCAAGCATCTTGCCGAGCGGATCCTCACCTCGAAGGCCGCCCTCGAGGGCGAGCGGAAGCAGGTCACCGTCCTCTTCGCCGACCTGAAGGGCTCGATGGAGCTCCTCGCGGACCGGGACCCTGAGGAGGCGCGAAAGCTCCTGGACCCCGTGCTCGAGCGCATGATGACCGCGGTTCACCGCTACGAGGGCACGGTGAACCAGGTGATGGGCGACGGGATCATGGCGCTCTTCGGGGCGCCGGTCGCCCATGAGGACCACGCCGTGCGGGCGTGCTACGCGGCGCTCGACATGCACGCCGCCATTCGCCGATACGCCGTGCAGGTCCGGCGGAGTCACGGCGTCCTCCTCCAGGTGCGGGTCGGCGTGAACTCCGGCGAGGTGGTGGTCCGGGCGATCGGGAGCGATCTCAGGATGGATTACACCGCCGTCGGGCAGACGACGCACCTGGCGGCCCGTATGGAGCAGCTGGCCAAGCCCGATACCACGCTCCTGACGGCCGACGTGCTGGGTCTCGCGGAGGGGTTCGTCGCCGTCACGCCGCTGGGACCGGTGCCGGTGAAGGGCCTCGAGACGCCGGTCGAGGTCTACGAGCTGACCGGCGCCGGGCCACGGCGCTCCAGACTCCACGCGGCGGCGGCGCGCGGCCTGACCCGCTTCGTGGGGCGCGCGGGCGAGCTGGATCAGCTCCGCCAGGCGCTGGGCCGCGCCGGGAACGGCCAGGGGCAGATCGTGGCGATCGTCGGGGAGCCGGGCGTGGGCAAGTCGCGCCTGGTCTGGGAGGTCACCCACTCGCACCGGGTCCACGGCTGGCTCGTGCTCCAGGCGGGCTCGGTCTCGTACGGGAAGGCGACGTCCTATCTCCCGGTGATCGATCTCCTCAGGAGCTACTTCGCGATCGAGGACCGGGACGGCCCGCGCGCGGTTCGGGAGAAGCTGACCGGGAGGCTTCTCACCCTGGACCGTGCCCTGGAGGGTGACCTGACGGCGCTCCTGTCGCTCCTCGAAGCAGCCGCCGACGATCCCGCGTGGGCGGCGCTCGATCCGTCCCAGCGCCGCCGGCGGACCCTGGATGCGGTGAAGCGGCTCCTCCTGCGGGAGAGTCAGGTGCAGCCGCTGCTCGTGGTCTTCGAGGACCTCCACTGGATCGACTCCGAGACCCAGGCCCTCCTGGACGCGCTGGTCGAGAGCCTGCCGGCGGCCCGAGTGTTGCTTCTCGTCAACTACCGGCCCGAGTACTCGCACGCGTGGGGCAGCCGAACTTACTACACGCAGCTCCGGCTCGACCCCTTGCCGCACGAGCACGCCGCGGAGCTTCTTGGCGCGCTGATCGGCCCCGACACGGATCTAGCCCCGCTCAAGGGTCTCTTGATCGAGCGGACCGAGGGGAACCCGTTCTTCCTCGAGGAGAGCGTGCGGTCGCTGGTCGAGACCGGATCGCTCGTCGGGGAGCGCGGCGCCTACGGGCTGGCGCGGCCGCTCCCGGAGATCCAGGTCCCGGCGACGGTGCAGGCCGTGCTAGCTGCCCGCATCGACCGGCTGTCGCCCGCGGACCGGGCGACCCTCCAGACGGCCTCGGTCGTCGGGAAGGACGTGCCGCTCGGGCTGCTCCAGGCGATCGCCGGGCAGGGTGAGGCCGAGCTCTCCGCCACGATCGGGCGGCTCCAGGCCGCCGAGTTCCTCTACGAGACGCGCATCTTCCCCGACGTCGAATACACGTTCAAGCATGCCCTGACTCACGACGTCACCTACGGCGGCCTGCTCCAGGAGCGCCGCTGCCGTCTGCACGGCCAGATCGTGGAGGCTCTCGAGCGCCTCTATCCCGACCGGCTCGGCGAGCACGTCGAGCGCCTGGCCCACCACGCGTTTCGGGCCGAGGAGTGGGAAAAGGCGGTCGACTATCTGCGGCAGGCGGGGGCCAAGGCCCTCGGCCGGTCGGCCAATCTGGAGTGTGCCACGCACATGGAGCGGGCGCTCGAGGCGCTGGGGCACCTGTCGGAATCCTCCCGAACGATGGAGTTGGCGGTCGACCTCCGGATCGAGCTCTGGAACGCGCTCGCCCCACTCGGGCAGTTCGCTCGGGCCAGCGATGTGATGCGAGACGCCGAAGGCGCCGCGGAGCGGCTCGGCGATCAGCGCCGGCTCAGTCGAGTGTGGGCGTTGATAGGCAATGCCCTGGTTTTCGCCGGTCGCCGGACTGAGTCGGACGCCATCTCCGAGCGGGCCCGGGCGGTGGGGGAGGCGATCGGGGACCTCGTCGCGCAGATCGGTGCCAACACGAACCTCGGTCTCAACGCCTATTCCGCAGGGGACTACCGGCGGGCCCAGCCGTTCCAGGAGCGGATCCTGCAGCTGATCCCGTCCGGACGGGTCCGCGAGCGTTTCGGGCGCGCCCTCCTGCCGGCGGTGAACGCGCTGTCGAACCTCGCGGCTGCCCAGGCTCAGCGGGGCCTCTTCGACGAAGCGGTCCGCCACACCCGGGCCGCGATCGCGCTGGCAGAGGAGGTCGGACATCCGTACAGCCTGGCCGTCGCGTGCTGGAACGCCGGACGCGTTCACACGCTCCGTGGCGACCTTGCTCAAGCCAGGCCGACCCTGAGCCAGGCGCGCTCACTGTCGAAGGAGCTGACGATCGGTTTCCTGATCCCCGCCGTGGCGCTGGAGCTGAGTGCTCTCGCGATCTTGGAAGGGCGCGCGTACGACGCCCTCAGCCTCCTGCCGGCGGCACGAGCCGCCATCCGGAACGGCCTGGAATGGTGGGACACGCTGGCCGAGCTACGCCTCGGCGAGGCGCTCTTCGCGGCCGGCCGCGTCGACGAGGCCCACGTAGCCGCGACGCGGGCGCTCGACCTCGCCCGCGAGCGAGGGGAGCAGGGCCACGAGACGTGGGCCCTCCGGCTCCTCGGCGAGATCGCCGCGGATCCACGCGTGCCAGCGACTGACGAGGCCGAGGGCTATTATCGCGAGGCGCTCGCGCTGGCCGAGCGGCTCGACATGCGCCCCCTCGCCGCCCACTGCCATCGCGGCCTTGGCACGCTCTTCGGACGCACGGCATCGCGCGAGCAGGCGGACGAACATCTCGCAACCGCCGCCGCGATGTACCGCGAGATGGGCATGAACTTCTGGCTGGAGAAGGCGGAGCCAGGAGTGCGAGACCGCGGGGCATGACCTGCCCGAGGTGCAGCTTCGAGAATCCGGCTGCGATGGCGTTCTGCGGGCGCTGCGGCACACGGCTCGCGGTCCCATGCCCGTCCTGTGGCTACGTGAACCCCGAGGAATTCGCCTTCTGCGGGAAGTGCGGCACCCGCGTGGCCGAGGCCCCGCCCGTGCCTCGCGAAGGCGCGTCCGACTTCACCTCACCGCAGTCCTACACTCCCACGCACCTCGCCGAGAAGATCCTCACGTCCAAGGCGGCCCTCGAAGGGGAGCGCAAGCAGGTCACGGTGCTCTTCGCCGACCTCAAGGGCTCGATGGAGCTCCTCGCCGACCGCGATCCCGAGGACGCGCGCAAGCTCCTCGACCCGGTGCTGGAGCGGATGATGGAGGCGGTCCATCACTACGAGGGCACCGTCAACCAGGTGATGGGCGACGGCATCATGGCCCTCTTCGGGGCGCCGATCGCCCACGAGGATCACGCGGTCCGCGCCTGTTACGCGGCGCTCCGCATGCAGCGGCGGGTCGCCCTCTACGCGGACGAGCTCCAGCGCGGGGGCGGCACACCCGTGCAGATCCGCGTGGGGCTCAACTCGGGCGAGGTGGTCGTCGGCGCCATCGGCAGCGACCTCCGCATGGACTACACCGCTGTCGGGCAGACGACCCATCTCGCCGCCCGGATGGAGCAGATGGCCAAGCCCGGATCGA
The DNA here is from genome assembly GCA_035550795.1 of Candidatus Methylomirabilota bacterium. Taxonomy (GTDB): domain Bacteria; phylum Methylomirabilota; class Methylomirabilia; order Rokubacteriales; family DASRDR01; genus DASRDR01. The sequence continues at coordinate 9,624 of DASZOL010000020.1, forward strand.
CGCTGCTCACCGGCGACACGCTGAAGCTGGCCGAAGGCTACGTCCAGGTCCGGCCGCTCGGGAGCATCCCCGTGAAGGGCCTCGAGGGGCCGGTGCCGGTCTACGAGCTGACGGG
>DASZOL010000021.1:0-44298 GCA_035550795.1 Candidatus Methylomirabilota bacterium
GCACCGCTCGGCAGTTGGACGGGCTGGAGCCGGCCGGGCGTCGGCGCGAGCGCCTCCAGCCTCTGGAGGGCGACGTCGAGCGCGAGCCCCTCGGCGACGGCGACCGTGACGGCCGCCAGGATCGCGTAGACCATCGGCCGGCCGATCAGCCGGCCCCGGGCGTCACGCGCCCCGGTCGGCGTGTGCAGCCGCAGCCGGGTGCCGTGCGGCCAGTCGAGGGTCACATCACTGGCGCGGATGTCCACGTCGGCGCCGAATCCGTAGGTGAGGACGCGCGCTTGCGTCTCGCCCGCCATCCAGCGGACGTGCGGATCGTCCCCGTTGAGGACGGCCACGCCGCCGCGGGGCAGGGCGCGCACCATGACGGCCTTCTCGTGGCGTGTGGCCTCCGGCGACCGAAAGGACCGGTTGTGCTCCGTGCCGATCCCGGTCACCACTACCACGTCCGGCCGGAGCACCGGCGGGTACGGCGTCATGTCGCCCGGCCCCCCGATTCCCACCTCGAGGACGGCGTGCCGCTGGCCGGGCCACGCTCGGAGCAGCGTGAACGCGACCATGCCGCGCGCGTTTCCGAAGCGGGTCGGGTCCGGCCGGCCCAGGGCCGCGGCCACCGCACGCGCCGCGCTCGTCTTCCCGAACGATCCGACCACGCACACCACGCGGGTCCGCCGGAGCGCCGTTCGACGATAGAGGGCCGCCAGCGCCCCCAGCGCGGGCCAGCTCCCGTAGACCGCCGCCCCGATGAGCCGGCGCCGGCCGAGAGGGGTCCGGAGCCGCGCGGCGAGCGCGTGGAGGTGCGTGCGCATCCGGAGTCCGTCGATCACGGTCCGGCGCCCGCGCTGCTGGAGAGGACCGCCCGCACCTTGCCCTGGGCGGTGCGGCCGATCTCCTCCACAAAGCGGATCTCCATCGTGACGCACGCGCCGAATCGCGCGGCAAACTTCCGGGCGACCCGCGCACGCGTCGCCGGCCGGTCACCCCCGCGCGCAGCCACGAGGTCGACGCGGAACCGGGCCGGGGTTTCCTGGATCACCTGATACTGCCAGATCTCGCGCTCGTCGCTGAACAGGTCGCGGATCGCTTGCGGGTGGACGACGGCCCCCGACGCGAGCTCGATCACGTCGTCCGTCCGGCCGGGCGGCGGGGACAGGAGAGGCAGCGACCGGCCGCAGGGGCACGCGCCCGGCAGCAGCGTCGCGACGTCGCCGAGCCGGTAGTTGAGCAGCACGGTCCCGCGGTTCACGAGGTTCGAGACGACCGCCTCGCCGGCGGCGCCAGCCGGCAGTGTCCGACCGTCGGAGTCCACCACGCGCAGGGGGTAGAGATCCACGTTCAGGTGCAGGCCGCGGTGGGCGGCGCACTCGAAGCCGATCCGGAGCGCCTCGATCGCCTGGTAGATGCCGAAGACCGGGATCCCGTATTCCCTCTCGATCAAGGCGCGCGCCGCCGAGCTGAGCGCGTCGCCGCCGAAGGTGACCACCCGCGGCCGGTGAAACGGCACGCGCGCCTCGTAGGCGAACGCGAAGAGACGCCCGAGATAGGACCCGTAGCTGTGGAGCGCGTCGGGACGGAACGCGTCGAGCCTGGCGAGGTTCTCGGCGGGCGAGTCGAGCAGCGACAGATTCTGGCGCTCCACCCGCGCCCACCGCGGGAAGAACCCGCGGCCGTCCAGGAAGGCTTGCACCTTCCGGATCCCGCTGAAGTCGGACGCGATCAGTGTCTGCCGGTAGCCGGTCCGGCGGCCGAGCACTGGCGTGCGGACCGCCCGGTCCCGCTCGCTGTGGGCAGCGTTCTGGAACAGGGCCGCGTGATCGTGATAGACGGAGCGCGGCGCGCCCGTGCTGCCCCCGCTCCGCAGCTCGACGAGACGCCCCCGCGGTATCCCCGTCGATACGAAGGATTCAGGATCGCGCTGGAGATCCCGACGGTCGATGAGCGGGAGCCGGGCGAGATCGCCCGCCGTCCGGAAGTCGTCGGCCTCGAGCCCGAGGCGACGCAGGGCCGCGCGATAGTGCGGGACGTGTCGGGCGGCGTAGGCCACCGTGGCTCGGATGCGGCGCGCCTGGTCGCGCTCGACGACGGCTCCGGACCGGAATGGCGCGCGCGCCTGCCCCCGGAGATGCCCGAGGAGATACGCGCTCCACGCGGCGCGAGCGAGCAGCATGTCCCCTAGCGGGTGGCGACGAGCGGCGGGAGTGGACGGGCCCCGCCGGGCGCAGGCGCGTCGATGAAGAGCCTGAACCACACCTCTACCGCAAGCCATCGATAGATGAGGAGCGCCAGGCTCCGTCCCCCCCGCGGAAGCCGGTCGAGGGCGCGGGCGAGGGTGGCCGGCTCGAACACCCCGCGCCGGCGCGCCTCGGGCGAAAGGAGAAGGGGGCGGATCTCGCGGTCCAGCGCCCCCGCCAGCCACTCCTCGATGGGCGTCATGAAGCCGATCTTGTCCGTGCGCCCCACGATCTCCGGCGGCAGCGCGTCCCCCAGGGCGCGCCTGAGGATGATCTTGGTCGTCACCCCGTCGAACTTCTCCTGCACGGGTAGCCGGAAGGCGAACTCGACCAGACGGTAATCAAGGAACGGCATCCGGGCCTCGACCGAGTGCGCCATGCTGATGGCGTCCCCGAGCTTCAGGAGCTGCGGGAGCATGTCACGCGCATGATCAGCGTGGAGCGCCTTGGCAACGCCATCGGCAAACGGGCCCTGCGGTCCGGCGGACGGGCCAGGGGGCCCCGGGATCAGGCCGCGGAGCTCCCGGCTGATCACGTCCTCCCGCAGTCGGATCGAGCCTCGAAGGCGGTTCACCGCCGGCAGGACGCGGCTGGCTGCCAGCGCAATCGCTTCACCCCCGAGGCGGTACGACATCCGTGTTCCCGCCGCGATCAGGCGCCCGCATCGACGGACGAAGCCACGGTGTCCGAGCATCCTCAGCTCGTGGGCCGCATGATGGTTGAAGTATCGGAACGGGTAGCCGGCCAGCATCTCGTCCGAGCCCTGCCCCTCGAGCACGACCTTGACGTGCTGGGCAGCCAGGCTCATCAATCGCCAGCGCGCGAGGATCTGGGAGTGTGGAGTCGGGTAGTCCATGTACCAGATCACGCGGCGCAGGTCCTCGACGAGGCTGATCGGCTGGTAGGCCACCGTGTAGAGCTCCGCGTCGAACCGCCTCGCCACCAGCTCGGCATAGCGCCGCTCGTCGTACGGCTTGCCGGGGAACTCCGCAGTGAACGCCTTGAGCGGCGCGCCGGGGAGGTGCCGGCGGGCGACGGCCGTCACGGACGCGGAGTCGACACCGCCACTGAGCGTGAGTCCGACCGGCACGTCGGCCCGGAGGCGCAGCCGGACGGCGTCGTCGAACAGCCCGGCGAACGTCGCCGCGGGGCGCCGATAGTCGTAGGCATGGCTCTGGTCCTGATAGTCCCAGTAGCGGACCAGCTCGACTCGGTCGCGGGAGACCAGGAGGTTGTGAGCGGCCGGGAGTCGCTCGATCCCGTCGAAGAACGTGTCGACGGTGTGGCAGACTGCCCCGGCGGTCAGGTAGGCCAGGATCGTCGGCCAGTGCGGCGACGGGCGCTCATGGAGGGCAGCCAGGATCGCCTTGATCTCCGAGCCGAACACGAACAACCCCCCGTTCAGCCGGTAGTAGAAGGGCTTGGCGCCGAAGCGGTCCCGGGAGCAGAGGAGACGGCGCCGCGGCTGATCCCAGAGCGCGAACGCCCACATGCCGTTGAAGCGCCGGACGCACTCCGGTCCCCATTCCTCGTAAGCGTGCACCACCACTTCGGCGTCCGAGCGGGAGGCGAAGTGGTGCCCGCGTCCGCGCAGCTCCGCGCGCAGCTCGACGTAGTTGTAGATCTCGCCGTTGAACGTCAGGAAGATGTCGCGCGTCTCGTTTGTCAACGGTTGCCGGCCAGCCGACGAGAGGTCGAGGATCGACAGGCGGCGGGCGCCGAGGAGGACGTCGCCCTCCGCACCGGCAGGCGCCTCGCTGCCGAGGCTGAATCGGCCGTCGCGGCTGTCGAGCACGAGGTAGCCATGGTCGTCGGGGCCGCGATGCACGAGGGATTCCGTCATCGCGCACAACCGCTCGGCATCCGAGCGGTCCCGACCGTGGCGGCGGAAGAGTCCGGCGATGCCGCACACGGCGCGCCGCCTACGCCGCGCCCGCCCCGCGGGGACCGGCGGGTCCCGTCGCGAGGATCACTGGACCGGGGCCGCGGCGCCCTGCTGCGTCGCGCGGCGGACGTGCAGATGGAGGATCTTGCCGCTTGGCGTGGCGTAGGGCGGGCGGCGATCCAGCTTGAGGAATCCTGCGTCGTGCCACATGCGTGCCATGACCTCCTCCGCCCCGCCCCTCCGTCCCACCGCCGTCAGGAACGCGTCGACCACTCGCGCCTCGTCAAGGGCACCGAGCGCGGGATGTGCCAGCAGTCGCAGCCGAGGGCGCCCGTCGGTCCCCTCGTCCTCGACCAGCTGGTAGTCCGTCGGCCCCCCGCCGAACCGCGCCGGGAGCTCCTCCTCCAGGACCCGGACCACGTCGGTGTCGAGGAACGTCATCCCGCCGGCGGTGAGCTTCTCCCGGCTCCGGATCGTGTGCAGATGGGTCCCCCAGCCCAGGCGCGCCAGCGGGCACCCGCAGGAACGCTCGGTCACCTCCGCCTCGTCACCCATCGAGACGTTCAGGAGCACGAAGGGCGCTGCGAGCCGCAACGACGAGAGCAACAGTCCCCTCGGAGGAACGCCGGCGACGGTCACGCCCGGCCCGGGCCGGACGAGGGCGTGGAGATCGCTCAGGAAGTGCACCTCGTCGGCGGCCTCGGGCGACAGGCACCCGTGTCCGATGGAGCTGCACTCGATGATGGCGTAGCGAACCGCGACCTCGGCGCCCAGGCGACGCATGACGTTCATCCGGGTGGCGGTCACCGGCTCACCCACGACCGTTAGATAGGCGCCCGTCAAGTCGATTCCCGCCCGGGAAGCGGCCTGACACAGCGCCACGGCCGAGCTCGTGAACGAGAACAGGTGGGGGCGGGCGCCGGCCCGCAGCGACTCGGTCATCCACGTCAGGATCGGACGTGGATCGTCGAGGGGGACGTGCTCGGGCCGCGGCAACGGGACGCCCGCCAGCTGGCTCGTCCAGCGCATGAGCCGGGCGCTCCACCGGTAGCGAGGGTGGAGCATGGGGTCGCCCGGATCGATCTGGGAGAACCAGCGGGCCGCCGGGGCGCCGAAGCTGCTGTACTCGACCAGGCGGGCGATGGCTCCGCCCCCCGGGACCTGCCAGTGTGCCTTCGCGCAGGCGCCGGCACCGCGCGCATCCAGCGCCAGCAACGTGTCGGCCGCGCAGTCCCGGACGAACGCCAGATCGATCGGGACCGGTGTCCCCGCCCCGCGGCTGCCGCTGGTCCTCACGGACACGTGGGACTCGGAGAGCGGGTTGCGCAGGCGCTCCGGGCTCACGTGCAGCTCCGTGCGGCCGCGCACGACCGGCTGGCGCCCCTTGAACTCGCTGACGCTGAGGTACACGCCGTGACGCAGGAGAGCGTGCAGGGCGCCTTCGACGCCCGCCTGGCGGACCAGCCGTTCGACGTCTCCGTACTCGCAGCCGGCCAGCCGCAGGAGCTCGCGGTACGGGCTCGTGTCATTCAGGTAGATGGCTTGCTTGACGAGGCCGAGGAAGGCGTCTTCCCGCCTCGCCAGGCGATGGCGCAGCATCCGCCCGGCCGTCGCCAGGGTGAGGGGGGCGCGAAGGTAGCGGGGCAGCCGCCTGCAGAAGCGGGCGCCCATCCGGAGATCGTCCAGCCGAATCACGCTCGACCCACGTCCGGGGACCGGCGGCAGCCTACCACGCCCGGACGAGCGGTCACGGGCGATTGTCGCGAGCCCGCCGACCGCGAACCGACGGGGCGGGTCCTCAGGGGGGCCGAAGCAGCCCGTCGCTCGATGGGCCCTCGCTCGACCTGGCCTCCTGCTCGTCCGCGAGCCTCAGGACCTCGCGCCGGCGGGCGCCACGGTGCCCCGCGCCGAGCGGGGCATGCGCGATCCGCTGGCCAGCGCCCATCACGAGCCGTCCCTCCAGAAGGGCGGGCTCAGGTGCAGGCCACCGCAGCGGAGCGGACCCGCTCCGAGCTCGTCCGCCACCGACGTCACGACCTGCGGAAGCGCCTCGGGAAGGCTTCCCGCCGGCGCCGGTCTCTCGGGCGACGCGGGCAGCCTGTCGCCGCCCCTGGCCGCGCTCCCGACCAGGGGCCGGCGGCCGCCAGGGGCGCGCGTCGGCCAGCCTGCCTCTCGCTGCCCGCCCTCAGGCCGGCAGGCGCTCGTAGATCCGGTGCACGTCCTGCGCGTGGAAGCGCGCGATGTGGTTCGTCGGCGGCAGCGCCTCCTCGTAGAAGAACGCGGGCAGCTCGTCGTCCCGCTCCGTGAAACCGGCCTGCCGGTTGAACTCCCGCTCCAGCCGGAGCGTCTCACGACCCAGGGCCTCGAAAAACTCCTTGCCGAGGCTCGTCCCGTGGGCCGCGTTGATGGCGGCGACCAAAAACTCGGTGTTGGGATTCGTCACGCTCTGGCCGAAGATGCACAGTCCGAGCGAGTCGTTGGCGGCGACACGCGTCTGCTGGAGGAGGCTCTGGTCCATGAGCGCGTCGAAGTCCATCTCGCGCGTCTTGAGGCGCGGGAGGTTGCCGGCCGTGTGGTCGGCCCCCTGGGCTGTGACCATCATCGTGATCCCGGTGGCCTCGACCACCCGGGGATCGTAGGCGCTGATGGCCTGACGCTTGATCACGGGCGTCCGCCGGACGCCGTAGTGAGCGCCGACCCGCGCCGTCCCCTGCGCCCAGAGACGGCCCTTCTCCGTCCCTCGGGCGATCTCGCCGAGGCAGTCCGCCATGAACCTGGCGTCGCCGAACGCGCCGAGACCGGCCTCCATGAGAACGGCCAGCATCGCCCCCGTCTCGATCGTGTCGACGCCGAGATCGTTGCAGACGAAGTTGAGCTGGGCGAGGTCGTCCGGCTCGGTGAGGCCGCAGTTCGAGCCGAGAAGCCCGAGGGTCTCGTACTCGACCGGCGAGACGAGCTCCTTGCCGTTCGCGTCGTGGTACACGTTGCTGCACTGGATCACACAGCCCGGCATGCACGCGTGCGTCTGCTCGCCGCCGCGTGACGTGTTGAGCGGGCCGATGTAGTCGGCGCCCAGCTTGAACCTCTCCCCGGCGCCCGTGTCGGCGAGCCGGCCGGCGCTGAAGTTCCGGACCGGCAGGCCGCCCATGTGGTTCTGGACGTCAGCCATCCCCATCGTGCCAAGCTTCGCGTAGAAGTTCTCGACGATGCCGTCGGCCTGGAGCATCTTGGCGTAGTTCTTGATGGCGGCCGTGACCTTCTGGCGGTCGTGCAAGGGCGGGATGCGGTCCAGATCGATCACGATCGCCTTGACCCGCTTGGAGCCCATGACCGCGCCGACGCCCCCGCGCGCCGACAGGCGCGAGGGGCGGCCGTCCTTGTCGCTGAAGGCGATGCCGGCGATCAGGCCCTGGTACTCGCCGACCGGGCCGCAGAGCCCGAGGGTGACCTTCTTCCCGTACCTCGCGTGGAGCATATCGGCCGCCTCGAAGTTCCCCTTCCCGAGGTACGGCGTCGCGTCGTCGAAGTCGACCGCGCCGTCCTTCCGGAAGTGGAGAACCACCCAGCCCGGCGCGGCGCCGTACAGGGTGAAGCCGGCGATCCGGAGCTGGCCCAGCCCGTAGCTGAAGGTGCCACCACCGTTTGCCTCCTTGATGCCCCCCGTCAGCGGGCTCTTGCAGCCGACGCTCGTGCGGTTCGCGTTGGAGAAGCTCGTGCCGGCGAAGGGGCCGGCCGAAAAGATCAGGGGGCTGGCGGGGGAGAGCGGGTCGACGGCAGCGGCCCCGAGCTCGAGCAGGGTCCTGGCGATGAAATACCGGCCGGCGCGAATGATCTCCTCGCCCTGGAGGTCCCGCTTGCTGATCGTGCGATCGCTCATGTTGATGTCGTAGTACGTGCGCATCGACGGCTCCTCGCTCTCTTCCTGGCGCGCCGGATCGCTCGCTCCTCGACGCTCCGGGTGGCTGGTCACGGGTTCGGGGTGGCTCCACGCCCCATCACGGTGCTCCCCGAACATCCTACCAGGACCCGCCTCCGGTGACGCTGGCCTCGTCCTCGCGCCTCCCGGCCCCTCCCGACCGGGGACTGGGCGCGGCAACCGTTGCGTTCGCGCGCCGCGCCCCCTCCCGGAAGCCCTGGGTATGACCGATCCGCGGTCGTTCGACCTGACGATCCCGGCCTCGCGAATCAGGGCATCTAGTGAGAAGATGGAGTCGACGGGGACGCACACTCTCAACGGAATCGCTGGAATCGTCGTGCACAACCCATTCCGGCGCGGCTGGTCCGTCCGGCTCGGGCCTCTGCGGCTACGCAGCGTCCCATGGTACTGGGACGTGCTCCGGGAGCGGCTCGCGGAGTCCGCCGCCCGGCAGAGGCCGGTCCCGCCGTCCCCAGCCCACCACGACCACTATTGCGAGGAGTGCGACCGGCAGTGGGTCCACGGGGGCCATACGTGTGCCCACCCCTGGGCCTTTCCTTGCGGGAAGAGCCATCGAAGCCCGGGCACCGGCCGGCAGCGGCTGGGCCCGTGGGTGATCGTGGTCCGCCGAGACCGGGCGGAGCTCGGCAAGCACCTGGGGGCTAGCTTCGAGGCCGATCAGCGAGTCACCGTGGTCGTCGACCGACGTCAGTCCGAGCGGCGCGTGCAGCACGTGCAGAGTGCGCCCGTGGCGGCCGAGCGGCGGCGATGGGGTGATCGGCGCGCACCGCAAGCCGACGAGGACGGTTCCATGTGGGCCAGCCTCGGCTTCCGAGTGGTCCAGGAGAGGCTACCCGGCCCTCGATGACCCCGCCCGCCTAGCGCGACACGGCTGGCCGGTCCGGTCCACGCGAGCCTGTTGGGCCCGGCCGCGAGGTCGGGCCGATGCGCGTCCGGGCCCGCGCCGCCCCCGCGGTTGCCTGGAGGCCCGGCGCCGAGATACGCCACTCGGCACCAGGACACGAGATGTGCTTTACTTGAGCCCTTCAGGATAGGCCCCCCCCTCAAGATCACCGCTGACGGCGTCAGCGGCGGAGGCCGGCGAGAGCGTGCGAAGCCGCGACGCATGGGTGATCCGGCGCATCCATGGTGACCCAACCCGGGCTCCACGCGCCGGGGGCCCCGGCGACGAAGCTTCAGGCGCCGGGCCCAGCGATGCGGACGCCCGCCCGCCCACGCGCCGTGAAATCCACGGCGCCGCCGGGCTCGCGCCGTCATCGGGGGGGCGGCGTGGGTAGGGCGGTCGTCCTTATCGCGGGCAAGGATCCCCTGGAGGAGCGCGGAGGACACTCGACGTACGTGCGGGCGCATGCCCGCGCGGCAATGCGCGCCGGCTTCGAGCCCCACCTCTTCTGCGCGAGCAGAGAGAACGGCGAGGTGCAGACGGACTACGGCGTGGTGCACCGAGTGCCGTCGCCGCAGCGCTTCCTGCGTCAGCAGCCGGGATCGGGCTTCAGGACGTACACGGCGGTGTGGAACGGTCCCCTGATCACGCGAGCCGCGGTTCGCTTCCTGGCTTCGCGCCCAGGTCCGCACCTCGTCCACGGCTTCGGGGTGTGGAGCGCGGCGGCCGTCGCCATCGCGCGGCGCCTCCAGCCTCGCGACGTGCCCGCGGTCGCCATGGTCAGCGCCTACACGCTCCTCGAGCACGAAGCGCGCGCCCGGTTCCGCGGCTACCGGAAGGTTCACGGCCTCGGGCCGCGCCTCTCCACCGCGTTCGAGCTGGCGTGGATGCGGGGCCTCATCTATCGCCGGGAGCGGTGGGCCTACCGACGCGCCAGGCTCGTCGCCATCAACTACGACTCGGTGCGGAGGCTTCTCGAGACCGCCTGCGGTGCGGGCATCCCCTTCCGCAGGATGGCGTACGCTTCCGAGGCCGCGTTCCTCCACGAGGGTCGGAACGGGCCGGGGATCGCCCCGGACGCGGTGGCCGCGCTCGCACCCGCCGACGCCCCGCTGATCGTCTCGGTGTCGCGACACGATCCGCGCAAGGGGGTCGACGTCCTGCTCGGCACCCTCGCCCGCCTGCGCGGAGCGGGCGTGCCCTTCCGCGCCTGCCTGGTCGGGGGCGGGCGGCTTCTCGCCGCGCACCGGGAGCTGGCCAGACGCCTCGGGCTTGCGGGCTCCGTGACGGTGACGGGCATCGTGCCGGACCCGTACGCCTATCTTCAGTGCGCCGACGTGTTCGTCTTGCCTTCCCTCGAGGAGGGCAGCGGATCGCTCTCGCTCCTGGAGGCGCTCCAGGCCGGGGTGGCCGTGGTGGCCTCCGGGGTGGACGGGATCCCCGAGGATGTGACCGAGGGACGAAGCGCGCTTCTCGTGCCGCCCAACGACGAGGAAGCCCTCGCGGGCGCGCTGCGGCGCCTGCTGGGCGACGTCGCCCTGCGCGACCGCCTCGCCCGCGAGGCGCGCGCGACGTTCGAGGCGCGGTTCTCGGCCCCCGCGTTCAGCGCCGGCCTGGCGGCGGTCTACGCCGAGCTGGGGTTCACGCCGTGAGCGCGCACGCCCGGGGACGGCCGGGAGATGAAGGACTCGATCTCCGACAGCGTCCGGATCGACGGGCAGCGGCCACGGCCGCGCGTGCCGAGCGGATCGAGCAGCACGCCGGTCAGCCCCGCCCGCTCGGCGCCCACCACGTCCACATGGTAGTAGTCCCCGACGTGGACGACGCGCGCCGGGGGCACGCCGAGCGGGTCGAGCGCGAAGGCGAAGATGTGCGGATCCGGCTTCTCCACGCCGACCAGGAAGGAATCGACGATCACCTCAAACCGGCCGGCGAGCCCGCTGGACTCCAGAAAGCTCTGCACGCTGCCGCCGCCGTTCGACACGACCACGAGACGGTATCCCGCCGCGCGGAGGCGATCGAGCAGCGCGGGCACCTCCGGCGGCACGTGGGCCCAGAGGCGGTTGCCCTCGTTGCCCTCCTCGAGGACGCTCACGAGATCGCGGCGGGTGCCCCCCGGCGGCACGCCGATCCCGGCGAGCAGCGCGTCGAGGAACAGCCGCCACAGCTCGTCGCTCGAGCGCCCGGCGATCAGGTCAGGTTGATCGGCAGCCGCACGCGCTCGCTGCTCCGCCTCGAGCAGCGGGAGCGCCTCGACGCTGACCCCGTGCTCGCCGAGAAGACGGCTCAGACGCGCCGCGTCCGGATAGACGAGCGTGCCTCCGAAGTCGAAGCTGACCACGTCGTGCCGGGGAGGAGTCATCGGACCCCGAGTAAACACGGAGACGCGACGCGAGGCAAGCCCGGGTGGCGCGCGAGGGGAAGGCGCCGGAACCGACCGTGACCCGGGTCGAGATCCTGCCGCCGGCGATCTCGGGACAGGCCGTCACTGTCCGCTGGACGGTGGACCCGCCGAGCCCCCTCTACCGGAGGACGGAGTTCACGCTTCGCTTTCCCGACGGCGTGGACCTTCGCCGCGTACCCGAGCGGGTCTGGTGGATCGTGGTGCTCGCCTGCCTGTACCCGCACTGGGCCCTTCTGCGTCCTTGTCGGGTGGAGCTGCCGGTCGTGCTCGGGCCGGGGGAGGCGGAGACGTGGCTCCGCCTCACCGACGCGGCGGTGGCCACACTCGAGTCCCTCCGCGGGACCACGCGCCTGGACCGCGAGATCGAGATCGTCGAGCGCGGTGTCCCGCTGGCCCCCGTCCGGCTGCCGGACGAGGGAGACCGCTGCGCGACCGCGTTCAGCGGCGGCAAGGACAGCCTCGTCCAGGTCGGCCTCCTCGCCGAGCTGACGGCGCGTCCCCTCCTCGTCACGACGACGTCACCGTTGCCCGAGACGCACGATCACGTGACCCCGCGGCGCCGCCACGTGCTGGCGGAGATCACGCGCCGGCGCGACGTGGCCCACGTCGAGGTCGAGTCCGACTTCCGGGAGTGCTGGGTCAACCGGTTCGCCCACGACATCGGCTATCCCATCGGCGTCAACGAGCTCACCGACACGCTCCTCTATTTCGGCACGACGCTCGCGGCGGGAGTGGCGCTCGGCGCGCGCCATTTCTTCCTCGCCTCCGAGGTCGAAGTCAACCAGAACGCCGAGTGGGCCGGGCAGATCGTGCAGCACTCCCACTTCGTGTACTCGACGGTGACCCAGCGGACGCTCCAGGCGTTGCTCCGCCCGGTCGGGGTGCGCTACTGCTCCCTCACATCCCCCCTGCACAGCTATCAGGTGCAGGAGCTGCTGTGGACGCGCTATCGGGACCTCCGCGACCTCCAGTACTCCTGCTGGCAGGTGGGGCCGGCCGAGAGCGCGTGCAACCGGTGCCGGCAGTGCCTCAGGCTCGCGCTGTGCGCGCTGGCGCTCGGCGACTCGCCCCGCCGCATGGGGGTGAACTTGACCCGGCTCCTGTGGTCGCAGCGCGGCTGGCGGCTGACACACCTCGATGGGGGCGCGACCCACAACCTCCTGCCCGGCCGCCAGGTGGCAGCTGCCCTGGAGAGGCAGACGGCCCGGTTCATCCAGGGGACGTCGCTCGGCCGGGTGGCGCGCGAGGTCGCGGCCGACGGCCGGGCGGGCCTGGCCGACCCGCGGGCCTGGCTCGCCCTCCTGGCCTTTGCCCGGCTTCGGCAGCGGAGCCGGGTCGTCGATGCGCCGCCGGGGTTCCGTGCGGGCTTCCTGGCGCAGATCGACCCGCTGCTCAGAGAGCGGGTGGCGACGATCTTTCGCGAGCACTACAGACCACAGCCGGAAAGCGAGTACGCGCGGGTGCTCGAACGCAACAATGCGCTGGTACGGCGGATCACCGAGCCGCTCGGCGGCGAGGGCTAGCAGGCGCCGGACGGCGCGACAGGAGCACGGCCATGGCACAGCAGGATCCGCTCAGGAACTTTCGCTTCCGCGTCGAGGTCGACGGCCTGCAGCTCGCGGGCTTCAGCGAGGTGATCATCGGGGCCACGACCACCGACGTCATCGACTATCGCGAGGGACACGAGCCCGCTCATGTCCGCAAGCTGCCCGGACTGCACAAGTTCGGAAGCGTCACGCTGAAGCGCGGCGTGACGGTGTCACTCGAGCTGTACAACTGGCACAGGCTGATCCTGACGGGCCAGACCGCCAGCGCCCGCCGGAACATGGTCATCGTCGTTGCTGACGAAGGGGGCGCGGACCAGGCGCGCTTCGTCGTGCGGGATGCCTGGCCGGCCAAGTACGAGGTGAGCGACCTCAACGCCAAGGGGGCCGAGGTGTTCATCGAGACGCTGGAGCTCGTCCACGAGGGCATCGGGCGCGAGTCATGACCGACGCCCGAGCGGACGCCCCGCGCCGGCCCTTCGGCAACATGCGCTTCCGCGTGGAGATCGATGGCATCGCGGGGTCGGGCGCGATCGCAGTGACCCTTCCGGAGGCCCGCATCGTCACGACGCCACGCAAAACCCCCACGGTTGCGTACGGGGCCCTGATCGTGAAGCGTGGCCTGACGGTGTCTCGCGACTGGTATGCGTGGTGGGACTCGGCCCGACGCGCTGAGCGCCCGCCGCGCAAGTCGGTCCGCATCGTGCTCCTCGACGACACCGGCGTCGAGGCCGGCGGATGGCTGTTCGAGGACGCGGCGCCCGTGGCCTATCACATCTCGCCGCTCGACGCGCTCGGCAACGCACCGGTCATCGAAACGCTGGAGCTCGCGGTCGGCCACTTCGAGGCGGCCGGCGGCCCGTCGAATCGTCGAAGCGCGCGGCCCCGACGTCAGGGAGCGTGATGCGCCAGGGTGCCAGCGCGCCGGCGCGTCGCTGCCAGGAGTCGGACGACCCCGCCGGCGAGGCGCGCAGGCGGCCGACGCACGCCGGCTCACCTTCACCTGCGCCGAGGTCGCTGGCGGTCTCACCCGGGAGCATCGGCGGACCAGGAGAGGTGAGTCGCGCAACTTGCTGACGGAGCGCTGCCGCCGTCACCGGCCCTCCCCAGGATCGCAGACGTGGGTCTGTGCTCCCGCGAGAGCGCGCGACCACCTCTCTCGCCTTCCCCGCCGTCCCACTTCACGGGTAGAATACCGGCCTGTGAGGGGGCGCCGGACCGCCGCCGAGGGGCGCGAGTGCAGTGCGATGCGCGGGGACGAGGCACCCGAGGTCGGTGGTGGCCGACCACGAGAAGACCGGCGCCATGACGCTCAGCGCCGTGCACTGCACGGTCAGCGTGACCGCCACGTGACGTGACACTGCACCCTCGTGTCATCAGCGCCGGGTCGCTCCTCTCGCCCGGACAGGCGATCGAGATCGAGAGGGCCGCGACCCGCCCGCTGCGCGCCGTCGTCGTGGCGGGGGCCGCCCGGTGATACGCGTCGAGGGCGTGTCGAAGACGTACCTGTCCCAGGATGGCGAGGCGGTGGACGCCCTGCTCGATATCAACCTCGAGGTCGCCCACAGCGAATTCATCACGCTGGTCGGCCCCAGCGGCTGCGGCAAGTCGACGCTGCTCAAGATGCTGGTGGGGCTCTTGCCCGTCTCGGCCGGCGCCATCTGGTTCGACGGCGCGCGCGTGACGGGACCGCGCATCGACGTCGGCATGGTCTTTCAGGAGCCCGTGCTGCTCGTGTGGCGCACGGTGATCGACAACGTACTCTTTCCCATGGAGATCCTTCGACGTCGGGGTGATCACGCGGCGACCGCGCAGCGTCTACTCGATCTGGTCGGGTCTGCGCGGCTTTGAACGGAAGATGCCGTACGAGCTATCAGGCGGGATGCAGCAGCGGGTAGCCCTGTGCCGTGCCCTCGTCCACGATCCTGCGGTGCTCGTCATGGACGAGCCCTTCGGGGCCCTGGACGCCATGACCCGCGAAGAGAACTGATAGCGCATGGCGAGCGCCACCAACCCCGAACCCATCGTGAGGAGTCCGACGTTCTGGATCACGAGCACGGTGCGGGCGCCGCCCAGCCGTGCCCCACACGCGATGGCTAGCGCCTCCTCTTCGTGGGTGGCGCGAATCATCGTCATGCTCGGCTCAGCATCGATGGCCGCCATGAGACCACCGATCCAGCTGTCGGGAACGCCGACACCAACCCGGAAGCCGAGGGCCTTCAGTGTCTCGAAAATCTCGCGTGGCCGGCCGGAGGCGGGCGTCACGAGATGGGATTCTACAGGATTCCGAAGGTCACTCCCTACGTGTCCCCACCGAGGACTTGACATTCATGAACAACGCGTCACGTCGATCCCCTTGCTCACCTCGGGGCGAGGCGCGGCGGCCCCTCTCACGGCCGCGACAGGCTGTCGCTCTACTGGCGCTCCATTTGCATTCCTCAGACTGCATGGGACTACAGAAGGCACGAACGGCGGCCTCACGGTTGCTGGCGCTCGTGTCGCCAGGACCCGGCGCTCCCAAGGGCGGAGAGCGACACCGCGCCGACGTCCGGGAGGCCGAACACGAGATCACTCGTTCCCTCGACGCCGTCCTCGGTAACGTGGCGCTCGTCCTGACCCAGCTGGATCCGAACAGCGATGCGCACGCTCGCGCGTGGCGGGCCCTCGACGAGGCAAAGCGCATCCGCGAGGTCGTATGCGGGGTGGGGTGGGCCAGGAACAGCGAGCGTCTCCGGGACGTCCGCTCGCCAGGCGGCGCCGTGAGCGGTCGGGGCCGCCGGTTCCGGCGCGCAGCCGGGCAGACCTAACACCCGCTCGCGCTCGGCCGCCGAGCGTCAGGGTGTCGCAGGGGCGACCGGCCGACGCCTGCGGTCGGAACCTCTCGCAATGCCGTCCGCAACGTCCGCCCCGGCAACTCAGCGGCTTTCGGGCCTCCCGCTCGTTGATTCGTGGCGCGAGAGCTGGACTTGCAGAATGTACACGGTGCCCCGATGTACTGGGTAGCTCTTGAAGGCTGCCAGGTTGAGGCAGGGCCGAGAGCTCTTCACCCACTCCGGCGCAGGCTCTCGGCCTGGATCGGAAGCCTCGTGATCGACACGCCGCGCGCCCGAACGGCGTCGGCGACGGCGTTGGCGATGGCGGCGGGGGCACCCACGGTGCCGCCCTCGCCCATGCCCTTCACCCCGCCGGGCGTGTGCGGCGAGGGCGTCTCGAGATGCCCGACCGCGAAGGACGGCAGCGCGCTGGCCACGGGCACGGGATATTCCATGAGCGTGCCCGTCACGAGCTGGCCCATATCGTCGTAGACAAGCTCCTCGCCGAGCGCCTCGCCGATGCCCTGAGCCAGGGCACCGTGGATCTGGCCCTCCACGATCAAGGGATTGATCACGGGGCCGCAGTCCTCGACGACGGTGTAGGCGCGGACCGAGACCCGCCCGGTGTCGGCGTCCACTTCGACCGCGGCCACGTGGACGGCGCCCGAGAACGCGGCGCCCGGCGGGTCGAATGCCTCGGTGGCATCGAGGCCGGGCGGAAGGTGTCCGGGGAGCTCCCCCGCCGGGGGCGAGTGAGCGAGCCGTGCCAGCTCGGCCACCGGCAGGCCGCGCTCGGGTACGCCACGGACCGTGACGCGGCCGGCGCGGAGTTCCAGGTCCGCCGCGTGGGCCTCGAGCACTCCGGCGGCCAGCGCGAACATTTTCGCGCGCACGGTGGCGGCTGCGCGCTGGACCGTGCCGGCCTGAGTGATGGCGCCCCGGCTCGCGAAGGTGCCGGTCCCGGAAGGCGAGACCTCGGTGTCTACCGCGCGGACGTGGACGAGATCCGGAGGCACCCCCAGCTGGTCGGCGACGAGCTGGGCGATCGTGGTCCCGTGCCCCTGGCCCTGAGACGGAAATGACACGAAGCACGACACGCTGGTGTCGGCGTGCATCTCGACCCGCGCGGCCTCGGGCCCCGGCATCTCAACCATCCCCCGGCGACGGTAGGTCTCCGACCCCATGCCCGTGTACTCCGTATAGCAGGCGATGCCGACGCCCAGGAGCCGCCCGCGCCCGCGCGCCTCATCCCGCTCCTCCTTGAGCCGCTCATATCGCGCGAGCTCCAGTGCCTGCTCGAGCGCCTTGGGGAGGTCGCCGCTGTCGTAGACCAGGCCCCCCGCGGATGCGAACGGATAGGCGTCGCGCGGGATGAGGTTCCGCCGGCGGATCTCGGCAGGGTCCACGCCCAGCCGATCCGCGAGGAGGTCGAGCGTCCGCTCCATGGCGAAGGCGGCGAACGTCATGCCGACGCCACGATAAGCGCCGAGGGGGGGCTTGTTGGTCGCGGCGGCCACGCACTCGTAGGCGTACGCGGGCGTGCGGTACGGCCCGGGCAGGATCGCCCCGGCGCCGAGCGGCTCGAGCGCTTGCGTCAACGGGTAGACGTGGTAGGCGCCCGCGTCGGAAACCATGCGCGCACGGAGCCCGAGCAGCACGCCGTCGCCATCGGCCGCCGCATCGAGCTCCATGCGCGCCTCCCGCGCGTGGGAGGCGGTCGCGAAGTTCTCCCGCCGTGTCTCCGTCCACTTGACCGGCCGACCGACGGCCCGCGCGAGCGCGGCCACGGCGACGTCCTCGGGCATCACGTGCATCTTCTGCCCGAAGCCGCCGCCCGTGTCCGGCACGATCACCCGCACGTGGCTCTCCGGGAGGCCGACGGCCCGGGCGAGCGCGGTGCGGTAGATGAACGGGACCTGGGTCCCGGTCCAGATGGTGAGGTGGCCATCCTCCCACTGCGCAACGATCCCGCGCGGCTCGATGGGCGCGGCGGAGCATCGGCCGTGGCCGAAGCGCTCGCGGACGCAGACGGCCGCGCGAGCGAATGCGCCCTCCACGTCACCCCGGCTGAACCGCCGCCGCAGGAGCACGTTGCCGGGCGCCGTCTCGTGAAGAACCGGGGCGCCGGGGGCGAGGGCCGCGTCCACGTCGGCGAGGGCAGGAAGTGGATCATAGCCGGCAACCACGCGATCACAGCCGTCCACGGCGGCATAGGGCGTGCGGGCCGCCACGAGAGCCAGGGGCTCGCCGGCGAAGCGCACGCGCGAGTCCGCCAGCGCCGGCCACGCGGTCGCGGCGAAGCCATCGCTCTCGAGCCTGGGTGCGAGCGGCTCCACACGGCCGGCCAGGTCCCGGCCGGTGAGGACGGCGGCGACCCCGGGCACCTCGAGCGCCGCCGACGCGTCCACGCGCGAGAGGCGCGCGTGCGCGTGGGGGCTCCGGACGAAGACGGCGTGCAGCAGCCCCGGCAGCTGGATGTCGTCCAGATAGCGTCCCCGGCCGGTGAGGAGGCGCGGGTCCTCGATACGTTTGACGGAAGCCGAAGGCACGCGGATGGGGATCCCGGACCCCGCGGTCGACGCCATCTCAGGGCCTGGCGACCCGCGGCAGCACCTCACCGGCCAGCAGATCGAGCTGCTCCGAGCCCCAGTCGAGCGGATTCAGCACGATCCACTCGCACCCGCCCAGGGCGTCGATCTTCCCCCGGATCCGGGCGGCAACCTCCTCGGCCTCGCCCAGGAGGTAGAACTCCCGCCAGTAGTCGAGATCCATCCCCGAGTAGACCCTGAAGTGCGGCACGGCCGATTCGGGCTTCTCCCCCGGCCGGAGGATCCAGACGAAGTTCGAGTAGACCCTGGACATCTCCTCGGGCTTCCGGCCGAGCTCTCCCATGAAGCGCTGGATCTTCTCCCAGTCGTCCCGCACCATCTCGGCGGTCGACGAGGAGTGCGGCACCCAGGTCCGAGCGTACCTCGCGATGCGGCGGAGCACCGGCTCGATGTTCGCGACGGTCTGCGCGTAGATCTTCTCCGAGGGCTGGGTCCCGCCGCCGATCCAGATGGGCGGGTGCGGCTTCTGGACGGGCTTGGGATCGATCGTCAGGTTCTCGAACCGGTAGTACTTGCCCTCGTACGTGACGTCGTCGCCCGCCCAGAGGGCGGTCACCGCCTCCAGCATCTCGTCCATGCGCCGGCCCCGCTCCCGGTGAGGGACGCCCATCAGCCGGAACTCCTCCTCGTGCCAGCCGACGCCGACGCCGAGGATCGTCCGCCCTCCCGACAGGACGTCGAGCGTCGCCCACTCCTTGGCGAAGTAGGCGGGATTACGGAACGGGAGAACCAGCACCATCGTGCCGAGCTGGATCGTGCGCGTCACGCCCGCCAGCGCCGCGAGCATCGCTACGGGCTCGAGCCAGGTGCACGTATACGCGGGAGGCGTGAGCAAGAGGTGGTCGATGGCCACCGCGCACTCGAACCCCAGGTCCTCGGCCCGTCGGAGGTAGGCGCCCATCGCCTGGAGCGAGGCGGTCCTGGGCCCCAGGGCGAAGCTCGGGAGGCGCAGCCCGAACCTCATCGGAGCCCGTCCTCCTTCTTGGCCTCGGCGACCGTGAGGCCTCCGACGCGCGGGTGCGGCCGGCCGCCATCCGTGACCACCAGCGCCACCAGGATCTCGTTGGCCCTGGGTGCATCCGGGAGCCGCACCTCCAAGGCGTCGAAGTGCGTGCGGACGAAGGCGGCGTCCTTGAAGTGGAGCGGCACGTCGACGGAGGTGCCCGGCCCGCCGAGCTTCTTGGCCGACGGGATGATGGCCTTGCCCCCGCCCACCGCGGTGCGGAAGGGTGTCCCCAGCGTCGGGTGGAGGATCGCGGCCGCGTGCTCGTACTCGCCGTCCACGCCGACGATGGCCGCCTTTCCGTAGGAGTGCACGGGCGCGCCGAGCGCCGCCACCGCTCGCCGCCCGAGGAGATCCCCCAGCTCCTCCCCGGTCTTGACGAGCGCCTGGAGATCCTCGACGAAGCGCCCCGCGAAGGGGTTCTCGATCACCGCCACGGCGGCCGCCTTCTTGACGGGCCTGGCGGCGGCCTTCCCACCGTCCTCCAGGATCTCCTCTACCATCGTGACGAGTTTCCGGATGCGCATCAGTGTCCTCCACCGGCCGGGCCGAGCCCCTTGACCACCTCGGCCGCCCGCGCGGCCGGCGGCGTGTTGCGGCTCCGGCCAATCCTCGCCTGCCCGTCGATCAGCACCATGGAGATGCCGCAGAGGTCTCCCGCCCGGAGGGCCTCACGCGCGGTCTTTCCCACCGAGCCGATCGGCGCGTCCACGATGCAGAGGTCGGCCTCCCGCCCCGGCTCGATCACGCCCACGGGGAGCCCGTAGACGCGCGCGGTGTTGCCCGTGGCCATACAGACCGCCTCCTCGGGCTCGACCCCGCCAAGCGACGCCAGGTGGGCGATGACGCGGAGGATGCCGAGCGGCACGACCCCCGTGCCCGACGGCGCGTCGTTGCCGACGATGACGCGGTGTAGCGCCTTCGCCTCCGTCGCCCGCGCGAGGGTATGGAGCGCCGCCTTGCCATTGCCGCAGTGAACGATCTCGAGCGCCATCTCCGTCGCCACCAAGCGGTCGATCTCCCGCTCGCTCATGGAGGTCGTCCCCCCGTTGATGTGTCCCACCACGTGGGGATCCGCCTCGAGGACGACCTCGGCGTTGATGGGGCTCGAGCCGGCGATCGACGGGCCGCCGGTGTGAATCGTCACCGTCATGCCGTGCTTCTTGGCCCACCGCACCATCGGCGCGGCGTCCTTGCCCGTTTTCACCGAGCCGAGACCGATCTCGCCGACGAGCCGGACGCCCGCCCGGGCCATCTCCGCGAAGTCCTCCTCCACCATGCCCAGCTCGATGATCGGCGCGCCCGCGTGGACCTTGACGCCCGCCGGGCGCAGGTTGGCGTAGGCCTTCGCCGCCACGATGGCCAGCGCCTTGAGCCCGACGATGTCCTTCGGCCTGCCCGGCAGGTGGACCTCGCCCGCCGAGATCATCGTGGTGAGACCGCCGTTGAGGCCCGACTCGATGAAGTCCACGGTGCGCTGGCGGGGCGTGAAGTCGCCGAAGACCGGGTGGCAGTGGGAGTCGATCAGGCCAGGGATGACGGTCGAGCCCTTGGCGTCGATGACCGTGTCGGCCGAGTCCTCGAGCCCCTTTCCCACCGCGGCGATGCGACCGCCCTCGATCAGGATGGAGTCGGCGTCGAGGAGCGGTCGATAGATGTCCCCGCTGACCAGCGTCTGGATGTTGCGGATCAGGGTCTTCATGCGTACCCCCGTGTCCGACCCGGGCCTTCCCTCGCGAGCGCCCTGGCTGGGTTCCGATTCTGTCAAATCGGGCGGGTCCGCGCAAACGGGGCAGCCTCGCCGATCCGGCTATTCCCGCACGCCGACGTCGTGCGGCAGGATGTCCGGGAGCGCGAACCGCACTGGATCTGGCCGCGCGACCGGTCGGGGAAACCTCAGCGCAAGGATCAGGACACCCGTCTCGTACCCTCGCGGATGCCGCGAACTGGCCAGGTGGATGCGGAGGGATGATCACCATGCCGGAGGCCCCGCAGGAGGAGTCTGGCCCGCCGGGCAGCCAGGAGCGCGGCGGGATCACCCGCGCGTTCCCTGGGGTCCTTGGATTCGCGGAGCGTCTCAGCGTCGGGTTGGGCCCGGCGGGACTGACTGCTCGCGGGCGCAGGGCGAGTGTCGGGGCTGGATCGAGCGGGCCGCCGGCTGTCGCACTGCCTTGACGCTGGGGCCGGCCCTGACGCAGGATAACTCGGTCGGCCGGCGCCTCGCACAGCCGGGGCTCGCCCTGGCTCGGTAGAGTCACCCTGACTGAAGGAGGCGTCGAGCAGATGGGAATGCCTGGGATCGCCCGATCCGCGGGATCAGGATTTCCACGTTTGCCGAGCCCTGCGGCGCCTCACCATCGACCACCCTTCCGCGCGTACCAGCACGAGAACGTCCGCATCGTTGCCGTGGGTGCGATCCCACCACATCGAAAGGCAGTCCTCCACAGGAGGCCACGCCTCGTGGAGGCCTGGGCAGAGATTACCCGCCGGTCGCCCCGGGGAAACGACGGCCAACGACCAGAAGCGGCCCTCTGTTCGAGTACCCCCGGGGTTGAAGAGTCCAGTGCCGCGGCGGCAGCTCCCTCGAGCGTGCTGCTGCCATCACTAGTCATGGTGGCAGGCAAACCGGTAAGAAGTGCATTCAGCATGAAGCCCCGATGATGATGGCTTCAAGACGCGCTTGAACACCATGCATCAACGGGTGCCAATACCGTCAAGACAGGCTCTGGTGCGCCACCGTCACTCGACTTTGCCGTCAAGGTAACGCCATGCGGTTGGCGCTAGTCTGCGAATACGATCCGACCGATATCAATAGTTTCTCTGGGACGCCATACCACTTCTTTCAGACGTTTCAATCGCTCTGCGAGCGGCTTGAGCTCGTCCGCATCCCGAATCACGAAGCGTCCGAGCTTCCCACGATGAAGATGTTGAAGCATTTTGGCCGTGCCGCATCGGCATCCCTCGCAGAACTCGACGTGGATGCCGTTCTCTGTCAGGGAAACTCGCCGATACCGTTCATCGAGACGGATCTCCCTGTGGCCTATTGGCACGATTCGACATGGTCGTCGCTGTTTCGCGGCCACTTGTCCGAGGTGCTGGATTTTGCGACCTTTTCAAAGCGGTACCCCGACTTGAAACTGTGGGACGAAATGGCTCTACGGCGAGCCGATTGCGTCATCTTCGCCGCTGACTGGCTCGTGGACGTCGCGATGTCTGATTACGGAGTCAATCGAGAGAAGTTGGCAGTGGTGCCTTTTGGGACGCATCATCCCGCATGTTCCGAAGAAGCAGTGCTTGAGTGGATCGCGCGTCGATCGCAGGAACCATGTCGCTTGCTGTTTCTCGGCAAGGATTGGCGGCGAAAGGGATTGTCGTCGGCGATGCAGTTGGCTGAGGAACTGAATCGACGAGGGGTCGCCACGGCCCTGACAACGATTGGCTTCGATCCGACGGAGGTCGCCAAGCACCCGTCATCCCTCGTACGCCATCTAGGATTTCTGGACAAGCGCGAACCCGCGCAGTCATCTCGGATCACCGAGGCGCTGTCCAACAGTCACTTCTTGGTCCACCCGGCGAGTTTCGAGGCCTTCGGCTACGCTCTTGTTGAAGCCAGTGCGCACGGCTTGCCGATTCTTGGCACCCGAACAACGGGATTGTTGACCATTGTCCGGGACGGGCATAACGGCTTTCTCTTCGACGAACAATCCTTTGTTGAAGACGCGGCGACGAGGGTGGCCACGCTCTTTTCCTCTTACGAAGATTCATACGTTGCGGTCGCGAAGCGGTCCTACGCTGAGTTTACCCGGCGTTTCTCATGGAAGGACAACGCCAGTCAGGTGTTGAAGATCCTCAGGGCCGCTTGCCGCAGTCGAAGCCGCCGCCGGCCAGGAAGGTAATCCGCGCCTCCGAGAAGGCGTCAACCCGCGGAGGAACCCGACGTGCACCGGACCGCCCCGGGCGCACCGGAGCCGTCGGTGCACGGATCGCCGAGCCTGGCTTCGATTAACGGCGATCGGCTTCCGTCCTGATCGAGGGAATGCCTAGGTCTCAAGCCGGACGTCATTGCGCTAACGACCACTCCCGCCGCCCGCCTCTTGAAGACAGCAGCGGCCGGCGGCGTCGACGGCCGTGACGCGCGCGGGCGGAGCTAGGCGCCGAGGTGGAGCTCGCCGAAGCCGTGATGATGGACCTAGTCGGTTGCACACCCCGCCGATCCGGCTCTCGCCGCGCGCCGACATGGCCACGGTCCCAATCCGCGGGGCATCCGGCGGCACGGGCCAGGCACTGCAGAAACGCCCTTGAGGGGCGCCAGGGCCGGGCCGCTCGGTCGAGCGGCCGAACGATTAGGATCGACGAATCGCCCCTCCGATCGGCGGCAGGCGATCACGCCACGGCCGGACGGAGGACGGACGATTGACAAGCGTGGCGATCTCCTCCGATGATGACGTCACCGCCATGACCGACCTCGGACAGCGGCTGCGGCGCCTGCGGCGGGCGCAGGACCGGACCCTGAAGGAGATCGCGCAGAAGGTCGGCTACAGCGAGGCCTACCTCTCGCAGGTCGAGACCGGGCGCGCGTCGCCGTCGCTGGCCTCCCTGAAGAAGATCGCCGACGGCTACGGCATCCCCGTCGTCGACCTGTTCTCCGACGAGCGGCCGCACGACCAGCACCTCGTGTTGCGCCGGCGCGATCGTCGCGAGCTCGCGGTCGGCAACCGCAGCGTGGTCAAGGAGCTCCTGGTCGCCCGGCAGGGCGGGAAGAAGATGGAGCCGATCTGCGTCACCATCGCACCCGGTGGCGGCTCCAAGGGCGCCTACGACCATGCGGGCGAGGAGTTCGGGCTGGTGCTGGCGGGCAGCCTCGAGCTGACGGTGGAGAACCAGGTTTTCCTGGTCCAGAAGGGCGACACGTTCTACTTCAGCTCGACGCGGCTCCACGGCTTCCGGAATCCAAGCCGCCGCCATCGCGCGGTGGTCCTCTGGGTGATCACCCCGCCGTCCTTCTAGCCCGTCCGGCCCTTGACAACCTCGTGCGGCCGGCCGAGCATGGGAGCGCGCTCCTTCAGAAACTAAAGCGAGGTCGAAGGCACTTCAGGAGGACCCAGGACATGCCGATCGTCACCGTCGCGATATACGAGGGCCGTTCGCTCGACCAGAAGCGCGAGATCGTCAAGGGCGTCACCGACGTCGTCGCCCGCGTGACCGGGAATCCCGCCGAGTCGGTGCACGTGGTCATCGAGGAGGTCAAGCGCGAGAACTGGGCGATCGGGGGCCTCCTGCACCCGGACCGCCAGGCGGCGCACGCCACGCGCGAGGCCAGCGCACCCAGCGCGCCCGCCCGCCCCGTGCGCCCGGTGAAGATTCCCGCGAAGGCCATCCCCTCCCTGGAGCTGGCCAAGGGCATGCACACCACCTTCAACGTGTGCCAGGAGACCGTGGGCAGCGACACGCTGCGCATGGGGGTGTGCCATCACGCCCCCGACATGAGCCCGCTCAAGTGGACGGGCAAGGTCGAGGAGTCCTTCTACGTGGCCAAGGGGAGCATCAAGCTGCGCTGGGAGGACGCGGGCGGGGCGGCCGGTGAGGCGCTCGTGCGCGAGGGCGAGCAGATCTTCCTGCCCCGGGGCCTCAACTACTCGCTCGAGGCGACCGGCGAGCCGGCCGTCAACGTCCTAGCGCTGGCGGGCGGCTCCACCAGCCTGGCCGCGGTATACGGCCCCGAAGCCGCCGAGAAGCTCCGGGCGGCGGCCGCCCGGCTCGGCTGAGACAACCTGGGCTGAGACATCCGGACGCGAGGAGGATGACATGGGCCAGATGACACGACGAGACTTCCTCCATGTAGCCGCGGGGGCCGCGGCGGTCGGCGCGGCCGGCACACGGCCGACCTCCGTGCGGGCGGCCGAGCCCAAGCGGGGCGGTACCCTCCGGCTCCTGCAGATCGAGCCGGCGGTCGGCTTCAACCCGGCGATGGAAGGGACCAACTGGCCGGAGACCCAGCGGATGGTCTATAACGGCCTCACCGACTACGGGCCTACGGGCGAGCTCGTCCCCGGGGTGGCCCGGAGCTGGACCGTCTCCGACGAGGCCGACACCTTCACCTTCCGGCTGACCCCGGGCATCACCTTCCACGACGGGAAGGAGCTGACCTCCGACGACGTCCGCTTCACCTACGAGTCGATCGCCGACGCGAAGGTGGCCTCGCCGCTGAACGTCTACGTCGCCAACCTCAAGGCGGTCGAGACGCCCGACAAGCACACCGTGACGCTCCGGTTCAGCGGGCCCAACGTCCTCATGATGCCGGGCATCTCCCCGGTCGGGATCCTCCCGAAGCACGTGTGGGCAGGCACCGACTTCCGCAAGAACCCGGCCCTCGCCATGCCGATCGGAACTGGCCCATTCCGGCTGAAGGAGTGGCAGCGGTCCAGCCACCTCGTGTTCGAGGCCAACCGCAACTACTTCCGCAAGGGTCGCCCCTACGTCGACCAGGTCATCTTCAAGGTGGTCCCCGACGCGGCCACCGGGATCGAGGCGTTCAAGAACGGCGAGCTGGACATGGTGCTCTCGCAGGGCATGCCGGGCGGGCTACCGTACGCCCAGGTCCGCCAGCTCATCGACGCCAAGCCGGCCAACATCGTCTTCCACGAGTTCGTGCAGAACTTCAACCAGAACCTCTGGATGAACTGCGCGGCGCCGCCCTTCGACAACGCCAAGGTCCGGCGCGCGATCAGCCACGCCATCAACAAGGAGCTGATCGTCAAGGCACTCCTGCAGGGGTTCGGGAGGGCCCAGCACTCCTTCCTCGGCGACCTGCCCGGCCACAAGTGGGCGCACGACGCCAGCCTCAGATCCGAATACAGCCCGGCCAGGGCGAACCAGCTCCTGGACGAGGCCGGGTTCCCCCGCAAGGGCAGCAGCCGATTCGCGGTGACCATCCTGGCCACCGAGGGCTTCCGCGTGAAGCTCTCCGAGGCGCTCAAGGCGATGCTGGCACCCATCGGCATCGAGGCGAGCATCAAGAGCTACACGTGGGCCACCTACATCGCGCGCATCCGCCAGGAGCGTGACACCGCCGGCTGCCTGTGGACCATCTTCTCGTCCCGGCAGGTTGATCCGGCGTTCTCGATGGACAACCTGAGCGGCGCCAACGTGAAGCCGGGCGGCGCGAACTACTGCCAGTGGAACAACCCGCGCGCGACCCAGCTGATCGACGCCGCCCGGTCGACGGCGGTGCAGGAGAAGCGGAAGGGGCTCTACATGGAGCTCCAGCGACTCGTGTTCGACGAGACCCCGGTCATCCCGCTCTACAGCGCGATCGGGGTCGACATGTTCCACAAGCCGGTCGAGGGCGTGTTCAGCATCGACGGGCTGACGGGGACCCTGACCTCCATCGAAGGCGTCTGGCTCAACAAGTAACCGACCCGGCCCGGGGGAGGGGCGACGAGCGCCCCTCCCCCGGCGTCGCCGGAGGCTGATGTCCCTCCACCGCTACGTGGCGGGCCGCCTGGCCCAGAGCCTCTTCCTCATCCTCCTGGTCATCTCCCTCGGCTTCTTCGTGATGCGACTGGCGCCGGGCGACCCCGTCCTCTATCTCTACGGCGCGCAGAACGTCAGCGCGGAGACCCTGGACGCCATGCGGCGCCAGTGGGGTCTCGACCGGCCGCTGTGGCAGCAGTACACCGCCTACGTGGGCAACCTCCTCCAGGGCAACCTCGGATACTCGCAGCTGAACCAGCAGCCCGTCGCCCGAATGCTGGCGCGGATCATCCCCAACACGCTGCTCCTGATGATCCCCAGCCTCGTCCTGGCAACGACGATCGGGGTGCTCCTCGGGATCCTTGCGGCCCGCCGGCTGAACTCCTGGGGCGACTACCTGGTGGGGGCGGTGTCGATGGTCGGCTACTCGACGCCGCCGTTCTGGCTGGGTATCGTCTTCATCGTCGTCTTCGCCAGCGGACTGCGCTGGCTACCGACCCAGGGCATGTCGACTCTCGGCTCCTCCGCCCAGGGGCTCGCCCGGGCGCTCGACGTGGCCACGCACATGGTCCTGCCGCTCGGGGTGCTGGTCTGGTGGTACCTCGCGGCCTTCGCGCGGCTCACCCGCGCGTCGATGCTGGAGGAGTCCCGCAAGCCCTACCTGATGACGGCCCGCATGAAGGGGCTGTCCGAGGCGCACGTGATCTTCCGCCACGCGTTCCGGAACGCGTCGCGGCCGATCCTGACCATCCTCGGGCTCCACCTGGGCACGATGTTCGCCGGGACCGTGATGACCGAGGTCGTCTTCGCGTGGCCGGGCATGGGCCGGCTGACGTTCAACGCGATCATCCAGCACGACTACCCGGTGGTGCTCGGCGTATTCGTGGTCACCGGGGTGGCCGTGGTCATGGCCAACCTCCTCATCGACCTCCTCTACGTGCTGCTCGATCCCCGGATCCGCTATGGCTGAGCGGCCGGCCCCGCGGGCCGGCACCCTCGCGCGACTCCACACGCGTCTTCAGCCCCTCGCCGACTTCTGGCGCGTGTTCCGGCGGAACCGGGCGGCGCTGCTGGCAGTGTACGCGCTGGTTGCCATCGTGCTGGGGACGCCGGCGGTGGTGTTCCTCCTCGCGGTGGAGCCCGAGGCGATCTCGACCGACGTGCTGGCCCGCCCCTCGCGGAGCCACCCGATGGGGACCGACTACCTGGGTCGCGACATCCTGGGCCGGGTCCTCCACGGCGTCAACACGTCGCTGCTCGTCGGCACCGGCGTGGCGCTGATCGGCGTCTCCATCGGGATCGGGCTGGGCTCCGTCGCCGGCTACTACGGCGGGTGGGTCGACCACCTCGTGATGCGCGCGGCGGACGCCCTCCTCATCGTGCCGACGTTCTTCTTGATCCTGTCCATCGCGTTCATCTTCGGCGGACGCCTGGTGTTCGTCGTCCTCCTGCTGGGCGTGACCACGTGGCCCCAGATCGCCCGGATCGTCCGGGCCGAGGTCCTCGCGCTCCGCGAGGAGGCGTTCGTCCTCAGCGCCCGCGCCCTCGGCGTCGGCGACGCGAAGGTGATGTTCCGCGAGATCCTCCCGAACACGCTCCCGCCCGTCATCGCCATGGTCGCCCTCCTCGCCTCCTCCGGCATCCTGACGGAGGCCTCGCTCAGCTTCCTGGGCGTCGGCGACCCCAACATCGTCAGCCTGGGCCAGATGCTGACCAGCGGGCTCGAGTACGCGACCAGCGCCTGGTGGGTGCCGGCGTGCCCGGGCGGGGCGATCTTCCTCCTCGTGCTGCTGCTCAACCTCCTCGGGGACGGGCTGAACGTCGCCCTGAACCCGCGGCTCCGAACCCTCGCGTGAGGGACGAAAGGCCAGCGAGATGACGCTTCCCCTGGGCGCCTTGCTCAACGCGGAGTACCCGGCCCACGAGCTGCTCGACCTGGGCGAGCTCTGCGAGCAGCTCGGCTACGACCAGCTCTGGTACACGGACGTCCGCCTGTTCCGCGAGTGCTACGTCGGCCTGGCTGCGCTGGCCACGCGGACCCGGCGGATCCACCTCGGCCCGGGCGTCACCGACCCCTACTCGCGCCACCCGGCGGTGACGGCGGCGACGATGGCCACCCTGGACGAGCTATCGGACGGCCGGGCGCTGCTGGGCCTGGGCATCGGGAGCACGGGCTTCCGCGAGCTGGGCCTCGAGACCCCGCTGCCGGTGGCCGCCTTGCGGGAGTCCGTCGCCCTGATCCGCCGCCTCCTGCGCGGCGAGGAGGTGACGACCCAGGGCAAGGTGGTATCGCTCCAGCAGGGGCGCCTGCAGTTCCGGCCGATGCGCCACGGGATCCCGATCTACTTCGCCACGCACGGCGCGCAGATCGCCCGCCTGGCCGGCGAGGTCGCCGACGGCGTCCTGCTCGCCAACGCGGTCACCCCCGCCATGGTCGCCTTCTACCTAGACCAGGTGCGCGAGGGCGCCGCCAAGTCGGGCCGCCGCCCGTCCGATCTCGACATCGGCCTGCGGTTCGAGGTCTGCCTGGACGAGGACGAACAGGCGGCGTTCGCCGTCATGCGGCGGCGCGTGGCCCAGCGGCTGATCGCCGGCTACCCGCGGCTCGAATTCCTCGAGCGCCTCGCCGTGGTTCTGCCCGAGCCGTTTCTCGAGGTGGCGCGCGGCAAGGACATGGGGGAGCTCGACCGGGCCGCGGCGGCGCTGCCCCGGGAAGCCGTCGAGCGGACGGTCCTCGCCGGCAGCCCCGAGCGGGTGGCCGCCCAGGTGGCCAGCCTGCTCCAGCCCGGCATCACCCGGTTGACCATCCGGCCGCACGCGGCGTCCGGCGGCACCGTGGCCGGCGTCCTCCGTGCGTTCGCGCACACCGTCATGCCCCGCGTGGTCGAGCTCCGCTCGGCCGGCGCCGTTCCGACCACATCGGACACAGGAGGCCGTACGTGCTGACGTTCCAGGGTCGAGAGATTCCCGAGACGCTGGCGGAGATCGTGCACCCGGACCACACGGTCGTGATGGTCCACGACATGCAGAACGACAACACGGGGAAGGGCGGCAAGTACGAGCGGATCGGCCGGCGCATCGACGTGACCGGCATCGTCCCGCCCACCGCGTCGTTCCTCGCCCGGGCGCGCGGGGCGCGCGCCCGGGTCATGTACACGCAGTACACGAACCTGCCGGACTTCGGCTCGCTGCCCGACACGCGGATCCGGGACCAGTTCCGGCTGCTGCAGGACCCGGTCCAGCGCGACGGCCTCGACGCCCTGGTGGACGGCACGTGGGGCTGGCAGACCATCGACGAGCTGAAGCCGCAGCCCGGCGAGACGATCATCCGCAAGTTCCGGGTCGACGCCTTCATCGGCACGCCGTTCGAATACCTGCTCCGGATCAACCGGATCCGGACGCTCGTCCACACGGGCATCGCGACAGAGGTCGGCATCCTCCCGACCGCCTGGCACGCGCTCAACATGGGCTTCTTCGTGGTCGTGCCCGAGGACTGCGTCGACGCGATGCAGAAGCAGTATCACGGCGAGGCCATGGCCTTCCTGCGCCGTCTCGCGATCGTCACCACCTCGGCCGAGATCGTGGCCGCCTGGAAGACCGTCGGCCGCGCCTGAGGCACCCCCAACGCTTCTGGGCCCCGGGGGCTGCACCGGGTCGGCTGGGCCGGCCCGGCGACCCGGCTATCGCCGCACGCCGACGTAACGCAGCAGGACGTCGGGCGCCGCGGCCAGCTCGGCCGGCGTGGCCTCGCGCACGACGCGGCCGTTCTCGATGAGGGCCACCCGATCGGCCACACGGAGCACGGCGTCCACCTTCTGCTCGACGATGAGGATGCCGACCCCGCGCTGCCGGAGCGTCGCCACCGTCTCGAGCAGCCGATCAACGAGCGTGGGCATGAGCCCCTCGCTCGGCTCGTCCATCAGCAACAGCCGCGGCCGGGCGCAGAGCGCTCGCGCGGTCGCCAGCATCTGCTGCTCCCCGCCGCTCAGGGTCCCCGCCCGCTGGCGCAGCCGCTCCCGCAGGGCCGGAAAGAGATCGAGGACGGGATCGAGGGTCTCCGCGCCGCCGCCGCGCACCAGGAGCCCGACGCGGAGGTTCTCCGCGACCGTCAGGGCCGGGAAGAGCCGGCGGCCCTGCGGGACGTAGGCGATCCCGCGCCGGGGAATCTCGTCGGGAGGCAGGCGGAGGAGGTCGGTCGCGTCGAGGGCGATGGCGCCGGATCGCACGCGCGCGAGCCCCATGACGGCTCTGAGCGTCGTCGTCTTGCCGGCGCCGTTCCGGCCGAGCAGTCCCAGCACCTCGCCGGCCACCACCTCGAGCGACACGTCTCGCAGCACGTGAGCCTCGCCGTAGTAGCAGTTGACGCGGTCGAGCCTGAGCGTCATCGTCCGAGATAGGCGCGCTGCACCTCGGGGTGGGCCTCGATCTCCCGCGGCGTGCCCTCCGCGATGATCCGGCCCCGGTCCATCACCGTCACCCGGCCCGCCAGCTCCAGGACCACCGCCATGTTGTGCTCGATGAGGAGGACCGTCGTCGTCCCGGCGATGTCGCGGATGAGACGGCAGAGGGACTCGATCTCATCGCCGGCGAGGCCCTGCGTCGGCTCGTCGAGGATGAGCAGCTCCGGCCCGAGCGCGAGAGCCATGGCCACCTCCAGGACGCGCTGGTGCCCGTAGGCCAGGGCTCCGGCGCGCTGATCCCTCAGGTCAGCGAGACCGACCCTCGCCAGGGCCGTCCTCGCATCCGCCGCGACGGCTTCGGCGTCGAGCGCGATCCAGTCGACGGCGGCCCGGAGCCGGGGGCGCTGCGCGGCGAGGACCACGTTGTCGTGGACGGACAGGCGACGGTAGACGCTGGTGACCTGGAAGGTGTAGACGATGCCGAGGACCGCGCGCTCCCAGGCCGGGAGCCGGGTGATGTTGCGGCCGGCGAAAAAGACCTCGCCCGCGGTCGGACGCAGGCGCCCGCTGATGAGGCCGACCAGCGTCGTCTTGCCGGCGCCGTTGGGACCGATCAGCGCGCGGACCTCGCCGCGGTCCAGCCGGAAGTCGACGCCGCCCACGGCCTCGAGGCCCCCGAAGCGCTTCGAGATGCCCCGGGTCTCGAGCAGCGGGGTCACGGGAGCCATGGGGCCCACCGGGCCCGGATCCCGCCGACGATGCCGGCCGGGGCCCACAGGATCATGACCACGAGCGCGACGCCCACCACCAGGAGGTACCCCGTCGTGAAGCCGCTCGTGATGTCCACCACGTAGGTCATGACTAGCGTCCCCACCAGTGGGCCCAGCACGGTCCCGGCGCCCCCCAGGAGGGTCCAGAGCAGCGGGTAGATCGAGTAGAGGATGCCCGCGAAGGTGGAGCCCACGTAGGAGAACAGCAGCGTATAGGCCGCACCCGCGACGCCGGCGACCAGCCCGGACAGCAGCACCGCGATGAGCCGGTACCGGTGAGTGTTGTAGCCCAGGAGCCGGGTGCGCTCCTCGTTCTCCCGGACCGCGACGAGGACGCGCCCGAGCGGCGAGCGCGTGATCCAGAGGCTCGCCAGCAGACACGCGGCGAAGACCCCCAGGGCCACGTTGTACTTGACGGCCGGGTCGGCCAGGGCGAATCGGACCCCCGCCAGCTCGCCCTGCAGGCCCGCGAGGATGAATCCCTGGTCCCCCCCGGTGAAGTCGTTCCAGTAGAGCGTCGCCAGGTAGAAGGCCTGGGCGAGCATCATCGTCACGATCAGGAAGGCGGGACCGGTCGTCCTGAGGGTCATGAGCCCCACCAGGCCGGCGGCGGCGAGGCCCGCGACGGCGCCGGCGAGGAAGCCCGCGCCGATCCCGAAGCCCAGGTGGTGAATGGTGAGCCCGGTGCCGTACATCCCGGCGGCGAAAAACATGGCGTGCCCGAGGCTCATCAGGCCCGTGTAGCCGAGCAGCACGTTGTAGCCGACCGCGTAGGCCGCCAAGATCATGATGCGAGCCAGCATGCCGTGGTGGAATGGTGGCAGCAGGAGCTGGAGCCCGGCGAGCAGCCCCACGACGGCCAGGTGCAGCCCGAGCACCCGGCCCCGGTCTCCTCCCCTCACGCCGCGGCCTCGCCGAAGAGGCCGCGCCCGCGCACCGCCAGGACCAGGGCCACCAGCAGGGTGGCGACGATCTTGGCCAGCGTGGGCGAGAAGAAGACCGAGATCACGCCGTCGCTCAGCCCGACGAGGAGCGCCGCCACCAGCGTGCCGCGAAGGCTCCCGAGCCCGCCAAGGATCACCACCACGAAGGACAGCAAGAGCGCGTCGAGCCCCATGAGGTAGTGGGCCTGCTGGATCGGCACGATGAGCGCCCCCGCCAAGGCCGCCAGGCCGGCCCCGACGCCGAAGGCCAGCGTGTAGACGCGGTTCACCGGGACGGCGAACGCTTGAGCAATCTCCCGGTCCTGCTGGGTCGCCCGCATGTAGAGCCCGAGGCGCGTTCGCGAGAGGCCGATCCACGTCCCGGCCAGCAGCACGGCCGCGACGGCGGCGACGACCAGCTTGTAGCCCGAATAGCCGAACCAGGGGAAGTCCACGCGGAAGTAGACCGGGGGCGTGACGGGCCGGGCGTACGGTCCGTACGTGGTCAGTACCAGCTGCTGGAGGATGTAGAGGAGCCCGATGGTGGCCACGATGGTGCTCTCGGGCTCGTAGCCGATCCGCCGAAGCACGAGCCGGTCCGCCAGGACGGCGACGGCTCCGACGACGGCGGGCGCCGCCAGGAGCGCCAGGAGGACGCTCCCGGTGGTCGTCGAGACGTACCACGTCAGCACCGCCCCGAGCATGAAGAACTCCCCGTGGGCGACGTTGACGATCCGCATGACGCCGAAGACGAACGACAGGCCCAGCGCGGTCAGGGCGAGGACCAGGGCGCCAACCGTCCCCTCGAGGAGGGCCAGGAAGAGATGCGCTCCGAGGCTCATGGTCGTCGGGGCGAGGCACAGACGGCCGCGTGCCCCGCCCCCGCCGGGAGGGCCGGACTAGTCGCGTTGTCCGGGCCAGGTCCGCACGAACCTGTCACAGACCGGCGCCGGGGTCGAGACGCGAGCAGCCCCCCGGGCGGAAGGCCGTCCCTATGACGCGGACCCGAGCCCACCGAAGGCGTACGCGTTTGTACGTCGAGGATGGGCGAGGGCCGAGGACGACGGGATGCGATCCGGATCGGCCACGGCGCTAGAGCGGTTGCTTCGTGTAGTCGCCCTCGGGCTCGTACATCGACTCCTCGATGGCCGTGCGGTGCACGACCTGGAGCTGGCGCTTCTCCACCTTGGAGATGAGCTGCTGCCCGAAGGCCTGGTGGATCCGCCCGACGAACCGCTTCGGCCCCTGGGGGTGCTCGATGCCCTCCGGAAAGCTCTGGAAGCCCTCCAGGGTCTCGACGAAGGCCTTGTAATCGGCCCCGGGCCGCTTGTACCCGCTCTGCTCGACGGCCCGCTTGATCACGAAGAGCGTTTCCCAGCAGCCGAACATGTGCGAGGCCGTGGAGACGTCCTTCGCGTCGGTGACGCTCGCGCCGCTGTCGTTGATCCCCACGCGCTCGCGGTACTGGCGCACGTGCGGCGGGGTGTTGGGCGGGGCATAGCGCGGGAACGCCTCCCAGAAGTACGTGCCCTCGAGAAACTCGAGCCCGGGGGCCGCGATGTCCACCCCCTCCACCGAGTCGACGAAGCCGAAGATCTGCGGGCGCCGGGAGCCGAAGTGCTCGCCCATCTCCTTGACGAACGTGAGCACGCCGGGGCCCACCATGACGTGGTACAGCACCTCCGTGTCGGCCGGCACGCGCGGGAAGTACTTCGTGAAGGAGGTCTCGGTCGGCGGGACGGGGATGAGGGCGCGGACGGTGCCGCCCTGGGCGGTCGCGACCCGGCCGAAGAAGTCGCGGTGGTCGTGGCCGAAGGCGTAGTCGGGGAAGATCAGGGTGACCTTCTTGCCCAGGTTCTTGAGTATCCATCCCGCCATGGCCGTCACCTGCGACCGCACGTCGGTGATCCCGGGCTGGAACACGTACCGGTTGAGCTTGCCGGAGGCCACGTGATAGCCCTCGCTCACCACGAGGTACGGGATCTTCAGCTCGCCCGCCCGCGGGGCTGAGGCGATGACGACGTGCGAGAAGAGCGTGCCGAAGATCAGGTCCACCTTGTGGTGGACGGCGAGCTTCTCGACCACCTCGGCGCCGCGCTTCGGGTCGGTCCCGTCGTCCTCGGCGACGATCTCCACGGGCCGCCCGCCGATGCCGCCCTTCTCGTTGATGAGCTTCACGGCCGCGGCCGTCGTCCGCTCGTACCAGCGCCCGTAGACCGCGCCGATACCGGTCCGGTGGACCTGGAAGCCGAGCTTGAGCGGCGCCCCCTGGGCGGCAGCCTCGCGCATCCGCGGCGCCGGGAGGGAGGCGCCCAATCCCAGCGCGCCACCCACCTTCAGGAGGTTTCGTCTCGAGATTGTCGGCGCTCCCTTGGCGGTCTCGCTCATGGCTGATCCTCCTGGAAGGTTCGGCGCCCGCCCCGTCGGGCTTCGGCCAGCTGGCGGCCTTCTTGTAGCACGGCCTCCCACCCGTTTCAACGGCCCGCCCTCCGACCCGCCCGCCCGACGCGGGGGCCGTCCGAGTCAGCTAGCCGGCGGTGGGCGTCGACAGGAGCCAGAGCCCCAGCACGGTGTAGCCGATCATGAGGGCGAGCATCGGCAGCTGGCTCGCGATCGCCGGCACCCGCCCGGCCAGGCGCAGGGCGAGCCCATGGGCGAGAATGACGCCCGCCACGTGAGCAGCCACGATGATGGCCACCTGGCTGTGCCAGATCGTGTAGACCCGCGCCGGATCCGAGAGGAATGAGGTCACCACGTGGAGGTCGCGCGTCCCCAGGAGATCCCATCCCCGCGCGAAGGGGTCGGACGCGGCCCGGGCCGCGTGCTGGACGTCCACGACGAGCACCGGGAGGTAGTGCGCGAAGTGGTACCCGCAGGCGATGGGCACGAGCGGGAGCGCGAAGAGCGCGGCGAGCCGCGCCAGCGGGAGACGGATTCGGGACAAGGGCGCCATCAGTCGCACGGCCGCCACGTAGGCCAGCGCGAGCGCGACGAAGAGCCCGAGGAATCCGAGCGTGTTCGGCACCATGAGGGCGGTGCGGCCCGGATAGGCGAGCGGGTTCTCGCCGAGCCACGCGAGCCACGCAAACGTGCGGGACAGCCCGTCGAACGACACGGACGAGAGCACGAGGAGGACGAAGGTGGCCAGGCTCACGGACCGGGCCTCCGTCCGGAGTAGCCGG
The DNA here is from genome assembly GCA_035550795.1 of Candidatus Methylomirabilota bacterium. Lineage (GTDB taxonomy): Bacteria > Methylomirabilota > Methylomirabilia > Rokubacteriales > DASRDR01 > DASRDR01. The sequence continues at coordinate 36,055 of DASZOL010000021.1, forward strand.
AGAGCGGGGAACGTGAGCTCGATCAGGCACCGACCGCCGGGGCCCGTGCGCGCGCCGAGCGGCGCGAGCCGGGCGACCATGCGGAAGTACACGGCGAACGGTTCCGCCTCGCGAAGCCACCGCTCCCCGAAGGCCAGCACGCCGGCGAACTGGAGAAGGAGGTAGCTCGTCACCAGGCTGGCCAGCACGGCGGGATCGGCCGGCGCCGGATGGATCAGCTCGATCCACGCGAACGCGAGAAAGCCCGCCACGGCGGGCCAGTGGCCCGCCCACGGCGGATAGCTGAGAGGTGGGCGCTCGCGCCGGCAACGGAGCGGCCGGGCCGCCGCCAGCAGGCGGTAGAGGCCGATCCAGGGGTTCAGGTGCGCCCAGAGATTGCCGAAGACTGCATGCAGGTAGGTGAAGCCGATCCACCAGACGGTCCAGACGAACAAGGGGAGCGGGTTCGCGAGCGGGTCGCGGCTCCCGAGGACCCCCGCCGTGACGAGCAGGACGATGGCGGCCAGGGAGAGCAGGCTCGCAGCGGTCGAGACCGCATCACGCCCTGGGAGCGCCGGGAGGCTCCACCGCAGGGAGAGCGCCTCGAGGCACGCGAACCACGGCGGAGGCACCAGCGCGACCAGAGCGAACGATGCCGCCACGGCGATCGCCCCGCCCGCCACGTACAGGTGCGTCGGCAGCAGCAGGATGAACGCCCCGCCACCGACATGGGCGGACGCGACCGCGGGCCAGGCGGCCGCGGCGCCGGCGCAGGCCACCATCGCCCAAGCCGCTCCTCGGGACTCTCCCGCGCGCCTGATCATCTGGCCCGTACCGTCGTCCCCCCGCGTCCCGCCCGAGTCTCCGGGCTGGCGCGAAATCTACCACGCGGGCGACGGCACGGAGGGCGAGGGCAGCGACGGAGGCCGCCGGGGACACCAGGGAGACGGGAAGTACTGGGTGTTCGAGCGCACCCGGCGGAAGAAGGCGGCCCCTGAGCACCGGGCTCCTAAGGGCTTCGCTCCGTCCGCCGCGAGCTAGCCGCCGGGGCCTGGCACCCCGCTGGTCGCGGCTCGCGTGTCGGCGCGAGGCCTCGCCGGCCCTGGCCGCCCGCTCAGGCGGCGGCCCCGAGCATCATGGGACGGCCCCGGCCGCCTCGGCTCAGCCGCCCGCACCGGACGCCGAGGTTGCCTTCCCCCAGATCTCTTCCAGGCGCCGATCGCGGCCACAGCCCGTCCGGTAGAAGCGGTAGCGGATCGGGTTCTTCCTGTAGTAGTCCTGGTGATACTCCTCTGCGGCGTAGAAGGTGGCGGCCGGCACGACCTGGGTCACGATCGGCCGCCCGAGGCGCTCGGCCACCGCCCGCTTCGACTGCTCGGCGAGCCCGCGCTGGGTCTCGTCGTGGTAGAAGATCGCCGCGCGGTACTGGCTCCCGACGTCGCAGAACTGCCGGTCCGGCGTGGTCGGGTCGATGTTGCGCCAGAAGACGTCCAGGAGCTGGGCGTACGTGATCTTGCGCGGATCGTAGACGATCTCCACGGCCTCGGCGTGGCCCGTGGTGCCGGCCGATACCTCCTCGTAGGTCGGGTTCGCCTTCCGGCCGCCCGTGTAGCCCGACGTGGTAGAGATCACCCCGTCCAGCTTGTCGAACGGCGGCTCCATGCACCAGAAGCAGCCGCCGGCGAACGTCGCCTTGGCCCGCTCCTGTGCGCCGGTGGGGACCACCCCGAGGGCGGCGAGACCCGTCAGCACTCCGAGCCACAGCGACATCATGGATCGCATGGTCAGGCCCTCCTGAACACGAGCGCCACCCCGTTCATGCAGTAGCGGAGCCCCGTCGGCGGAGGCCCGTCCTCGAACACGTGGCCGAGGTGCCCGCCGCACCGGCGGCAGTGCACTTCGGTCCGCACCATGAACAGGGCCCGGTCCGTGCTGGTTCCCACGGCGTTCTCGAGAGGCGCCCAGAAGCTCGGCCAGCCCGTGCGGCTGTCGAACTTCGTCTCCGACGAGAAGAGCGGGCGGTCGCACCCCGCGCACTGGTAGATCCCCTTCGCGTACTCCTTGTCGAGGGGGCTGCTCCCCGCCCGCTCCGTGCCGTGCTGCCGGAGCACGTAGAACTGCTGCGGCGTGAGGCGCTGCCGCCACTCGGCGTCGGACCGAGTCACCTCGAACGCGCCGGGGGTCCGGCCCTGCGCCCCGGCCGTTCGCGGCGCCGCGCCGCCGACGGGTCCGAGCCCGCCAGCCAGCCATCCGAGCGCGCCGTATCCAAGGAGACTCCGCCTGCTCATCATGTCGGTTGTCCTCCCCTCCCGGAGCTGCGCGGATGCGTCGTCCGCCTTGCACCGAGTCTAAGGTCCGCACGGGCCGGGAGATGTCACGAGGATGTCAACCAACGGCCCCAGGACCGGGAGGCCGAGGCGGGCGCGCCGCCGGAGGGTCGCCCCCCGGGGGCCGGCTGCCTACCGGCTTCGAGAGGTCCGCACGAAGGTCAGACGGCCCCGTGCCGCACCGGTCGCGCGGCCTCCCGACCCGGGGAGCGGGCGCGCTAGGCCGACAGGCCGGACTGAGGGCTCATGTCGATTGCGAGCCCCTTCAAGCGACTACGGGGTGAGAAGCACCCCCGTCGTGAAGGACGCGATGAAGCACACACGCCCTGGGAATGAGCCGGTTCGGCCCGCCTATCGCATGAACGGCGGCGGACCTCGGCATGCGTTGAAAGAACGCCCGCGGGAAGGCAGGTGAGGGAATGATCATCGTGTCGGGGCGAATCCTTGTGCGTCCGGAGCGCCGGGACGCGTTTCTCGCTGCCGCCCGCGAAGCGATCGTGCAGGCTCGCCCACGTAATGCGACACCCCGTCGTCTCCCCAGGGCCCGCTTGAATCCCGCTGCGGGGGGCCGGCGGCGAGACTCCCGTGAAACGCGCGCCACGGGGCTGACGCCGTTCGTCCAGCCGCGTGGCCGAGCCGGGGGACGTCGCACGGCGCCCATCCGAGCCGCTGATATGCTGGTCTTGAGTGCCCCTCGTACCACCAGACCACGTTCCTGTGAAGGAGGGATCATGAGCCGCAGAATCGCCCGAGCTCTGCTGGTGGCCACCGCCGTCGTCGCGTTCGCCACGCTCGCCGTGGCGCAGCAGGGGCAAAAGCCGCCGGAGATGACCCCCGAGCAGAAAGCGGAGATGGAAGCGTACATGAAGGCCGGCACGCCGGGCGGCCCTCACCAGGCCCTGGCATCGTCGGCCGGCAACTATGACCTCAAGATCAAGAGCTGGCACGAGCCCGGGGGGCCGGCGATGGAAGACACCGGCACCGCGACACGCTCCATGGCGCTCGGCGGTCGCGTGCTGGTCGAGGAGATCCGCAGCTCGATGATGGGCATGCCCTTCACCGGTCACGGGATGATGGGGTTCGACAACGTGTCCGGTAAGTACTGGTCCACGTGGAACGACAGTATGTCCACCGGGATCATGGTGAACGAGGGCACCTGCGACGCCGAGAAGAAGACCTGTACCTTCACCGGGAGCTGGAACGATCCCATCAAGAAGACCCCGGTGAAAGCGCGCATGACCACCCGCTGGACCAGCCCCGCGACCGAGGTATTCGAGATGTACGTGCCGGGCAAGGACGGCAAAGAGATGAAGATGATGGAGATCACTTACACCAAGAAGTAGCGCCCGGATCCTCCGGAGGAATCGAGCGGCGGCCCTTTCAGGCCGCCGCTTTCATTCTGGGCAAGTGTCGCAGGCGGTTGGCGTGACCCGGACGGCTGGCCCCTCCACGTGGGAGCCCGTGATCGACGTACGTGGATCTCCCGCCGCTCCTCGCGGGGGAGGAGGGCCCCCAGCCTTGGTATCGCGGCGGACGAATCAGTAGGATGATGGTACCCGGGACGACCGGATCGGGCGTCCGACCGAATGGCCAGTGGTCAGCCTGGAGGCTGGCCAGCGCCACGGGAGGCTGCCCAAGGGCAAGGGCGTCGCGAGTCTCCCCTGGCCGATCCGGTCGCACCCGGACCGGAGGACGGGAGTGGCCATTCTCTCCCTCTCGCCCGACCGCGAACGCGGACGTGGTCAGACGCTGCGCCCGGGGGACCGCCTCGGCCTCCTGCAGGGGGCCCGCGGCAACCTTTCGGGTGGCCTCGTCGCGCGACACGCGCCTGACCTCCGCCGCGCCGGGCTTCAGGGCGTAACAGTCCACTCCCGACCGACGCCGAGATGTGTGTCGGTCTGGCAGCCGAGCGCTGGGCCGAGGCGGCGCTCGATCTGGGCGTTCGGCGCTCACCGTCTAGGACAGCCCCTAGCCCGCTGGCCGCAGGACACGGCTGCCGGCTCGCGCGCGACCGTGGCTCAGAGGCCACACAAGCATGGTGAGGAAGGAGCGTTTTGGCATCCGGTGGCGTGGCGCGCGGAGCGTCTCCGCGATTCCGGAACGTACGTGGCGAGGGGTCTTGCCGCAGACGGGCGCCCGATCGTTCATGCGGCGAAGGCGGTGCCTTGCCCCCCGGCCCGACGGCTGAATGGCACCGAGGTTGGAGGGTCACGTGCAATACCAAGCTGTAGCTGCCCGGAGACGGCTAGCGCTGACGATGTTGGGCATGCTCTTGTACGTGGGATGTGGGAGCGATTCAGACAGCGTCACTACGCCAACCGGCACTACACCGGGTCAGACGCTCACGGTCGGGTCCACGGTGACGATAACGCAGACCGGCCAGTACCGCCTGCCTGCAGGCAGCTATTCGATGCGGATCGAGTGTGACGGTTCGGTTCAGTATGCCATCAGGGCAGGGTCGTTCAGCGCTTCCGGCACATGTAGTGGCGGCGGTACGAACACGGTTGGGATCATCGTGGGTCCCGGCACGGTGGACTTCACGGTGTCATCGGGTCGCGTCCGTGTGACGCTGGAATAGAGCCGGTATCACCCCGGACTGGCGACGGCGCTGGGAACGGAGCGGCATCGCAGGCCTCCGGCGGGTCGGGGCCGTGGAGCCCGGACGAGCGAGCACACGCGTTGCGCACCTAGCGCGAGGAACCCCCATGGCCGACGTGGATCCCTTCGAAAGCGCCACCGAGCTGCTGGCCACCCTGCGCGCCGGGCGGGCGACGTCGAGCGGGCTCACGGACCTCTACATCCGCCGAATCGAGCGCCACGACGGGCGCCCCAACGCGGTGGTGGTCCCCGACTTCGAGCGGGCGCGCCGGCAGGCCCGCGCCGCCGACCAGGCCGCCGCACGCGGCGACGGCGGCGCCCTCCTCGGCCTCCCCGTGACGATCATATCGGTCGCTGCTGGCCGCGGTGACGAGCGGGCGTGACACCGCCAAGGGGCGCCGGAAGCGCATCGACGTCTGGCAGCAAGGCACGGACGAGTTCTCACGCGCCAACCTGCACGGCCTCGACGGCGCCCCCGGCGACTTCGTCCTGTGGGGCGCCCAGCGCGAGGGGTTTCGCCACGCATGGCGCGTCTTCTTCCGCGACTGGGACGTACTTCTGTCCCCCGCCATCAACGTGCTCGCGTACCCGCACATCGAGCGGGCCTGGCCGGCGGACGACAGCGACCTCCGGCTCACGCTCGACGTGAACGGCCGCGCCGTCCCCTATTTCCACGGCCTGGTCTACCCCGCGCCGTCCACGGTGGCGGGACAGCCCGCCACCGCCTTCCCCGTGGAGACCTCGCGCGGGGGCCTGCCCATCGGCCTACAGGCCGTGGGCCCGTACTTGGAGGACCTCACGCCCCTCCGCTTCGCCGCGCTCCTGGCCCGCGAGATTGGCGGCTTCGGCAAGCCCGCAGGCTACGACGCGAGCTAGCCCGCTGTCGAGCCCCGCGAGGGAGTCGGAGCGAAGGTGGAACGGGCGCGGAACGAGGAGAGTTGGCCGGCGCGGCGAGAGCGAGCCAGGGACGCCGAGGAGCCGCCGCTACCTGCGCAGCCCCGGCATCGTGAACCTCGCCTGCTCGAGCTGCGTCACCAGCGCCGTGCCCTGCTCGCGCGTGAGCGCGACGAGCGGCGGGCGCACCGTCGCCCACGCCGGGTCGCCGCTCCAGTGGGCGACGGCGGCCTTGAGCGCGGGGATCATGGAGAACTTCGCGAAAATGCCGCGGATCTCGTCGAGCCGCGCCTGCTGCGCGTCGGCGTCAGCGGCTTGCCAGGTGTCGCAGAGCCGCGCGATCGCCGCCGGGTTCACGTTGGCCGTGGCGCTGATGCAGCCGGCACCGCCGTGGCGCATGCCCTGGAGCAGGAACGTCTCGGCGCCCGGGAAGACGTCAAAGCCGCCCGTGCCGAAGGCGTCGAGGAACGCCTGCGTGTTCCTCCAGTCGCCACCGCTGTCCTTCATGCCGGCCGTCGGCTGCGGGTAGGCCTTCAGCAGGCGCTCGACGAGGCCGAGCGTGATCGGCACCTGGGCCACCGGCGGGATGTGATAGAGGTACACGCGCAGGCGCGCGTCCCCCACCCGCTCGATGATCTCGGCAAAGCTCCGGAAGAGGCCCTCGTCGCTCACGCCCTTGTAGTAGAAGGGCGGCAGCATCAGCACGCCGCCGCAGCCCAGCTTGACCGCGTGCGCCGTCAACCGGACGGAGTCCGGCAGCGCACAGTGCCCCGTCCCCGGCATCATGCGAGCCGGGTCGAGCCCGCTGCCGACCAGTCGATCGAGCAGCTCGATCTTCTCCTCGACCGACAGGGAGTTGGCCTCCGAGTTGGTCCCGAACACCGCCAGGCCGACGTTCTGCGAGAGCAGCCACCGGCAGTGGCGCACGAAGCGCTCGGGGTCGGGCGACAGATCGGCCTGGAAGGGCGTAACGACGGGTGACAGGACGCCTTTGATCCGCTGCGTGTCGTTCATGCCGGATAGGCTACCATCAGTGGAGCGCCGCCCCTAGACTCGGGAGCGCCCGCGTGTCGGCCCTCTCGACGCGGCGAGCACTCGGGGCCGGCCGACTCGAGCGGCGCCGGATCACACCGAGCCACCGGCTGATCGAGAGCCCCTTCAGGGCTTCGCCCGACGCTCGCCGGCCGCGGCCCGCCCTGCATCGCGGAGGCGACCTGAGTTGCGTTTCAAGCTCTTCCTGCCATACTCAAAAAAGAAATCGCTCAGCCACGCAAGGAGGACCTTATGGGATTCTTCGGCAAGATCCTCGAGAAGCTCGGTATCGGCAGCGCGGTCGCGGCTCCCACGCCCGTCCCGCCACCGGCGGCCGCACCCTCGAGCGTGGGCTCGGCGCCGGCCCCACCGCCGTCCAGGCCGGTCGCTCTGGTGGATGTCGTCGCGCAACTGGAGCGGCGCGCGGCAGCGAACCCGCAGAAGCTGAACTGGCGGACCTCCATCGTCGACCTGCTTAAGCTCCTCGAGATCGACAGCAGCTTCGGGGCGCGCAAGGAGCTGGCCACGGAGCTGGGCTGCCCGGCAGAGCTGATGGGGGATTCGGCGAAGATGAACATCTGGCTGCACTAGACCGTGCTCGCGCGCATCGCCGCCAACGGCGGCAACGTGCCCCACGACCTCCTGGACTAACCGGCAGCATCACCAACCCAAGGGAGCATCCACATGCAGATCACTGACATCCTCGCTCAGATGGGCGGCGTCCCGTCGATCGCGCGAGAGCTCGGCGTCAGCGAGACCCAGGCGGCGAGCGGTGCCGCGGCGCTCGTCCCGGCGATCCTCGGCGGATTCAAGAAGCAGGCGCAGTCACAGCCCGCCGGTCTCGAAGGGCTCGGCGGCCTCCTCGGGCAGCTCGGCGGCGGCGGTTTGCTGGACGACGTGCTGGCGCCGCGGCCGACGGACGTGAGCCGCGGCAACGACGTGCTCGAACAGATCTTCGGCTCCAAGGACGTGAGCCGCACGGTCGCCCAGAACGCGGCTTCGCAGTCGGGGCTCGACCCGGCCCTGCTCAAGAAGATGCTGCCGGTGCTGGCGATGCTGGTCGCAGGCTACATGGCGAAGCAGCGGAGCGCCGGGGCCGCGCCCCAACCCTCTCCGGGCGGCGGGGGGCTCGGCGGCCTGCTGGGGAACCTGCTCGGCGGTCAGGCCGCCCGCGCTGGCAGCGCGACGCCGGCCGCCGCCGCGCCCGGACTCGCCTCGATGCTCGATCTCAACGGCGACGGCAATCCGCTGGACGACATCCTGCGGATGGTCGACCAGGGGAAGCGTTAGCCGTGCCGCGCACCCGGCGCAGGATCCGCCTTAGCGGGTCGTAGGGGTCCCCGGCCCGGGCCTGACCGGACCCCGATCAGCCAGAACACGGCCGGTCGGGATGGTGGCTAGACTTCTCCCGGCC
>DASZOL010000022.1:0-21792 GCA_035550795.1 Candidatus Methylomirabilota bacterium
CCAGCTCCACGAGGAACGACTGCCGCGACGGCATGTCCAGGGAGTTCACGAGACCAATCAGGCCCGCGAGTGCGGCCACGTGCCAGTAGCGGACCCAGCCGGTCCACGCGAGGCCGGCGAGCGCGAAGGCGGGGAGCATGAGGGCCATCTGGGTGCCGAGAATCAGGCGGCGCTTCGGCGTGCGGTCCACGATGACGCCGGCGACGGCGGAGAAGAGGAGCACCGGGCCGAACTGGAGCGCGCTCACGAGGCCCAGGCGGAACGGGGAATCGGTGAGCTCGAGGACCAGCCATGACAGGCCCACCGACTGCATCCAGCTGCCGACCGACGAGACGGACTGGCCCGCCCAGAAGAACCGGTAGTCGCGGTGCTTCAGCGCCCGAAGGGCGGCCGGGAACTCCATCGAACGAGGCCCGGGGGGGCGGGCGCAGGGCGGGCGGTGTGCCGCCCTCAGCTAACGCGACGCCCGGCTGTCGCCCCCGACGGGACCAGCCCCGCGTGCCGGTGGGCGGCCTCGATCAGCGCGTCCACGGCCTCGGGAGGCGTGTCCCACGCGCACGCGATCCGGACGACACCGTCCCGGGGTGTGCCGCGCCGCGAGAAGCTGTAGCCGTCGGCGACCAGGCCGTCCCAAACGGGCTTGGGAAGCGCGGCCAGCACGAAGTTGATCTCGGTCGGGTGGGGGAACCGCACGCCCGGGAGGTCCGCGAGCCCCTGGCGCACCCGCGCAGCCATCGCATTCGCGTGACGGGCGCTGCGGAGCCAGAGGTCGTCCTCCAGGAAGGCGACGAGCTGGGCGGACAGGAAGCGCATCTTCGAGAAGAGTTGCCCGGCGCGGCGTCGGCGATACCGCATCGTCTCGGCGAGGCCCCGGTTGAAGAACACCACGGCCTCGGCGCAGAGCGCGCCGTTCTTCGTGGCCCCGAACGAGAGGAGGTCGACGCCGGCCTTCCAGGTGAGCTCCGCCGGCGTGCAGTCGAGGCGCGCGACCGCGTTGGCGAAGCGGGCGCCGTCCATGTGGACGAGGAGGTTGCGCGCGCGGGCGGCCTCCGCCAGTTCGCGCACCTCGCGGACCGAGTAGACCGTCCCGGCCTCGGTGCCCTGAGTGAGACTCACCGCGCGCCCCGGTACGTCGGCGGCGCGCAGCGCGCCGGCCTCGATCGCGTCGACGAGCGTGGCGACCGGCATCTTGCCGTCCACCGTCGGGATCGGGACGCTCCGTGCGTTGCCGCCGGACCAGAACTCCGCCCCACCGCACTCGCTGCTATGAAGGTGCGAGACGTCCGCGCAGTAGATGCCACCGTACGGGATACAGAGAAGCGATGCGCAGAGACCGTTCGCCACCGTCCCGGTGCCGACCGGATAGACGTCGACCTCCGCCTCGAAGAGCTCCGCCATCCGCCGCTCGAGCCGTTGCGTGTACGGATCGCCGCCGTACGGAGCGGTGTCGCCCGCGTTCGACTCGACGATCGCCCGCAGGATCGACGGGGCCGCGCCGGAGACGTTGTCGCTGTAGAAGTTCTTCTTCACGCGGCTCCTCCGAGGTGGCACGTGCGAGGCGTGGCGGCGCAGCCGGGGCACGGGGCGGATCGAGAAGGTCTGGACACCCTTGGCATCATAGGGGAAGCGTGGAGGCCCCGCAACGGCGTGGGCCCGCGTGGCGCGGCGTCAGGGCTTGGGCTCGGCGGGGATCCCGAGCCGGCCCAGGCCGGGAAGCTTGAGCGCCGGGCGGTTCAGATCGAGACCGAACGTGAGGCCGAGCAGGTTGACCTCGATCCCCTCCTCCCAGCCGATCAGGACGCCCGCGAGGCCGAGGAGCGAGAGCTGAACCCCCGTGCCGCTCGGCGCCAGGGCCGCCGGGGCCCCGCCCGGGAGGAAGTCTTTGCCGACGGCCGTCGGCGGGAGATCGAGGCGCAGCTCCGGCACGGCGCGCCCCACGAACGCGGTGAACGTGTTGCTGTTCGGTCCCGGCCAGGTACGGTAGGTCGATGGGTAGGGGTACGCCTGCACCGCCGCGTCGACACGGTCGATCAGGGCGTCCACCCCGTCGCCCCGCAGATCGACCAGAAGGGTCGGCCGGCTGCCGAACCAGTAGTTGTCCGGCCCCGTCCGGTTCACGCGGACGGCCGGGGTCCCGCGGTCGACGCCCCAGCCGATGACCTCGTAGCGCGTGTACGCGGGCGCGCCAGAGCGCTTGAGCGAGATCCACGTGTGCACCCCGAGAGCTCCCTTCCAGCCGACCGTGCGCGCCGCGTAGACCTGCAGCACCGCCTCGGGCGTCGCTGCGGGATCCGGTGCGTGTCCGGAAGAGTCCCGCCGGGCGACCCGCCAGTTCGGGTCGCGTGCAAGCGTGGAGCAGGCGATCAGCAGGAGGATGGCGCCCGCCAGGCCGAGTTTCCGGAGCATCCGCTGCCCCTTCGCGGAGGTATCCTGGCTACGCGAGCGCCCGCCGGATGCTGGCGTGGTGGTCATGGGCGTGGCCGACGAGCACTCGCTCGATCACCTGCGCCGCGCTCATCGTCCCCATGGGAAAGGTCGCCGACCGCTCCAGCTCCGCGTCACCGAGGGCCCGCACCATTGCGACTGCCGCGGCCCCGTTCTGGCGGAGAAGCGCCAGCGTCTCGGCCTTCGTGCAGTTCGCATACTGCGCGGCGTGCGCCGCGTTTCCCTGGTGGACCATGTCCATCGTGATGTCTGGAACCGGCTGACCGTGCGCGATGGCTCCCACGAGGCCGGACACCGCCTGGTGGCTCGTGGCCACATGATGGGCGACGACGCCGACGCTCCGGCCATCGCCGGGCGCCTTCGCGTGCCACTGGGCGTCCGACAGCCCCTCGATCGTGGCGATCAGTTCGTGGTTCGCCTGGTCGAGCTGCCGGGCCAGACTCCGCGCGCGATCACTCATACGGCTCCCTCCAGTGGTCGATCACGCTGTGTTTCGGCGCGTGCGTCCACGGGTGATATACACGCGCCCCATGCTCGCGTCAACGGCGACGGCTCTGGCGGACGTGCCGGACGGAAAGGGTCGGAGGCGGGGGCGCCCCGGCGGATGGTATCCTCCTCCAGGGCCCCGCGAGGCCGCACGCTGGGCCCCATCGCCGTCGACACCCACCGGCGCCGGGCGCCGGAGCACGGAAAGGGGACCACGTGAACAGCCATCGCCTGCCCAGGACGGTCGTGCCGAGCCGATACGACATCCGGCTCGAGCCGGACCTCGACGCCGCCACCTACGCGGGCGAGGAGGCCATCCAGGTCGAGATCCGCGACGAGGTCGACGAGGTCCAGCTGAACGCCGTCGAGCTCACCTTCACGAGCGTGGAGGCGGAGGGGCCCGACGGGACCCGGCTCGAAGGCACGGCGTCGCTGGATCCGGCCACCGACCGGGTCCATCTCCGCTTCCCGCGCGCCCTCCACCCGGGCGAGTGGACGCTGCGGCTCGGCTTCTGCGGCATCCTGAACGACCAGCTCCACGGCTTCTACCGCAGCACCTTCAAGGACGCCGAGGGACGGACGCACGTGATGGCGGTGACCCAGTTCGAGGCGGTGGACGCCCGGCGGGCGTTCCCGTGCTGGGACGAGCCCGCTCTGAAGGCCGTCTTCGGCATCACCCTCGTGGTGCCCGATGGCTACACGGCGGTCTCGAACACCGCGCCCATCCGGGAGGAGGCCGCCGGCTCCGGTCGGCGGGCGGTGACGTTCGGAGACACCATCCGGATGTCGACCTACCTCGTCGCCTTCATCGTGGGCGAGCTGGAGTCGACCGAGCTGGTCATGATCGGCAAGACGCCGCTCCGTGTCTGGTGCGTGCCGGGCAAGCGGCACCTGGCGGGCTACGCGCGGACGGCCGGGGCGTTTTGCCTCGACTTCTTCGAGCGCTACTACGGGATCCCGTATCCCGGCGACAAGGTGGACCTCCTGGCGATACCCGACTTCGCGGCGGGAGCCATGGAGAACCTGGGGGCGATCACGTTCCGCGAGACCGCCCTCCTGGTGGACGAGGCCGCCGCATCCCACTCGGACCTCGAGCGGATCGCCGACGTGGTCGCGCACGAGCTCGCCCACATGTGGTTCGGCGACCTCGTGACGATGACCTGGTGGAACGGCATCTGGCTCAACGAGGCGTTCGCCACCTTCATGGAGATGCTCGCCGTCCACGCCTGGAAGCCCGAGTGGCAGCGCTGGGTGAGCTTCGGCGTGTCCCGGGCCGCCGCGATGGGGGTAGACGGGCTTCACGCCAGCCGACCGATCGAGTACGACGTCCGGGCGCCGCGCGACTGCGAGGCCATGTTCGACCTCCTGACGTACGAGAAGGGGGCTTCGGTCCTCCGCATGCTGGAGCAGCACATCGGACCGGACACCTTCCGGGACGGCGTGCGGCTCTACCTCCGGTGGCACGAGTACGAGAACGCGGAGACGACCGATCTCTGGAAGGCGCTCGGCGAAGCCTCCGGACAGCCGATCCCCGAGGTCATGGACGGCTGGGTCTTCCACCCCGGGTATCCGCTGGTCGGGGTCCGGGCGGAGGGGCCACGGCTCCACCTCACGCAGCGACGCTTCACGTACCTCGGCGACGCCGCGCCGGGGAGCGCCGACGAGCCGGCGCAGCCCTGGCGCGTCCCGGTCACGGTGCGGGCGTCCATCGCGGGCCAGGCCGTGGAGCAGAAGCTCCTGCTGGGTGCCGCCGAGGAGGACCTCACCCTTCCCGGCGCCCCAGAGTGGGTCGTCGTGAACGCCGGCGGGCACGGCTTCTACCGCGTCAGTTACGCGCCGGCGCTGCTCGATCGACTGACCGCGAACCTGGGCGTCCTCGCCCCGATCGAGCGCTTCGGTCTCGTGTCGGATTGCTTCGCGCTCGCGCAGGCGGGGGATCTCGACGCCGTGGCGTTCCTCGACCTCACGGAGCGGCTCCGCGACGAGACCGACCGGAACGTGTGGGCGGTGCTGATCGGCGCCCTGGCGTACGTGAACCGAACGATCGACGACGACGCCCGGGACGATCTTGAGGTTTTCGTCCGTGACCGGGTCGGGCCGGCTTCCCGGCGGCTGGGCTGGACGCCGCGGGCGGGCGAGGATGAGCTCACGCGGCAGCTGCGCGGCGACCTGCTCCGGGCGATGGGCGTCCTCGGCGACGACCACGAGGTTCAGGCGGAGGCGCGCGACCTCTACGCCCGCTACCGGGCCGACGAGCGCGCCATCGACCCGAACGTGCTGCCGGCCGTGATCGCCACGCTGGCGCGCGCCGGCGGCGAGACGGAGTACGCCGAGTTCCGCGACCGCTTCCGCCACGCCCGGAGCCCGCAGGAGGAGCAGCGCTATCTGTACGCCCTGGCGGCATTCCGGCAGCCGGAGCTCATCACCCGGACCCTCCAGCACACCGTGGACGGCGAGATCCGGAGCCAGGACGCTCCCTTCGTCGTCCGCGCGATGCTCTCGAGCGTGTGGGCCCGGGGGCTGGCGTGGGAGTTCGTGAAGGGCCACTGGGAGACCATGCGGCGCCTCTATCCGCCGAGCGCGTTCCGCCGGGTCTTCGACGGCGTCAGCGCGCTCGTCCGCCCGGAGTGGGAGGCCGAGGTCCGGGCCTTCTTCCCGGCCCACGGCATCGAGCTCGGCGGGAAGATCCTCGATCAGTACCTGGAGCAGCTCCGTGTCGCGGTCCGGTTCCGCGAGCGCGAGGCCGCCCGCATCGCCGCCTACCTCGGCCGCCAGCGGGGCTGATCCTCCGGGCACGGTCGCCACGAGCCCCTCGGGCCATGCATCCCGGAGCGGACCCCATCGTCGGGAGCACGGTCGCCTGGGACCGTGCGGGAATCGCGGCCCCCCGCCACGCGCAGCTGGCGGTCCCGCCGCTCGCCGCCGATAGCGACCCTTCGGACAGCGGGCAGCCGTGACGGACACCACCCGCGCCGTCGTCATCGGCGGCGGTATCGTCGGCGCCAGCGTCCTCTACCACCTCGCGCGCGCGGGGTGGACCGACGTCGTGCTGGTCGAGCGGGGGGAGCTGGCGTCCGGCTCGACGTGGCACGCCGCGGGCAACACGCCGCACTTCAGCACGAGCCTGAATCTCTCCCGGATTCACCTCGCCAGCACGGAGCTCTACCAGCGGCTGGAGGCGGAGACGGGGCAGGCGGTCGGCTTCCACCGGCCCGGGAGTCTCCGGCTCGCCTCGGTGCCGGACCGGATGGACGAGTACCGGCGCCACCGCGGGAAGGCGCGCACGATCGGGCTTCCGTTCGAGGTGATCGGCCCCGACGAGATCCGGCGGCTTCACCCGCTCGTCGAGACGCGGGGCCTCCTGGGCGCGGTGTGGAACCCGGAGGACGGCCACGTCGACCCGACGAGCGTGACGCAGGCCCTGGTGAAGGGCGCGCGCGATCGCGGCGCCCGGGTCCACCGGCACACACGGGTGACCGGACTCGGGCGGACGCCGGGTGGCGAGTGGTGGATCGTCACCGACCAGGGCGAGCTCCTCGCCGAGGTCGTCGTCAACGCCGCGGGGACGTGGGCGCGCGAGGTCGGGCAGCTGGCCGGCCTGGACCTCCCGATCGTGCCCATGGAGCACCAGTACCTCGTGACGGAGGCAGTGCCGGAGATCACGGCGCTTGGCCGCGAGATGCCGCTGCTCCGCGAGGTCGACGTCTCGTACTACCTCCGGCAGGAGGGGCACGGACTCCTCCTGGGTCCCTACGAGCGGGGGGCCCGCCCGTTCGGCGTGGGCGGGATCCCGCCCGGCTTCGGCACCGGCCTCCTGCCACCGGACGCCGAACGGCTCCGCGCCATCGTCGAGTGCGCGATGGCGCGCGTGCCGGTGCTCGCCCGGGCCGGGGTCGCACGGATCGTGAACGGCCCGATCACCTACACGCCGGACGGAAACCCGCTCCTCGGGCCCGCGTTCGGGCTGCCGGGCTTCTGGCTCGCGTGCGGCTTCAGCTTCGGGATCACCCAGGCCGGCGGAGCGGGGCGGTATCTGGCCGAGTGGATCGTGGACCGGCAGCCCTCGATCGACCTCTGGGAGCTCGACCCGCGGCGCTACGGACCGTACGCCAGCGAGCGCTACGCCGTCGCCCGCTGCATCGACATCTACGAGGACGAGTACGCGATCGTCTACCCCCAGGACGACCGCCGGCCTGGTCGGCCGGTCCGGACGAGCCCGCTCTACGACCGGTTCCGCGACGCCGGCGCGGTCTTCGGCGTCAGGAACGGCTGGGAGCGGCCCTACTGGTTCGCGCCCGCTGGAACGGAACCGCGCGACCGGCCGAGCTTCCGCCGGACCAACTGGTTCGACGCGGTCGGCAAGGAGGCACGCGCGGTGCGCGAACGGGCGGGCGTGCTGGAGCTCTCCAGCTTCTCGAAGTACGAGGTCCACGGCCCGGGCGCGGAGGCCTTCCTCGACCGCCTCTGCGCGAACCGGCTCCCGCGGCCCGGCCGGATCGTGCTGTCGCAGCTCCTCACGGCGCGCGGCACGATCGAGTGCGACGTGACCGTGACGCGGCTCGCGCCCGAGCGCTTCCTCGTCCTCAGCGCCGCGGCCGCCGAGCTTCACGACCTCGACTGGCTCCGCCGCCACGCGTCGGCGGACGGAAGCGTGACCATCGAGAACGTGACGGCCCGCTGGGGCGTCCTCATCCTGGCGGGGCCGCGGGCCCGGGACGTGCTCAGCCGGGTCACCGACGCCGACCTGTCGAACGCGGCCTTCCCGTGGTTCTCCGTCCGCGAGATCCGCGCCGGGGCCGCGCCGGTGCGCGCGCTCCGGATCAACTTCGTCGGCGAGCTCGGGTGGGAGCTGCACCATCCCGTCGAGTACCAGGTCGGGCTGTACGAGGCGCTGCGGGAGGCGGGCAGGGACGTGGGGCTCGTCGACTTCGGGCTCCGGGCGATGGACTCGCTGCGCCTGGAGAAGGGCTACCGCGCATGGGGCTCGGACCTGAACACCGAGGTGACGCCGCTCGAGGCGGGCCTGGAGCGGTTCGTCGCGTTCGACAAGGGCGACTTCGTCGGCCGCGACGCCCTCCTCCAGCAACGGCGGACGGGGGTGCGCAAGCGCCTCGCCACCCTCGACGTGGACGCGCTCGACGCCGACTGCTGGGGCAACGAGGCCGTCTGGGCCGGTGACCGGATTGCGGGGATCACGACGTCGGGCGGCTACGCGCACTGGCTCGGCCGGAGCCTGGCGGTCGCCTACGTCGACGCGGAGCTCGCCACGCCCGGCACGCCGCTGGCCGTCGAGGTGCTGGGGGACCGCCGGCGGGCCGTGGTCCTCGCGGAGCCTCCGTTCGATCCCCGGGATCTCCGGCCTCGGAGCTGACCGGTCGGGGCGTGGGCGCGTGCGGCCAGCGCAGAGGAGCCCTCAGGAGGATCGCGGACGGCGGGGCTCTCGGGTGACTTCTCGCAGCACCGAGCTCACCAGCACGCGGAAGCGACGCCCGGCTTCCGCGTCGTCCGGGGCAAGGGCGGTCGAGACCGCCGTGTAGCCCGCCTGACAGAGGGCGAGCAGGGCGTCCCGCGCCAGGCCCATACGGCGCAGGTGGTCCTGCACCCGGAAGTAGACGAACTCCCGCTGGTGCGTCAGGGCGAACCCGAACGAGAACTCGAGGGCCGGAGGCGCCGTGGGATCGGCCGCGGCCCGCGCCGGGTCCTCGACCTTGAGCCGGAGCAGGTGAAGCTCGTCGAACGGCACGCCCGCCGACTTGCGATCGCGGATGAGCTTGGCCTCCCAGAAGTTGAGCTCCCCGAGCCGCTGCGTCTCCCGCAGGAGGTCGTCGAGCGACGCGCTCACCGGGCGCCGCTCCAGGCTCACCTTGCCCGGGGAGAGATCCAGGCGCCGCTCGCAGAAGGTCTGGAACCGCGCGCCGTAGGTCGAGCAGCAGATCGCATAGGTGGCGCGAAGCATCGTGGCCCAGGACCAGTGCTTGAACAGGTTCATCCACCCTCGGTTGTCAGGGTGGTCGTGATCCTGCTCGAGATCGAGGTCGAGATACACGTTCTGCATCAACTCGAGGAGATTGTTGCAGAAGTAGAAGCCCGCGCGCGCATCCGTCGCCGAGGTCGGCAAGGACAGATTGGACGGGTGCGGCGCCTGCTTCCCCCTCATGAGCTCGCCCCACTCGGGATAGATCTGCCCGTCCAGGAAGCGGAGATTGTCTTCGTGGCGGAGCGCGATCTGGAGCGTGTTCAGACGGTCGGCATGCCGGGAGAAGGAGGCCTTGACCGCCGGACTCGCCGGATACCAGTGCTCCTTGAGGGCCACGAACATGCGTTCCCGCCGTCGCGGGTCGGAGACACCGGCGCTCTCGAACACGGTCTTGGCGCTGTGATAGCCGAGCCTCCGGTAGCTCTCGAACTGGGATTCCCCGAACCACTGGTCCGACGTGCTCTCGTGAGGGAACGCTGCGTGCCCGGATCGGTACTGCAGGACGTCCCCGGGCTCGCCTCCCGTGATGCAGGGCTTGATGTACAGGAGGTAGCCGTCTGCCATCTGGCCGCGAGCTCGCTCGTAGCGGATCGTGCCCACTGCGCAGTGAGCGAGGGCGCGGCCGGTCGCCTGGTCGGGCCGGAGCGGTCGCGTGTCGATGTCGATCGAGACGCCCAGGTCCACCTTGCACTTGCGAATGGCGTTGCCGAGATCCTCGAACTCGAATGCCGGGTCCATGCCCGCGTCGCAGGCGACGATGAAGCGGCAGCGGCGCCGCACCAGCTCGTAGAGGCCCAGGTTCTCGAAGTGACCGCCGTCGCTGATGTACACGTACCGGGAGGTCTCGTCCGCCATCCCCAGCAGCTCTGACAGCAGATACATGATGCCCCACCGCGGCCCCTCGGTTCGCCACTTGCGGGGCTTGGCGGGGTTCTGGAGCCACCAGCCCAGGCGCACGTTGAACACGGTCATCAGGAAGGCGACGGCCGGAGACGAATGATAGCCCTGGTTCGGACTGGCGGCCGCTCCCGAGACGGCCAGCGCGGTGCCGAGGGCCATGTTCAGCTCACCCGAATCCGGGTCGTCCGTCGGCGGGAGGCCCAGCCGCTCGCGAACCCGTGCCGCGCGCCGCCGTCGCTCCGTGTTCTCGTCCGCGAGGAAGTCTGCGGTGCGCTGATACGTTCCGGTCCGGCGCGTGTCGTCCTTCAGCTCGTACCCGCAGAAGAGCGGGCTGGCGATGAACGACGCCGCCTTTCGCTCCTGCCAGGCGAGGCGCGTCCCCGTCGTGATGTTCATCGCCCCGTTGATCAGGTGATAGGGGCGATGGCGGAGCGCCTTCAGGGCCAGGGAGTCCTCGCCGTCGAATCCAGTGAAGGGGTGCGGCGCGCGCCTTGGATTGCTGGCTCCGAGGTAGCAGCGGACCAGCCGGTTCCGGTAGAACATGTGGAACGCGAACACGTTCACGTCGATGCGCCAGGAGAAGAAGGCGGCGAGGACCACGCTGAGGAGAAACGGCAGCAGGAGGCCGTAGGCCGACAGCCAAGCCGTGACGTGCCGGGTGTAGTCGCTCCAGACGGTGACGGACCCGCCGGGTCCAAGCCACAGCCCCAGGGTCCTGTGGACGCCGTAGGCGAGCGTCACCAGCAAGCCGACCAGGAAGATGTAGGGGGTGGCCGTCGCCAGCAGATCGCGCCACGTCGGTGACCCCGGCTTGCCGGTGGATCCGCCCATCGCGGCGCGCACGCCGGCGACGGTCGTGACGAGCCAGGCGATGCCCAGGCTTTGGACGAGTCCTTTCAGCTCCTGGGCCCCGACCATCACCCAGAACGGCGCCTGGATCGCGATGCCTCCCACCACGATCCAGCCGATGACGACGCCGAACAGGACGCCGCCCAGGCGGCTCCACCACTCCCGGCTGTCCTCCTCGAACTGGCGTCCGCTCACGCCCACGATGAACACGGCGGCCAATCCGAACACGCCGAGCAGCCCCGGGAGCCCCCACACGGTCGCCCACCACAGGCGTTCCGCCCCCTCCGGGCGGTCGAGCAGGATCCCGTGGAACGTGAGGACCGCGAGCAGGCCGATCGCCAGGCCTATCGCCAGGGCGCCGAGTCGCCACCTCCACGTAGGCCTGTCGCCGGGCTCTCGCTTCACGCCGGCAACCCTCAAGGCGAAGAGCCAGATGAGCCCGATCGCCCCGGTCATGCCGACCACGATGGCGGCATTGCGGAGCAGGCTCGCGCGGTCGGTGCTCAGGAAGTCCTCCGCCAGGGTCGACGGGCGAAAGGCTAGCCAGAAGCTCAAGGATATGGCCGCGAGCGCCAAGGGCATCACGATCGCGAGGAGTACCGCGCCACGTTTCGTGTACCAGGGCGCCCTCCATTCGACGCCCAGGCGCTTCCGGTCCCGCCTGGTCCGGCTGTTTGGCAACTGACTGGCAAGGTTGAGGTTGATGAAGAGGATGGCGACCGTGAGGCCCACGAGGGCGAACCCGAACAGGGCCCCCGGCGCTGTCTTCAGCGACAACCCGATCCACGCCGCCATCCGCGGCACGAGGAGGACGACGGTCAGGCAGAACAGGAGGATCGAGAGGTTGAGGATGAGGTTGCGGAGGTACGTGGCGACGGCGGCCAGGGTGTCGGAGCTGAAGATGCCGGTCTTCGGGGTCAGGTAGTTGCTGTAGCTCCGGAGGAACGAGACTTCCGGCGGCTCGTCGTCGGGATGTTCCTTCAGGCTGAGGCGCTCCTGCACGCTCAGGACCCCCGGCGTGTGCTGCGGACGCCGGCCGGTTCGCTTCTCCGTCTCCTCTTCCTGCTCGAGGTTTCGCGCATCCGACCGGTGGATCCACGCGGAGAGCCAGCTTCCGATGTAGCCCCCGCCTGACACCGTCGACAGATAGTCGAACTCGGCGAGCAGCTTGAGCTCCGAGAGAGCCTGAAGGACGCCGAGATTAAACGTGGCGCTGCGGATCCCGCCGCCGGAGAATGCCAGGCCCATCAGCTGATCGCTCACGTCGCCGCTGTCGAGGCCGGGCGCATCCTGCGATTCCTTCAGCAGCTCGAGCTCCTCGCGACGCACTTCCTCGAAGGTGAAGCCGGAATCCGGCGGCGTCTTCACGTCTCCCTCCCTCGCAGCACATGGGCCTCCTCGACCGGCGAACGACTCGGAGTCACGCTCTCGATGGGCGGTGGGGGTCCGACGCGAGGCGGAGACAGAGGCGGGCGCCTCGCAGGGTCACGGGCGTGGCCCCTTGTCCCGCACGGGGACGGGGGCATGCTCGGGAACGCGCACGGTCGCACTACCCACACCCATCGACTGATTCCGCAAGGCCGGACGCTCAGCCGCCGGCCGCCGAGGAGTCCAGAGAGACGTACGGCCAGACTCTCCGGTCAGCCCGAGCGGCAGATGCCGGGCTCGACGGCGGCTTCCCGGCGCGCCGGACGTCAGGAGCGTAGCGTCACCGACCGGATCCCGCAACGGGGAGGGGGACGACCGGCGCGCGGCGATCGCCGCGGCCTGGCCGGGCGCCAAGCTTCTCACGACGCACGGGCTCGGACACCGGCGGATCCTTCGGGATCCCGAGGTCGTCGGCCGAGTGACGGCATTCCTGGTGGAGCGGCTCGCGCCGGCCGCGGGGGTCGCCAGTGAGTGGACGGCGTTCACGGCGCTCTGCTAGCGGACCCCACGACGCGATCCGCTTGCCGGTTCTCGCAAGGTCCTGCGGGTCGCCGGAACGGCACGTTTGCCGCGGTCGAGACCCGGTCGGTATACTGCCGCCGTACGGGGTTACGGACGTCCGACGCTGACGCGAGCGTGCCGCCGTGCGGGAGGGCGCCATGGAGACGACGGACCGAGGGCGGCGCACGGTCCGCACGATGTGCCCGATGAATTGCCATCCGACCCTCTGCGGCATGCTCGCGACGGTCGAGAACGGGCGCCTGCTGGGTGTCCGGGGGGACCCGGACAATCCCGACAGCCGGGGCTTCCTGTGCGTCCGAGGCCAGGCGTCGCGCGAGATCCTCGACAATCCCCGCCGCCTCCTTCACCCGCTCGTCCGCGCGCGCCGCGGCGAGGACACCTGGCGACGGGCGAGCTGGGACGACGCGCTCGATCGGGTGGCGGCCCGGATGCAGGCGGCGGGCCGGGAGGCGGTCGGGCTCTGGTCGGGGCACGGGCTCTTCGCGAACAACTACGGCACCCGCGTCGGCTCGCATCTCCTTCGCCGGTTCGCGAACCTCTGGGGCTGCCAGTGGTGGCACCCGTCGATGATCTGCTGGGGGCTCGGCGGCTTCGGCCTCGGGCTGACGGGGGCCCTCGAGGTGAACACGAAGGAGGATATGGGCGCCCACGCGAACCTGATCCTGCTCTGGGGCGCCAACCTTGCCAGCCAGCCCAACACGGGGCCGCACCTGGCCGCGGCCCGCCGCCGCGGCGCCCACGTCGTCACGATCGACGTGCGGGAGACGGAGGCGGCGGGACAATCCGACGAGGTGATCCTGATCCGGCCGGGCACCGACGCGGCGCTGGCTCTCGCGATGATGTCGATCATCATCGGGGAAGGGATCCACGACGCCGACTTCGTCGCGCGCCACACGGTCGGTTTCGAGGCCCTGGCCGGGCACGTGCGCGAGCTGGGTCCTGACTGGGCGGCGCCGATCACCGGGATTCCTGCCGACCGCATCGCGGCCCTCGCGCGGCGCTACGCAGCGACGCGGCCGGCGATGATCCTCCTGGGGGGGAGCTCCATGCACAAGGGCGGCGCCGGCTGGCACAGTGCCCGCGCCATCGGCTGCCTTCCGGCGCTGGCGGGGCATCTCGGCGTGCCCGGCGGGGGCTTCGGGCCTCGGCACGGCGCGGCCAGCCACGGGCAGGGGCTCTCCGACATCACGGCGCCCGAGCGCCGGCCGCCCGGGAGCTACCTCCCGAATCAGATGCCGCGCGTCACGGAGGCGCTCGTCGAAGGGCAGGTGCGCGTCATGCTGCTCTTCGGGACCGACATGCTGTCGTCGTACGCCGAGGCGGGACGCGTGGCGGAGGGTCTCGCGCGGGCCGATCTCGTCGTGAGCCACGACCTCTTCCTGAACGACACGGCGCGGGCGTTCGCGGACGTCGTGTTGCCGGGGACCGCGTGGCTCGAGGAGCTTGGCTGCAAGAGCACGAACACGCACCTGTACCTCATGCCCAAGGTACTCGAGCCGCCCGGCGAGGCCAGGCCCGCGGTGTGGATCCTCCGGGAACTCGCCCGGCGGCTCGGGGTCGTCGACTTCTATCCGTGGGGCACCGACGAGGGCCCCCTCGACGCCATCCTCGACCACCACGCCACGGGCCACGCGACGGTGGCGGCCCTCCGGCGCGAGGGCGGGATGCGCGCCCTGCGGATCTCCCACGTCGGCCACCCCACCCATGCCTACGCCACCCCGTCGGGCAAGATCGAGCTCTACTCGGCGCGCGCGGCGGCGCTCGGCCTGCCGCCGTTGCCGGTGCACGCGTCCGCCGCGGCGTCCGCGTTTCCGCTCGTGTT
Source organism: Candidatus Methylomirabilota bacterium (assembly GCA_035550795.1). GTDB lineage: Bacteria > Methylomirabilota > Methylomirabilia > Rokubacteriales > DASRDR01 > DASRDR01. The sequence goes on from DASZOL010000022.1 coordinate 14,430, forward strand.
CCGCCAGGGACGCACGCTCACCCAGTTCCACGGCTTCTACGACCACGGGCAGGCCCTGCCAACGCTGGCGCGGCTCGATCCCGAGCCCCGGCTCTGGATCGCCCCGGCCGACGCCGCCGCGCGGGGCCTCGCCGAGGGCGATCCGATCCGCGTGTTCAACGAGCGGGGCGCGTTCGCCGCGCGGGCCCTCGTGACCGCGCGGGTGCCCGCCGGGACCGTGTGGATGCGCGACGGCTGGACCGGCCTGAACCGCGTGACCTCCGGCGTGCCGGTCATTCCGGACCGCGCGGTCGACCTGTTCCACTTCGCCGCGGGCCAGGCGGCGTTCGACGCGGCCGTGGAGGTCGCGCCGGCGTAGTGTCCCCTGCGGGCGCGCCGCGACGCTCAGGGCGCGCGGTGGTCCAGGGCGAAGGCGCCGCTGCCGGCCAGGACGAGGGTCACCGTGGCGGCGAGGACGAGCAGGGTGTACTCGTAGCCGCCGGCGATCGCGACGCCCTTCGCGGCGTCCACCACGATACCCGTCAGGAAGAAGCCCTGACGGAGGTGGTGGAGAAAGAACGCGGAGGCCATGATCGGCACCTGCGCGAGCGCGGCCCAGCGCGTGAACAGACCGAGGAGCAGCAGGATCCCGCCGAGCGAGTGCGCCACGATCAGGTACCAGCCGAGCGCGGGACCGAGCGCGGGCGGGTAGCCCATGCGCGTCGTGTAGGCGCCGATCCCAGCCGGACCGACGACCGCCAGCCCGAGGTAGCCGTGCATGAGGAAGATCGCCCCGAGCGTCACGCGCAGGATGGCCAGACCGAGCCCCGCCGCGGGCGTCATTTCCTCGTCTCCCGCCGGCCTACGCCGGCATCCTGCTTCCCTCGGCCGGCGCCAGTGCGCGGCGCAGGACGAGACAGAGCGGGACCGTCAGCAGCACGACGGCGGACGTCACGAGGAGTGATGCGAGAATGCCGACGGCGTCGCCGAGGGCGCCGTAGACGAGGGGCGCCGCGGCGGACGCGCCGACGACGAGCGTGTAGTAGAGGCCGTACGCACGGGCCCGCCGCTCGGGCGCCACGAGGTCGGCCACGCTCGCGTAGAGCACCGACGACGTGCCGTTGAGCGCGACGCCGAGCGGCAGCAGCACGCCGAGCGCGACGCCGAGCGGGCTCAGCGCGATCGTGGCGATACCCAGGGCCGTCGCCAGCTCGGTCAGGATCACCGTGCGCGCAATCCCGACGCGTTCCGCGACCAGCCCGCAGACGAACTTGCCCGCCGCGCCCCCGGCGAAGAGCACGGCCAGCGCGAGGCCGACGCCCGCCACCGTGAGTCCCTTCGCCAGGAGCAAGAAGGGGAGGAACGTGAGGAGCGCGGTGCGGGTCGCCGTGTCGATCATGCCGACCGCCGAGAGCGCCTGGAATCCTCGGCCGTCGCGGATTCCCCAGCCGCTCCTTCCCGGCTGCATGTCCCGAGTGGCGACGTCCACAGTGCCGGCGTCGAGCCGCCGGAGCACCAGCGCGATGAGGAGGGCCCCCCCGAGGCCGAGCAGCGCGTACCCGGCGCTGGCGGCGCGCCAGCCGGCGACGGTCGCCGCCAGGGCGACCGCTGCGGGCGCGGCGATCTTCCCGAGGTCCCCGGCGAAGTTGTACGTCCCGAGGGCCGCGCGGCGGGGGCCGGTCTCGTACGCGCGGGAGACGAGGGACGACGCCAGCGGGTGCTGGACCCCGGAGCCGAGACCGGCGACCAGGAGAAATCCCACGAGCGAGAGCATCCCGCTCGCGGTCGTCGCGACGGCAAGGTATCCCAGCGCCGTGACCGCCGTCCCCATCCAGAGGAGCCGCCGCTCTCCCCAGCGCTCGGCGAGGATACCGGCCGGGATCTGCGAGAGCGCCATGCCAGCCGTGTACACCGCCTTGAGGACACCGACGCCGGTGAGGGTCAGGTGGAATTCCGTGGCCCAGAGGGGCAGCAGGACGTAGAGCGCGTCCGAGTAGCCGTCGTGGAGGACGTGGGTGAGCGCCGCCGTCAGCAGGACGGCCCGCGCGGCCGCGATCACCGCCCCCGCCCGCGATCCGTCGAGGCTACGCCGTTCGCAACGCGCCGTCGCGCTGGCTGCATCCGACCCGACCGTACACCCGGCGCTCGCGGAGGGTCAAGGCGCCGCAACAGGCGCCGGAACACGGGCGCGCGCGTTGACGTCGGGCGAAGCGGGGACCCGGGTGGCCGACCACCGCGCGGTTGCCGCGCGCAGCGCGCGTCGAGGCACCGCAGCCGGCCGGTGGCCGGCTAGCGGCGCCGGAGCGGTTCCCGGAGGCCGAGAACCGCCAGCACGCGCAGGAGGCCCAGCGCCGTCGCGGTGCCCCAGACCGCGGCGAAACCGAGGCCGCGATCGAGGAACGCGCCATAGAGCGGCCCGCCGAGCGAGGCGGCGAGTTGCCCCCCCGTGTTGACGAGGCCGATGGCGGTGCCCGACCCGACAGCCGCGAACCGCTCCGAGGCGAAGACGACCTGCATCGGGATCGTGGCGGCCATGCTCGCGCTGACCAGGAGTGCGGCGGCCACCGCCACCCACGGGTGCTCGGTGAGGAGCAGGACGACGAACCCTCCGAGCGCGAGGAGCGATCCGATGAGCAGGACGGGCCGGCGCGCGGTGAGCCGGTCCGAGACGTGGCCGAAAACGGGGGAGAAGAGCATGAGGCCGGTGACCACGATGGCCGTCGAGATGCCCGCGCTCACGACCCCGTAGCCGTGGACCTGGCGGAGGTACGTCGGCATCCACGAGAGGACGGTGACCTGGGCGAGCATCCCCACGAAGGCCACCCCGACGAGCAGGAGCCAGAAGTCGCGCTCGCGGGAGAGACTCCGGATCGAGCCCGGTCCGGCCCGGGCCTCGGGCGGGATGGCCGGCAGCGCGACGGTCACCGCCAGGCCGATGCCGAGGGCCAGGCCCGGGAGTGCGAGGAACGCTGGCGTCAGGCCGACGACCGCGAAGAGCGCCGGGAGCCCGAGAAGAGCCGCGACCTGGCCGGCCCCGACGCCCGCCTCCGCGAACCCCATGGCGCGGCCCCGGAGATTGGCCGGGAACGCGGCGAAGAGATAGGCGATCGTCGGGGTGTACAGGCACCCGCCCGCGACGCCCATCACGAGGCGCGCCAGCAGCGCGACCGGGTAGCGCTCGGTCACGGCGAAGGTTGCGGACCCCACGACCCCCAGGCCGAGGCCGACCAGCATCAGGCGCCGGCTGCCGAAGCGGTCGGTCAGGACTCCCGCGGCCAGCTGGGCAAAGCCGTAGGCGAGCGTGTAGGCGCCCACCACGTTGCCGACGCCGGCGTAGTCGGCGCCGTAGCGCCCGCGCAGCTCCTCGACGAGCGTGACCGGGCCGATCCGCATCGCGTTGTGGAGCGCGAGGACGCTGCACAGCACGAGGAGCCCGACCCACGAGGGCCGAGGGCCGTCTTCGGTCACCGGGTCAGCGGGCTCCGGCCGGCTCGAGTCGCTGGTGGCTCTCGGCCTCGGCGGCGACCCGCGACCAGTCGTACCGCATCGGTCGGAGTCGCACCGCGCCCCAGTCCGCCGTCTGGTCCGCGTAGTGCGGGCTTCCCGGGTGTCCCGAGGCGCCGAGGGGCACGATCCACGCGCTTCGCTCCCAGTCCCCGAGGTCGAAGACGTAGCGCGCGACGGAGGTGAGGGTCAGCTCGAACCCCGCCGCCGGTATGAAGTCCGCCGCCTGCACGGTGTCGCCGTCACCGCCGGCGGGAAGGGGCGGCGGATCGAGGAGGGCGGCGTGGTCGGGAAACACCGCGGAGAGCGGGTGCGACGGCCGCGTCGTGTGGAGTTGGCCCCAGGCCCAGGAGGACGGGTCCGGCCCGAGCGTCTCCCGAATGGTGGCGACGGCCCCCGCCAGCGCCCGCGCCATGACGCTGCCCCAGTCGTCGCCCGCCGGCAGGAGCGTGCGGTCGTTCGCGCGGATCCACTCGGCGAGGCGGTTGCGGAGCCGCGCCACGTGGGTGACGCCGGCTCCCGGGGCTCGCGCGAAGGCGTCCCGGGCCAGGGGACCCAGCAGCGGGCCCAGGACGTCTCGCACGAGACGAGCCCGGAAGGCGGCGTAGATCGCGGCCGCCGCGCTGTCCGCGTCCATGGCGCCGTCCCAGCGCCGGAGCATCGCGAGCGCCGCGCGCGAGCCCGTGTCGAGCGGCTCGATTCCGCCGGCCACCTCGACCAGGCTCCGGGCCGGGATCGAGGTGCGGTCGGCGTGGATGGCCGCCATGTCGGCGGCCGTCGCCTCCCTGAGGTTCTCGAGACGGGCCACGAGGCGGCGCGTCCGGAAGTCCGGGGCGTAGTCGAGCGCGATGTAGTGCGGGTAGTCGGCGTCGGCGATCCGGCTGTTGGCGGTCGCGATCCACCCGGCCGCCGGGTCTCGCATCGCCGGCATCTGGTCGAACGGGATGGCGCCGTGCCACTCGTGGCCGCCGTCCCAGCCCGGAACGGGGAGCCAGGCGTTCGCCGCCGCTCTGACGGGCACGGTGCCGCGGGTCCGGTAGCCGATCGCCCCGTGCACGTCGGCGAAGACCAGGTTGTTCCCGGGGTCCACCCATGGCCGCATCGCGGCCTCGAGATCGTCGGCGGAAGCGGCCCGCAGCATGGGGACGAAGGCGTCGAAGGTCCGGTTCACCGCGGCGGTGGCCGTGTAGCGGAGCGCCAGCGCGTGGCCGGTCGCGGGATCGCCCAGGACGACCGGCCCGTGGTGGGTCGTGGTGACCGCGATCTCGACGGGGTCGCTTCCGCGCACGTGCAGGGTCTCGCGCCGCACGTCGGCACGCTGCCACTCGCCGCGAAACTCGTACCGGGTGGGGTCGGTGGGATCGAAGCGCTCCACGAAGACGTCCTGGTAGTCCGCCATCGCGTGCGTGACGCACCAGGCGACGTGGCGGTTGTGGCCGAAGTGGGAGAGGCCGGGAACGCCGGGGAAGGACAGCCCGATGGCGTCGAACTCCGGGCAGGCCAGGTGGTTCTGGTAGTAGCAGTTCGGCGTGTCGAGCGCGCGATGAGGGTCGCCTGCGACGAGCGGCCGGCGGGACGCCGTTCGCGACCCGGACACGGCCCAGCTGTTGCTCCCGCCGATCCATGCGGGAAGGGACGCCAGCGCGGCGTCGCTGCGACCCAGCATGTCGAGCGCGTCGGGCTCCGGTCCCCGGTACTCGACGCCGGGCGGAACGATCAGCACCGGGGCCGGCGGGGTGCCGGGACAGAGGTACGCGGCCAGCCGGGGACCCAGCTGGCGGACGAGCCGGGCCCGCCAGAGCTTCATCTGCCACGGCCCCATCTCGACGTGGCGGATCTTGAAGACGGCCAGGCTGTCCCACGGAGCCCACGGCTCGGGCCGGGCGTCGAGAATCCGAAGCTCGACGGGCCACGCGCGCGTGGTCTCGATAAAGGCGTTGACCCCGGCCGCGTAGGCCTCGAGCATTCCGCGCGTCTCCGGAGCCGCCCCGTCGTAGTCGGCGCGGGCGCTGCGGCCCAGGCCGAGCCGGCGGGCCAGAACGTCCTGCGGGACCGCGGCGGCGCCGGCCAGCTCCGCCCAGCGCCCGTAGGCGCGCCGGCGGTCGTACTCCATGTGCCAGAGGCGGTCCTGCGCGTGGACGAAGCCCTGGGCGAAGAAGGCGTCATGGACGCTCGTCGTCCGCGCGTGCGGGATACCGTCCCCGTCCCGCCAGACGTCGACGCGGCCGGTCAGGCCGCGAAGGCGCTGCGAGCTCGTGAGGTCCGGGAGCGCGGCGGTGAGGTCGGTTCGATCGAGCTGCCGGACGGCCGGCGGGACGCGATGGTCTGTCACTGCCGCTACCGTGACTTTGGCGCCTGCCGCTGTCAAGGCGGCCGGGCGAGGCCGCTGACAAAGTGCGCCCGGGACGGGCGCATTCCCGCGGCGGCGGGCTCCAGGGTCAGCCGGATGCGGCCCTCGCCCGGCCGGTCCCCGGGGGACCCGGCCTCCGACGCCTCGCTACGCCGACATCGGGATCGCCGGCGGCGCCTGCGCCCGCAGGGCAGGGCGAGGAGCTTGCCCGCCCGCTTGGCGTTGACCGTCAGCGCGTTCAGCAGGATCTGGGCGGTGACCTTGCCAGTCCCCAATCGCGGGCGTGCCGCAGCCCGTGCCGATTCATCTGCTCGTCGAACTTCGCTTCGATCCGGGGGCGGAGTTTCGCGTGCGCCTGGCGCCAGGCCCGGCCCGCCTCGCCCGCCATGACCCGGGCCTTCCGCACGTCGGACAGATATACCGGCCGCCGCGGCTCGGCCCGACCCTCCCGCTCGCCTCGGGTCAGGCACGTCGCCGCCCGAGGGCACGGGACACAGTCGCGCATCGAGAAGTAGTAGAGATCGCCCTGGTCCACCCGCACCTTGCCGACCGAGCGCTTCCCTTCCCGGCACCCCATTTGGTCCGGGCCCGCCTCGTACGTGAAGGCATCGCTCACCCGCTCGGCCTTGAGCCCGCTGACGCAGGGCCGGCCGCCCGCGGCTTCCACCTGCGCCACCGTCGTCGCATTGTTGTAGAGGCCGTCGCCGATGATCACCGCCCCCGGCGGGCGGGGGGTCGGCTCGGCGGCGAGCACCGCGTCCGTGCGCACCGCCTCGTTCGCATTGCCGGGCACCACGTCGACGCCCGTGGTCAGGCGGCTGGGTCCAGGCTCTCGTGAGCCTTGTACCCCAGAAACGGCTTGTCCGCCGCCTTGCACCCCCACCGGGCGTCGGGATCGTCGAAGCTCACCACTCGGTCGCCCTCGCCGGCCAAGATCGTGCGCCCCTGCGCGACCCGCGTCTGCACCCGCGGGTCCGTCACGTCCGCCACCGCCGCCAGCAGCGCCGCCGTCCGCGCGCTCTCCCGCTGCAGCGCCCCCTCGTCCTGGGGCTCGGCTTCGCCTGCCGTGGGCACGAACTGCGCCTCGAGCGCGGCCGCGCGCGCGGCGTCCACCTGGGCCACGGCCTGGACGATCACGCGGCGACCCTTGCGCAGGAGCCCGACCCACGACTGGCGCGCCACCTTCGCCCACAGGTGCACCCCGTCGAGCACCCGCCGCTCCGGCCCGATCAGCCCCGCGGCCGCCCACTGCCGGTTCAGCGTGTCGAAACCCTCCCGGATGCCGGGCTCGCCGATGCGCGCCCGGAAGCGCACCAGCGTCGTGTAGTCCGGCACGGCTTCGTCCACCCCCAGCCCCACGAAGGCGCGATAGCGCAGGTTGTAGCCCACCTGCTCATGCACCTCGCGATCGGACAGGTCCGCGTACTGCTCCAGGAGGAGCATCCGGAACAGCACCGTCGGGGGCCAGCGCGGCCGGCCCATCTCCGCGTCGTAGTACGGGGCCAGCTCGCCTTCCACCGCGTCCCAGTC
>DASZOL010000023.1:0-22973 GCA_035550795.1 Candidatus Methylomirabilota bacterium
ACGGCGAGCGGTGGCTTCGCTCGCCCCGCCGCGGCCGCCCGTGATCGGCTTCACGCCGGGCTCAGCCACGAGGGCTGCTTACCCGTAGATCTTCCGGAGCTCTCCATCGGCCCACTTCACCGAGTCCTCGGCCGACATACCCTGAATGGCCTTGGCGAAGGTGTCGGTGACGATGTACTTCGAATAGACCTCCGAGGCCTTCGCGTTGGCGGAGCCGGCGTACCCGAAGAGCCGCAGCTTGCTGGCGGCATCCCGGAAGGGCAGCATGACCGGATCCTGCTGCCACATGGCGTGGGACTCCCACATCTTGGTGAGCCCCTGGGCGAAGCCCTTCTGCGCGGTGAACCAAACCTCGAACTGCTCCCTGGCCTGCCACCACTTGAGGAAGTCCTTGGCCAGCTTCTGGTTCTTGGAGTAGCTCATGATGCCGTGGTTGAACGGCGTGTGGTATGCGTAGGCGCCGGCCGGCCCGGCCGGCAGCGGAGCGTGCTGGATGTCGGTGTGCATCAGCGCGCCCTTGTCGGTCTTGTATTTTTCCTTGTTGCGGAGCGACTCGATGTAGATCGACGCCCCGTTGAGGGCCGCGCAGATGGTGCCGGACAGGAAGGCCCGGTTGTTATTCGAGTCGTCCCAGGCGAGCCCGCCCTCGTCGTGCGCGTCCTTCCAGAAGCCGACGGCGAACTTGACCCCCTCGATCATCTCCTTGGAATTGATGGCCACCTTGCCGTCGGTCCCGACCTCCTTGCCGCCCCACGACCACATGTAGGGGTACCAGAAGGCCGGCGCGTCACCGAACGTGTGACCGGCCGTCTGGCCGATGGGGTACCCCTTGGCCTTCAGCTTCTTGCCGACCTCGCGGTAGGCCTGCCAGGTCTTGGGAAACTCGTTGGCGCCGACCTCGGCGAAGAGAGACTTCCGGTAGGCAATGAGCCCTCCGACCACGACGTGCGGCACCGCCCGCCAGACCCCGTCGACCTTGCTGAGACCCTCGGCCGCCGGGTACCAGCCGCCCTGCGCCTTCCCGATCACATCCACGACATCGCCGACGTCCACCAGGTTCTTTGCGTAGAGGTGCGCCAGGTTGTGCTGGAGCAGGAAGATGTCGGCGCCGCTGCCCGATGAGATGGCCGCCGTGATGCGGGGCTGGATATCGTTGGCGTTGATGGTCTCAACCGTGATCTCGGCCCCCAGCGCCTTCCCGGCCTCCACCGCCTGCTTCTTGAGGGCCTCGTCGGCCGCCGGCACGAAATCGACCCAGCGGACCACGTGGAGCTTCTGGCCCTGCGCGTAGGCGGGCGCCCGGCCGGACGCCAGGATCCCCGCCAGCCCGGCGGACGCCGCGGCCGTCGCGGTGCCTGCAACCTTGAGAAACGACCGGCGATCCAGCGTACCTGCCATCAGCGCCTCCTTGCGCCCGGGCGCGCGCTCCAACCGCACCCGTCAGCCGTAGATCTTCTTGAGCTCTCCATCGGCCCACTTCGCGGAGTCCTCGGGCTTCATCCCCTGGACCGCCTTGGCGTACATGTCCGTGACGATGTACTTCGTGTAGGCCTCGGTCGCCTTGGCGGAGAACGGGCCCGCGTACCCGAAGGCGCGGGCGAAGCCGGAGGCGGTGCGGTACGGCTTCATCGGCGGGTCCAGCTTCTCCCACATGGGGTGCTGCTCCCAGTGCTTGTTCGACCCGACCGAGTAGCCGGCCTCGATCACGAACCACTTCTCGAACTGCTCCTTCGAGTGCATCCACTTCAGGAAGTCCCGGCCCAGCTTCTGGTTCTTCGAGTACGACATGACGGCGTGGGCGAACGGCACGTGGTAGGAGAACTGTCCCCCCGGCCCGCCGGGCAGCGGGAAGTGGTCGAGGTGCTTCCACATCTCGTCGCCCTTGTCCGTCTTGTACTGCTGGGGCTTGCGCTTCGACTCGATGTAGATCGACGCTCCGTTCAGGGTCGCCGCGATGGTGCCCGAGAGGAAGGCCCGGTTGTTGTTGGTGTCGTCCCAGGCGAGCCCGCCCTCGTCGTACGCCTCCTTGTACATGGCGACCAGGAACTTGATCGACTCGACGGTTTCCTTCGAGTTGATCGCGACGGTCTTCCCGTCCTTCTCGACCTCCTTCCCGCCCCAGGACCAGAGATAGGGGTAGGTGAAGGTCGGCGAGTCGCCGAACGTGTGGCCGAGGGTCTGCCCGAACGGGACGCCCTTCTTCTTGAGCTTGGCGCCGATTCGCCGGTTGTCCTCCCAGGTCTTCGGGGGCGCCGATTCGCCCACTTCCCCGAAGAGGTCCTTGCGGTACACGATCGCGTTGCCGACCACGCCGTACGGGAGCGACAGCCACTTGCCCCCGACGCTGGACGCCTGGCGGCAGAGGTCGTAGTAGGCCCCCTGGTCCTTCTCCTTCCAGGTGGCCAACTCCCCGACGTCGGTGCAGGCCTTTTGGTAGAGATGCGTCCAGTTGTGGAGCATCTGGAAGATGTCGGGTCCATTGCTCGACTCGATGGCCGCCGTGATGCGCGCCTGCATGTCGTTCGCGTTGATCCGCTCGAGCGTGATCTCGGCGCCGAGGGCCTTCCCGGCCTCGCCGACCTGTCGCGTCAGCTCCTCGTCGCCGGCCGGCACGAAGTCCACCCAGTGCAGGAGGTGGAGCTTCTGCCCCTGGGCCCACGCGGGCGCCCGGCCGGCCTCCAGGATGCCTGCGAGGCCGGCGCTTCCGGCCACGCCCGCGCCCGCGACCCGCAGGAAGGTCCGCCGTCCGATCTCGACGCGATCCACGTGGGGCTTGATGGACGCCGCGCGCGTTGTCTCGCTCATTCGTAGCCCTCCTCTTGCAGGAATCTAGCGGAAGCGCTGCTCCCCGAGGATGCAGAGCGCACCATGACCGACACCCGTGAGCCGGGGTCGGCCGACCGTGAGGAGCGGTTGCCCAGGGGGCCTGTTCACTGGGGGATCGAGGGCCGGCTCGCCGACCCTGAGTTGCCCGAGCTATAGCATCGAGGCGGCAGGCCTGTCAACGGGGAAGACGTCGACCGCGTTCCGCGGAGGGAGATCGCCCGCACCGGTCAGCCGCCTGGGGCCAGGACCGCGCGGGGCGCGGGCGTCCGCGGCTCGCGCAGCGCGAGGGCGACCACCACTGCCCCCGCGCCCACGAGCGTGCTGGCCAGGTGGAGGCTCCAGTACGTGCCGAGGCGATCGAACAGGAACCCACCCCCGTAGGCGCCCAGACCCATGCCAATGCACGAGATGAAGAAGATCCCGCCAAAGGTCGTGCCAACCACCCGCTCGCCGAAGAACTCGCGAGCGACCAAGGCGTAGAGGGGCATCGCCCCCCCGTACGCCACGCCGAAGGCCATGGCCACGGCGAAGAGCGACACCGCCCCGTCGGCATAGAGATACCCGGAGAGGATGGCCGCCTGGAGCGCGAGCATGCCCACGAGCGCGGGCCTGGCCCCGAACCGGTCGGCGAGGAGCCCGCTCGACAGCCGCCCGGCGATGCTTGTCGCCCCCGAGAGTCCGAGCATGGAGGCCGCCGCCATCTTGGTCACGCCGAGGTCCATCGCGTGCGCCACCATGTGGAAGATCGGCCCCGAGTGCGCGGCGCAGCACCCGAAGTGGACGAGGGCCACGCCCCAGAAGGCCGGGTGGCGGAGCGCGGCGGCCGGTGTCAGCTCCGAGCCGGGCGCGGCCGCCGGGCCCGCCGACTGTCCGGTTCCGCCGTAGGTCTGCAGTCCCCGATCCTCGGGCCGGTTCACGAGGTACCGGACGCTCACGCTCGCGACGAGCCACGCGAGCCCGCCGAACAGCGCGAACGTCGTCCGCCACCCGAGCGCCGTGATCAGCCCGCGCGCCGTGGGGGGTACCAGGAAGATGCCGAGCCCCATGCCCCCCGAGATGATCCCCATGGCGAGGCCCCGGCGCGCCGCGAACCAGCGCGTGGCGGTGGCCGCCAGCGGGACGTAGAAGGCGCTGGCGCCGATCGCGCCGAGGATCCCGAACGCGCCGTAGAGCTCACCGGCCGAGCGGACCTGGCTGGAGAGGAGGAGGGCCAGGCCGAGGATGCCGGCGCCGCTTCCCACCACCCGCCGGGCGCCGACACGGTCCGACAGCGCGCCCCAGGCGAACGAGCCCACGCCGAAGATGACCCAGTTGACGAAGGCGATCCCGGAGATCAGCGAGCGGCTCCAGCCGAACTCCTCCTCGAGGGGGCGCAGGAACACCGCCAGCGAGAAGATCGTGCCGGTGCCGACGGCGATGAGGGCGACCGAGGCGGCGAGGACGACCCAGCCGTGGAACACCCGGGAGTCGGACAGGGCCGGAGCGGGGGCGCTCACAGGCCAGGATTATACGCGCTTCGACCGAGGCTGCCTCAGCGCCACGCGTGCGCCGCCGGTTCCCGCACCGGGAGCAGGAGAAGCACGGCCACCGCCATCGCGCCGGCGAGCGCGGCCCAGCCCGCTCCGTAGCCGCCGAGCCGGTCCGCGAGGGCGCCCACCAGCGGCGCCCCGGCGATGACGCCGAGCGAGGAGACCGCCAGGCAGAGTCCCACGGCCGTCGCCGCGGAGTCGCGGCCGGCGAGCTCGGCCACGAGCGTGTGGTGCACGCCGTTCCAGCCGATTCCGGCCACGCCGAAGGCGAGGGCGACCAGCGCCAGCCAGGTTGCCGAAGAGCCCGGCTGAAGCCCGCCGGTCGCGACGCAGAGGATGCCGCTGGCCACTCCCGCCCCGATGAGCACGGCCAGACGCCGCCCGCCAAGCACCCGGTCGGAGAGGACGCCGAAGCCCACCCGGCCGAGGATGCCGCCGCTCTGGGCGAGGCCCAGCACCAGGCCGGCGCCCACGGCGGAGAGCCCGACGACCTCCGAGAGGTAGAGCGGCGCGTAGCTGATCCACGAGACCTGCACCGCCGCGTAGAGGAACGTCGCCCACGAGACGAGCCAGATCGGCCGGCTCGCCAGGACGGCGCGCGCCCGGGGCCTGGGTGCGCCGACCGGCGTGGTCGCGGCCGCCCCGGGTGGCTCCCGGTACGCCAGGCCCACCAGGACGGCCGAGAGCGCGATCGCGCCGGCGGCGGCCCCCAGCGCGCCCCGCCAGCCGAGGCCGGCCGCCGTCGCGAGCGTGGGCAGCGTGAGGGCCCCCAGGGCGCCGCCCAGGGGGAAGCCCGCCTGCTTCACACCGACGACGGTGGCGCGGCTTCGCGCGGGGAACCAGACGAGGACGCCCTTGGTGGAGGTGGGGTTGACGGCGCCGAAGCCGATGCCCGCCAGGACGACCAGCGCCAGGAGGCCGGGGTAGCCGGGCGCCAGCGTCATGAGGGCGAAGCTCGCCGCGACGAGCGCCTGGCCGGCCAGGAGCGTCCGGCGCACGCCGATGCGGTCGGCCAGCCAGCCTGCGGGGAAGGACGTCAGCGCCCCACCGACGTAGAAGGCCGACAGGAACGAGCCCGCCTCCTGCCGGGAGAGCCCGAGATCCTCGCGGAGCAGGGGGGCGAGGGCGGGCAGGCCGAGCGCCCCGAGGTTGCTCGCCGTCTGGACCGCAATGATGAGCGCGAGGGCGACGAAGCGATAACGCGCGGGCGGGGCGTCGGCCGGGGACACGCAGCCGATCGTAGCACCTGGCCGCCGCCAGGTGCGCCGCACCGCTCGTCGAGACGGGGGAGTGGGCCCCTTTTGACGCGGGGGGGCCAGGCGTGACACGATCCACGGACGTCACGCCCGCACGGCGACGACGACGTCGTCACGGAAGGAGTGGGATGGTCACGGTCATTCACGAGGCGCGAGAGACGGAGATCGCCGCGGCCCGCGCCGACGGCGATGCCCTCTGGCTGTCGAGCGCCGACGTCCACCGGGCGACCGGCTGGACGCTCACGCCCGAGGGACTCTGCCACGGGGACAGCTGCGTGCCGGCGCCGCGGGGCCGCGAGGCCGAGGTCGTCCGGGGCGACGAGGTCGATCTGGCCGCCTTCTGGCGGCACGCCGGTCATCCCGTCGTGCGCGACGGCGCCGGCCGGGCCTGGGTGCTGGGCACCGGAGCGCGTCAGCGCGCCCACGCGCTTCGGTCGCTGGAGGCGCCGGACTTCACGCTCCCGGACCTCGAGGGGCGCCGGCATGCGCTGTCGGACTATCGCGGGCGGAAGGTCTTCCTGGTGACGTGGGCCTCGTGGTGAGGCTGCCGCGGCGACCTGCCGGTCTGGCAGGCCCTCTGCGAGTCGGTGAAGGATCAGCCCTTCGTGGTGCTGGCGGTGGCCCTGGACGCGCGGCCGGATGCTGCGCGCCCCTGGATCGAGGCGGCCCGGCCGAGCTACCCGTGCCTCATCGACCGTGACCACCGGGTGGCCGAGCTGTACCACATGGTGAACGTGCCGCAGGCGGTCTGGATCGACGAGACCGGGCGCATGGTGCGGCCCACCGAGAGCGCGGGCGCCTACGAGGGATTCCGGGCGATGGACCGGACGACCCGGAAGGTGCCCCACGACGTGGTGGCCATCACCAGCCGGGCCAAGCGCACCTACGTCGAGGCGGTGCGCGACTGGGCGATGCTCGGACCCTCCAGCGTCCACGCGTTCGCCCCCGAGGTGGCGGCCGCTCACCTGACGCTGCCGGACGAGCCCGTCGCCCTGGCGCACGCACACTTCCGGCTCGGCCAGCACCTGCTCCGGCAAGGCAAGGAAGCCGAGGCCGAGGCGCACTTCGAGGAGGCGCGGCGCCTGTACCCCGACTCGTGGAACATCTGGCGCCAGACGGCGGCGGTCGACGCGCGCGGCCTGGCGTCGGGTCCGGCGTTCTGGGCCCGTGTCGACGCGCTCGGCAGCCGTCGGTACTACGCTCCGGTCGACATGGAGGGCATGCCGGGCTAGGCGGGCGCACTGCCGCGGGGTGACCGGACCGCCCTGCGCCTCTGCCCGGAAAGGGTCGGCGCTTGACCCGGCTCGCGCTCCGCCCTATCGTAACCTCCGCCATTTGACGGACACGCGTCCCGTCAGGAAAAGGCGGCGATGGCGGAGCTGTCTCAGCGCGATCTCCTGAGCATCCTCGAGTTCGTCCGGGGCGCTGTCGCGATCGGAGGGCCCCGGACGTTCACGGCGTACGTGACGTCCGAGCTCTCTCGGGTCATCCCGTCGGCGCTCACCGCGTACGCGGAGATCGAGCTCGTGAAGCGCTCCGTCCGGTGGGTGATGGATCCGGCGGACGCGGGCCTTCCGAACGCCGCGCGCGTGCTCGCCGCCCACATCCCCGACAACCCGTTCCTGCTCTACCGGAAGCGCACCGGTGATGCCGGGACCGTGCGGCTCTCCGACCTCACCACCGCCCGCGCGTTCCGTCAGACGGGCCTGTACCACGAGTTCTACCGCCCGCTTCGCGTCAAGCAATCGATGGCGTGCGCGCTGCGGCTGGGCCCGCAGGAGCTGGTCGCGGTCGCCCTCTACCGGAACGCGTCCGACTTCTCGGAGCGCGACCGCCTCTGCCTCGACCTGCTCCGACCGCATCTGGTTCACCTGCACCGGAGCGCCGAGGCGATGTCCCGGATCCGGCGAGACCTCGCGCTCGTGACCCGAGGCGTCGAGGCGTGGGCCCAGGCGTTCCTGATCGTCGGCCGGGAGGGACGCATCCGGCGCGCGACGGAGGGCGCTGAGCGATGGCTCACCCGGTACTTCGACGACGCGCCCCACCGGGGCCGGCTCCCCGCGCGCCTGCGGGAGTGGCTACGGTGGCACGAGACGGCGCGGGCGCACCCGGACGCCCTGGCGCCCGCGCCGCGGCCGCTCGTGGTCGAGCGGCTGGGACGGCGGCTGACGGTGCGCCTGGTCTCTCAGCCGACGGAGAGTCTCCTCCTCCTGGAGGAGACGGCGACCCGCCTGGAGCCCGCCGTGCTGGCGCGCCTGGGGCTGTCGTCCCGGGAGGCCGAGGTCCTCGCCTGGGTCGCGGCCGGCAAGACCAACCCGGCCGTGGCGGACCTTCTCCACATCTCCCCGCGCACCGTCCAGACGCATCTCGAGCGCATCTACCGGAAGCTCGGCGTGGAGACGCGCACGGCCGCGACGGCGCGCGCCCTGGAGGCCATGCGGGACGCGCCCGTCGGCGAGGCTTGACGCCCTCCGGGTAGCCCCGCCTACGCCGCGCCCGAGATCGTCGGGTCGGACGCGAGCGTGTGCCGGTCGGACGCCAGGCGCTGGGCCAGGATCACGGCGATCCGCACGGCGAGCTCGGGGCTCGACTGGAGGAGATCGAGGAACACTGAGGCCGGGATCCTCAGGGTCGTCACGTCGGTCTCGGCCCTGATCGTGGCGCTGCGCGGGCCCCGGTACAGGACCGCGGTCTCCCCGAACAGCTGTCCGGATCGCATGGTCCGCAGGAGCACGGGTCGCTGTGGACTGTCCTCGAGCCAGACCTCGGCCTTCCCCTCGATGAGGGCGTACACCGCGTCGCCCGGATCACCCTGCCGGACGATCACCTCTCCGGCGCCGAAGCGCGTCACGCTTGCCGCATCCGCCACGGGCCTCAGGGGCGCCGTTGCCACCTCGGCGAAGGGCCCGATGGTCCGCAGCAAGTCCATCTTGCGCTCCAGGCTCTCCATCGCGTGCCCTCCCTCCATCACCCCGGTGCCGGTCCTGTCAGCGTAGTCTAGCCTAGACGTCGGCGTCGCCGGTGCACGATCCGACCTGCGCGCGATTCTCGCGCGCCGGGACTCGTCAGTCGAGGGCACTGCCGAGGCAGTCCCGGCGGCGCCCTCGGTCGCGGGTCAGGCCTTCACGAGCTGCTCGAATACCCCGTCCCAGTCCTCGGGCGGCGGCGCGGCACGGTAGACCTGGCAGCGCTCGGCCATGACCCGGGAAGGCCCGTCCTCCGGCCGGAGGGCGAGGGATTGCGTGAAGAGCCCGAGGGCGTCTTCCCAGCCCTGCTTGCGGTAGGCTTCCAGGCCTGCGGCGTAGAGGTGGAGCGCCTCGTCCTGCGCCGAGGGCAGAGGGACGCCGGCCGCTCCCAGGGGCTCGTAGATGCGGACGGCCTGGGTCCGCCCCTTCACCCGGACCATGTCCACCTCGCGCAGCAGGAAGGCGCCGTCGGTCAGGCGGGCGGTGTTCTCCCCGATGAGGATCTCCGTGCCGTAGACGCGGTTCAGCCCCTCCAGCCGGGAGGCGAGGTTCACCTGGTCGCCCAGCACGCCGTAGGCGAAGCGGTAGCTGGACCCGAGATTCCCTACCAGCATGGGGCCCGAGTTGACCCCCGTCCTCGCGCGGAGGCGCGGGCGGCCGACGCGCGCCCACTCCGCCCCCAGGGCGACGCGCGCGTCCCGCATGGCCAGGGCGGCCGCGCACGCCCGCGTCGCGTGATCGCTCTGCTCGATGGGCGCGCCGAAGATGGCCATCAGCTCGTCGCCCACGTATTCCTTGAGCGTCCCGTGGTTGGCGAAGACCTGCTCGGTCATCCGGTCGTAGTACTCGCTCAGGATGTCGCTCATCTCGTGCGGGGGATGGTGCTCGGAGTACGTCGTGAACCCCTCCAGGTCGCTGAAGAGGACGGTCAGGACCTTCTCCTCGCCGCCCAGCTTCACCCGCGCCGGGTCCTTGAGCATCTCCTCGACCACCACCGGGGCCACGTACTGACGGAACATGTCCTTGATCTGCTTCCGCTGTCGCTCCTCGCTGACGTAGTAGTAGACGGTCAGCGCCACGTAGCTGACGGCGAGCGCCAGCAGCGGGTAGACCAGGTTGAGCCACAGCTTCCAGTGGACGAACATCCAGCGGGCGGCGACGATGTAGAGGGCGAAGAGCCCCGCCGCGAACAGGAGGCCCGTGATCGCGCGCATCCGCGGGAGCGCGAGTCCGATCGCCGCGCCCAGCGTCACGATGGCGAGCAGGTCGTACACCCGCGACCAGTCGGGCTTCGCGAGGAACTCCCCGGTCACGATGTTGTCGACGACGGTCGCGTGGATCTCCACCCCGGGGTACACGGGGCTCAGCGGCGTGCTGCGCAGGTCGTGGGTCCCGATCGCGGTGGCGCCCACGAGCACGACCCGATCCTTGAACGTGCCCGCCGGGTACTGGCCCCGGAGGACGTCGGTGACGGAGACGTGGGGAAAGCTCCTCGGCGGGCCGAGGAAGTTGACGAGGAGCCGCCCGTGCTCGTCGGTGGGGATGAGCCGCTCCCCCACCTGGACCCCGTCCACCCCATCGGAGCCCACCCTCACCGCGAGCGGCGGGCGCCCGAGGTAGTGCCAGGCGCACAGGACCGACAGCGGCGGGAAGACCTCCTCGCCCCCGCGGATCACGAGCGGCACCCATCGCACCACCCCGTCCGGGTCGCTCGTCACGCTGAAGTAGCCCGCGGAGGCCGCCACTTCCGACAGCGCCTCGAGGTTCGGCTCCGGGGCGTAGGCGCGAATGAACGGCGCGGAGTCCATCGAAGAGCCCTGCCGGAAGGCGACCAGCGGATACTTCGACGCGGCCAGCCGCTTGAGCCGTCGTTCGATCTCGGCCGGCTCGAATTCATAGGCCAGGTCGGCCTGGCTCATGTGGAAGAAGTAGCCCAGGACCACCGGCGCCCGCGAGCTCCGGATGGCCCGGGCGAGGGCCAGGTCGTTGTCGGCGGCCCGCTCCCGCTCGCCGATGAACGCGCTCAGCCGCTCGTCCCGGATGCCGAGCCGGTCGACCCGGCGCCCGAGCTCGCGGACCAGTGCCAGCTCGGAGTTCTCGTCGGGCTCCGAGAAGCCGATGTCGAAACCGATCACCTTCGCGCCGTCCCGGGAAAGGACATCGACGAGCGCCGCGATCTTCGACCGGGGCCAGGGCCAGCGGCCTTCGGTGTCCAGGCTCTTCTCGTCGATCACGACCAGCGCGATCGCCGATGCGGGCGGCCGATCGCCTCGCGACCGGACGCGCAGATCGTAGGTTTTCAGCTCGACCAGGTCGAAGATCGGCACGCCGACGGCGAAGAGCGCCCCGACGAGGGCCACCGTCAAGAAGGCCAGGCCGACGCCGACGAGCTGGTGTCTCATGGAGACCGCTCCGTCCCGGGGTTCCCAACGCTCTTGGCCGCCCGAGGGGGCGGGAGGGTCCGACGCACGGTCGCGGGAACCATCTTAGCGTCGATCGCGGGGGCGTGCCCGGCGACGTGTGGGGAGGGATCCGCCTATGGCATCACCCTGGGCGCGTCGCCGCGGGCCGCGAGCTCCTCCTCGATCACGCGCGCGAACGCCTCGACGGGTTGCGCTCCGGTGAGCGGCCGCCCGTTGATGAAGAAGGCCGGCGTGCCATCGAGGCCCAGCCGGCCGGCCTCGTCCACGTCCCGCTGCACCGCCGCACGGTGTACGCCTCCCGACAGGCAGCCCTCGAACGTCGCCAGGTCCAGTCCGACCTGCGTGGCGTAGCGCCCGAGATCTTCCGGAGCGGCTTGCGGCGGCCCGGCGAAGACCACGTCGTGGTACTCCCAGAACTTCCCCTGGTCCCGCGCGCACCGCGCGGCCTCGGCCGCCCGCCGGGCCTGGGGGTGGAGACTGTCGATGGGGAAATCGCGAAAGACGAGCTTCAGCTTCCCGGGGTACCGCGCCAGGAGCTGCGTGAGCGTCGCCTGCACCCGCTTGCAGAACGGGCAGTGGAAGTCGGAGAACTCGACGAGCGTCACGGGCGCGTCGACGGGCCCGCGGACGGGGGCTCCGTCACCCTGCACGTCGACCCGGACGATCGGAGGCGCCCGGAGCCGGTCCACGACCTTGGCCTGCGACCGGAGCGCTTCGACGAACCGCGCCCGCTGCGCGGCGAGCGCCTGCTGCTGCAGGTAAGATCGGATGCGGGGGCGCAGCGCGGCCTCCTCTCCCCGCAGGCGCTCCTTGTGCTCCTGATAGAACGCCTCGACCTCCTCGTCGGCGACCGGCCCGGCCTTGGCCGTCACCTCGGCGTCGAGGAGCGCGGAGACGGAGGTCCCCCGCCGGGTGGCCTCCTGGGCCAGCAGCCGCTCGGCGATGAGGGCGTCGAGCTGCCGGCGCTTCAGGTCGTAGATCTGTTCCTCGAGCTTGCGAAGCCCCGCGCCGAGGGCGCGCTCGAGGTCCTCCGCGGTGACGGACTCCCCGTTCACCTCCGCCACGGGAGGGGTCGCGTGGACCTCGGCGTTGACGCGGGCGGCGCCCGGCGCCACCGCGAGGAGCAAGCTCAAGAGAGCCCATGCGGTTCCGGGCTTCGGCCGACGAGGTCTCGTCCCCAGCCGACCGCGGCGCTCGCGGATCATATCCTGCGCGTTCCTCCTTGCGACGGCGATCACGCGACCGGATCCGTTCATGCGCACGCTCGAGATCAGCGTGCAGTCATCCGGGATGCCCTCGGGTGTGGGGACCGTGACGAGAGCCACGTCGGGAGGCAGCACGCACGCCTCTTCCGAGACGCTGGCCAGCCGGAGATTGACACAGGAGTCATCCAGGCACGTGAACGCTCTCGGCACCACGGTCGCCTCCGGTCGGCCCAAGCTCGAATCCTGGGGCCCTTCCATCGTCCCTCCTGGCGCCCCTCCTGGCCTTCGAGCCGCTCTTAGTATCGCGTGACGAACGCTGCACCGTTGTGGAACGCCACGAAGGTCAGCGCGCCCGCAACCCCCCAGAATGCGGACGGCACTTCTTGCCGAAGCTTCCGCAGGAAGTCGGCACCCAGCACGGCCACTAACGGAAACACGTAAAGCAAGTAGGTGGCCTTGATCGTGTCTCCCGTGTCGGTTGGGATCTTGATGAGCCACCAGAGATAGGCCCCGAACGACGCGACCACAAGGAGAGCCAGGAAACCGCCACCGAGCTCGGCGGTGCCGCATGATTCGGGATCCAGCAACGCGCGGGCGAGATAGCAGCAGCCGAGTAGGACCCCACCTCCAAGGACCGCGGACGGCAGCAGCGCAAGCAGGTTGACGCGCCCCAGATAGCCACTGATGCGGTCACGATTGGTCGCGAGCCGTTCAAGGCCTTCCCCGGTCGCCAGCGCGTTCTCCAGGCGGATGCCGGAGACGACCCGCCCCGTGCTCATCTCGCTGCCATAGACGAGGAAGTAGCTCTCGTGGTCGCCCCATACCTCCGAGTAGAACTTCGGCAGAAACTGCCGCCTGAATGACGGGCGTATGGGATCCTGAAACACGCGGTCCAGACCGAGGCCGGTATAGAACTCGCGTGGTTGATTCCGAAGCGAGAAGGGCAGGCGCGCGTAGGCCAGGACACCACGCGTTGCGTTCACGCGAGACAGGTGGACATAGAACCAGCCTCCGATCCCTATGGCGACCAAGAGCGTAACCGCGAGCGTGACCAGGTATGCGCGCGACAGCGCTCGTCGTCTCGCGGCACACACCAGTCCGAAGGCGACGACCGCCAGGAGAATCACAAAGCTCTGTTGACGTGTCAGCAACGCCAGCCCGAGGAGGAGGCCGAGCAGTACGTTCCTCGGTGACGGTACGTGCGCCGTCGCGAACGTGTCGATCGCATGATAGACCGCGGCCACGCACAGGAACGCGAGTAGCGGCTCCGGCCGTATGAAAGCGAAGCTCTTGTAATGGACAGGCAACGCCGCGAGAAGCCCCAGTGCGGCGAGCCGGAATGTCCGATCCCCGGGCCGAAGGAGGTTGCACAGCTTGAGGAGATAGAAGGTCAAGCCGACGGCGAACCCGGCGTTCACGAATTGCGCGAACTTCGCCGCTGAGTGAAGGCTGACGAGGCCGGTGGAGAGGATGACGGCTGGCGCGAGGTAGGCGAGCGGTGGCGAGTAGAACTGGTAGGTGTCGGCCTTGACCGGCAAGGCGAAACTCGATAGGGCCCAGATGTACTTGAGGTGCGCGGGCGCATCGTATCCAACCGTCGGATGGTGAAGAATGGCGTTGAGGAACACGATCGCGTTCGCGGCCAGGAAGAGTGCTAGAAGCGGCACATCCCAGTCCGACCCTGCTCGGAACGGCTCCGTGAGCCAGGCGTGAAGGCCACCCCCGCGGGACCGTCGCTCTGGTATGGGCCTGTCGAGCGGGGCACCAGATGAGAAGGCCATCGCGTGCCCCGGCGCCTTGGGGAGGCGCACTATTCGTCGCATGGATACGCGGTCATTCTCGGCGCTGGAGTCGGCGGATCAGATACTCCTTGTGGGCGAAGCCGAGGAAGGTGATCCACCAGAGCAGCGCGACGCGAGGCTGACGGCCGAACTGGCGCCAGTAGGGATCGTGCACGACCGGCCCCTGCCGGACGGCCTCTCGCACCGCCCGAGCGCGCGCGGGGCTTGTAAGGCGGGCCAGAACGAGCTCGGGGACATTGATGAATACGGTCCCAAACCGGTCTGGCTCCACCACGGTCACACTCTCGCTCCGTGTGACCGCGAGCGCGAGCCGCGGAATGTCGAGGCCGTCCACCTTCGCGGTCCAGATTCGATAGGACAGCTTGCAGTTAGCCTCCAAAATCCGGGGCTTGCCATCGCGCGCGTCGATCTTGTACTGGACCAGGAACGGTCCCGTTATTCCTAGCGTCTTCACCGTACGGGCGGTGAGGGCCGAGATCTCGGGATTGGCCTCCGACCGCGCCACCGCGGGCGGTAGGACCGAGCCCCTGAACAGGGTGAGAAGAGTCCGGGTCACGTGCACAGCCACCACGTTGCTGGCCGTATCGGCCACGCCGATGACGCGGAGGAACCCTCCGTCCAGCTCTCCCGGAATGAACTCCTGCAGAAGGGAATCGCCATATCTGGCCGTCACGCGAGCGTAAGTCTCTCGCAGAGCTGCCACGTTTCGCACGAGCGTCACGCCCCGCGAGGCCGAGCTGAACCGCGGCTTGACCACGAGCGGAAACCCCAGCCCGCGGCCGGCGGCCTCGAGACTGTCCGGACCGGGAAGGAGGGTCCGTGGCGCCGGGAGTCCATTCGAGGCGAGGAGTTCCATCGAGACGAACTTGTCGTTCACCGTGCGGACGGTTTCCAGGTCCGCGCTGGCCACCGACACACCGAGCGCCGCGAGGCGGGTCTTGTTCTTGGCGAGCACGTAGATCGTGCCTTCGGTGGACGGGAACACCAGGTCGAGACGCTCCTCGGCGCAGAGCTTCTCGACGAACGCGACATAGGCTTCCTCGGCGGGCGTGTTGTGGGCCGGGTGGTGCCCCTGTTCCCAATCGGTGACCGGCCAACCGGCCGGGACCCACCGATCGACCTCCCGCACGAAGGCGGCATGTGCCAGGTATTGCTCGAACGGTCTGCGGCCCTCCGCAACCGTGACGATGCGCTCGGCCAGAGGCCGCAGGCCCTGGATGACTTCGTAGGCCTGAGAGTTCCGGGCGTTAGGGACGAGGAGCCTCATGCGACTGGGCTGGCCACCTTTCTGAGGTATCAAGCAGCGCCGGGGCCATTCTGGTCGCGTGGCCTCGCCTCGATAGACCCGACGGGCCCCGCCTCCCCTGCCGATATGGGTGAGACAGTAACCCCTTGGGAGCCTAGTGTCGAGGGTGGGGTGCACGCGGAAGGCTTCCGCCGTGCTGTGCCCAGTGGCCCCAGTCGCGGGGTGCCGCACCACGGTGTTGGATCGATCAGCGAAGACGCTGCCGTGCTAGCCAGTGGACTCATTCGTGTTGACCGGCTCCGCCCGGGGAACCCGCGGACCGTTCGGATCCACACTTCCGACTCGGAAGCCCGAAGATGCGGCTCCGGTCTGGCCTTGACGCCTGCCGGGCGGCGTGCTCTATTCCGACCGGCGCTCTCACACAGCTGGTGAGTCACACCGGCAGACAGGGCTCCTTGGTTCGAACCGTGCTCACCGGTGGCGGGCTTAGCGAAGCCAGGCAATCTCAGGTCTTGAAGTGACCGCCTCCCCTCTCACTGTTCCTGAAGCCGGTGGGCCAGCGCCGTCCAGGGGATCCTGGCGGGCCTGGGTCGATTCCTGGGCAGCACTTGCCTGCGGAGCCGCGTTCGCGCTGGCGATGCTGTGCCTGTACCCTCTCGCGGGGCCCTTCGAGTTCGACTCCGACGAGGGCGTCAATGTCATGAAGGCCTTGCTGCTCGCCCGGGGCCACGCGTTGTACAGCGAGGTCTGGAATGACCAGCCGCCGTTCTTCACCTGGCTGCTTCGAGCCTGGTTCGGGCTCTGGGGGTGGGACGTGACGGCCGGGCGCCTGCTGGTCTTGCTGTTCGCGGCGGCGGCGGTCTTCGCCCTGTACGACATCCTGCGCCCGCCCTGGGGGCACGGCGCTGCGCTCGCCGCCGTGGCGCTCCTCTGTGCGAGCAGCTACTTCCTCCAGCTCAGCGTGTCGATCATGGTGGGGCTTCCGGCGCTCAGCGTGGCCCTTCTCGGGGTGTGGGCCCTCTTTCAGTGGCACCGCCGCCGAAGTGTGAAGTGGCTCGTGTTGGGCGGGACGCTCTTCGGACTGTCTCTGACGATCAAGCTTTTCACGGCGCTGATGGCGCCTTGGCTGGCACTCTGGCTTGTGGTCGAGGGATGGCATCGCAAGGATGCCGGCGTCGGGGGCCGCCTGAAGCCGGTCGGAGTCTTTCTCGCGACGGCGGCTCTGGTGAGCGGATCGATTCTGCTCGCGGGTGTCGGGCCTCAGCATGTGACGCAGCTGTTCGCGGTCCATCTGTTGGGCCGCCGGAATGACCTCGCATCCGCCAGCGCCGATGCCGCGATGCTGTGGGCCAACCTGGGCCGGGACCGGGAGGTCCTGGCTCTCGCGGCCGTCGGTGTGGGATGGATTCTCGCGCGCCGCCGCTTCGAGCTGCTCGTCTTCCCGGCCTGGGCTGTAGCCGCAGCGTATGTGCTGGCGAGTCACTCCCCGCTCTGGTACCACCATCACCTCCTCCTCGGTCTGCCCGCCGCCGCCTGCGCAGGTGTGGCGGCCGGAGAGCTCTTCGCCCGTCGAACCTGGCGGGGGTTGTCCCCTCGCGACCTCGTCCCGGCCGTCGCTCGGCTGACCGCCGCCGTGCTTCTGACGGTCCTGGCTGTGGCCCTCCTGCAGGGCCGAAAGCGGGAGGACACCAAGCTTCTGGCTTCGAGCGACCGTGACCGCTTTGCCGCCGAGGTGATGCGCGAGTACGCGGCGGAGACACACTGGGTGTTGGCCGACCGTCCGATGCTGCCATTCCGCGCCGGGCTGGCGACACCGCCGGACGTCGCGGTGTTCACTCACAAGCGCATCGTCACGGGTGCACTCACGCTCAAGGACCTGCTCGCCGTGATGGAGCGCCTTCAGCCCGAGCAGGTCGTGCTCACATGGAAGACTCCGCCGGCTCTGGCACGGGAGCTCGCGCGTGCGGTGGAAGGCCGTTACCAGATGGTCGTGGGCGACTCCGGTCCGTTTCCGCTGCGCCTCTACGTGCGGCGCGAGGTCCTGTCAGATCCCCTGCCACGCGTGCAACGCGCGGTCGCGCGCATGCCCTGGGTGGCGCAGGGTCACAACGCCCTTGGCCTCTTGTGGGGGGCCCGTGGCGAGACCGAGCAGGCGATCGCCGCACTGAAGCGTGCTCTCGACCTGGATCCCCGCTCGTTGCCGCAGCGTGCCCGACTCGGCGATGCGATGCTCGCCATGGGCCGCCTGGAGGAGGGCTTCGCGGTCTTGCGCGCAGGCCTTGATAGTGCCGACACGGGTCAGAAGGCCAGGGCGGCCGCACTGTACGGCTGGCGATTGGCGACGGTCCCCGACGGCAGCCTGCGCGGGACCGCGGCGGGTCAATCGGAGCTGCGGCGCGCGGAGCAAACCGTCGCCGCCTCGCCGCGCCCGGATCCAGTGGCTCTGGCGGCGATTCTCGCGGCGCAGGGTCGATTCGTGGCTGCGGAAGATATCATCCAGAAAGCGGTCGCCGAGGCCCTCGGTGCGAATGAATCCCTTCGCGCCGCGCGGCTGAGCGAGCTTCGCGACGCGTTTCGCGCCGGCCGTCCTTGGATGGCTCCGGTCAGAGCCCCGTGGCAATGAGCCGCACCCGTGCATGCGTAGGAGCTGAGCGCACGCCCCCGACCCGAGCCGCTGCTTGACACGACATCGGTTGGAGGAGGGACGGGTGTGCACCGCTCGCGCGAAGCCGCGAGCGCCGGAGGCTCGGGCGCAGGCCGTCGTCGCGTCGCCGCTCTCTCGCGCGGCGTGGCTGGCGCTTGCCGCGATCCTCGCGGCCTCTGCGGCGGTCCGCTTCGTGGCCCTGGGCGCGGAGGATCTGTGGCTCGACGAGGCCAGGACCGTCGCGGTCGCGCAGCACGAGTGGCTGGATCTTGTCGGGGCTCTCGCGCAGGACAACAAGCCGCCGCTTTACTACGCGGCCGTTCACGCGTGGCTCCGCGGGTTCGGCGAGAGCGAGGCGGCGCTGCGATCGCTCTCGGCGCTGTTCGGCGTCCTCACCGTCGCGCTCTGCTTCGCGTTCGGCCGCGACCTGCTCGGCACGCGGGGGGCCATCGTCGCCGCCATGCTTGTCGGCCTGACACCCGTCGCCGTGCACTACTCCCGCGAAGGTCGCAACTACGCGATGCTCATGTTCTTCGTGCTGCTCACGACGTGGTCGCTCCACCGGGCGCTCACCCTCGCCGCCGACTGGCGTCGGTGGGCGCTCTATGCAGCGGCCTTGCTCGCATCCGTCGCGACGCACTACGCGGGCGCCCTCGTGCTGCTCGTCGGCCTCGTGCAGGTCTGCCTCCGGCCGTCGCGGGAGCGGTGGAAGGCGTGGGCAGTGTCGGTCGGCGCCGTGGCAGTGGCCTTCTCGCCCTGGCTGCTCGTCCTCCGGCGACAGGTCGAGGGCATCGGCTCGACGCTGAGCTGGCTCGTGCCATTCTGGGAGACGTACCCGCCCCCCGTGGCGATCCCGCTTTCGCTGCGTGCCTTCCTCCCGGGAGGAGCGGTGCCACCCTTCGTGGGCATGCCGACGCTGCCCGCGCTGCAGCCCTGGCTCGTGCTCGGCGGGCTCGCGCTGGCGGCGATCCTCGCCTGGCCCGGCCGGACGGACTGGCTCCACCCCGTCAGGGGTACGGCTCGCGCGGAGCTGCTCGCATACCTGTTTCTTCCGCTCGCCGTGCCGTTCGCGGTGTCGTTCGTGAAGCCCGTCTACATGGTCGGCCGCTCCGACGTCCTCGTTCTCCCCGCGTTCTCATTGCTCCTGGCGCTCGCGGTCGGGCGCCTTCGTAGCACGGCGGCGCAGTCCGTCGTGGCGGCCGCGTTGCTCGCCGCGTGCATCGCTGGCCTCGCGCACTACTTCGCGAACCCCCAGCGCACGCTTGAGCGCGAGTCGTTCCGCACGCTTGCGGTGGAGGCCCGAGACGGCGATCTGCTCGTCTGCACCGACCTCACGCGACCGACCGCGGAGTACTATCTGCGCCGGCTCGCGCCCGGCGTGCAGGTCGAGTTCCTGTCCTACCCCGCGGACATGGCCAAGCATCCGGCGACGATCGACCGCAACGCCTACCGCGCGCGGGGTGAGCAGCTCGACCGCGACGCGGACGCTATCCTCACGCGGGTCCGCAGGGCAAGCGCCGAGGAGCGGAGGGTCGTGATCCTGAACGTGTCGAGCGGCGTGACGGATCCCCTCCGAAGGGCGCTCTCGCGCGAGTTCGTGCTCGTGCGACACTCCTCCATGCCCGCCTACCGGCTCAACCGAGTGCTGCTGCCCGTCGAGGTCCTCGTCCCTCGCCGGCGCTGACGTTGACGCGAAACGGACGCTTCCGGGTCGGCGCGCAGGGTCGGCGGAGCCCACGGGGATGCTGCGGAGGGCCAGCGCGGAAGTTCGGGGCGGCACGCGTTCTCGTCGATCGCTGCCGTACAATTGAGCGCATCGATCGCGGCGAGGGACGCCCGGCGGGGCCATCCGGGCTCGACGATCCTCGAGACGAGCCGGAGCCCGCCGCGCTCCGGGTCAGGGGGTGAACGCCCCTGGCGCCGAGCTCCCGTTCCAGGAGGAAGAGCCGTCGTCGTTGGCATTGACGGTCGGTGGGGATGAGCGGGCGACGGGGCGGCCGAAGAGCGGCACCCACGAATTCGAGGCGCGTGTCCGAGGTGGCCGTTCCCGTGCCGAGCCGCCGGCGCGTGGCCCTCGCTGCCATCATCGTCTTCCTGGTGGGAGCGGCGCTCCGGCTGGGCTTCGTGTGGGAGTCGCTGGCCGAGCCCAGTCTGAGAACGCCGACGCCCGGTCTCGACGCTCAGGTCGCCTGGGCCGCTGCCGGTGCCTTGAAGGACGGCGTCCCGGTCCGGCCGAACTTCGAGCTGATGATGGCCTCGGCGCCGGCCTTTCCCTACTGGCTCGCCGGGATCCGTCTCGCCGTGGGAGACGACATGACGCTGGCGAGGGTCGCCCTGACCCTGCTCGGCGCCGCGCGGCTGGTGCTGGTCCTCCTGGTGGGGCTCCACGTGACCGGTCGACTGTGGGCGGCCGTCGGCGCCGCCCTGCTCCTCGCCTTTCTGCCCAGCCTCATCTACTTCGACGGCAGCCTGTTCAAGGTTGGCACCGACCTGACCCTGCTCACGCTCCTGGTGTTCGTGACGTTGAGCCTGCGCGGGGGCCCTCGCTCGTCGTGGTGGGGCGGCCTGGTGGTGGGGGGCCTTCTCGCGCTGTGCTTCCTCAGCCAGCTCATCACCCTGGCCTACGCCGCGGCGGTCTGCGCTTACGCCGCGCTGGCCGGATGGCCCAGGGCAAGCCGGTGGAGATTCATCGCCGGCGTGCTCGGTGTGGTCGTGGTCGTGGCCGCCGGCTTTCTCCTGCGGTCGAGGGTCACGGGCGAGGAGACTCGGCACTTTCTTCCCAGGGCCGGGGTCGACCTGCGCATCGCCTTCCACGAAGGCGCCACGGGCTATTACCGGGAGCTCCCCGGGGTATCACCGTGGCCGGCCGGCCACGCGTTCGAGGCGCGCATGCTGGCCGAGCTGGAGACCGGCCGGCGCATGACCTGGTCGGAGGCGAATGCTCATCACCTGAAGGCGGCGCTACGATTCGTGCGCGAGCATCCTGGTCGGGCGCTCGTCCTTGTGGGGACGAAGGCGAGCTATTTCGTGAACGACTTCGAGATCAAGGGCGAGGATTACCTCGCGTACGTCCAGCGCTACTCGCGTGTGCTCCGGTGGTCGCCGGTCTCCTTCGGCTGGCTGTTCGTGCTCGGAACGCTCGGGGCCCTCGCGCTCCTGCGGCAGCGACGGTTCGCGCTCGTGGCACTCCTCGGCGGGCTGCTGCTGTGCGTGCTCGCGGCGAACGTGCTCGGCTTCGTCATGTCGCGCTTCAGGCTGCCGGCGGTCATCCCACTCGCCTTGCTGGCTGGGGCCGGGCTCGTGAGCCTCGGAGAGGTTGTGCGTGGCACACCGCCGCGCCGCCCGCGGGCCGCGGTGCTGACGATCGCGGTGGCGTTGCTCGCGGGCTGGCTGGCCTTCCGTCCGGCGCTCGCCCACACGCACGCGGGGTTCGTGCGGCGCGCGGAGGACAACCGCCAGCTGAGCATCGCCGCGGAGCGGGCCGCGGCGCGCTTGGGGACGGTCAGCGACGAGCGCGCGCGGGTACGGCTCCTCGAGCAGATGGGCCGCCGCACGGAGGCGTTCGCGGCGCTCCAGCGCCTCGCGGGTCCGCACATCGCCGACCCGTCGGTGAACCGAGCCTACCTGCGGTATCTACTGTGGCTGTCGCGCTACGACGAGGCGGCGGGATACCTCGAGCGCGTGTGCCGGGAGGGAGGGGCTGGGGCGCGTGCGACCGCGATGGCCGGCCGGGATCTCGTGGCCCTCGTTCTGCACCGGTTCGTCCCACCGGCGCGCGAAGAGTGCGGTTCCGCGGCTGCCGGCCGCACCGCGTCCGAGACCGGGACACACGCTCCCGGCTTCGCATGGGCCACGCTTCACGGCCGATGACCCGGCTGGGCCTACTCGGTGACCTTCCGCGCCCCGGCGACGCGCGCGAGCTCTTCCTCGACCACTCGCACGAACGCCTCCAGGGGCTGCGCGCCTATGAGCGCCCGGCCGTTGATGAAGAAGGCGGGTGTGCCGGTGATGCCCAGCCGACGCCCCTCGTCGAGGTCCCGCTCCACGGTCGCCCGGTGGGCGCGCTCCGTGAGGCAGCGATCGAATGCCGCGCGGTCGAGCCCGACCTGCGCGGCGTAGCGGCCGAGATCGTCGGGGGTGGCCTTCGGGGCCTGCGTGAAGAGCACGTCGTGATACTCCCAGAACTTCCCCTGGTCATGAGCGCAGCGGGCCGCTTCGGCCGCGCGCCGGGCCTGGGGATGCAGGCCGTCGATCGGGAAGTCTCGGTAGACGAGCCTCACCTTCCCGGGATACCGCTTCAGGAGCTCCGTCAGTGCCGGCTGCGCCCGCTTGCAGAACGGGCAGTGAAAGTCGGAAAACTCCACGAGCGTTACGGGGGCTTCGGCCGCTCCGCGGACCGGCGCCCCGACGGCGGACACGACCATGCGCACGACCGGGGGCGGCTCGAGATTGACCCGAATCGTGGCCTGCTCCCGCAGGGAGGCGACGAAGAGCTGCCGGCGATCGGTGACCTTCTGCTGCTGGAGAAGACCTCGGACGTTCTGGCGGACGGTGGCGTCGCTTCCCGTCAAGCGCTGCTTGTTTGCCTGATAGTAGGCGTCGATGTCCTGCTCGGTGACCGGCTCCACTTTCGCCGTCACCTCCGAGTCCAGTAGTGCCGCGACCGAGATTCCCCGCTTGGCTGCCTCCTGCGCCAGCAGTCGCCGCGCGATGAGGGCGTCGAGCGCCTGGCGCTTCAGCTGGTAGATCTGCTCCTCGAGCTTGGAGAGCCGCACCCCGAGGGCCCGTTCGACCTCCTTGCCGGTGATGCGGTCGCCGTTCACCTCGGCGAGTGGCTCGGTTGCTGGCGTCTGGGCGTGGGTCGTTGTCACTCCCGCCCCGAGCCCGAGGACCAGGCCCGCAAGAAGAGGCCCAGCCCACCCTCGCAGGAATCGGCCATCTCTTCGGGCCTCGACTGGATGCACCGCGTCAGACTCCTTTCCCGCCGTACCGCTGCGTGTGACTCCCCGCTCTAGATTCAGGCGGAGCCCGGGCTCGGCGCAAGGGGGCCAGCGGTCGGCGGTTCGTGGCGATCGT
>DASZOL010000024.1:0-61515 GCA_035550795.1 Candidatus Methylomirabilota bacterium
CCGAGCGGCTGTGGAAGCAGTTGGTCATGTCGCCGACGCCCGACGCTGCCGACGATTCGCCCAACACCGCACGCGCTCACACGGTCGTCGTTCTGATTCTGACCGTCACCGCGGCGTTGGCCGTCAAGATCCCGGACCTCCTCATGCGCTTCTTTTCTGAACATCCGGGAATCACTCTGGTCGGCGCAAACATGGTTGCCATGTGGTTGCCATTCGGGGCGCATTTTCAAGAGGCTTCGGGCTCGTGTGGATACGCAGATCGCCTCGGAATGCCGCGGAATGCGTCCGAATGCCCCTGTTACATTATTCGTCAGGGCCGTAACCCGTGCCCGACCTGCGACGTGCCTCACATTCGCGAAAGCCCAGTATTGATCGGCACGAACGCGACGTTGGTGGTGGCTCCAACGGGATTCGAACCCGTGTTTCAGCCTTGAGAGGGTTGTGTCCTCGCCTGCCGTGACGCGGCCTTACGGCCTGGTTGCCACCGGCGGTTGCCACGGCGGTGGTGACCTCTCGAGGCTATCAGGCCGCCCTGGCTACCAGGCCGCTCTGGATGACCTTCGGCACCTTGGCCTGACTGGCACGAGTTGAGCCGTCGCCCACAACGGCCGGGTATGATCTCTGACGTGCCCCGGCCCGAGCCGCGCGTCCTCCGATCCCCCCTGAAGGATCCCTCGTCAAGGTTCGACACCATGGCGCCCGTTGAGCATGCCAGCAGTGCGACGGCAGGAGCCCACGGAGCAGCGGACCCGTGAAACTGCCCGGCGGCGAGCGAGCGATCGTCGATCCCGAGAAGCTGCGTGACTACGTGCTATCCCGCATGCACCCGGTGGGACGGTTCAAGGCGGCCTTCTTCGCTTCGCTGGGGTATGAGATCGACAACTGGCAGGATCTAGACCGAGCCCTACGGGCAGCGGCCGGTCAAGCTGAAGCCGAGGCCGAGGAGCGCACCCCCTACGGGCAGAAGTACCGCATTCGGAGTATCCTGGAGGGGCCTGGGGGGCGCTCGGCCGAGATCGTCTCCGTCTGGATCATCCTCCACGACGAGACGACGCCGCGGCTCGTGACCGTGATGCCCGGGAGATGACGACGATGGAGATCAGACGGCTCGACACGATAGTCCTTGCGCGTAATCTCCCGGCGCACGGTCTCCGTGCCGGCGATCTGGGGGCGGTCGTGGAGATCTACCCCCCCGACGGTCTAGAGGTGGAGTTCCTCACGGCGTCGGGGAGGACGGGAGCGCTGGTGACACTGCATACGAGTGACGTCCGTCGCGTCGCCGACGACGATCTCGTGACAGTGCGAACCCTTGATCGTACCGCCTGATTGCGAACTGCGCGGCGCACCCGTTACGCCGTCCTCACCCCGGCACCTCCCGTGCCTTGACCCTCCGTCCGGCCCGGCGACCTGCCGCAAGCGTCATGTAGTTACGTCCCGTTCGTGCCTTTGAGCCAAGCTCGGTAGGCGTCGAACCACTCCGCACCGGCCGGGCGCCTGCCCGCCCACCCGAGTGCGGTGGCGTTCACCCGGTAGATGCGGCCCTTGCGCCGGCAGAGAGCGACGATCTCGTGGGGTGCGCCGGCCCAGTCGAACCCCCGGACCTCGACCTCTTCCCCGACGACCAACGCCGTGAACGGGCGCGCGACGCGGTCCTCCAGCATGACGAGGAAGGCGCCGTGCTGCTCATCCTCCCCGTAGGCATCGACGAGGGCTCCGCGATGAGGCGGCGCAGGCGCACCGAGGGCCGCGACTGGCGTGTTCGCCGGCCGGCCGCGCCTCGTGGACGTCGTGCCGGCGTCACGGCTTGAGCGCGGCCATCACGGCACCCGAGGCCTCAACCGGGTCCGCCCCACGCTCGACCGCATCGTGCACGACACAGAGCACCACGCGACTAGCTCGCCCGCGCGAAGACCTCGTATCGCTCGGTCAGCCACTCGCGATTCGGCTGGAGTCGCGCATCGTGAGGGACCGCGATCCGCACATCCTGGAACCCCTGGCCAGAGAGGGCGATCAGAGCGTGGATGTCCGCGTCGAGGGTCACCGCGATAACTCCCTGCGCGCGGCCAGGCGACGACGTCGGCATCGCGGGCGGACCCGAGGCCCACCTCCGAGGCGTGGACCGCATCCATCCCCTGTTCCCCCAGGAGGGCCGCCGCACGCCGGGGCACGTCTTGGTCCAGGAGGACCTTCACGAGGCGGTCTTGATCTCCACGCTCTCGTCCCCGAGCATCGCGGCCGCATAGGCGGTCGCCTGGCGGATGTCCTCGTCCTCCAGGTCAGGGTAGTCAGCCCGGAGCTGCTCCCGGGAGCGGTACTGGCCGATGAGCTCCAGAACCCGGCGGACCGTGAGGCGCAGCCCGCGGATGCATGGCTGGCCGTTCATCTTCCCTGGCTCGATCGTGATCCGGTCAAACACCCGGGTCTCCATGGCCTAGCCTCACGCCCGCTGCTCGGCGAGCGGAATCACCCGATCGTGCTTCAGCACGTCTGCCGCGTACCGGAGGGCTTTCTCGACGTCCTCAGCGGTGAGATGCGGGTAGCTCTTCAAAACATCGGCGCGCGTCGCCCCGGATGCGAACAGCTCCAGCAGAAACTCGACGCTGATTCGGGTCGGCTTCACCACGGGCTTCCCCCAGAGCACTGCCGGGTCGCTCACGATGCGCGCATACATCCCACGTCCTCCTTTGGTCCTCATGGCCGGCTCCAGCCGACCGGCCCGCCCTGGCGACCGAGCTTCATCCTATCTCGGCGCCGGGGGACCGGCCCCGCGTCCGATTCCGGCAGCGCTCCGAGCGCTCGCTTGCCTCCGGCGATCCCCGATACGTACACGATGCCAGGAATCCTGCCCGCGCGACCGGTCGTCAGAATGCCCGTGAGCGCCAGCGCCACACCTGGACACAGCACGGTGAGCCAATCGATACACCGTCGTGCACCCTTTGGTTCAGGTAGGGTCCAAACCACGCGGGACACCGGCGACTGTCAGCAGGCACGAACGTTGCTCTCACTCCCGCCATGCACCTTCAGTTCGACCGGGGCACGATCCTCGTCAGAGACGTCCCCTCGGGGCTCGACCTCGCCGACGCGCCCGGGCTCCTCTGGGACGCTCGAGTCCAGGCACACCGGGCCCCCGCCTTCAGGTACTCGGCGCTCACCCGATGGCTCCTCGAGCGAGGCGTGACGTTCGATGCCCGTGGCCTGGGTAACCACGAGCCGACGCGGGGCTGGGCCGACCCCGGTCTCCGCGACTATCAGGCCGCGGCCCTATCGGCGTGGGAGCTCGCCGGGCGATGGGGCCTCGTCGTGCTCCCCACCGGAAGCGGCAAGACACGGATCGCCCTCGCCGCGATGGCGGCGACGCGCCTGCCTGCGCTCTGCCTGGTCCCCACCCGGGTGCTCCTCGAGCAGTGGCGCCACGAGATCGCCACCGTGTATCCGCACACGGTCGGCTGCTACGGGGAGGGCCGCCGTGAGGCGGCGCCCGTCACGGTGGCCACGTACGAAAGTGCTTATCGACACATGGACCGCATCGGGGCTCGCTTCGGCCTGCTGATCGTCGACGAGGTCCACCACTTCGGATGCGGCTTCCGCGACGAGGCGCTGGAGATGGCGCTCTCCGGCGCGCGACTCGGGCTGACCGCGACCCCTCCTCGAGATCCGGCCCACACGGGTCGCCTGGCGGACATCGTCGGGCCGACCGTCTACGAGCTGGCGATCGGCGATCTCACCGGTCGGTTCCTGGCGAGCTTCGACGTGGTCACGCTCCACGTGGACCTGACCGACGAGGAGCGCGCCCACTACACGAATCTCCATGGCCGGTTCACGACCGCCTACGCGGCGTTCCGCCACGCGCTCCCGCAGGCGACCTGGACCGATTTCGTTCGCGCCGCCGGGCGGTCGGCGGAGGGGCGGCGCGCGGTCGCCGCTTGGCGCGAGGCCCGACGGCTCCTCGCGCTGACCCAAACGAAGCGCGACACGCTGCGCGCTTTGCTCGATCGTCATAGCGCTGCGCGGGTGCTCATCTTCACGGCGGACAATGCCAGCGCGTACACGATTGCACGCGAGCATCTCATCATGCCCCTGACCTGTGACATCGGCCGCCTGGAGCGCGATCAGGTGCTCGACGCCTTCCGCCAGGGGCAGCTCCGAGCGCTCGTTTCCTCACGCGTGCTCAACGAGGGGCTGGACGTACCGGATGCGGACGTCGCCGTGATCGTCGGGGGCGCCCTGGGCGAGCGTGAGCACGTGCAGCGGATCGGTCGGCTCCTGCGGCCGACCCCCGGCAAGCGGGCCCTCGTGTACGAACTGGTCACCCGACAGACCCTGGAGGTAAGCCAGGCCTGGCGGAGGCGCCAAGGGCTTGTCGTTCGACGTTCCGCTCAGCTATAGGCTCGTCGGGAACACGGTGGTGCCCCGCTTCCTCGGCGAGGCGGACCACCCGTGGCTCCGAACCCTCCTCGAGGAGCGCAACCGGCTCGTCGGGCGACCCCAGCGCGAGCTCGACGCCCGCCTCCGGGAGCCCCTCACGCCGGACGGGCCGGCCGGGAAAAAGCAGCTCGTGGTTAGGGTCCTCGCACGGCTCGGACGCACGACGCGGGCCGCCGCCGTGCCCCCGCGCCAGGCCCGCCAGCTCGTGTTCGGTGAAGCGGCGCGCGGAGCCGACGGGCGCGATGCGGCGCTCGCCCGCGTGGCGAGTGGGCTGGCCGTCACCTCGGACGAGCTCGAGGCGTCTCTCTTTGCCGACCTCCCCGGCGAGCGTGTCGTGACCGACTTTGGGCCGGCCCTGTCCCCGACCGAACTGGCGCTCCGAGCCAATCTCGCCCTGACGCAGGCGCTCCTGTTCCGGGCCACCGGCGTCACCCTCGACGTCGAGGGCCACGCCCGGGCGCTCGTTCGGACCGCCAAGCTGCGCGGGCTCATCTGCACCGTTTCCCGAGTGTCGGGCAGGGACACCGTCCTCGAGGTCTCCGGCCCCCTTGCGCTCTTCCGACGGACGATCCTGTACGGACGGGCGCTGGGCGCACTGGTGCCCCATCTCGCGTGGTGCTCACGATTCCGCCTGCGGGCGGCCTGCCTCCTCGAGGAGAGACTCGTGGATCTCTTTCTCGGGACGGGGGATCCCATCCTTCCGGCCGACCCGCCCCGGCCCTATGACAGCCAACTCGAGGAGCGGTTCGCGCGCGAGTTCCGAAAGCTCGCGCCGGACTGGGACGTCTTCCGGGAACCCGAGCCGATCGTCGCGGGAAACCGTCTGGTGTTCCCGGACTTTGCGCTGCAGCACCGCTACGATGCGTCGCGCCGGTGGTTGCTGGAGATCGTTGGGTTCTGGACGCCGGACTACGTCCGGCGCAAGCTCGCGCTTTACCGCGAGGCGCGTGTCACCAACCTGATTCTTTGCATCGACGAGGCTCGGGCCTGTGACGAGGGAAGCCTGCCGACCGGGGCCGTCGTCGTCAGGTTCCGGCGCCGCGTCGACGCGCTCGCGGTCCACCGTATCGTCGGGTGACTGCCTCTGTCACAGGGCACCACGTTCGACGAGACCCACAAGGCGTGCGATACCGAGGGGACACACATCGAGGCCCACGCTCACCGCGAATCGCGGTCCTCACGGATCAACGGCGCACTGTCGGACATCGGCCGCCCACCGAGCCGGCGTCTCCACTGGTCCGACAACCGTCGCGCCTCACGCATGGTGAGGGTCTCCGCCGCGTGCTCCAGGAGCGCCTCGACCTCTTGTTGCAGCGAGCGCCCATTGAGGCGGGCGCGCTCCTTCAGACGCTCGATGGTCTTCTGATCAAGGCCCCGCACGAGGATCGAGCCCATCCGGTCCTCCACACACGTTCACTCTGGTCGACGCAAAGGCGGTTGCCATTTGGTTGCCATTCGGGGGCGCATTTGTGAGGGACCTGGGGGCACGCGAATACCGAGAACGCCTCGGAATGCCTCCGAATGCCCCTGTTACATTATTCGTCAGGGCCGTGCCCGTGCCCGATCCGCGACGTGCCTCACATTCGAGAAAGCCCAGTATTCATCGGCACGAACGCGAGGTCGGGTGGTGGCTCCAACGGGATTCGAACCCGTGTTTCAGCCTTGAGAGGGCCGTGTCCTAGACCGGGCTAGACGATGGAGCCGTCGCCGCACGACGCCAGACAATGAAAATGGCTGGGAGAGGAGGATTCGAACCCCCGCTACGTGGTCCAGAGCCACGCGTCCTACCACTAGACGATCTCCCAGCGCAGCCGTCATTGTAGCCGCCGGCCGCCGGAGGCGTCAAGGCGACGGGCGACAAGGCGACGGCGGCGAGCGTCAAGGCGGCGCCGCCGCCAGCAGCGCCAGGCCCGCCAGGATGCCCACCATGCCGCACCCGGCGACGAGCCAGCCGGCGCCCTCGCTCCCCAGGAGCCCGCAGACCAGGGGCCCCAGGAACGCAGCGCCGTCGCCCAGCAACCGGTAGAGGCCGAGCCGCGCCCCGACGCGCCCGGGCGGCGTCAGCCGGCGGATCGTGCCCACGGGCAGCACCCAGCCGGTCAGGCCGAGGCCGTAGAGGGCGCAGCCCGCGACGACCCACGGGTACGGGCCCAGGCTCACGAGGATGGACGCGAGCCCGAACAGCAGGGTCACCGCGCCGAGGACGCCCACGCCGAAGCGGTCCGCGAGCCGCCCGATCGGCAGGAGGGCCGCGAGGTCGACCGCCTGGGCGAGGCCGTAGAGCCGCGAGATGCCGGCCCGGTCGAGGCCGAACTCCCGCGTGGCGCGCAGCGGCAGGAGGAACTGGCCCACCGCGGTCCAGATCATGGGGTACAGGCTCCCGGCCACGAAGACGAGGACGAGCATCCGCGTCGATTCGGCCACCGGCGCCCCCTCGGCCCGCGGGGCCCCGGCGGCGACACGCCCCGCGGCGCCCCGGAAGAGCCGGACGAGTACGGGCGCCAGCGCGAGCCCGAGCAGGATGGGCGACGACCCGACGAGGAACGAGCGCCGCCAGCCCCACTCCACCGGCAGCGCGCCGACCACCGCCAGGCCCCCGAGCACGCCCAGCATGCTGCCCGACTCGAAGACGTTGAGCCGCGTGGACACGCGGGCGTCGCCGACGTCCCGGACGAGCGCGGTGAAGCCGCCCACGAACGTCAGCGTGTGGCCCAGGCCCATCAGGAACCGGCCGAGCACGAGCAGCGGAAACGCGGGCGCCGTCGCGAGGACGACCACCCCGGCCGCAAACGCCACCGGGGCGGCCGCGAGCGAGGCGCCGAGATATCGGTCGGCGAACCAGCCGGCCGGAAGCGCCATCAGCATCCGGGCGAGGCCGTAGGAACCCGCGAGGATGCCGAGCTGCCAGTCCGAGAGCGCCATCGTCCGGCCGATCTCGGGGATGAGCGGGCCGAACACGCCATAGGAGAAGATGCTGGCGAAGACGAGCAGGGCCAGCAGCAGGGCGCGATCCAGGGGCGCGGTCCTCCGGCGTCGAAGGATAGCACGCGCGCTCCGGCCGCTCCGGGCCCTGCTATACTGGCCGCGCCTTGGCGCGCACCGCCACGCTCTCCACGAGGCCCCCGATGCCGTCCCCGCTCCCCGGCATCCCCGACCGTCCATGACCCGGCCGGGGCCCGAGCCGGGCGCCCGGAGGACCTGGCTCCGCATGCACGCCTTCGACCTCCTCATCTACGCCCTTGCGGCCGCGCTCACCCTCACCGCCTACCTGCGCGACCCGAGCCTGCCGGGCGCCGGCTTCCGCGCCGGCGGCCAGCTCCTCCTGGACGTCCTCCCGCGCCTGATCGGCGCCCTCATCGTGACGGGAATGATCCAGGCCCTGATCTCGCCGGAGTGGATCCAGCACTGGCTCGGCCGGGGATCGACGCACCGGGGCATCCTCGCGGGCTTCGTCGCCGGCATCCTGACGCCGGGCGGCCCGCTGGTGAGCTTCCCGATCATGGTGGTGTTCTACAAGGGCGGCGCGTCCCTCTCGGCCCTCGTCGCGTACATGACCAGCTGGTCGCTCTTCGGGTTCCAGCGGATCCTCGCGTGGGAGCTGCCCTTCATGGGGCCGCGCTTCCTCCTCGCGCGCGTGCTCCCGACGCTCGTGTTCCCCGTCCTCGCAGGGTACCTTGTGCGCTTCATCTACCGCGACTAGACCAGTGCCGTTCCAGCCTGTTCCGACGAAGTGCCGTGGGGTCTGCCGGTGAGCTTCCGGGATCTGCGGGAGTTCATGGCGCTCATCGAGGAGCGGGGGCAGCTGCGGCGCATCGACGCGCCCGTGCGGCGCGAGCTCGAGATCACCGAGATCTGCGACCGCGTCGTCAAGGGCCCGGCGAGCCGGAACCAGGCCCTCCTCTTCGAGCACGTCGAGGGCGCGGCGATGCCGGTCCTCATCAACGCCTTCGGGACCGAGGAACGGATGGCGTGGGCGCTGGGCGTCCAGCGCCTCGACGAGCTGGGCGAGAAGATCAAGGGGCTCCTCGACCTCAAGATGCCGGGCTCGCTCCTCGAGAAGCTCCGGAAGCTCCTCGACCTCCTCGACGTGGCGCGTGTCGGCCCGAAGCTGGTCAAGAGCGGCCCCTGCCAGGAGATCGTCGACACGGACCGCCCGTCGGTGGAACACCTCCCCGCCCTCTGGTGCTGGCCCGCGGACGCGGGGCACTACATCACCTTCCCGCTCGTCATCACGCGCGATCCGGTCACCGGGCTCCGGAACGTCGGCACGTACCGGATCCAGGTCTACGACGAGCGGACCCTCGGCCTCCACTGGCAGACCCACAAGGGTGGGGCCGAGCACGAGCGCGAGGCGCGCCGCGCCGGAAAGGAGCGCATCCCGGTGGCGATCGCCCTCGGCGCCGACCCGGCGACGATGTACGCCGGCACGGCGCCGCTCCCGCCCGGGCTCGACGAGATCCTGCTCGCCGGCTGGCTCCGCGGCCGGGGCGTCGAGATGGTGAAGTGCCGGACCATCGACCTCGAGGTGCCGGCCCATGCCGAGATCGTCCTGGAGGGGTACGCGGACCCGGCGGAGTCGCGGGTCGAGGGCCCGTTCGGCGACCACACGGGCTACTACTCGATCGCGCACCCCTACCCGGTCTTCCACCTCACGGCGGTGACGCGGCGGCGCGACGCGATCTACCCGACGATCATCGTCGGGCGGCCGCCGATGGAGGACTACTGGCTCGGCAAGGCGACGGAGCGGATGTTCCTCCCGCTCATCCGGATGATGCTGCCCGAGATCGTCGACCTGAACATGCCGGCCGAGGGCGTCTTCCACAACCTGGTCATCGTGTCGGTGAAGAAGCGCTACCCGGGCCAGGTCCGCAAGGTGATGTACGGGCTCTGGGGGCTCGGGCTCCTCATGCTGGCGAAGAACATCGTGGTCGTCGACGAGGGGGTCAACGTCCACGACCTGTCCGAGGTCACCTGGCGGGTCACGAACAACATCGACCCGGTGCGCGACCTCGTGGTCGTGGAGGGGCCGACGGACGACCTCGACCACGCGGCGCTCCGCCACCGCTACGGCGGGAAGCTCGGGATCGACGCCACCGAGAAGCGGGCGCCGCTCGACCGGGTCGAGCAGCCGTGGCCGGACGAGATCCGCATGTCCGACGAGGTCAGAGAGCTCGTCGCCCGGCGCTGGCGCGAGTACGGGCTCGAGTCGTGAGCCGCGCGCCCGGAGCCGCCACCGCGGCTCGCGTCCGGCACCCGCCCGCAGGGCCTGTCGCCGGCTCACCCCGGACGCGCCTGCGGCTCCGTCACCCGTTCGCCACCGGCCGCGACCTCACCGGTCGCGGCCCGATGACGAAGGGGTCCCACTGCGCCTCGGCGTGCCGGGGGCTTCGCCGGCGCCACCCGCGGGCGGATGCCGCCTGCGGCCGAGCGGCATAGCCCGAGCGGCAGGACGGCGCGTGCCGGCGTTCCTCCGGCCGACGTGGATCACCTGGACGGTCGTGCTCCTGCCCATCGCGGTCGCGCCGCTGCTGAATCTCCTCGGATTCCAGTCGCCGCTGTTCCTCCTGTCCCTCCTCGCGGTCGAGATCCCCTTCGCGCTGCTCTATCCCCTCCGGCGGCTCGGCCTGCCCGTCGGGCGGCGGGGCGACTGGTTCGGGTACGCGCTCCCGAGCGGCCTCGGCTGGACGCTCATCGCGCTCGTGGACCTCGCCGCCCTCTACCTCCCGGGGTGCTTCGTGTCCGCCGCGTGGATGCGCGCGCGGGCCCGGCGCGGCACGGGAGTCGCCCGGTGACGGCGCTCCGGCACTTCCTCGACGCCATCAAGGTCGAGCACACCGTCTTCGCGCTGCCGTTCGCGTACCTCGGCATGGTGCTGGCCGCGCGCGGGTGGCCCGGCTGGCACGCCGCCCTCTGGATCACCGTGGCGATGGTCGCGGCGCGGACGACGGCGATGGCGGCCAACCGGATGATCGACCGGCACCTCGACGCCCGGAACCCGCGGACCGCCGGCCGCCACCTCCCGCGCGGGCTCCTCGCCCCGCGGGACCTCCTGCTCCCCGCGCTCGCCTCGGCGGCGCTGTTCCTCGTGGCGGCCTGGCGGCTCGGCCCCGTCTGCCTCGCGCTCGCGCCCGTCGCGCTCGTCTTCCTGGTCGGCTACTCCTACACGAAGCGCTTCACCTGGCTCTCCCACTGGATCCTCGGCCTCACCGACGGCGCGGCCGCGGCCGGCGCGTGGATCGCCGTCCGGGGCACGATGGAGGCGCCGGCCTGGCTCCTCTGGCTGTCGGTCACGGTGTGGATCGCGGGGTTCGACCTCCTCTACGCGTGCCAGGACGTCGCGTTCGACCGGCGGGAGGGCCTCCACTCGGTGCCCGCCCGCTTCGGGATCGCCGCCGCCCTCGGGGCCGCGCGCGTCTCCCACCTCCTCACCGCGCTGGCGCTCGCAGGGGTGGGCTGGACGCTCGGGCTCGGCGTGCCGTATTGGATCGGCTGGCTCGTCGTGGTCGGCCTCCTCGTCTACGAGCACTCGCTCGTGGCCGCGGACGACCTCTCGCGCCTCGACGTCGCCTTCTTCAACGTGAACGGGTACATCAGCGTCATCACGTTCGTCGCGGCCGTCGCGGGCCTCTGGTACTGACCGTGGACCCGTGCCGGCGACAGGGCCCGCCCCGGCGGGGACGACGGTGACGACCGCGGGCGGCGGCGACAAGGCGACGCGCGTCCAGGCCATGTTCGCGCGGATCGCGCCACGCTACGACCTCATGAACCGCCTCATGACGGGCGGCCGCGACGGCGCCTGGCGGCGCGCCGCCGCGCGCCTCGCCGCGCCGCCGGCGGAGACGCTCGCCCTCGACCTCGCCACCGGGACGGGCGACCTCGCCCTGGCGCTCCTCCGCGAGACGCCGGTCCGCGGCGTGGTCGCGGTCGACTTCGTCGAGGGCATGCTGCGCCTCGGCCGGGCGAAGCTCGAGGCCCTCGGCGAGCGGCGCGTCCGGCTCCTCGCGGGCGACGCCCTCGCGCTCCCGTTCGCCGACGCGAGCTTCGGTTGCGTGGCGTCGGCGTTCCTGCTCCGGAACCTCGGCGACCTCCGCGCCGGCCTCGCCGAGATGCGGCGCGTGACGGCTCCGGGCGGCCGCGTCGTGGCGCTCGAGATCACCCAGCCGACCTTCCCCGGCTGGCGCCAGGCCTTCCGCCTCTACTTCCACCGCGTCGTGCCGGCGGTGGGCGCGCTGATCGCGGGCAGCCGCGAGGCGTACACGTACCTCCCCCGGTCGGTCGACCGCTTCGTGTCGCCGGACGAGCTCGCCCGGCTCATGGAGGCGGTGGGGCTCCGCGACGTGCGCGTCCGGCGCGTGGCCCTCGGGACCGTCACCATTCACGTCGGTCACGTCGAACACGTCCACCAGGCCGGGCGCGGCGACCGCGCCGGCGCCGCGGCCTGACCCGGAGGCCTCGCCCATGCCCTTCCTCGAGCGCGACGGCACCCAGCTCTACTACGAGACCCACGGCGCGGGCCCCGCGCTCGTCTTCGCCCACGGGCTGGGCGGCGGACACCTGAGCTGGTGGCAGCAGGTGCCCCGCTTCCGCGACCGCTACACCTGCGTGACCTTCGACCACCGCGGCTTCGGGCTCTCGCGGGAGGCGCCAGGCGGGCGCGGCCCCGACGCCTACGTGGACGACCTCGCCGCGCTCGTCACCCACCTGGGCCTGGGGGACGTGCGGCTCGTGGCGCAGTCGATGGGCGGCTGGACCTGCCTCGGCTACGCGCTCCGCCACCCGGACCGGGTGCGGGCCCTGGTCCTCGCCTGCACCACCGGGACCCTGAGCGACCCGGAGACCGAGCGCCTCTTCCGCGAGCACGCGGCGGGGCGTCCCGAGGCGGCGCTCGCCGCGCGCGACATCCACCCCGCGTGCGGGGCGCGCATGGCGCGAGAGCAGCCCGCCCTCCACTTCCTCTACCGGGAGGCGGACGCGCTCTCCCCCGACCTCGACAAGACCGCCGTGCGGAAGAAGCTGATCGCGATGCGCACGACGCCGCGCGCGGCGGTCGCCGCGCTGCGCCCGCCCCTCCTCTGCGTCACGGGCGAGGAGGACGCCGTCATCCCGCCGGCCGCCGTCGCCGTCCTCGCCTCGATCGTGCCGGGCGCGCGGCTGGCCCGGGTGCCCGAGGCGGGACACTCCGTCTACTGGGAGCGCCCCGAGGCGTTCAACCGGCTACTGGACGAGTTCCTCCGCGACGTCGACCGCGCTCCGTGACGCGCCCGCGCCGCCCCGCCGGGGGCGCGCGTCGCGTCCGGCCCTGGCGCGCCCGCCGGCCGGCGCCTATACTCCTGAGGGGCCGCGACGCCGGCGACCGGCCGCGGGGCGACCGATCCTCACGACGGACCTACTCGGGAAGGAGCCTGACGTGCGCGAGAACACGGTGAAGTCGATCTGGGCCAAGGGCGGGGTCGTGGTCAACGGGTGGCTGGCGATCCCGTCGAGCTTCTCGGCGGAGGTGATGGCGCACCAGGGCTTCGACTCCCTGGTCGTGGACATGCAGCACGGCGTCGTCGACTACCAGACGGCGGTGACGATGCTCCAGGCGATCTCGACGACGGGCGTGATCCCCTTCGCGCGCGTGCCCTGGAACGACCCGGCCTACATCATGAAGATCCTGGACGCCGGCGCCTACGGGATCATCTGCCCGATGATCAACTCCCGGAAGGAGGCCGAGCAGCTGGTCCGGACGTGCAAGTACGCGCCGAAGGGCTACCGGAGCTTCGGCCCGGTGCGGGCGTCCATCTACGCGGGCGCGGACTACGCCCAGCACGCGAACGACACCATCGTCGTGATGCCCATGATCGAGACGAAGGAAGCGGTCCAGAACATCGACGAGATCCTGAGCACGCCGGGGATCGACGCGATCTACGTCGGCCCCGCCGACCTCTCCCTCACCCTCGGCTGCACGCCGAAGCTCGACCAGACCGAGGCCCCCGTGGTCGAGGCGCTCGGCAAGATCCTGGACGCCGGCGCCTACGGGATCATCTGCCCGATGATCAACTCGCGGAAGGAGGCCGAGCAGCTGGTCCGCACCTGCAAGTACGCGCCGAAGGGCTAC
Organism: Candidatus Methylomirabilota bacterium; assembly: GCA_035550795.1. Lineage (GTDB taxonomy): Bacteria > Methylomirabilota > Methylomirabilia > Rokubacteriales > DASRDR01 > DASRDR01. The sequence continues at coordinate 13,526 of DASZOL010000024.1, forward strand.
CGGAGCTTCGGTCCCGTGCGCGCCTCGATCTACGGCGGCTCGGACTACGCCCAGCACGCGAACGACACGATCGTCGTGATGCCGATGATCGAGACCAAGGAAGCCGTCCAGAACATCGACGAGATCCTGACCACGCCCGGGGTCGACGCGATCTACGTCGGGCCGGCCGACCTCTCGCTCACGCTCGGCTGCACGCCGAAGCTCGACCAGACCGAGCCCCCGGTCGTCGAGGCGCTCGGGAAGATCCTGGCCGCCTGCAAGCGCCACAAGGTGATCGCCGGCCTCCACAACGCGACCAGCGGCTACGCGCTGAAGATGGCCTCCCAGGGCTGGCAGTTCGTGACGCTGGCGAGCGACACCCGGTTCCTCGCCGCGCGGGCCGCCGAGGAGGCCGCCGCCGTGAAGCAGACGGTGGCCAGCGGCAAGCTCCCCGCGTACTGAGGAGGCGCGCCGACGCGCAGCGAGACATGGATCGCGCCCGAGGTCGCCGCGAGGATGTCGGCCTCGGCGCCCGGTGATTCGCGACCGCCAGTCCGCTCGGCGGCGGGGCGGGCGGGGGCGCCCCGGGCGCTCCCTAAGCGAAGCCGCGCCGCCGCTGCGGGGGGAAGCCCGCAATGAGCCCTCGCCCGTCACATCGTCTCGCGGGTCGCCCGACGTCGCGCGGCGAGCGCCGGGAGCCAGCCGGGGCGCCCCCGCCCAACTCCGCCGCCGAGCGGGTGGCCCGGTGAGCGGGCGGCCGGTCGAGGAGCTGCTGGCGCCGTTCCCCCCGGAGCGGACGTGGCTCCTCCCCGCGCTCCAGCGCGTCCAGGCGGAGCGCGGTTGGCTCTCCGCCGGGAACCTCGCGGCGGTCGGCGCCCACCTCCACGTCCCGGCGAGCGAGGTCTACGGCGTCGCGACCCACTACCCGGAGCTCCGACTGGCCGCGCCGGGGCGCCACCTCGTCCGCGTCTGCGCCGGCGTGTCCTGCCGGGTGAACGGGAGCCTCGAGCTCCTCCGGGAGCTCGAGGCGCGCTTCGGCGCCCGGGCGGGCCACACGACCGGCGACGGCGAGGTCACGCTCGAGGAGGCCGACTGCTGCTTCGTGTGCAGCGTCGCGCCCGTGGTCGAGGTGGACCATGCGTACCTCGGCGCGCCGACGGCGGACGCCGTGCTCGCCGCGTGCCGCGCCCCCGAGGGGGCGCATCCCCCCGTGCCGTTCGGCGCGGCGATGACGGGCCCGCTCGCCGCGGCGACCGGCGCCACGCCGGCGGAGGCGGCGGCGCCGGCGGGGGCGACCGCGCGCGCCCGCCTCGAGACGCTCGCAGCCCGCGCGCACCGGGCGGCGGCGGGACGGACGCGGCTCCTCGTGGCCACCGGCTCGTGCGGCTTCGCGCGGGGCGCCGCCCTCACCCGGGACGCCCTCCGCGACGCCGTGCGGCGCGCGGGTCTCGACGCGGCGGTCGAGGACGGCGCGTGCAACGGGCTCTGCCACGTGCAGCCCGTGGTCGAGGTCCTGGCGCCCGGGGCCCCGCGCCGCACCGTGGAGCGCGTCACACCCGATCGCGTCCCCGCCCTCGTGCGGCTCCTTGAAGGGGCGAGCGACCACGGCCTCGCCGCGACGGCGTGGCCCCCGGCGGCGCATCCCGTCCTCGGCGGCCAGGAGCGGCTTCTCGCCGAGCGGTGGGGTGCGCTCGGTGCGGGGTCCCTCGACGACGCCCTCGGCGCGGGGAGCTACGCGGCCCTCGCCGGCGCCCTCGACGCCGGTGACCCGGGCGCGGTCACCGCTGCCGTGAAGGCGGCGGGCCTCCTCGGGCGCGGCGGCGCCTACTTCCCGGCCGCGGTGAAGTGGGAGGGCTGCCGCGCCGCGCGGGGCGCGCCGAAGTACCTCGTGGCGAACGGCGAGGAGGGCGAGCCAGGGATCTTCAAGGACCGCCACCTGATGGAGGCCGATCCGCACCGGCTTCTCGAGGGCATGCTCCTCGCGGCCTACACCGCCGGCGCGAGCCGCGGCATCCTCTACATCCACGGCGAGGCGGGACTCTCCGCCGAGCGGTGCGCCGAAGCCGTGCGTCAGGCGCGCGCGGCGGGCATCCTCGGCCCGCGGGTCCTCGACACCGCCTTCGCGTTCGAGGTCGAGATCCGGCGCGGGGCCGGCGGCTTCGTCCTCGGCGAGGAGACGGCACTCCTCGAGTCGATCGAGGGGAAGCGGGCGATGCCGCGGCCGAAGCCTCCGTTCCCCGTCGAGGCCGGCGTCCACGGGCGGCCCACCGTCATCAACAACGTGGAGACGCTCTCCGCGGTGCCGCTGATCGTGGGCGGCCGCCCGGACGCGGCGCGGACGAAGCTCTTCGGCCTGTCGGGCCACGTCCGGCGCCCGGGCGTCGTCGAGGCGGCGCCGCCGCTCACCCTCCGGCGGCTCATCGACGGGCTCGGCGGCGGCCTCGCGACCGGGCGCCCGCTCAGCGCGGTGGTGATCGGCGGGCCCTCCGGGATCGTCGTGCCGCCGGCCTTCCTCGACCGGCCGCTCGAGCGCCCCGCGCTCTCGCCCGGGACGGGGGGCATCGTCGCCCTGGACGAGAGCGCCGACCTCCGCGACGTGGTCCGGACGCTCCTCGCCTTCAACGCCCGGGAGTCCTGCGGCAAGTGCACGCCCTGTCGCGAGGGGACCCAGCGGATGCTGGAGCTCCTCGACGGCGTCGCCCGCGCCGGCGTCGCCGATTCGGTCGCCCGGCTCGACGAGCTGGCCGACGTGGTCCAGCTCGCCTCCCTCTGCGGCCTCGGCCAGGCCGCGCCCCTGTCGCTCCGGGCGGCCCTCGAGCACTTCCCGGACGCGCTCGTCCAGGCCGGGCAGGGCCGCGGGTGACCGCCGGTGTCGGGCTTAGAATGAGCTCATGCGGCTGATCATCGACACGCGCCCGGTGGAGGTGCCCGAGGGCGCCACGGTCCTCGACGCCGTCAACCGCCTCGGGATCGCCCTGCCCCAGCTCTGCAAGGACCCGGACCGGGCGCCCCTGGGCGCCTGCCGCACGTGCCTGGTGGAGGTCGAGGGCCAGCGCGGCTTCCCCGCCTCCTGCCACCTGCCGGCGCGCGAGGGGATGACCGTCCGGACGGACACGCCCGGGGTCGTCCGCCTGCGCCGGGGCGTCCTCGACCTGACGCGCTCGATGCTGACGACCGGCGGCGGGGGCGACGGGGGCGACGGCCGCGACGGCTTCGGCCAGCTCGGCGAGGCGGCCGCGCGCCACGGGCTCGAGGGGCCGACCTGGGCGCCGCTCCACCGGTACGCCGTCGACGACTCGAAGTCGTTCTTCGTCCTCGACCGCGAGGCCTGCATCCTCTGCGGGCGCTGCACGACGGCCTGCGACGACGTCCAGCGGATCGGGGCGATCAGCCTCCTCGGCCGCGGCCACGCCGAGCGGGTCGGCGTCGCCGGCGACGGCCTCATGGCCGCGTCGATCTGCACCTCCTGCGGCCAGTGCGTGGCGACCTGCCCGACCGGTGCGCTCCGGCCGAAGGAGGCGCCCGCCCGGATCGAGCGGCGCGTCGAGACCACGTGCCCCTACTGCGGGGTGGGCTGCGGCATCGTGAGCGCCGTGCGGGTTGACGGGCAGCTCGCGGTCATGGCCGACGACGTGCCGCAGAATCGCTCGAGCGAGGGCATGCTCTGCGTGAAGGGCCGGTTCGGGACCGGCTTCGTCCACGCGAAGGACCGCGTCGTCCGCCCGATGGTCCGGAAGGATGGCCGCTGGGAGGCCGTCTCCTGGGACGAGGCCCTGGACCGGGCCGCGGCCGGGCTCGCGCGGCACCGTGGCCGCTTCGGAGCGCTCGCCTCCGCCAAGGCGACCAACGAGGACGGCTACCTCATCCAGAAGCTCTGCCGCGCGGTGATGGCGACGAACAACGTGGACCACTGCACGCGCCTCTGCCACTCCCCGTCGGTCGAGGCGATGCTCACGTCGATGGGCTCCGGCGCCACCTCGAACTCGTACGTCGACTACGAGGAGGCCGGCTGCCTCATGATCGTCGGGGCGGACGCGAGCGCCAACCACCCGGTGATCGCGATCCGGTTCCGCCGCGCCCACGCGCGGGGGGCGCGGATCGTCGTGGTCAACCCGAAGCGGATCGAGCTGTGCGACTACGCCCACGTCTGGATCCGCCAGCGGCCCGGGACCGACGTCGCGCTCTTCAACGCGATGGCGCGGGTCATCCTCCACGAGGGCCTCTGGGACGAGGGCTTCGTCCGCGCCCGCACCGAGGCGTTCGACGCATGGCGGGCCGCGGTCGAGCCGTCCACGCCGGAGCGCGCCGAGGCGCTCACCGGCGTGCCGGCCGCCGACATCGTGCAGGCGGCCCGCTGGTACGCGCGGCCGCCGTTCGCGGGGTCGTGCCTCATCTGGGGCATGGGCGTGACCCAGCACACGAACGGCACCGCGAACGCCCACGCGCTCCTGAACCTGTCGCTCCTCACCGGCCAGCTCGGGAGGCCCGGCAGCGGCATCTCCCCGCTCCGCGGCCAGAACAACGTCCAGGGATGCGGCGACGCGGGGTGCATCCCCACGAACCTCCCGGGCTACCAGTCCTACGACCGGGCGACGCTCGACAGGTTCGAGCGCGCGTGGGGGGTCCGGCCGCCGGTCGAGCCCGGCCTCGTCGTGACGGACATGGTGGAGGGGTGCCTCGACGGGCGCATCCGCGCGATGTACGTGGTCGGCGAGAACCCGCTGCTGTCGGAGCCCGACCTCCACCACGCGCGGAAGGCGATCGCCCAGCTCGACTGCCTCGTGGTCCAGGACCTCTTCCTCCACGAGACCGCGGAGCTCGCCCACGTGTTCCTCCCGGCGGCCGGGTTCGCCGAGAAGGAGGGCACGTTCACGAACTCCGAGCGGCGGGTCCAGCGCGTGCGCCGGGTCCTCGACCCCGCCGGCGAGGCGCGCCCGGACTGGTGGATCACGGCCGAGCTCGCGAAGCGCGTCGCCCGGCGCCTCGGCCTGCCCTGCCGGGGCTTCGACTACCCGGACGCCTCGGCGGCGTGGGACGAGATGGCCGGGCTCGTGCCGTTCCTCGCGGGGATCTCGCACGCGCGCCTCGACCGGGAAGGCGGCCTCCAGTGGCCGTGCCCCGCGCCCGACCACCCGGGGACGCGGTTCCTCTACGAGACGAGCTTCCCCCGGGGCCTCGGGAAGTTCGTGCCGGTCGCCCAGGGAGCGCCGGCCGACGAGCTGCCGGACCTCGACTACCCGTTCGTCCTCAACACCGGGCGCCTCCTTTACCACTGGCACGGGGGCACGATGACCCGGCGCGTGCCCGGGCTCCTCGCCCTCGAGCCGCGCCTCCGCGTCGCGATCCATCCGATGGACGCGCGGCGGCTCCGGCTCCACGACGGCGACCCCGTGCGGCTCGTCTCGCGGCGCGGCGAGCTCGAGGGCCACGCGCGGCTGACGGAGGACGTGCAGCCGGGCGCGGTGTTCGTGCCCTTCGTCAAGCTCGCCGAGTCGGCGGCGAACTTCCTGACGAACGCCGCCCACGACCCGACGTCGAAGATCCCCGAGTACAAGGTCTGCGCCGTCCGCGTCGAGCCCGTGCGCGCCGACGCCGGCGCTCGAACCACGGCGGCCGCCGGCCACCGCGCCTGACCCGGCCGACCGCCCGCCGAGGAGGTTCCTCGATGCTGCGGAAACAGGTCATCCCGAAGCGTTCCGGCGAACCCGCATCCCTCGAAGGCGAGATCCCGATCGCGGCCGTCGCCACGGTGCAGGTGACCTCGGAGCAGCCGGACCATCCCATCGACCACGCCTTCGACGCGAGCCGAGGCCCGGGAGGGAGCCGGTGGGTCGCCGACGCCCCCGGCGAGCAGACGGTCATCCTCCTGTTCGACAGCCCGCAGAGCATCCGCCGTATCGGCCTCGAGGTGGAGGAGCTGGCGGTCAGCCGCACGCAGGAGCTCTCCGTCTCCGTCTCGTCGGATGGCGGGCGGACCTATCGAGAGCTCGTACGGCAGGAGTTCAACTTCAGCCCGCCCGGCACGAGCTTCGAGCGGGAGCTCTGGTCGGTCTCGGTCGGCGCGGTCACCCATCTGCGGCTGGACATCAAGCCAGACAAGGGGGGCCAGGTCGGCCGGGCGAGTCTGACCTCTCTCGGGGTGGCGTGACGCCGCGCCGAGGCGCCCCGGGCGCCTGATCCCCCGCGCTACCGCCCCGGGCGCGCGAACTCCTGGAGACGGACGACACGGAGCCGGTACTCCCGCTCCCCGCCGGTCGGGACCAGCGTCACCTCGAAGGCCGTTGACCCGGGGCCGAATCCCGGGCGGATCACGCCCGAGCGGCGGCTCACGGCGCGTCCCGTCCCGTCGAGCCCCTCGAGGGCGACGGTCGCGTCCCACCGGCTCCCCAGCGACGACGCCGCCAGCCCCACCGCGCGGACCGCGCCGCCGTCCCGGACGAGCGCCCAGCGGAGCGTGAGGAACTGCTCGTGGGTCGTGTTCGGCAGCGCGGGCGGGACCTCGATCCGGGGCGGCAGCGCGCAGCCGCCCGCGATGAGCGTTCCGGCGGTCAGCCCCACCCTGAGGGCCCGGCGCAGCTCCAGCGCGCGCGCTAGCATTGCGGCACGGCGATCACGTGGCGGGGGCGACGGCCCCGGGCGGCCTGCAGGATCGCCGCGGCCACCGCGAGCGCCGTCCGCTCCATCGCGCGGTCCGACGCCCCCCCGATGTGCGGCGACAGGACCACGTTCGGCAGGCCCAGCAGCGGATCGTCCACCGGCACCGGCTCCTGGCGGAACACGTCCAGTCCGGCGCCGCCGAGCCGCCCGCTCCTGAGCGCCTCCACGAGGGCCGCGTGGTCGACGAGCGCCCCGCGCGCCGTGTTGACCAGCCAGGCCCCCGGCTTCATCCGCCCGAGCTCGGCCCGGCCGATGAGGCCCCGCGTCTCCGCGCGGAGCGGCACGTGGAGCGACACCACGTCCGCGCTGGCGAGCAGCTCGCCGAGGCTCGCGCACGGCTCGATCCCGAGCCGCCGCAGGCGCCCCGGCTCGGCCGAGGGCGAGTGGCCGCACACGCGCATGCCGAGCCCCGCGCGCGCGATCCGGGCGGTGGCGCGGCCGATCCGCCCGCAGCCCACGACGCCCAGGATCCGGCCGCGGAGCTCGGTGAGCCGGAGCGCGTAGCGGGCGTCGAACGCCCCCGCGCGGACCGCGCGGTCGGCGGCCAGCGTCTCCTTGGCGAGCGCGAGCAGGAGCGCGATCGCGTGCTCGGCGACCGACCACGCGTTGGCGACGGGCGTGTTGCAGACCACGATGCCCCGCGCGGCCGCGTGCCCGACGTCCACGGGGTCGTGCCCCACCCCGTGGACCACGACGAGCCGGAGCCGGGGCGCCGCGTCGATCGCGGCCGCGCTGAGCCCGGCGTTGCGGGTGACGACGGCGTCGGCGGCGCCGACCTCGGCCGCCACCGTCGCCATGTCGGCCCGCGACGCCTGGCGGACGCCGAGCCCGGCCGCCCGGAGCCGCGCGACGCCGGCCTCGTGGATCGGCTGGACCAGGAAGACGTCCCGGATCACCGCTCCAGGAGGCCGGCGGGGAGCGCGCTCAGCCGGCGGGCGCCCTCCGGCGTGACCAGCACGGTCTCGCTCACCGCCACCGTCCACCGCGCGTACTCGCGGAGCGTGATCGGGACGTGGAAGACCATGCCGGGCACGAGCGCCACGTCGACGCCGCGGTAGAGGCTCAGGATGTTCCCCTCGCCCCAGTCCGGGGCGAACGAGATCCCGATGCTGTAGCCCGTCCGCTTCCGGTAGCCGAAGGTGTAGCCGTGGCGGTCGACGACGGCCTGGGCGGCCTGGTGGACATCGGCGCACGTCCGACCCGGCCGGAGCTCGGCCATCGCCGCGGCCAGCCCCTCCTCGCAGACGCGGTACATGTCGCGCGCGCCCTCCGGGATCTTGCCGATGGCGACCGTCCGGTAGAGCGCGGCATGATACCGGTTGTAGCACGCGGACGTCTCCAGGATCACGACGTCGCCCGGCTCGATCCGCCGGCGCCGCCACGTCGTGTGCGGGATCCCCGAGCGCGGCCCGGAGGTGACGAACGGCTCCATGCCGACGTACTCGCTCCCCGCCCGGATAGCGGCGCCCATGATGGCGGCGGCCACGTCGTTCTCCGAGGCGCCGGCGCGGGTCGCCTCGAGGCCGGCCCGCATCCCGGCGTCGTTGGCCCGCGCGGCCTCCGCCATCTGCTGGAGCTCCAGCGGCGACTTCACGCGCCGCAGCTCCTCGACCAGCCCCGAGGCGTCCTCGAGCGGACCGAACTCCTTGACCAGGCGCTGGTGGAGGTTGACGGTCAGGAACCACGCGTTCTGGTCGACGGCCACGCGCTTGCCCGTGAAACCGCGCGCGGCGAGGACCTGGGCGACCGCCGCCGCCGGGTTCGCATCGTCCGGGTAGCCGCTGATGTCCGCGAGGTAGGTGTTGGCCCGGGCGTTCATGGCCTCGAGCCCGCGGATCACGTGGAACGGCTCGCCGGCGGCCGGCACGGCCAGGCACTGGAACGTGTAGTAGCCCGGCGTCTGCTGGCCGCTCAGGTAGAAGACGTTCTCCGGGCCCGAGGTGAGGTAGAGATCGAGGCCGCGCGCCGCCATGCGCTTCCTGAGCGCGGCCTGGCGACGGGCGAGCTCCTCGCGGGGAAATGCGGCCTCCGCACCCGAGGGCACGAGGGCGAGCAGCTTCTGGACGTCGGAGTCGAGCATCGGAGGGCCTCCTCGGACTAGGGGGTCGGTGAGGGTTCGGCCAGCGCCGCGTCGAGGCGCAGGACCAGCTCCAGCAGCACGCGGGTGCCGGCCGCCAGGTGGGCGGGCTCGGCCCACTCCTCGGGACAGTGGCTGCGCCCGTAGCGGCACGCGATGAACAGCATGCCGATCGGGCAGAGGCGCGCGATGTGGTTGGCGTCGTGGCTGGCGCCGCTCGTGAGCCGCGCGAACGGCACGCGGACGCTTTCAGCCGCCGCCGCCGCGTGCTGGATCATGTCGGCGTCGACGTGGAGCGGCTCCTCGCGGACGATGCCCGCGACGTCGATCGTGACACCCCGCGCCCGGGCCACCTCCACGACGCCGTCCTCGAACCGCGCGAGCGTCTCGCCGATCGCCGCGGGGTGGATCCCGCGGAAGTCGGCCAGGAGCTCCACCTCGCCCGGCACGATGTTCACCATGTTGGGGTGGACGGTCAGCGCGCCCACGGTCCCGACCATGCCCCGCCCCGCCTCGCGCGCGAGCCGCTCGACGAGGAGGACGAGCTCGGCCGCCGGAGCGAGCGCGTCCTTCCGCACGGCCATGGGCGTCCCGCCCGCGTGGTCCTGGCGCCCCCGGATGGTGACGCGGAACCGGGTCGGCGCCGCGATCGCGGTGACGACGCCGAGAGGCAGGCCCGCGCGGTCGAGCGAGGCCGACTGCTCGATGTGGAGTTCCACGTAGCGCGCGATGGTGCCGGGTGCGCGGCGGGCCTCCTCCAGGCGCCCCGCGCGGCCGCCGACGGTGTCGATGGCGTCGCCGAGGCTCCGGCCGCCGCGGTCCCGGAGCGCGGCCACCGTGTCGGCGCCGATCCGCCCGCTCATGGCGCGGCTGCCGATCGTGGAGAGCCCGAAGTCGGAGGGCTCCTCGCAGGTGAAGTTGACGACCTCCAGCGGGCGGGCCAGCCGGTGGCCGGTCTCGTGGAGGACCCGCGCCACCTCGAGCGCGGCGAGGACGCCGGCGATCCCGTCGAACCGCCCGCCGGCCTGGACGGTGTCGAGGTGGGAGCCCGTCATGATCGAGGGCCCGTCCTGCCGGCCCGGCAGGCGCCCGATCACGTTGGCGGCGGCGTCCACCGTCACCGCGAGCCCCGCCTGGCGCATCTCCCCCGCGATCCAGGCGCGGGCGGCGCGATCCTCGTCGGAGAAGGCGCGGCGCGTGTACGGGACGTCCGGGCGCGTCATCCGAGTCAGGGCCTCGACGTCGGCCTCGAGCCGCTCGACGCGCGGCTGCGGGAGATCCTGCGAGAGCGCGCTCATACCACCCTCCTGACCCGGTACCGTGACTCGGCGAGGCACCTCATCCCAGCCCCTCCACGAAGGCCTGCGCCTCCCGGAACCGCGCGCGGAGCTGGCGCCGCGCGGGGTCGCCCTCGACGAGTGGATCCACCACCGTGTACCAGGGAACGACGTCCCGGGCATATTCGGGGAGCGCGAGCACGGCGGCCTCGACCTCGGCCCAGGTCGTGCCGATCGCGGCCGGCTGGACCGTCACGCCGGCGGCCCGGATGGTCGCCGCCGCGCGCTCCGGCGCGTTGCCCTGGAGGTGCGCCATGAGCAACACGCCCAGGCTCACGATCTCCCCGTGCAGCAGGCGGCGGCCCGTGCGCTCCTCGAGGCACCAGGCAAGCAGGTGCTCGGACGCGGCGTTGAACCGCGCCCGGGGCAGGCGGAGAAACGTCGGCGCGAATCGCTCGCCGATGGCGAGGAGGCCGACGAAGGCCTCGAGCCGGTCCCTACCGACCTCGGGCGCGAGCCTCGCCAGCCCCTCGAGCTCGCGCTGCGTCCGGTCCCGCACGGCCGGGTCCCAGTCGACCTCGCGGCCCGCCCGGTGGGCGAGCTCCCAGTCCCGGAGCGCCGAGTGGCTCGACAGGAGGTCGCCGACACCCGCCCGGTTCAGGCGGCCGGGCGCCCGGGCGATCAGGCCGTGGTCGACGACGACGGCCTCCGGCACCGGGCAGTCCGGCATCGGCGCGCGCCGGCCCTTGGCCAGGGACCCGCTCGTGCGCGTGAAGCACGCGTTGTTGGACACGCTCGAGGGCACCTGCACCAGCGGCACGCCGAGCCGCCGCGCGACGAACTTGGCCGCGTCGAGCGCGAGGCCGCCGCCGAGGCCGACGGCGCGCTCCACGCCGCGGAGGTCGGCCGCCGTCCGCTCCAGCTCGGCGCGCTCCAGGGTCGCCACCCGGGCCACCCGCGCCGGCGCCGCGGCGAGGAGCGGCGCCGCGAGCGCCCAGGGCGAGCGCGTGGTGAGGACGCCGAAGCGGCCCCAGCCCACGCTCGCCGCGCCGAGGGCGCCGGGGCCGGCGGTCATCGGGGGCCAGCCGGCCGTCATGCGTGGCGCGGGCGCCGCCCGAGCGCCAGGACCGCGACCAGCCCGGCGGCGGCGAAGAGGGCGGCCAGCGCGAGCCCCGTGGCCCGGAAGCCGTAGCGGCCGATCACCCACCCGGCGCTGCCGGGCGCGACGATGTACGCGAGGTCCGACACGAGGCGATAGACGCCGGCCGCCGGGCCCCGGAACCCGCCGCGCAGCCGCTCCGTCAGCAGCACCGGCGGCACCATCCACGCGGTGAGGCCGAGCATCAGGCACGTGGCGGCGGCGCCGAAGCCCAGCGCCGTCGCCGTCGCCGGGACGAGGGCCGCGCCCGCGAACATCGCCAGGAAGCCAGCCGCGAGGACGCGCACCCGCCCGAGCGCGTCCGCCGCCCAGCCCACCGGCACGAGGGCGGCCGCCTCGATCCCGTAGGCGATCGACAGCGTGCGGCCCAGCACTTCCGGGGGGAGGCCGAGAGCGCGCCCGCCGTAGAGCGGCAGGAAGGTCGAGATCCCGCCGGCCCAGGCCACCGCCAGCGTGAAGGTGGCGAAGTAGATGGCGAGCACCGCCCCCCACGGGGGCCGCGCGCCGGGCGGGGCGGCGGCAGGAGTCGCCGGCGCCGGACGGCCGAGCTCGCGGAGCGCGGGGTGGAGCCGGAGGACGGTGAGCGCCCACGCCAAGGCGATGGCGAGGGCGGCCAGCACGAACCCGCTCCGCCAGCCGAGCTCGGCCGCCGCGCGGCCCCCCAGCCACGCGCTCACGGCGGTCCCGCCGATGACCCCGATCTCGTACACGTTGCCGCGCCGAGTGCGCGAGGCGGCCGGCCCGCGGCGCATCACGAAGAGGATCGACACCACGATCGTGAGCCCGGAGCCGATGCCGACGAGGGCGCGCGCGGCCAGCATGAGCGGCAGCGACGGCGCCCACGCGGACAGGAGGGTGCCGCCGAGCAGGCAGGCGATCCCCGCGTGCAGCACGGGGAGCGGGCCCCGGCGCTCGGCCACGAGCCCCGCCGGCACGTCCGTCACAAACCGCGCCAGGCCGAACGCGGAGCCCAGGAGCCCGACGGTCGCGAACCCGAGGCCGAGGCCGTCCATGATCTGGGGGAGGAGCGGGGGAAAGACGCCCTGGCCGAAGTTCAGGAGACCGTACGCGACGGTGAACCAGACGAACGCCGCGTCCCGCGTGCGGGCGTGCGCGGCGGCCGCGGGGACGGCGCGGGCGAGGGCGGGCTTGTCCGCCACGGACGGTCAGGCCAGGAGCCGCCGCAGCAAGGCCGCGTACGCCCGGCGACCCGCCTCGAGCTCGGCGAGCTCGAGGTACTCGTCAGCCTTGTGCGCGCGGTCGATGTCGCCGGGACCCAGGATGACCGCCTCGGCGCCGAGGCCGCGGAAGTGGGTCATGTCGCAGCCGAAGCCGGCGCCGTAGACCTCGCCGGGGACGCCCGTCACCTCGCCCACGGCCTCCACCGCGAGCCCGACGAGGCGCGCCTCGCGCGGCGTCTCCGACGGGGGGCCGCTCGTGGGCAGGTAGTCCTCGATCGCGACCGTGAGCTCGGGATCCTCGCTCCGCAGGCGGGCCAGCAGCGCCTCGACGTCGGCGATGACCTGGTCCTGGCGCTCGCCGGGCACCATGCGGCGGTCGAGGACGATCTCGCAGCGGTCCGGCACCGCGCTCTCCTTGTGGCCCCCGCGGATGAGGGTCACGGCGCCGCTGGGCGGCCCGATGAGAGGATGCCGGCGCGCGTCGAGCCCCTCGCAGTACGTCTCGAGCGCCGCGAGGACCTTCCGCATCTTGAAGATGGCGTTCACCCCGAGCCGCGGCGTCGAGGAGTGCGCCGAGCGGCCGCGCACCACGATGCGGGGCCGGAGGCTCCCGCGATGCGCGATGCCGACCCTGAGCCGGGTCGGCTCGCCGATGATCGCGTAGTCGACCGACAGCCCCTTCACGACCGCCCGGGCGCCCAGGCTCCCCATCTCCTCGTCGGCGACCGCAGTGAAGAGGAGGTCGCCCCGGAGCGGCGGGCCGGACCGGACGAGCTCCTCGATGGCGCCCAGCATCGCGACGATCTGCCCCTTCGCGTCCCCGGCCCCGATCCCCCACACGCGCCCGTCGCGGACCTCGCCACCGAACGGGTCCGCGGTCCACCCGTCGCTGATCGGCACCGTGTCCAGGTGTGTGTTGAGCGCCACGACCGGCCGGCGGGCGCGGCTCGGGAGGCGGGCGACGACGTTCGGTCGCCCGGGAGCGGCCTCGGGCGTCTCGACGTCGAGACCCAGCCGGCGGCAGGTGTCGGCCACGTAGGCCGCGACCTGCTGCTCCCCGTCGCCGGGGTTCTGGCTGGGCAGCCGGATCAGGTCGACGAGCTGCTGGACGAGGTGCCGGGGGGCGGCGGCGGTCATCCGGCGGCCTCGCGGGTGACGGCGCCGACCGGCTTGAGCCGCGGCACGTCGAGGGTGACGCCGAGCCCGGGCTCCGCGGTGAGCGTGGCGACGCCGTCCCGGAGCGCGAACCCGCTGGCCGGATCCGCCGCAAGCCCTTCCGAGCCGTAGAGCTCGAGGTACCGGGCCTTGACGGCGAGCGCGCAGTGCGCGGCCGCCGCCGTGGCGAGCCCGCCCTCGTTGGTCTGGCCGATCATCAGCTCGAGCCCGCCCGTCTCCGCGACCGCCGCCGCCCGCCACAGGCCGGCGATCCCGCCGAGCTTGATCAGCTTCAGGTGCAGGAGGTCGACCACCCGGTCCCGGGCGAGCACGAGGACGTCGTCGAGCGACTGCACGCTCTCGTCCGCCATGATCGGGATGTCCGTGTGCTGCGTGACGTGGCGGAGGCCGCCCAGGTCCCGGTAGTCGACCGGCTGCTCCGCGTACGCGAGGTCGAACGGCTCCAGCTGGCGGAGGAGCGCCACCGCCTCGCGGGCCGTCCACGCCATGTTGAGGTCGATCGCCAGCGAGACGTCGGGCCCGACGGCCTGCCGGACCGCCCGGATGCGGTCGACGTCCCGCTGGAAGGGCCGGAGGCCCGCCCGCACCTTGAGGTGCCGGAAGCCGGCGCCGACGTACTCAGCGGCCTGGCGCGCGGCGGCGTCGGGCGGCCCGTAGAAGATGGACTGGTTGCTCGGCAAGGTCTCGCGGACGGCGCCGCCGAGGAGCTCGAAGACGGGCACCCCGTAGAGCCGGCCGACCAGGTCGTGGAGCGCCATGTCCAGGGCCGACCGCGCCCCGTGGGCGCCGACGACCGTGCGGTCCAGCTCGGCGAGGAGCGCGTGCCAGTCGCGGGGGTCGCGCCCCACGAGCTTCGGGCCCAAGTGCTGCAGGATCTCCGCGACCACCCGGACGGGCGTGTCCCCGGTGAGGTAGTGGGAGTTCCCGCGCGCCTCGCCGTGCCCCGCCGGCCCCGCGTCGGTCAGGAGGCGGACGTAGACCTCCTCGAGGGCCCGCACCGGGCCCGACGCGAAGTGCTGGAACGGGGTCTCGAGCGGCAGGTCCATCCGGTAGACCTCGACCGCGGTGATCTTCACGCCGCGCGCTCGAACGCCGGCTCGAGCGTCCGCTCGTCCGGCGTGACGCCGAGGCCCGGCCCCTCGGGCACGACGAGGGCGCCCGACTCGTAGACGTGGCCGGGGGTCGGGTCCCGGACGATGCCGTCGGTGCCGTAGAGCTCCGTGTACTTCGGCGTCGAGGCCAGCGCCAGGTGCGCGGCCGCCACCGTCGCCAGCAGGCCCTCGTTCATCTGGCCCAGCACGTAGCCGAGGCGGGCCGCCTCCGCCAGCGCGATCAGCTGCCGCGCCCGGTGGAGCCCGCCCGCCTTCACGAGCTTCACGTGAAAGTAGCCGACGGCGCCGAGCCGGACCAGCGCCATGGCGTCCTCCAGCGAGTACAGGCTCTCGTCGGCCATGAGCGGCGTGCCGACGGCGCGCGCGACCTCGGCCATGCCGGTGAGGTCGCGCGCCGCGACCGGCTGCTCCACGCAGTCGAGCCCGAAGCGCTCCAGGGCGTGGATCCGGGCGATGGCCTGCTTCACCGTCCAGGCCTGGTTGGCGTCCACCGCGAGGCTGACCCCGGGCCCCACCGCCTCGCGCACCGCGCCGACCCGGGCGATGTCGAGCGCGAAGGGCTCGATGCCCACGCGGACCTTGAGGATGCGGAAGCCCTGCGCCACGTACGCCCGCGCCTGCGCGGCGGCCGCCGCCGCCGGCCCGTAGAAGAGGCACTCCGAGCCCGCCACGCGCTCGGCCCGGCGGCCGCCGAGCCAGCGGTAGAGCGGCACCCCGGCCGCCCGAGCGGCGAGGTCGTGGAGCGCGATGTCGAGCGCGGCCTTCGCGGCGGCGTTCCCGGCGAGCGCGCGGTCGAACCCGGCGAGCGCCGCCGCTCGCTCGCGCAGGGGGCGGCCGACGACGAGGGGGGCGAGGTAGTCGCGGAGCGCGGCCACGATGCTCGACGGGCTCTCGCCGGAGAAGTACGACATGTTGCCCCGCACCTCGCCCCACCCCGCCTGGCCGTCGTCGGCGGTGAGCCGGACGAAGACCTCCTCCAGCGCGGTCACCCGTCCCGTGAAGTGGCTGAAGCCGGGCTCGAGCGGGAGCCGCGCCGTGAAGACCTCGAGTCGTCGGATTCTCATCGGGCGCCCGCCGCCCCGAAGAGCCCGCGCACCGACACCGCCCGCTCGACGACCGCGATGAGGACGACGGTCCACAGGATGACCAGCGAGCAGATCGCGAGGAGCCAGGGGGACAGCGGCTGGTCCCACAGGTTGTAGATCCGCACCGGCAGGGTGACCATCCGGGGGGTCGCCAGGAAGATCGAGATCGTCACGTTGTCGAAGGACGTGATGAAGGCGAACACCGCGCCCGCCATGAGGCCGGGCCGGATCAGGGGCAGCGTGGCCAGCCGGAAGGCGCGGAGGGGCGGCGCGCCCAGGTTGCGGGCGGCGCGCTCGATGGCGGGGTCGAGCCCGGTCAGGCTCGACGCGATCAGCCGGATGGCGTAGGGCGTCGTCACGATGACGTGGCCCAGCACGAGGCTCGCCGACGTCGAGCCGATCCTGACCTGGTTGTAGAACTGGAGCAGCGCGATCCCGATGACGACGGTCGGCAGGATCAAGGGCGACATGAAGAACGCGTTGACCAGGTCGCGCCCCGGGAACCGGTACCGCACCAGGGCGACCGCCACCGGCGCGCCGAGCCCGGTCGCGAGGACGGCGGTGACGAGGGCGATCCCCAGGCTCAGCACGAACGAGTCGAGGAACTCCTGCTTGTGGAGTGCCTCCCCGTACCAGCGGAGCGTGAACCCCTGCGGGGGGAACGTCACGTAGCTGAGCGTGGTGAACGAGGTGGCGACGGTCGCCGCCAGCGGCACCAGCAGCAGGACGATCAGGGTGTAGGTGACGACGCGGAGCGTCACGGCGCCGGCCTACTGGAACACGCCCGCGAACCAGCCGCGTTCCACGAAGCGGTTGTACGCGTACATGACGAAGGCGGTGAGGACCAGCAGGATCACCGAGATCGCCGCGGCGAACGGCCAGTCGAGCACGACGAGGTTCTGCTCCCACGCGAGGTATGCGACGACCTTCACCCACGGGCCGCCGAGCAGCGCGGGCGTCACGAACGAGCTGACGCTCAGCGCGAACACGATCAGGGACCCGGCCACGATGCCGGGCACCGAAAGCGGCAGCGTCACCCGCCAGAACGCCATGCGCGGGCTCGCGCCCAGGTTCTGCGCGGCCTGGACCACCGCGGGGTCGATCGTCTGCAGCGAGCTGTAGATGGCGAGCACCATGAACGGATAGAAGACGTGGGTCAGGCCGATCACCACCGCCGTCTCCGTGTACATGAGCTTGAGCGGCGCGGAAACGAGGTGAAGCCCGCTGAGGACGCCGTTGATCAGGCCCAGCGGGCCCAGCACGATGATCCAGCCGTAGCTCCGGATCACCAGGCTCACCAGGAGCGGCGATACGACCAGCAGCATGAGCGCCGCCCGCTCGCGCGGCTTCGCCCGCTGGAGGTAGCTCGCCATCGGGTAGCCGGTCACGAGCGCGGCGAGCGTCACCAGGACGCTGATGCGAAGCGTCGTCCCCAGCACGCCGAGGTAAAAGCGGTCGAAGAGGAACCGGCGGTAGTTGTGCAGCGTGAACCGCTCGATGACCTGGAAGGTCGCGGTGTCGACCCGCTCCACGCTGCTGGCGAAGAGCAGCGCAACGGGAACCGCGAAGAAGACGACGAAGAAGAGGACGACGGGCCCCGCCAGGAGCCAGGGCGCCAGGCGCTCGCTGACCCGCATCAGGGCCTCGGCCCGGCGGCGGCCACCAGCGACTCCCGGGCCGGCCACTCCACGTGGAGCGCCTGCCCGGCCACCGGGACGTCGCCGTCCCCGCGGTTCTTCTCCACCGCGATCAACCGGTGGGGACCGAGGCGGACCAGGTACCGGAGGTCGCCCCCGAGGTACATCACGTGCTCGAGGCGGGCCGGGAACGAGTTCGGGAGGCCGGACGGGGCCCGCGCCAGGCGCACGCGCTCCGCCCGGACGATCACCTCCACCCGGTCGCCGGCCTGGACCGGCGCCTTCCGCTCGGAGACGACGCGGTAGCCGCCCTCCAGCTCGCAGGCGATCTCGCCGCCGGCGACGCTCGCCACGCGGGCCGCCAGTACGTTCGGCTCTCCCAGGAACTTCGCGACGAAGGCGGTGGCCGGCTCCTCGTAGACCTCGACCGGCGTGCCCGCCTGCTCGATGCGCCCCGTGTTCATCACGACCACGCGATCGGCCAGCGAGAGCGCCTCGTCCTGGTCGTGCGTGACGAAGATCGTCGTGATCCCCACCGACTTCAGGATGCCGACGAGCTCCATGCGCATCTCCTGGCGGAGCTTGGCGTCCAGGTTGGACAGGGGCTCGTCGAGCAGCAGGATCTCCGGGTGGATCACCAGCGCCCGGGCGAGGGCGACCCGCTGCTGCTGGCCGCCCGAGAGCTGCCGCGGGTAGCGCGCGCCCAGGTGGTCCAGGCGCACGAGGGCGAGCGCCTCGGCGACGCGCCGGGCGATCGCCGGCCGCTCGACCCGCCGCATGCGCAGGCCGAAGGCGACGTTCTCTGCGACCGGGAGGTGGGGGAACAGGGCGTAGCTCTGGAAGACCATCCCGGTGTTCCGCTTGTGCGGGGGCAGGCGCGCGACGTCCTTGCCCGCGATCCGGATCTCGCCCGCGTCGGGCGTCAGGAAGCCCGCGACCAGGTTCAGGGTCGTCGTCTTCCCGCAGCCCGACGGGCCGAGGAGGGCCAAGCGCTCGCCCTGGTCGATCGCCAGCGAGACGCGGTCCACGGCCCGGACGGAGCCGTAGTGCTTCTCGACGCCGATCAGATCGAGGTGCGCCACGCCTGGCCCGGCCGGCCGGTGCCCGCTACCGGGCCTCGACCTCCTTGTTCCAGCGCTCGGTCCACTCGGGGCGTTTCTGGTTGATGACCTCCCAGTTCGCCACGGTGAGCTTCGCCATCGCCTCGGGGCCGTAGACCACGCTCTTGGCGGTCTCGGGGTCGAGCTTGGCCATCCGGTTGACGGGGCCGTAGAAGATGAACTTGGCGGTGTTCACCTGCTCCTCGGCGCTCAGCATCAGGTCGACGAACTTGTGGGCCAGGTCCGTGTTCGGCCGCCCCTTGACCACCGTCACGACCGCCTTCTGCCCCCAGGCGACCTCCTTCGGGTAGACGAACTGGACGGGCACGCCGGTGGCGGCGAGATTCGCGACCCGGTCGATGTTCCAGGTCCCGATGACCGCCTGGCCCTGCTGGATTTGGGTCGGCGTCTCGCCGAACTTGTCGAACGTCACCACGTGCGGCGCCAGCTGCTTCATCCGGGCGAAGCCGGGATCCAGGTTGGTGTCGGTGCCGCCCGCGATCTTGTTCAGGGCGAGCAGGAGGTAGAGACCGTTGGCGTTGGCGATGTTGTGGACGGTGACCTTGCCCTTCAGCTCGGGCCGGAAGAGGTCCATCCAGGAGGTGGGCGGCGCCCACTTGTTGTCGGCGAACGCCTTGGTGTTGTAGTAGAGGCCGTACACGGCCAGCCCGAAGCTGATCCCCATGTCGTTGGGCTCGAAGGCCATGTCGTACAGCTCCTTGGCGCTCGCGAGCTTCGCGCGGTCCAGCTTCTCGACGAGGCCGAGGGCCACCGCCTGGCGGTGCGGCCCGTCGTCCATCATGGCGACGTCGATCTGGGGGTTGTCCTTCTGCGCGCGGAGCTTGGCCAGGGTCTGCGTGGAGAACCCCTGGACCCACACCACCTTCACGCCGTGCTTCTTCTCGAACGTCGGCACCAGCGACTTCCGCCAGCCCGCCTCGTAGGGGTCGCCCCACGCCGCGACCACGAACTCCTTCGTCTGGCCCTGGCCCGCGCTCTGCCAGCCGACGACCAGCGCCAGGGTGAGCAACGCCACCGATACCGGCACCACTGCGATGCGCTTCATGACGGCCTCCTCGCGTGTCGCGGGATGTGATCGTCCATCAGGGGCCGGCCGTCCCTCCCCCCGGGCGCGCGCAATGGCCACGAATGCCGCGGTCCGGTGGATCGAGGGCGCCGGGCCTCGGGGACGGGAACTTTGCACTCTCTGTATAATCTTCGGGCCGAAGCACTGTCAACGGGGCCTTCCGCCTGGCGCGCGACGCGCGCGGGATCGGGGTCCGGGGCGCGTCGGGCGGCGCTCAGATGGGGCGCGCGAAGGACAGCTCGTGTCCGTCGGGATCCACGAGGTGGAAGTAGCGCTCGCCCCACTCGGCATCCCGGGGCGGCGCCTCGGGCCGCAGCCCGGCCGCGCGGGCCCGGGCGTGCAGCGCGTCCACGTCGTCGACGTGGACGATCACCCGGCCCCACCAGCCCCAGTGAGCCTCCGGCGGCGCCACGATGAGGTTGAGGTGGCCGGCGCCGAGGGCGAAGGACGTGAACGCCGCTGTCTCGCCGCCGCTCACCAGCGCGAACCCCAGCACGCGATAGAACCGGACGGCGCACCCCATGTCGTGGGTGGCGAGGGTCACGGCGCTGATCGAGCCGAAGCGCGGGCGGCCCACTGCGGCATTGTAGCCCGGGCCCGATCACAACGCCGGCGCCGTCGGGCTCCGCGGTCGCGCTGTCGCGGAGACGCCAGCATGACGCAAACGCTGTCACGACGACCCCGCGCCATCGCCGACTGCGGCCACCATGACCGCGCCCGTGCGTCCGAATCCGGGCCCCCCGGCTGGCACACGGCTCGCACCGGAAGATCCGGGACCCGGTTCCCGAAGCAGCGGCGCGACTCTCGCGCAAGCAGGAGGAAACCCATGCAAGCGATCCAACTACTCAAGCAGGAGCACGGCAAGGCCAAGGCGGCCTTCCAGGAGATCGAGGCGGCCCCGCCCCCGCAGCGCGGCTCCCTCTGGAGCAAGCTCCGCCCCGAGCTGGAGCTGCACGAGAAGAAGGAAGAGATGCACCTCTACGGCCCCGCCGCGCGTGAGATACGGGGCGAGGAGTCCCTCACGACCTGGGAGGCCACGCATCACCACGAGGTGCAGGAAGCGGAGTCCTTGATCAGGGAGATCAGCAGCCTCGACCCGGCCGACGACCGGTGGCTGGCGACCGTCAAGAAGCTCCGCGGGGCGCTCGAGCAGCACATCCGCAAGGAAGAGCTGGAGATCTGGCCGAAGATCGAGCGCGGCTGGGCTTCCGCCCGCCTCGAGGAGGCGGGGCGCCAGATGGAGGCCATGAAGCCGCCAGAGGCCAGGGTCGCACGCTGATCGGCCAGCCTGTGGCTCCGACGGCGAGGCCGCGACCGCATGCGCCGAGCGTCGACCGGCGCCCGGCCTCGTCGTCGGAGCACCCGTGTCGGAGGATCGGTGACTGGTAGCCGGCGAGTCTCGACCGCTGTCGCAGGCCGCGTGATCGTCGGCCGGGGTGCGACGTGATCTCCTTCGGGTTCACCCGGCTGCCTCTCACGTGGCGCGAGCTCGTCATGCGGACCCTCAGGGAGTTCTTGGCCGACAACGGGCTGGGCCTCGCGGCGCAGCTCGCCTACTACTTCTTCTTCGCCCTCTTCCCCGCCATCCTGGTCGGCATCGCGCTGGCAAGCTTCTTTCCCCTCGAAGACTTCCTGGACCGGATCGTCTCGACGCTCGGGGGCGTGGTGCCGTCCGATGTCATCGCGATCATCCAGGACCAGACCCGGAAGATCTCCGAGGGCGAGAACGGCGGCATCCTGACGTTCGGTCTCCTCCTGGCGCTCTGGAGCAGCTCGGCCGCCATGGTGGGGTCGATCGACGCCCTGAACCGGGCCTACGACATCGAGGAAGCCCGCCCGTGGTGGAAGGTCCGGCTGCTCGCGATCGGGCTCACCCTCGCGCTCGCCGCCTTCGTCTTGGTCGCCTTCGCCCTGGTGCTCCTCGGGCCGACCGCCGCGGACTACGTCGCGCGCGCGGCCGGCCTCGGTCCGGTCTTCGCGTGGACCTGGAAGGTCCTCCAGTGGCCGGTCGTCCTCGCCCTCGTGGCCATCGGAACCGGGCTCGTCTACTACTTCGGGCCGGACGCGGACCAGGAGTGGGTCTGGGTCACTCCCGGCTCCGTGCTCACCGCGGTGCTGTGGTTCGCCGCCTCGCTCGGCTTCAAGCTCTACGTCGCGAGCTTCGGGGCCTACACGGAGACGTACGGCGCCATCGGGGGCGTGATGGTGCTCTTGCTCTGGTTCTACATCTCGGGGCTTGTCATGCTGCTGGGAGCCGAGCTGAACGCGGAGATCGAGCACGCCTCGCCCTACGGCAAGGCCGCCGGCGAGAAGCTCTCCGGCCAGAGGCGCGCCATCGGGGCGCTGGCCTTCGAGCGCCACCAGAAACGGCCGGTGCCGACGCCGGCGCCGGTTCCAGCTCTGCCCGCGCCGGCACCGGCACCCGCCGGGGGCGCGCTCCGGCGCGTGCTCGTGACGCTGCTCGCCGTCGTCCTGGTCCTCCGCTCGCAGGACCGCTGACCCGGTCCGATCCGCCGCATCCAGGCACGGCACCCGCGACCGTGCCCGTTCCTTGAGCAGGCTGATCGCCGGCTAGGCACCCGGCCTCGCCGCTCCCCGGCCGGACGGCCCGACTCACTCACCGCGGCGCGCACTTGCGCAGCACTCGCGCCCGCGGCTGTCGTGGCACCCGCGTTGCACCCCCGCCCCGCCGACAGGAGGAGACTCCCGCATGAAGAAGATCGAGGCGATCATCAAGCCCTACAAGCTGGACGAGGTGAAGGACGCCCTCACCGAGATGGGGGTCATCGGCATGACCGTCTCGGAGGTGCGCGGCTTCGGACGCCAGAAGGGCCACACCGAGCTCTACCGCGGCTCGGAGTACACGATCGACTTCCTCCCGAAGATCCGCATCGAGATCGTCGTCGCGGACGGCATGGTCGACAAGGTCGTGGACACGATCGCGGCCGCGGCCCGGACCGGCGCGATCGGCGACGGCAAGGTGTTCGTCACGCCCGTCGAGGGCGCCGTCCGCATCCGGACCGGCGAGCGCGACGAGGCGGCGCTCTGAGATGGCGAAAGGAGAGCCGACGGTGAGTCGCACGATCCGGACCGTGAGCCTGTGCGTCACGCTGATCGCCCTGGTGCTGCTCGGCGTCTCCAGCGCCCCTGCCCAGCCGGCGGCGCCCACGCCACCTGCCGCCGCGACCCTCGTCGCGCCGGCGCCGCCGGCGCCAGAGGCCGACACCGGCGACACCGCGTGGGTGCTGACCTCCGCCGCCCTCGTGCTCATGATGACCGCGCCGGGCCTCGCCCTCTTCTACGGCGGCATGGTGCGGCGAAAGAACGTCCTCGCCACCCTCATGCAGTCCTTCATCCTAATGGCGGTCATCTCGATCCAGTGGGTGCTGTACGGCTACAGCCTGGCGTTCGGCCCCGACCTCGGCGGCATCGTGGGCAGCCTCCGGTGGATCGGCCTGTCGGGCGTCGGCGCCGAGCCGAATGCCGACTACGCCGCCACGATCCCGCACCAGGCGTTCATGGTCTTCCAGCTGATGTTCGCCATCATCACCCCCGCCCTGATCACGGGGACGTTCGCGGAGCGCATGAAGTTCTCGGCCTTCCTCCTGTTCTCGCTCCTGTGGGCCACGGTGATCTACGACCCGCTCGCGCACTGGGTCTGGGGCGTCGGCGGCTGGATCCGGGGGCTGGGCGCGCTCGACTTCGCCGGGGGCACGGTCGTCCACATCTCCTCGGGCGTCTCCGCGCTCGCCGCCGCGCTCGTGATCGGCCGCCGGAAGGGCTACGGGCGCGAGCCGATGCCGCCGCACAACCTCCCGTTCACCGTCATCGGGTCCGCGATGCTCTGGGTGGGCTGGTTCGGCTTCAACGCGGGAAGCGCGCTCAGCGCCAGCGGTCTCGCGGTCACCGCCTTCGTGACCACCAACACGGCGGCGGCCGCGGCGACCCTCGCGTGGATGTTCGCCGAGTGGGGGGTCCGCGGCAAGCCGACGGTCCTCGGCGCCGCCTCCGGCGCCGTCGCGGGGCTCGTCGCCATCACCCCGGCCGCGGGCTTCGTCGGGCCGGTCTCCGCGATCCTGATCGGCATCGGCGGCGGGGTGCTGTGCTTCGCGGCCTGCAACCTGAAGGCGAAGCTCGGCTACGACGACAGCCTGGACGTGGTCGGCGTCCACGGCATCGGTGGCACGTGGGGCGCGATCGCCACCGGCCTCTTCGCCTCCAAGGCGATCAACGAGGCCGGCGCCAACGGGCTCTTCGCTGGGAACCCCGGCCTGCTCGTCTCCCAGGTCGTGGCCGTGGCCGCCACGTGGGTGTTCGCCTTCGTCGGCTCCGTGGTGCTCCTCAAGGTCGTCGACGCCGCCGTCGGCCTCCGGGTCAACGAGGAAGAGGAGTTTGCCGGGCTGGACCTCTCCCAGCACTCCGAGAACGCCTACGCCTTCGAGGGCGGCTACGGAGGCGGCGGGTCGCACGCCGAGCCCCCGAGCCGGCGGGAGCCCGCGACGGCGCTGTCGCCGAGCCGGCCCTAGCAGGCCCGCTCGCCCCGCGATCGAATCTCGGGCCGCCGGGGGTGACTCCGGCGGCCGCGCCGTCCGCAGCCCAGTGCGCCCGCCCGCGCGTCAGCCGAGATAGGCGGCGACGAAGATGCCGATCATGGCGAGGACCAGGCCGAGCCGGCCCGCGGCACCCAGCAGGAGCCCTAACCAGGCACCGAGTCCCGCCCGGCCCGCCTGCCTCACGTCCCGCCGCGCGATCAGCTCCGCCACGAATGCGCCGAGGAACGGGCCGACCAGGAGTCCCGCCAGGCCCAGGGTCAGGCCCGCGAGGGTGCCCAGGAACGCGCCGAGCACGCCCCACCAGCTGGTCCCGAAGCGCCGCACCCCCACCGCGGTCGCGACGAGGTCCAGCGCGTACGTGGCCAGGGTGAGCGCGGTCAGCGCCATCAGGGTCGGGAGGCCCACCCGCGCGAACCCGTCGATCCACGCCGCGAGCACGAGCCCGGCGAGCACCAGGATGGCGCCGGGCAGCCCGGGCAGCACCGTGCCGGCGACGCCGACGAGGACGAGCCCGACGGCGAGGGTCCAGAGCACGACGGCGCCGGCCGGCCCTTCCATGGGCGTGGCCTCAGCCCCGGATCGGCGCGACGACCTCGGTCCAGAGCCGGCGGGCGCCGGCCACGCTGTACGGGATCGGGCACGTGAAGATGAGGTGGGTCGCCCCCGCGGCGACGAACTCGCGGGCGAGCGCCACCAGGTCGGCCGTGCCGCCCGCCATCGCGTCGGGCAGGAACTGGATGGAGCGCTCGACGGCCGCCGGGTCGCGGCCGGCCTCGCGGCAGAAGCCGTCGAGCAGCGTGGACAGGCGGCGGAACTCCGCGGGCGTGCCCTTCGACATGTTCCACTCCTGGGCGTGGCGCGCGACGATCCGGAGGCCGACCTTCTCGCCGCTGGTCCCGATGACGAGCGGCGGATGCGGGCGCTGCACCGGCTTCGGCTCGTGGTAGGCGTCGCGCACCTGGTAGTACGTCCCCTCCACCGTGGCGCGCGGCTCCGTCCAGAGGGCCTTCAGGATCCGGCACGCCTCGTCGAGCCGGCGCATCCGCTCGCCGAGCGGCGGGAGCGGCAGCCCGTACTGGCGGTGCTCGTCCTCGTGCCACCCGGCGCCCAGGCCCACCTCGACCCGCCCCGCCGAGACCACGTCCACCGTGGTGGCGATCTTCGCGAGGACGCCGGGGTGGCGGAAGGTGTTGGCGGTCACCATCAGGCCGCCACGGATCCGGCGCGCCTCGACCAGGAGGGCGGTGAGGATCGTCCAGCCCTCGTCCTCGGACCGCGTGTGGTCGTTCTGGTTGAGGAGGTGGTCGTGCGCCCAGGCGGTGTCGAACCCCAGGCGGTCGGCCTCGAGCCACGCCTCGCGGATCTCCGCGTACGTCCCGCCCATCTGTGCGACCTTCAGCCCGAACCGGAGGCGTCTCGGGGGCACGGCGGTCTCCTTCGTGCGGCGCCGGGTCAGGCGCGCGTGATCTGCGAGAGCCCCGGCAGGCGGCCGAGGAAGCTCCCGGTGAGGCCACCGTCGACGATCAGGTCGTGGCCGTTGACGTAGCGCGCGTCCGGCGAGAGCAGGAACGCGATGGCGGCCGCCATGTCCTCCGGGACGGCCACGCGCCCCAGGGGCACGAGGGCGTCGCGGGCGGCGGCCACCCGGGGGTCGGCGTACACGCGGGCCGTCATCCCCGTGCGGGTCATCCCCGGCGAGACCGCATTCACGCGGATGCCGTCCCGGCCGAGCTCCTGCGCGAGCACCCGGATCAGCATGATGACGGCCGCCTTGCTCGGCGCGTAGGCGCCGAGGCCCGCGTGGGCGTGACTCCCCGACATGGAGCCCACCGCCACGATCGCCCCGGTCGAGGCGCGAAGCGCGGGATGTGCCGCCCTCGCGAGGAGCCAGGTCGCCCGCGCGTTCACCGCGAAGAGCCGGTCCCAGTCCTCGACCGAGTACTCGACGAGCGGCCCCGGGCGGTTGATGCCCGCGTTGCTGACGAGCCCGTCGAGACCGCCGAAGCGCTCGACCGCCTCCCCCACGGCCCGCCCCGGCCCGTCCACCGTCCCCATGTCGCCCCGCAGGGCCAGCGCCTCCGCGCCGAGCTCGCGGAGCTCGGCGACGAGGCCGTCCAGCTCGGCCGCCGACGCGACATCGACCGCGGCCACGCGCGCCGCGCGTCCCGCCGCCTGCGCGTCTCGGGCAAGCCGCACGCAGGTCGCGCGGCCGATCCCGCTCGCCGCGCCCGTCACGAGAACGCGCATGGTCCCTCCTTCCGCCGGATCGCCGGCACAACAGCATACCAGGGTACGATCAAGCGCTGACCTGGACGGGCCGTCAGCCGAGCCAGGCCAGGATGCAGTCGGCCAGGGCGCGGGGGGCGTCGAGCGTCACGTGGTGATGAGCCCCCGGGACTTCCTCGAGCGTCGCCGAGGGCAGCGCCTTGGTCATGCGGCGGGCGACATCCCGGTCGAGGATCGTGCTGTGCTCGCCCCGCACGACCAGCGTCGGCGCCGTGATGCGCGGCAGGAGTCCCCAGCAGTCCACCGGCGTCCGCGTGCGCTCGCAGGCCGGATCGAAGCGATACCGCCACCGGCCCGGCCCGAGACGCACGAGGCCGCGGCGCGCGATGGTGCGCAGCAGCGCCGGCGAGGCGGTCGTCTCGGACGGGCGCAGCCGGAACCGGGCGAGGGCGGCGGCGAGGCTGGGGAACTCGGTGGACGGGCGGGGCGCCCGGCGCTGGAGCGCCCGGAGGCGCTCGAGGTTGACGTGAGGGCGCGCGTCGACGACCACCAGGCGCGCGAGGCGATCGGGGTGCCAGGCGGCAAAGGCCAGGGCGTTGTGGCCTCCCAGCGAGTGGCCGGCGACCACGACGTCCCGCAGGCCGAGCTGCGCGATCACGCCGCGCAGGTCGCCGGCGAAGTCCTCGCTTCGATACGCAGGGGGCCGGGGCCACGCGCTCCGGCCATGTCCCCGCCAGTCGAGGGCCAGGACCCGAAGGCGCCGGGCCAGGTGCGGCGCCACGGGGTCCCACCAGTGGGCGTGGGCGGCGGCGCCGTGAAGCGCCAGGAGCGCCCGGCCTTCACCGCCCCAGTCGCGATAGCGGAGACGGACCCCGTCGACGGTAACGAAGCGGTCGCGGGGACGAGGGGCGGGCATCCCCTCGATTATGCCGCGACCCGGGGCCTCCGACGGAGGCCGGATCTACGGGCATCAACCGTATCCTCCGCCGCACGCCGGGCATACGGGAGGACGCGGCAGCCGGGTGACCAGTCCGCAGAGCTCGCAGACGGCGACCTCCTCGACGCACTCGCCGGGGCCGGGCGCCACGGCAATGGCGGGCCGGCCCGGAGCCGGGGCGCCGTGCGTCGGCGCGTGCCCCTGTGACCGCTCGGCCGGGGCTCGGCCGAGCGCCCTCACGAGGACGGACCCGAGCGGCGGCCGGCGGGCGCTGCGCTCGGCGGGCCCACGACGCTACGCGACCTCCTCGAGCACCGGCGCCTGATCCTCGCTCGGCACGTCGTTGACGCGCGACCACACGCGGTAGAGCTCCCCGACGGCCTCGCGCCAGCGCACGAGCGTGCCGTCCGCCTCGCAGAGCGCCGCGTAGAGCGTGCCGACCTCCCGCTCCGCGCGCTCGAGCGCGTCCCGCCACTCGGGGTCGTGCGCGGCCAGACGCTCCACGCTGCCCGGCCGGTAGCCGCGTCCCACCGCGCGCGTCACGGCCTCCAGGTCCCCGCTTGCCATCGTCTCCAGCAGTCCCGCTCGTCTCATCGGAAGCCTCCTCTCCTCGCTGGTCCTGCTCCGTTCAGCCTGGATGCTAACACCTGTTTAGTGCCTCCACAACCCGCTAGATCTAGTATCGAAGCAATCGAGATGCCACGACGGCCTGTATCGGCCCCGCGGTCGCAGGCAACGGGCCCGTTGTCGTACCCTTTGGAGACATGGCGTCCATGGTCGGGCCGATCGTCTGGATCGTCTTCGCAGCCAAGGCGCTCCGTACCTTCTGCTACGGCTATCTCGGGGTCCTGCTCCCCCTCCACCTCGCCGCCCTGGGCCTCGGCGCGGGCGGAATCGGGCTCTCCGTGGCGCTCACGCTCGGCGCCAGCGCGCTGCTCACGGTCCTCATCCGGCGCCCCGCCGAGCGCTTCGGCGGCCGCGTGGTCCTGGTCGCGCTGGCGTGGCTCGCCGTGGTGGCGGGCGCGCTCCTCGCCACGTCGCGCTCGCCGGCGCTGGTCGTCCTGGCCGCCATGCTGGGCAACGTGGCCGTCAGCACCGGCGAGACCGGGCCGTTCCTCTCGATCGAGCAGGTGCTGGTGGCGCGCGCCGCGGACAGCGGGGACCTCACGCTCCGCATGAGCCTCTACAATCTCGTCGGCTACGTCGCGTCGGGCCTGGGAGCCCTCACGGTCGCCGCGCTCCCCGGCGGCGCGGCGGGGGGCGGCACCCCGGCGGGCTACGGCGTGCTCTTCTGGCTCTTCGCGCTCTCGGGCGGCATCCAGGCGCTCCTCTACGCGCGACTGCCGGACGCGCCGGTGCGCCCGCCGACGGCCGGGGCGTCACGCTTCCCCTCGCGCCGCCTCATCTACCGCATCGCGGCCCTCTTCGCGCTCGATTCGTTCGCGGGCGGCTTCGTCCTCCAGAGCATCCTCGTCTACTGGCTCTACGCGCACTTCGCCCTCACCCCGGCGGCGATCGGCACCGTGTTCTTCGCCGCCCAGGGGTTGACGGCATGCTCGGTCCTGCTCGCGGTCCGGGCAGCGCGCTGGTTCGGGCTCGTGAACACAATGGTGTTCTCGCACCTCTGCTCGAACGTCCTGCTCATCGGCATGGGCCTGGCGCCGACCGCGACGCTGGCGGTGGCGCTGCTGCTCGCGCGGGCACTGCTCTCGCAGGTGGACGTCCCGACCCGCCAGGCGTTCCTGATGCTGGTCGTCGGCGACGACGAGCGCGAGGCCACGGCCACCGTGACGAACGCCGGGCGGACCGTGGCCCAGGCGGTGAGCCCGGCCCTGACGGGCTACGTGATGCAGGCGGTGTCGCTGGCGGCGCCCTTCATCCTGGGGGGCGTCCTCAAGATCGTGTACGACCTGCTGCTCTACCAGACCTGCCGGCGCGCGGCGCCGCTCAGCGCGCGCGAGCGCGCGGGCTGAAGCGCATCATCAGGCGGTCGACCAGGCCGGGCGCCACGGCGTTCGCCAGGAACAGGAGGCGCGCCGGCGGGTACGGATGCACCTCGGGGCGGGGGCGCCGGAGCGCCCGCACGATCGCGCGGGCGACGTGCTCGGCGCTCTGGATGGGGCCGCCCCGTCCGGAGACGCCCAGGCGGTTTGGCTCGACGTCGTGGAACTCCGTCGCGGTGCCGATCGGGCACACGCACGTCACGTCGATCCCCGTGCTCCGGAGCTCCATCCGCAGCGCCTCCGAGAAGCCGACCAGCGCGAACTTCGAGGCGACGTACGCCGCGCGGTAGGGGCTCGCCCGCTTGCCGAGCACGGAGGCCACGTTGACGACGTGCCCCGCTCCCTGTCGCCGCATGTGAGGCAGGGCGGCGAGCACGCCGTGGACGGCGCCGAGGTAGTTGACGCGGACGAGCCGCTCGAATTCCGCGGGCGTCGTCTGGTCGGCCGTCGCGAGGATCCCGATGCCCGCGTTGTTGACGAGGACGTCCAGCCGGCCCCACGCCCCCACGGTCCCGTCGACCAGCGCGCGGACCGCGGCCTCGTCGCCGACGTCGGTGGGGACGACCCGCGCGGCGGCGCCCGCCGCGCTCACCTCGGCGGCCCCGGCCGCCAGGAGCCCGGCGCGCCGGGCCGCCAGGACCACTCGCATCCCGGCGCGCCCGCACGCGACGGCCGTCGCGGCGCCGATGCCGCTGGAGGCTCCGGTGACGATGACGACGCGCCCGTCGAGGCTCCGGCCCCGCACGCGTGCTACTCTAGGCGGGCCGGCGAGCCCGTCAAGCACGCTCAGAGCCCGCACGCCGCCACGCCGACCGACTGGAGGCCGCATGTCCCTCGCCGCCGAGTTCGCCAAGCTCTCGCCCACGAGCCTCGCCGACGCGCTGACCCGCGACCGGGTGATGGACGCCGGGATCCGGCCCCTCTGGCCCGGGATGCCCCGGATCGCCGGCCCGGCGTACACCGTCCGCTGCGTGCCGGGCGACAACCTGATGGTCCACGCGGCGATCTACCGGGCGGCCCCGGGGGACGTGATGGTCGTGGAGGCCGGCGACGTGGACTACGCGGTGGCCGGCGGCAACGTATGCGCCGTCGCCCAGCGGCGTGGCCTGGCGGCGCTCGTCGTCGACGGGGTGATCCGCGACGTGGCGGAGGCCCGCGAGCGCGGCTTCCCGATCCTGGCGCGCGGCGTGATCCCCATCCCGGGCGCCAAGGACACCCTCGGCGCCCTGGGGGGCCCGGTCCGGGTCGGGGGCGTCGAGGTGCGGCCGGGCGACGTCGTGGTGGGCGACGAGGAGGGCATCGTCGTCGTGCCGGTCGCCCGCGCAGCCGCGGTCCTCGAGGCGGCCCGGGCCCGCGCCGAGAAGGACGCGGCCACGACGCTCGACGCCTGGGAGAAGGCTCACCGCGCGCGGATCGAGGAGACGCTCCGCCGGAAGGGCTTCACCGGCTAGAAGAGCCAGGCCCGGAGCCGCCGGGCGCCGCGGCGACCGCCGGCCTGGCCGGCGTCGAGGTCTAGCGCGTCGTCACGCTGAGGCCCGCGTCCACGACGAGCACCTGGCCCGTGACCCACCGCGACTCGTCGCTGGCCAGGTAGACGGCGCCCCAGCCGACGTCCCACCCGGTGCCCTCCGTGGCGAGTGGGCTCGCCTGCCGGCGACGCTCCCGCGCCTCGAGCCCGAGCCTCTCGACCATCGGCGTCCAGACGGTGCCGGGGGCGATCGCGTTGACGCGGATGCCCTTCGGCCCGAGCTGGACGGCCACGGTCCGGACGAAGCCCTCGATGCCCGCCTTCGCGGCGGCGTACGCCGTCCGTCCGTGGCCCCGGTGCCCGGCGATCGACGACACGCAGATCACGGAGCCGCCCCCGCGGGCGATCAGGGCGGGCACGGCCGCCCGCGTGGCGAGGAAGACCGACTTGAGGTCGATCTCGAGCACCCGGTCCCACTCCTCCTCGGTCGTCTCGAGGAGGTCCTTGCGCGACTCGATCCCGACGTTGTTGTGGAGGACGTCGAGGCCGCCCCAGCGGGACACCGCCGCCTCCACCATGGCGCCGCAGTCCTGGGCCCGCGTGACGTCCGCGGCGAGCGCCGCCGCCTCGCCGCCCTCGGCGCGGATCAGGCCGAGCGTCTCCTCGGCCCTCTCCAGAGCCTGGTCGACGCAGAGAACGCGGGCGCCCTCGCGCCCGAAGAGCAAGGCGGTCGCCTTGCCGTTCCCCAGACCGGGCGCGCGGGAGCCCGCCCCCGTCACGATCGCCACCTTTCCCCGCAGCCGGTCCCCCATGGCGCGCCGAGCCTAGCCCGCCCCGCCCCGGGCGGTCAAGGATCTGTCCGGATTCTTCCCGTCTGCCGCGGGCGCCCGCCGGAGTAGAGTAAAGGCCGTCCCCGGGAGACCCGCTGCCCGGGAAGCGGCTCCCCGCGCTTCGTGCGCAGGCTCCGCGCCGCGCCATCACGGGGGCTGCGGCCATGCACCGTCTCGGAAGGCTCGGAGGCGCCCATGGACCCCACGCTCCTCGCGCTCCTGGACGAGCTCTGGCAGGCCGGCTACGCGAACGATGCCCGCGAGACGGAGCGGCCGCGCCGGATGCTCAACATCACCCCGGACACCGGCCGGTTCCTGTGGATCCTCACCCGCGCCGCGCGGGCGGCGCGGATCATCGAGGTCGGCACCTCGAATGCCTACTCGACGATCTGGCTCGCCGACGCCGCGCGGGCGAACGGCGGGCGCGTGGTCACGCTCGAGCGCGACGCGAACAAGGTCCGCCTGGCCCGGAAGAACCTGCGGCGGGCCGGGGTCGACGGCTGGGTGGACGTCGTCGAGGGCCCGGCCGCCGAGACGCTCGCCGGCCTTCCCGGACCCTTCGACATGGCCTTCCTGGACGCCGACCGGGCGAGCTACCGGACCTACCTGGAGCTGGTCGTCCCGAAGCTCGGGCCCGGCGGCCTCCTCGTCGCCGACAACGTGGTCTCCCACCGCGCGGAGCTCGAGGACTTCCTCGCGCGCATGAAGGCGCACCCCGCGCTCCTGAGCGTGACGGTACCCGTCGGCAAGGGCGAGGAGCTCGCGTTCAAGCTCGCTTAGACGGCCGCGGCGGAGGCGGCGGCGGCGGGGCCGACCGCCACTCCGGGCCGGTCAGTCCCAGCGTCCCGCGATGACCACGTGGCACCCCTCGCAGCGCCCGTCCGGACCGATGCGCCGATCGAGCACGCGAAAGCCCAGGCGGCGCACGACCGCCCTCCCGCACCCGGGACAGCGCGTGTCCTCGAACGGGCCCACCCGGCCCGGGAGGTTCCCCGCGTAGACGTGGCGGAGCCCCGCGGCGAGCCCGATCTCGGCCGCCCGAGTGAGCGTGCGCGCCGGCGTCCTCCCGCGGTCGTCCATCCGGTAGTCCGGGTGGAACGCGGTCACGTGCCAGGGGATGTCCGGCGAGACCCCCGCGATGAACGCGGCCGCCTCGCGGAGCTCGCCCTCGTCGTCGTTCAGCCCGGGGATGACCAGCGTGACGATCTCGAGCCAGAACCCCCGCGCGTGGATGCCCTGGATCGAGTCGAGGATCGTCCGGAGCAACCCGCCGAGCTGCCGGTAACTGCGGTCGCGGAACGCCTTGAGGTCGACCTTGTAGAGCTCGACCCACGGGCGGAGGTAGTCGAGCGCCTCGGGTGTCGCGTTGCCGTTCGACACGAAGGAGCCGACCAAGCCCGCCACCTTGCCCGTGCGAAAGATCTCCACGCCCCACTCGGCCGTGATGAGGGGCTCGTTGTAGGTGCTCGTGAGGACGCGCGCGCCGCCCCGGCGCGCCGCCGAGACGACGTCTGCCGGAATCACGTCCCGGGGCGGCACGCCCATGGCGGGGTCGCGCAGCGCCTGCGAGGTCAGCGCGTTCTGGCAGTAGGCGCAATGCAGGTCGCAGCCGAGCATGCCGAAGGAGAGGGCCTTGGCACCCGGGTACGCGTGGAAGAAGGGCTTCTTCTCGATGGGATCGAGCTGGACGCCGGCGACGTAGCCCCAGGGGACCCGGAGGCGGCCCTCCTGGTTGTAGCGAACCTTGCAGACGCCGCGCTGGCCGGGCAGCACGACGCACCGGTGCCCGCACGCCACGCAGCGGAGCCGCCCGCCGGCAAGCGGCTCCCAGAGCGCTCCCTCCCGGGTGCGCGGGTCGATCAGCTGGGCGAGGGTCGGGCCGCCCACCGCCACGGGCTCACCTCGCCGCCGAGCCTACCGCCCCCGCACAGCTCCAGGCAACCACCCGACGCCGGCGCGGAGGCACGTCGGCCTCGAGGGCACGGTGCCGTGGAGGTGGCCGCCGGACCGTCTCAGTTGAGGCGGGGGGAGCGGCGGCGCTCCGCCCCCCAGACCCCCCAACGGCATGGGTAAGTCCCCGGCACGTCGAGCGATTGCTTTCACGGCCAACTCAGTCGGGGATGCCCTCCGGCGCCTGCACCTTGAAGTTGTCGGTCTTGCTGCTGCTCGAGAAGAACCCGAACGACCCGCCGCAGAACGACGTGTCACAAGCATAGCTGCCAACCGGTGTCATCCACACCTTGTACTCGCCGCCGGGGTTGGGCGTCGGTCCGAACGGCCAGAGCTTCACCGTCGGGTTCGGCGTCCCGAGAGTGGCGCAGCGACCCTCCCCGGTCTCGTGGGATCCGTCGTAGCCAACGATCATACCCCCCTTGACGCTGATGATGCCGTTCTGGGGACCGTAGTCAGAAAGAAGCTCCTTGCCGGCCGGATCTGTCACCTGGAAGTAGTAGGAGTCGTCGGGGAGACCGGCCGCCCCGCAGCTCTGGTTGGCCCGGGGCCCTCCGTTGAGGTAGACGGCGTCCGCGCTGTCGTAGACGTTGCCGTTCACCCACGACCCGTCGGCGTTGGTGGTGAAGATCGCCCCGGACGGGCCGGCCACCGCGGCCGTGCCGCCGGCGAGCAGGACGCTCGCAGTAGCGGCGGCGACGATCGATCGCATCAGCTGGCGCATGGATGCTCCTTCTGGGTGGTGTGTTGGAAGGGGTGTCCAGGAGGCAAGCAAGAGTGTGGCCAGGAGGGGACTGGCGCGCGTCGTCCGGACTCCGTCGCTAAGTGCACGGGAGATCTAGCCAGCGCCGGCGCGAAGCCCGCGCCGCGAGCTGACGCGCGTCGTCGAGGCGCACGCGGACGTGACGGGATTTGTCAGCCAGGGGAGCGACGCTTGTCACGAACCGATGGGCGCGGCCCCGCCTCCGTCGAAGGCCTGACAGGCTCGGGGCGCGACGCGCGCGGGGCGCCGACGTGACCGCCGGCGCCCCGCGCCGCCTTCCGGACGCGGCCAGGCCTAGGCGGGGACGACCGCCTTGATCGACGCGCGCACGATCTCCAGGACGCGGTCGACCTGCTCCTCGGTGATGACGAGCGGCGGCGAGAAGAAGATCTGCTCCGACACGGTCCCGTCCGGCACCGGGTAGCTCCGGATCCGGGTCGCGAGCCCGCGCTTCTCCATGTCGCGCCGCACGCGCAGGCCGACCTTCTGGTCGGGAGCGAAGCCGGCCTTCGTCGTCCGGTCCGCCACGAGCTCGGCGGCGGCGAGCAGGCCCTTGCCCCCGCGGACGTCGCCGATCGCTGGGAGCTCCTTCTGGAGCGCCAGGAGGCCCTGGTAGAGGCGCGTCCCCAGCCGAGCCGACCGCTCCCACAGCCGCTCGCGCTCCATGATCCCGACGTTGGCCAGGCCCACCGCGCAGCACATCGGGTGCCCGGAGTAGGTGTACGCGTGCATCCACCGATCCTCGGGCTTGACCGTGTTCATCGTCTCGAAGATGTCGCGGGAGACCACGATGCCGCCGAGCGGCGCGTAGCCCGAGCTGACGGCCTTCGCGAAGGACTGGATGTCCGGCTGGACGTTCCAGTGCGTGAGCGCGAACCACTGGCCGGTCCGGCAGAAGCCCGTGATCACCTCGTCGCCGATGAAGAGCACGTCGTGCTTGGTGCAAATCTCGCGGACGCGCGGGAAGTAGTCGTCCGGCGGGACGATCACGCCGCCGCCGCCGATGATCGGCTCGGCGATGAACGCGGCCACCGTGTCCGGGCCCTCCCGGAGGATCGCCTCCTCCAGCTCCCGGGCCGCCGCCTGCCCCACCGTCTCCCCCGCCCGGGCGCCCTGGAAGCGGTAGGGATACGGCGCCTGGATGTGGAGGAACCCGGGCACGCGCGGCTCGAACATCTTCCAGTAGGGAGCCATGCCGGTGGCGCTCATCGCCTGGAGCGTGACGCCGTGGTACGCGTTCTGCCGGGCGATCACCTTGAACTTGCCCGGCTTGCCCTTCGCCTTCCAGTAGAAGCGCGCGGTCTTGAAGGCGGACTCGTTGGCCTCCGCGCCGCCGCAGGTGAAGAACACCGCCGCCATGTTCGGGTAGGACAGGCTCACGATCTTGGTGGCGAGCTCGACGGCGGGGATGTTCGAGGACCCGACGTAGTTCGAGAAGTAGGCGAGCTTCTTCATCTGATCGTACGCCGCGCGCGCCAGCTCCTCCCGCCCGTGGCCCACGCTCACGTTCCAGAGGCCGGCGAGGCCGTCGATGTACTCGTTGCCGTGGACGTCCTTGATGACCGCGCCACGGCCCTCCACGACCACGAGCGGCTCGGCCGCCTCCGAGGAGTGGTGGAGCGGGTGAATGAGGTGAGACTGGTCGTTCTTGATCAGATCGGCCGCCGCCATCGTCATCGAGATTCCTCCACGCTAGGGATCGCGGGCGCACCCGCGAGATGGGCGCGCCAGTCACCGGACTCGATCAGGGGCCCGCGGCCTCGCGCCGGCCCGAATCGCTCGTTGTACTCGTACACCCAGGCGTCCCGCACCTCCCCTGCCGCGACGTGGACCGCCACCGCCCGCCGCACGTAGAGGCTTCGCGCCTCGTCCGCCGGGTCGCACCACTCGGCCTGGTCCAACTCCGGCAGGCGGGCCGTCAGGTCGGCCACGCGGTACAGCTCGCCGGCGACCCAGCCGCGGTCGTCCAGCACCACGCCGGGATAGCCCCCGAAATGGTAGAGCGAGCCGCGGATGCGCGCGCGCCCTTCGGGCGGCGCCAGGCCCAGCAGCGGGCGCCGCGAGAAGCCGGTCATCAGCGTGCCATAGGCGAAGAGGCGGTCCGGGCCCCGCGCGGGAACAGGACTGGCCGCCATCACGGCGGACATTGTAGCAGTGTGGCCACACCGCGTCGAGGCGAGGACCGCGGTCGCGCAGCGGCGATCGCTGCCGCCGCACGGGCCGAAGGCGGGCGGTCCGGGTCAGCGCACCGGGCGCTCTCCGGCGGAGAGGTGGTGCTCGTCGGCGAAGTCGACGGCGATCCGATGCCACTCCCCCTGGATCCGGAGAAACGCGTCGACCACGTCGGGATCGAACTGGATCCCCCGGCCCTCGACGATCGCCTGAACGACCTCGGCGTGCGGCAAGGCGCCCTTGTACACGCGCTCGCTCGCGAGCGCGTCGTAGACGTCCACGAGCGCGACCAGCCGCCCGGCGAGAGGAATCGCCTCGCCCCGCAAGCCCTCCGGGTACCCGGAGCCGTTCCATCGCTCGTGGTGGGAGTAAACGATGTCCTTCGCCAGCTTCAGGAGGACGTCGTCCCGCACGCCGACCCGCTCCTCCGTCCGGGCGATCACGTCACGCCCGTAGACCGGGTGCCGCGCCATCTCGTCCCGCTCGTCGGCCGACAGCGGCCCGGGCTTGCGGAGGGTCCGGTCCGCGACGCCCACCTTGCCGATGTCGTGGATCGGCGCCAGCCGCGCGATCAGGTCGATGGTCTCCGGCGTGAGCACGTCCCGGAACCTCGGGTGGGAAGCCAGCGCCTCCGCGAGCACCCTCGCGTAGCGGCTCGTCCGGATGAGATGAGCGCCCGTCTCGAAGTCCCGCGTCTCGGTGAGGGAGGTCAGGGCGTGGAGCATCATCTCGCGCGCCGTCCGGAGCTGCCGCGCGCTCCGGTCCGCACGGTCTCGCTCGGCGACGAGCCGGTGAACCCCCGCGATCCCGAGGGCGCCGACGAGCGTGAGCGTCGGGAACAGGGGCGAGACGAACCAGCTCCGGACGCCGAGGAGCCACAGGGCGCCGAGCCAGAGCGCGAGCCCCAGTCCCGCGGACAGCGGCAAGCCCCACCGCCACCCCAGCCACGCGGCGGAAGCGGCGGCCCCGGCGGCGCCCAGGACGAGGACCAGCTCGGCGACGAACCCCGCCGGCGCGCGGCGGACGAAGTCCCCGCGGAGGAGGTTGTCCGCCACGGTCGCGTGGACCTCCACCCCGCTCAGGAACGCGCCGAGCGGAGTGGCGACCACGTCGCCGAGCCCGAGGGCCGACACGCCCACGAAGACGAGCCGACCTTCCAGCGCGCGGGCGGGCAGGCGGTCCTCGAGCACGTCGACGGCGGAGAGGCGCGGGAAGGTCCCGGCCGGGCCGCGGAAGCGCACGAGCAGGCTCCCGTCGACGTCGAGGGGAATCTCGCGGCCATCGAGCCACAGGACGGGCCAGCCCGTCGCGGGATCCGCGACGCCGAGTCGGTGCACGTCGAGGCCCGCGCGGACGGTCGCGAGCGCCAGGCTCGGGTAGAGCTCGCCCTCGAGCTCCACGAGCTGGGGCATCCCTCGGAGGACTCCGTCGGCGTCCGGCGACGCGTTCAGAAAGCCGGAGGAGGCGGCGGCGCTCCCGAGCTGGACGAGGCTGCACACGACCCCCGCGGCGCGGGGCACCTGCATTCCCCCGCCGCCCGCCGGCGCGCGCGCGAGACCGACCGGCCGGAGATGGCACGGACGATCCACCGTCGGCCGGTCGAAGGTGAACGCGTAGCCGGCCACGAAGGGGCCCCGCGCGAGCGCGGCGGCCAGGGCCGCGTCCCGGGCGGAGAGGGGCGGAGGCGCGCCGGGCGCCGTCACCGCCCGCCGGGGGGCGGCGGCGGCCTCGTCGGCGGCGTCGGGCTCCGCGAAGAGGACGTCCAGGCCGACGGCGGCCGCGCCGAGGCGACGGACCCGATCGAGGAGGGCCGCCACCCGATCACGAGGCCACGGCCAGCGCCCGGCCTCGGCGAGGGAGCGCTCGTCGACCTCGACGAGCGCCACGCGCCCCGACGGCGCCCGCAGCGGGGACGCGGCAAGGAGCCGATCGTAGACCGCGTGGTCAAGGCGGGCGAGGAGCGCGGGACGCCAGACGTGGAGGGCGGCCACCACGCACCCGAGCGCCAGGCACGCCGCGAGGAGGCGGAGGGGCGACGTCCCGCGGCTGGCGGCGGCGCCCGGCGTCATGGCAGCCACCATCCTAACCCAGCGCCCGAACGATTGACCCAGGTCGTGGCAACGCGGTACCGTTACGTATGGCCGGGAACGCGGCGGTCCGGCACTTCGTCGACGACGCCGCGAGGCTCTGTCGCCCCGACGATGTCGTCTGGTGCGACGGCTCCGACTCCGAGCGCGAGCGGCTCACCGAGGCCGCGCTGCGCGGCGGCGAGCTCCTGTCCCTCGATCAGCGCAAGCTGCCCGGCTGCTACCTTCACCGGAGCGCGCCGAACGACGTCGCCAGGACCGAGCACCTCACCTTCATCTGCTCGCGCGAGCGGGACGACGCCGGCCCCACGAACAACTGGATGGCGCCCGCCGAGGGCTACAGCCGGCTCAGCAAGATCCTCGACGGCTCGATGGCCGGCCGAACGATGTACGTCATCCCCTTCCTCATGGGGCCGCCGGGCTCCCCCTTCAGCCGCGTGGGGATCCAGGTCACGGACAGCCGGTACGTCGTCCTCAACATGCGGATCATGACGCGCATGGGACAGGTCGCGCTCGACCAGCTGGGCGACTCGGACGACTTCACGCGCGGCCTGCACTCGACGGCGGACTTGGACGTCGAGCGGCGCTTCATCTGCCACTTCCCCGACGACCGCACGATCTGGAGCGTGGGATCCGGCTACGGGGGCAACGCCCTCCTCTCCAAGAAGTGCATGGCGCTGCGGATCGCCAGCGACGTGGGGCGCCGCGAGGGCTGGCTCGCCGAGCACATGCTGATCGTCGGCATCGAGAGCCCCGATGGCGAGATCATGTACGTCTGCGGCGCGTTTCCGAGCGCGTGCGGCAAGACGAACCTGGCGATGCTCAAGCCTCCCCCGTCGATGAAGGGCTGGCGCATCCACACGATCGGTGAGGACATCGCGTGGCTCCGGCCGGGCCCGGACGGCCGGCTGTGGGCGGTCAACCCCGAGAACGGCTTCTTCGGCGTGGTGCCCGGCACCAACTCCCACACGAACGCGAACGCCACGGCGTCGATCCAGCGAGACACCATCTACACGAACGTCGCGCTCCGGCCCGACGGCACGGTCTGGTGGGAGGGCCACGACGATCCGGCGCCGGCCTCGGCGATCGACTGGCGCGGCCGACCGTGGACGCCGCGCAGCGGTGAGCCGGCCGCGCACCCGAACAGCCGCTTCACCGTGCCGGCCGAGCGGTGTCCGTCGATCTCGTCCGAGTGGCAGGCGCCAAGCGGCGTGCCGATCAGCGCCATCCTCTTCGGGGCCCGGCGACGGACCCTCATCCCGCTCGTGTTCCAGGCGTTCAACTGGCAGCACGGCACGTTCCTGGGAGCGACGCTGGCGTCCGAGACGACGGCGGCCGCGACCGGCGCGGTGGGCGTCGTGCGCCGGGACCCGATGGCGATGCTACCCTTCTGCGGCTACAACATGGCCGACTACTGGGGGCACTGGCTCGAGGTGGGGAAGCAGCTGACCCGCCCTCCGAAGGTCTTCCGCATCAACTGGTTCCGCCGCGACGCGGCCGGGCGCTTCATCTGGCCGGGCTTCGGGGACAACCTGCGGGTGCTCCAGTGGATCATCGAGCGCTGCCGGGACAGCGGCAAGGCGGAGGAGACGCCGCTCGGCTACCGCCCGGCCCCCGGCATCATCGAGACGAAGGGTCTCGACCTCGCCCCGGGAGCCATGGAGGAGCTTCTCCGCGTCGACCGCGAGGCCTGGCAGACCAACCACCGGAGCCAGGCGGAGTTCTTCCAGAAGTTCGGGGACCGGCTCCCGCGCGGGATCCGCGCGGAGTGGGAAGCGCTGGGCAGCCGGCTCAAGGCCCGCTGAGGCGGACGGCTCCCGCCCGGGCGGGCGCGCGCCGCCAGCGGCCCCCGCTATCCGGGCTCCCCGTTGACGGCCCGGAGCACGGCCTCGACGAAGGCCGCCTCGGGCAACGCCCCCTCGAACGAGACGCGATCGTTGACGACGGTCTTGGGAACGGCCATGACCATGTAGCGCTGCGCCAGGTCGGGGAACTCGTTGGCTTCCACGCAGTCGCCGCGGACCCATTCGGACGCGACGGCGAGGTGATGCGCCAGGCGCACGGCCCGGGGGCAGTGGGGTCAGGTGGGCGTCGCGAAGACCTGGAGGTGGACGGGTTCCTTCAGGCCGGTCAGGCGCTCAAGCGTCTCGACGCTGAGCGACGGCTTGCCCGACGAGACGACGATCATCGAGTCGATCAGGTTCGTGAACTCGTAGCCCATCGGGATGCCGAAGAACCGGATCCCGTAGTCGCGGGCGCCCTCCACGACGATGGCCGGCACGCGGTCGATCCCGTAGGTCTCCGCCCGCGCCCGGTCGATGTGGAGGTTGAGGAGCTCGACCGTGACCTGGTCCGAGCACTCCGCGACTTCCTGGACCAGGCGCTCGGTCTCCACGCAGTGCTCGGACGCGCCGAGCTGGGTGGAGAAGACGACCAGCTTGACCGGCCCCGCCAGCTTGCCGAGCTCCGTCCGGACCGCCGCGCGGTCGCGCTCCGTCAGGATCGCCATGTCGCGCCTCCGTCGGGTCGGGCGTCGCGCCGCCTGCTCAGCCAGAGCCCGGCGAGCGAAGCCCCCAGGGCCTCACTCAAAGGGACTTGAGCCCGGCGGCGATCCGTCGCAACGCCTCCTGGATCGTGTCGCGCGACGCCGCGTACGAGAGCCGCAGGTAGCCTTCCCCGAACTCGCCGAACGCGGTCCCCCCGAGCACCGCCACGCCCGCCTGCTCGAGCAGGTGGGTGGCGATCTCCTTCGAGGGACGCTTGAACGACTTCACGTTGGGGAACACGTAGAACGCCCCCCGCGGGCGCGCGCAGGTGACCCCCGGGATCCGGTTGAGCCCGTCGACGATGAGGTCGCGCCGCTGACGGAACTCCTCCACCATCGCCTGGACCGGCGCATCGTCGCCCCGGAGGGCCGCCACCCCCGCGTGCTGGATGAACGTGGCCGTGCACGACGCGGAGTTCGTCATCAGGCGGGTCAGGTGCTCGGCGAGCGACTTCGGCATCACGCCGAAGCCGAGGCGCCACCCGGTCATCGCGTACGATTTCGAGAAGCCGTCAAGGATCACGGTCTGCGGCTTCATGCCCGGAAGGCTCGCGATCGACGCGAACTCGCCCTCGTACAGGAAGCGCCGGTAGATCTCGTCCGACAGCACGGGGACGCGGTAGTGGCGCGCCAGGTCGGCGATGCGCCCGACGGCCTCGGGCAGGAGAACGCCGCCGGTCGGGTTCTCCGGCGAGTTGATGATGATGAGCTTGGTCTTGCGCGAGACCCGGCGCTCGAGCTCCTGAAGGTCGAAGCCGAAGGCCGTCTCCTCGAGGAGCGGGATCGGCACCGGGACACCGCCCACGAAGTTGATGACCGACTCGTAGATGGGGAACCCGGGGTTCGGGTACACGACCTCGTCTCCGCGGTTGGCGAGCGCCATGATGACGAAGAACATGATGGGCTTGGCGCCGGGCGTGACCACGACCTCGTCCGGCGCCACCGGCACGCCGCGGGTCTTCTCGATGTGCTCGGCGATCGCCTCGCGCAGCTCCGGCAGGCCGGCCGACGGACCGTAGTGCGTCGCCCCCGCGTCGAGCGCCCGCTTGGCGGCCTCCCGGATGTGCACCGGGGTGTCGAAGTCCGGCTCGCCGATCTCGAGGTGGACCACCGACTTACCCTGCCGCTCGAGGGCGCGCGCCCGCGCGAGCACCTCGAAGGCGGTCTCCGTCCCGAGCCGTCCCATCCGCTCCGCGATCACGGATTCCATCATGGCCGTCGTCCCTCCACTAGAACACGCCGAACTTCTCGTACGCCGCCAGCGGCGCCACTCCCGTCCGGACCGCGTCGCGCACGCGATTCTCCGTGTGCAGCAGCCGCTCGCACTCGAGCAGGACGGGCACCGCCAGGGCCTCCGGCACCACGGCGACGCCGTCGAGGTCCCCCACCACGACGTCCCCCGGCGCGACCCTGACCCCGCCGATCGTGACGGGGCGGCCCCACTGGACCGCGCGCCACCGCGGAAGCGAGTCGAGCGGCGTCCGGTACCGGCAGAACACGGGGAACCGCTCGCGCAGGATGTAGGCGGCGTCGCGCGTGGCCCCGTCGACCACCACGCCACGGACCCCGCGTGCCTTCATGGCGACCGCCGACAGCTCGCCGAAGTGGGCCGACACGTCGTCGTTCGCCTGGACGACCAGGACCGCGTCCCGCGGGACCGCGCCGAGCAGCGTCAGGAACGTCCGGATGGCGCGCTCCGGGTCCGGTTTCCGGGTGGGGCGGCCGGACGCCGGAAACGCGAGCCCGGCGACGCGGGTGTCGGGGGTGAGCCCGACGATGTCGTGAGGCAGCGTCTGCCTGTAGTGACCGTGGTGGTCGAGGACGTCGGTGATCGCGGCCGTGTAGAGGCGGCCGTAACGGTCGCACAACTCGGCGGTCGTGATCGGCCGGGTCGGGCCCCGGCGCGCGCGAAGCCTAGCCATCGCGTGGGCGTCTCCTCTGCGTGGGCGGGTGGCGCCGCTTGGCGGCGACACGCGTGCATCTTACCCGCGGCCGCGCGTGGTCTCAAGGCCGCGGTCCCGCGCGCGGGCGCCGGACTTCGGGCGCGCCCTCCCGCGGCGAGCGCCCCCGGACCGGGCGCGCTTGCCGCTCCGGCGCCGCGGCACGGGCACGCGCCGGTCAGAAGCGGAGGGTCGCGAGGACGATCGCGGTCGCCTGGACGTTGCTCGCGGCGTGCGCCAGCATCCCGGGCAGGAGACTCCGCGTGCGCTCGTAGGCGAGCGCCCACAGCACCCCGCTCACGAAGACCGACACGAAGCCGATCAGGCCGTAGCCGTGCGCCAGCGCGAAGAGCGCCGCGCTGGTGGCCGTCGCCGGCAGCGGCCCGAGGCGGAGCCGCAGCGTCCCGTACAGAACGCCGCGGAAGAGCAGCTCCTCGACGACCGGCGCGAAGACACAGCTGTCGAGGACGTCCGCGACCACCTCGGCGGGCGGGCCCCACACGAGCCGCTCCTGGAAGCCGTCGGTCCAGTGCGTCTCCACTCCGAGGCGCGCCCCCGCGAGCTCGATCAGGACGTCGGCGAGGGTCGACAGCCCCACGAGCGCGACAGCGGCCCGCGCGAGGGCCGGCAGCGCCGCTCGCGAGACCCGAAGCCCGAACGTGTCGGCGAGACTCCTCCACGAGCCGCACTGCCATAGGAGGTACCCGACGATCGGGATAGCCGAGATCGCCGACACGACGGGCGTGGCCCAGGCCCGGTCGGGCATGAACGGCCAGATGATCGCCACGCCCACGAGTCCGAGGGCCCCACGCGCGAAGAGGCCGGCGCCGTCCGCCGCCCCCCATGGAGGCGGGATCGGCGCCATCGAGACGCGCGCCGCGGCGCCGCCCGGGACGGTGACCAGGGTCACC
Source organism: Candidatus Methylomirabilota bacterium (assembly GCA_035550795.1). GTDB lineage: Bacteria > Methylomirabilota > Methylomirabilia > Rokubacteriales > DASRDR01 > DASRDR01. The sequence goes on from DASZOL010000024.1 coordinate 57,438, forward strand.
AGCGCGACCGCCCCCAGCGCCACGAGCAGCGTCTCGCTCGCGAGGATCGCGCGAAGACGCCAGACGAGGGGGGTCCCCCGGGCCTCGCTCGCCCGCGCGGACTCCGCCAGGGCCGCGTCATCGCCGAGCCGCGAGGCCAGGCGCGCGGCCAGGCGGTCGGCGAACCAGCCGGCCGGCAGTTCCCGGCGGACCGCGGCGAGCGCCGACCGGAGGCCGTCAGCCGGCGGCTCGGCGCCGTATGCCGCGCGGGCCCAGGTCGCGAGCCGTCCGGCCCACTCGTCACCGGGCGTCCAGGCTGCCAGGGCCTCCTGGAGCGCGTCGGCACGGCCGTCCTCCGCGAGCAGGATGAGGCGGTAGAGCTCGGCGAGCGGTGAGCCCTCGACCTGGACGAGCTCTTCGTACCAGCCGATGGCGGTGGCCCGCGCCTCCGCGTCGGAGGAGAGCGCGAGCGCGTAGAGGGGGGCCTCCCAGGACGGCGTCAAGGCGGCCGCGGCGCGGAAGTCCATGTCCCGCGTGACCACGCGCTCGAGCGACAGCTCCGGCTGGTCGAGCGTGTCGAGCCCGGTCGACGGCCAGAACACGAGACTGGCCAGGACGCCCAGGACGGCGAGGGCCGCGGCCGTGACCCCCCGGTTCAAGCGGGCCGGCGGGTAGCTCGGCTCGACCGGCACCTCTGCCCCGGCCTCGGCGGACATGCGGCGGCAGTATACCGCGGAGGGTGGAGTATAATCCCCGCACTTGCCGCCACCGGGGCGCCCCATCGATCACGTGGATGCGATCGCCGTCAGGCACCGCTCGGCGCGCCACGCCACCCGGGATGGGCACGTGACGGCGATCGAGGAGGTCTGCCGCCTCGACCAGGAGCAGGTCCTCGCCGTGACGCGCGCCTACCGGGCCCCCGCATGAGCGTGAGCGACCTGCGCCCCGAGCCCTCCGTCCCCGAGGCAGCGCGGCGGAGCCTGGAGACGACCGAGCTCGTCGACCTCCACATCCACGTGGGCGCGGCGGTGGCCCCGCACGTGCTCTGGGAGATCGCCCACGACCACGGGTTCAAGCTGCCCGTGAAGACCTACCCCGAGTTCCAGGACCTCGTCTACGCCGACCCGGATCGCGTCACGTCGCTGGACGGCTACCTCGACATCCTCCACCGCTGGACCGAGCGCATCCAGTCCTCGCCGGCCGCCATCGAGCGCTCGGTCTACTCGATCATCGGCAAGGAGTACCGCTCGTCGCGCGTGTCGACCATCGAGCTGCGCTTCAACCCCATGAAGCGGAACCTGGGCGGCGAGCGGGACCTCGACCACATCATCGCCGCCGCCATCCGCGGCATGGAGCGCGCCTGCCTCGCCTATACCATCCGGGCGGGGCTGATCTTCTGCCTTGCCCGCGAGTTCGACTACACGCTCAACGACATCATCGTCCGCAAGGCGGAGCGCTACCGCGACCGCGGCGTGGTCGGGATCGACCTCGCCGGCCCCGAGCAGCACCGGCTCGAGTTCGGCAGCGACGTCGACCGCTACCAGGGCCTCTTCGCCCGGGCGCGCGCTGCCGGCCTGGGCACGACCATCCACACGGGAGAGACCCCGCATACGGGTGCGGACGGCGTCTTCGCGGTGATCGAGAAGCTCCAGCCCGACCGCATCGGCCACGGGATCGCCGCCGCCCGCAACAAGGACCTGATGCAGCGGCTCATGGACCGGGGCACGGTGCTCGAGCTCTGCCCCTCGTCGAATCTCCGCACGCGCGCGGTGTCGGGGTGGGCCGAGCTGGCCGAGATTTACCAGGGCCTCCGCGATGCCGGGGTGCGGACGACGGTCAACACGGACGGCACGTACATGCTCGGCACGACCCTGCGCCGCGAGTTCGAGCTGCTCCTCGCCCATCGCGTGCTCGACTGGGAGGGCGCCCGGCGCTGCATCGAGACCGCCCGGCAGGCGACGTTCGTCCGGTAGACGGTGGCGAGCGCTCGGGGTCGACACCGCCGGGCCCGCCCCATGGACAAAGGAGGAACAGGTGAAGCGCCAGATCATCAGCACGGACAAGGGCCCGCGGACCGGCCTCCCCTACTCCCAGGCGGTCCGTCACGGCGACCTGGTTTTCGTGGCGGGCCAGGTCGCGCTCGACCCGGCCACCGGCCAGCCCCTGGAGGGCGACATCCGCGCCCAGACCCGGCAGACCCTGGAGAACGTCGAGGCGATCCTCCGGGCGGCGGGCACGTCGCTCGCGCACGCGGTCGAGTGCCTCTGCCTGCTGAGCAACATCGGCGATTTCGGGGCGTTCAACGAGGTCTACAAGGGCTACTTCCCCAAGGACCCGCCCGCGCGGACGACGGTCCAGGCGGTGCTCCCGCGGCCCGGCCTCCTGGTCGAGATCCGCACCGTCGCGGCGATGCCGCCCCGGCCGGCGGCGCGCGCCGCGAGGCCGGCGCGCCGGACTCCGGCCACGCGGCGCAGGCGGTAGCGGCCGCGCCGGCGGGCCGGCCCTCCGGCCGGCCTGACGTCCGCGGTGGGCTCGCTAGCGGCCGCGGAACTCGGGCGGGCGCTTCTCCGTGAAGGCGCGGACTCCCTCCGCGAAGTCTTCGGTGTGCCCGCACTGCGCGATGGCCTGGCTCTCGTGCTCCATCTGGGTCTCGAGGCTCTCGGTCGTCGAGAGGTGGAGGAGCCGCTTCCCTCGCCCGAGCGCCAGTGTCGGCCCCTGGGCGAGCTCGGTGGCCAGGCGCCGGACCGCATCGGCGAGCTCGGCGTCGGGAACGGCCCGGGTCGCGAGCCCCCACTCCACGGCTTCCCTCGCGGTGAGAACGCGGTTCGTGTAGAAGAGCTCCACCGCACGGCGGATGCCGCAGAGCCTCGGCAGCCAGTAGGTCGAGGACCCGTCGGGCGTGGCCGCGATCCGAGAGTAGGCCATGGTGAACCGGGCCGACTCGGCGGCGACGACGAGGTCGCCGGCCAGCGCGAGCGCGAGGCCGCCGCCCGCGGCGACGCCGTTGACGGCGGTGATCACGGGCTTCGGCGTCCGCACGAGCCGGGAGACCGCCCCGTGGATGTACGTGGTCAGCTCCTTGATCAGGATCCCGATCCGGGGCAGGCTCTGCGTGAACTCCTTGACGTCCCCGCCGCCGCAGAACGCCTTGCCCGCGCCCGTGAGCACCACGCAGCGCACGGCCGGGTCCTCGTCCACCTCGAGCACCGCGCTGAACAGCTCCCGCCCGAGGGTGAGGCTCAGCGCGTTGTAGGCGTCGGGACGGTTGAGCGTGATGGTCCCGATGCTCCCGGCCACGTCGAGCGTGATCGTCTCGTAGCGCATGCGCGTCTCCTCGCGGGTGCTGCTGCCGGAACCGGCGACGGCGCCGCAGACCGCCCGGCCGCCTCATTCTGACACGCGCGCCACGCCGGCCGCCAGCCGTGTCGGCGAGATGGAACGGCGGTAGAATAGGCACTGTGACCCAGCGCCTGACCTGGCTCGTGGCCGTCGTCCTCGTGGTCGGCCTCCTCGTGCTCGGCGGAATCGTCTCGATCCGGGTGGACCTCCACCCGCCGCGCTGGGCGGCGGCCGAGTTCTGGACGAACGCGCCGAAGGACGGTCCGCTCCCGCCCGCCTACCAGCTCTGGGTCGACCTCGCCAAGGCGGCGCGGCCGGCCGTCGTCAACGTGAGCACGCAGGCGCGCATGTCCGATCCGCGCGCGGATTTCTTCCGCCGCTTCTTCGAGGGCGGCCCGCCCGGCAGCCAGCGGTCGAGCCTCGGCTCCGGCTTCATCCTCTCGTCCGACGGCTACGTCGTGACCAACAACCACGTCGTGGCGAGCGGCGGCGACATCATCGTGCGCCTCGCCCGGGGCAGCGAGCACCCCGCGCGGGTGGTGGGCACCGACCCGCCGACCGACCTCGCCTTGCTCAAGATCGACACCGCGAACCTGGCGGTGCTCCCCCTCGGCGATTCCGACAAGCTCCAGGTCGGGGAGCCCGTGATGGCGATCGGCAATCCCTTCGGCCTCGACCAGACCGTCACGACTGGAATCGTCAGCGCGAAGGAGCGCTTCATCGGGAGCGGGCCGTACGACGAGTTCGTCCAGACCGACGC
>DASZOL010000025.1:0-24482 GCA_035550795.1 Candidatus Methylomirabilota bacterium
CGTGGACTGGGTCACGGGCGGGCTCGCCCTGACGGCGGTCGTCGTCTTGCTGAGCACCCGGCTCAACTCCGCGTGGCTCGTGGCCGGCGGCGCGGCGGCCGGGGCCCTGGGAGGCCTGCTCCGGTGAGGTCGCGGCCCTGCGCGACGGGAGAGAACCCCGGGCCGGACTCCGACCGTCCAATTGACAGGTGCCGGGGGGATTCTCCATCCTGTCCCGGACGTCCGTGACCATGATCCGGCCCCCGGCCCCCCGGGGCAGCTGCAAAGGAGGTGCGACGTGGACAAGCCGACCATCACGACCCGCCCCAACGGCCCGTACCTGGTGAAAGGCCCCGTGCGCCTGGTCGATGCCGACGGCAACGAGTTCCCGGTGACCGGCGACACGATCGCGCTGTGTCGCTGCGGCGGCTCGACGAGGAAGCCGTTCTGTGACGGCACCCATTCGAAGATCGGGTTCCAGGGCGCCGAGAAGGCCGTCCGAGAGGCCGAGGGGCACTGACGCGCGGGGCGCCGTCGTGCCGGTCGCGCTCTCGTCCCATCGCCACGCGGTGGCGGACCTCGCCGAAGCCCTCGAGCTCTGCTACGCGAAGGGATGGACCGACGGCTTGCCCGTCGTCCCTCCCACTCCGGAACGCGTCGAGGCGATGCTGGCGGCAGCGCGCCTTCGGCCCGACCACGAGGTCACCTACATCGCCCACCGGGCGGTCTCCGTCACCGCCGAGAAGGTCGCCATCAACGCCGTCATGGCGGGGTGCCGGCCCGAGTACATGCCCGTCGTCGTCGCGGCCGTCGAGGGCATCGGAGACCCGCGGTGGAGCTACCACGGACCCGGCACCTCGACGGCCGGCGCCGGCGTCCTCCTGATCGTCAACGGGCCCCTGGCGCGCGACCTGGACGTGAACGCCGGGGACAACCTCTTCGGACCGGGCTGGCGGTCGAACCTCACGATCGGCCGGGCGGTGCGCCTCGTGATGCGCAACGTCTGTGGATCCCGGCCCGGCACCCTCGACCGGGGAACGCTCGGCCACCCGGGCAAGCTGTCGTACGTGATCGCCGAGAACGAGGCCGAGAGCCCCTGGCCGCCGCTCCACGTGGAGCGGGGCTTCCGCCCGGACCAGAGCACGGTCACGGTGGTGGCCGCGGCGGGGCCGCGGCAGTTCTACAACCAGCTCTCGAACACGGCCGAGGGGGTGGTGACCACCCTGGCCGACGACATGCGAGCCTCGGGCAACGTGGGTCAGCCGCACTACGTCGTGGTCCTGGCCGGCGAGCACATGCGGACGATCGCCGGCGACGGCTGGACCAAGGCGATGGTCCGCGAGTTCCTCTTCGAACACGCGCAGAGCTCGCACGCGCATCTCAAGCGCACTCACCTGCTGGCTGGCCCCGTCCAGCCGGGCGACGAGACCCGCATGCGGCCCCTGGTCGAGTCGCCGGACGACATCATGGTGGTGGCGGCGGGCGGCCGGGCGGGCGCCTTCTCCTGCTACATTCCCGGATGGGGCGGCAAGCGCTCCTCACAGGCGGTGACCAAGGAGGTCAGGCGATGATCGAGATCCTGGATCCGACCGTGGAGGTCGCGACGCAACCGCTGAAGTTCGTCCCGCGCCCGGAATCGCTGGCGGGAAGACGCATCGGGCTCGTCGAGAACACGAAGTTCAACTCCGACCGTCTGCTCCAGAGGATCGGGGACATCCTCGTGGCGGATTACGGCGCCGCCGGGACGCGCATGTGGCGCAAGAAGAACGCGAGCGTGCCCGCTCACGAGGAGATCGTGGAGGAGCTCCGGGCGACCTGCGACGCGATGGTCGCCGGGATCGGCGACTGAGGGTCCTGCTCGTCGGGCAGTGTGCTCGACGGAATCGTGCTGGAGAAGGCGGGGGTGCCCTCGGCCTCGATCGTCACCGACGTCTTCGAGATCACCGGGCGGGCGATGGCCGAGCAGTGGGGCGTGCCCGCTTACCGGTTTCTCATCATGCCTCATCCGATCGCGAACCTGACGGAGGCCGAGCTCGACCAGCGGGCCCGCGAGATGGCGCCCCAGGTCGCGAAGCTTCTCCTCCAGGGGCAGGACTAGCGCCCCGGGACGGGGCCGGTGGACGCCGCCGGCCCCGTCTCCTCCCGGTCGGGCCGTCTAGCGCGTGCGGCGCCAGCCGTCCCAGTAGGTTCGCTCGCGGGCCGGCACCCGGGGCGCCGCGTGGAACTCCCCGCCGATCGGATGCGCGACGGGGATCAGGGCCGCCTGCGTCACGGTCTCCGGAATCCCCAGCAGCGCCCCGACCTCGCGCTCGTACCGGATGTGCAGCGTCGTCCAGGCCGACGCGAGACCGCGGGCGCGCAGCGCCAGCATGAAGGACCACGCCGCGGGGAGGATGTTGCCGTAGGCACCGGCCTGCGCGAGCGGACCCTTGTCCTCGGGCCGCGCCTCGACGCAGGGAATCACCAGCACCGGCACCTCGTGCAGGTGCTCGGCCAGGTAGGTCGCCGAGTCGGCAAAGCGCCGGTCACGCTCGGGGAAGTCAGGCTGGACGTGAGCGCGGCGGGGCAGGTACTCGTCGAAGAAGACCTTGCGGTAGTACTCGGCGACGCCCACCTTCTTCTGGGGATCCGTCACCACGACGAAGTGGTAGCGTGCGAGGTTCCCGCCGGTCGGCGCCTGGACGGCGATCTCCAGGCATTCCTCGACGAGATGGGGGTCCACGGGGCGGATGAGGTCGAGCCGCCGCCGGACGGAGCGAGTCGTCGTCAGCGCGTGGTCGACCGCCGCGAGATCCGTGGCGTCTCCCTGAGAATCCACCGGGGCGGCGGCCGCCCCGTCAGCCCGTGACTGCGCCCCCGGAGGCCGAGCCGACCAGCCTCGAGTACTTGGCCAGCACACCCCACGTGTAGCGGGGCTTCGGCGGCTTCCAGCCCCGGAGCCGCTTCTTGATCTCCGCCGCGCTCAGCTCCACGTCGAGTCTCCGGCGCTTGACGTCGAAGACGATCGTGTCGCCGTTCCGGACGGCGGCGACGGGCCCGCCCACCGCCGCCTCAGGGGCCACGTGGCCGGCCATGAAGCCGTGGGTGGCTCCCGAGAAGCGGCCGTCCGTGAGGAGCGCCACCGAGGCGCCGAGGCCCGCCCCCTGGAGCGCGCCCGTCAGGGCCAGCATCTCGCGCATTCCCGGACCACCCTTCGGCCCCTCGTAGCGGATGACGATCACGTCGTTCGGCTTGATCCTGCCCTTCTTGACGGCGAGGAAGGCATCCTCCTCCCGGTCGAACACGCGGGCGGGACCGCGGTGAGACATGCGATCCTGGCCGACGACCTTGAGCACGCAGCCCTCCGGGGCGAGGTTGCCCCGCAGGATGACCATGCCGCCCGTGGGCTTGAGTGGGCTCGAGAGCGGACGCACGACCTCCTGGCCCGGCGTCTCCCGCGCGTCCCGCACGAGCTCGCCGATCGTGCGTCCCGTCACCGTCGGCTCGTCAGGATGAAGCAGCCCGGCCTCGAGGAGCCGGCGGCCGATGAGGGCCATTCCGCCCGCCACGTACATGTCGGGGGCGGTGAAGCGGCCGGCCGGCTTCAGGTCTGCGAGCACGGGTGTCTTGCGCGACACGCGGTCGAAGTCCTCGATCGCCAGCTTGACACCGGCCTCCCGCGCCACCGCGAGGAGGTGGAGCACGACGTTGGTCGAGCCGCCCGTCGCCATGGCCCCGGCGATACCATTGAGGAACGCCTTCCGCGTCATGATCTGGCGCGGCGTCACGCCCTTCCGGACGAGCTCCATGACCAGCCGGCCGGTTTCGAACGCGACCTCCTCCTTCCGGGGATCGGCCGCCGGCACGTCGTTGAACCCCATGGGCGAGATGCCCATCAGCTCGAACGTCGTCGCCATCGTGTTGGCCGTGAACTGGCCGCCGCACGCGCCGGCGCCGGGGCACGCCCGGCCCTCGATCTCGTTCAGCTCCTGCGCCGAGATGCGGCCCGCGTTGAACGCGCCCACCGCCTCGAAGACGTCCTGGATCGTGAGCTTCCGGCCCGCGTAGCTCCCCGGCATGATGGAGCCGCCGTAGAGCATGACACCGGGAAGGTTCAGGCGGGCCAGCGCCATGACGGTCCCCGGGATCGTCTTGTCGCAGCCGGAGATGGCCACCACGGCGTCGAAGAGATGCCCGCGCGCCACGAGCTCGATGGAGTCGGCGATGACCTCGCGGCTCACGAGCGAGCCCTTCATGCCCTCGGTGCCCATCGCGATGCCGTCGGTCACCGACACGGTGTTGTACTCGATCGGGGTCCCGCCGGCCGCCCTGACCCCCTCCTTCACCTTCTCCGCCAGCTTCTGATGGTTCCAGTTGCACGGGGTGACCTCGATCCAGCAGTGAGCCACGCCGACGATGGGCCGGGCGAGGTCCTGGTCGGTGAAGCCGATCGCCTTGAAGTACGAGCGGGCCGGGGCGCGGTCCGGGCCATCGAGGATGACGCGCGACTTGTGGCGGGGGTCCATCGGGAGCCTCCTGAGCCTGGTGGGCTGGAACGGGACGGCTGCCATTCTAGCGCACGGGGACGGGACCGGGAAGTGGACCGGCCCCGCGCCTGCGGCACCGGCGCGGGGCCAGCGGGCGACGCCCGCGCGGAGGTCAGACGTCGGGCTAGCGGTCGGACTTAGGCGCTCGCGCTAGCTCCGGTGAGACCTGCGCCACGGGGTCGCCCCACCACCCGTCCTTCTCCGCGGCTTTGGCGTCTCGCTCCCGGGCGACGTCGACCCCGCCGAACCAGCGGAGGACGGCGTTCCGGATGGAGAACCCCATGTGCTGATCGGTGGCGTAGACCGTGTCGGTGTACGCCGAGTCAGTCCGGGGAGGCGGGCTCTGGGCCCATGCCGCGCTCGCCCCGAGCAAGACCGTGACCGCCACTGCCGTGAACCGACGTCCCATGGAGGACACCTCCGTCAGTTGGAGTTACTTCCGCCAGCCTACGGTGCCGGCGGGGACGGGCCCAAGGATTTTCCCTCGCGCGTGCGCCGTAGAACGCATCGCGGCCTGCGCAAGGAACCGTCGCGCGCGTCGAAGCGGTCCGGTGCCCGACCTAGGCGGCCGCCGACGGCAGGGCGAGAAGCTCGCTCACCGGCACCGGCCGGTAGCCGCGGGTCTCCAGGACGTCGAGCAGCTCCGGCATCGTCGCCAGCAGCCTCTCGGGAGCGCCCGGCAGCCCGGGAGCGTCGTGGAGGTCGACGATGGCGCCGTCATGGAGGCGGTCCGAGACGTGGCGGAGCTGAGCGGCGGGCGGCCGGGGTCTGAGCCCTTCGTGCTGAACGGACCAGAGGACGGTCACCAGCCCGAGCCGGCGGGCCGTCGTCAGCGCCGCGGCGTTGACGATGCCCCACGGGGGCCGGTAGAGCCGCGGCGACCGCCCGAGGATGCCCCCCAGGATGCGCGCCCCTTCGGTGATCTCCCGCGCCGCCGCCGCCGGGGGAAGAAACCAGGCGTTCCGGTGCCGCCAGGTGTGGTTGCCGATCTCGTGGCCAGCCGCGGCGATCCCCCGCACCACGTCCGGGTGCCGGGCGGCGCGCTCGCCGATCAGGAAGAACGTCGCGCGAACGCCGCGCGCGGCCAGCAGGCCCAGGAGCCGCGGGGTCGCCACCGGGTCCGGGCCGTCGTCGAAGGTGAGCGCGACTTGTCGCCTCCCCTCGGGCCCGCGCCGCCAGGCAAGGGCCGGCAGCGCGCACTGCGCACCCCAGCCGTAGGCCCCCCACGCCGCGGCCCCCGCGCCCACCGCCCACCAGACGCCGGGCAGGATCACGCTCGCTCCAGGAGCGCCAGCATCTCCTTGGCCACGGTCCGCCCCGCCTCCGGGCGCCGCAGGCCCCGCGCCGTCGTGGCGAGAGCCGCCCGGAGCGCCGGCTCGCACAGGAGCGCCTCGAGATGCCGGCGGAGCTCGCGCCCGCTCCGCGCCCTGAGCGCCACTCCCGCGGCGGCGAGGCACGCCTCGTTGGCCCGCTCCTGGCCCGGAAGAGAGCGGTGCAGCAGGAGCGGCCGTCCGACGGCGAGCGCCTCGGCGCAGGTCATGGCGCCCGCCTTCGAGACGACGAGGTCCGCCGCGCCCATCAGGCGCGCCATGTCGGGGACGCGGCCGAGCACGCGGAACCGCCGGTCCCGCCCGAGCCGTTCGCGGAGCCTGGCCTCGAGCCGCTGGTGATCCCCGCACACGGCGACCGCCACGAACGGCCGGTCGAGCATCGCCAGCGCCTCGCATGCCTCCGCGACACCGCGCAGGAGACCCCGCATGCCGCCGGTGACGAGCACGACGGGAACGTCGGCGGGCAGCGCCAGCGCCGTCCGAAGAGCCTGCCGGTCAGGCGGAGCCGCGAAGGCGGAATCCACCGGGAGCCCGGTCGCGACGACCCGGTCGGGCGGGATGCCCCGGGCCACGACGCCCGCCCGCACGGCATCAGCCGGCACGAAGTAGCGCTCCAGGCCGGGGTGGATCCACTGCGGGTGCGCGGCGAAGTCCGTGAAGACGATCCCGTGCGGCACACCCGTCGCACCGCGCGCGCGTAGCCACGACATGGCGCCGGCGGGCGTCGGGTGCACGTGCACGACCGCGTCCGGGCGCGTCCGCTCGAGATGATCGAGGAGGCCCGCCGCCCCGATCCGCTCCATCCCCGCCATCGCGGGAGAGCGGGGGCCGATTCTCGCCGAGAACTCGTAGGCAAGCCCCCACAGGCCGGGGGCACAGCGCAGCATCCCCCAGAACAGCATCAGCGACGTCCGCACGAAGGCCGGGGGCAGGAACCGCGTGAAGTGGTCGACGACGTCGACACGGGCGCCCTCGTCTCCGAAAGCGCATGCCAGCGCCTCGGCGGCGCGCGCGTGCCCGGCGCCGTAGGGGGCCGAGAGGATCAGGATCCTACGCATGGATCGCCGGCCGAGCGCGGTCCTCACGCCCCGTAGCGCCGGTCTCGCTGCTGGTAGCTCCGGATCGCGCGGAGGAAGTCGATCTTGCGGAACTCCGGCCAGTGGACGTCGCAGAAGTAGAACTCGCTGTACGCGCTTTGCCAGAGGAGGAAGCCTGACAGCCGGACCTCGCCGGAGGTGCGGATGATCAGGTCGGGATCCGGCAGGTCGGGCGCGTAGAGGTACCGCGAGATCTCCTCCTGGGTCACGGACTCGACGATCTCGTCGAGCGTGGCGCCCTGCTTGGCGCGATCCCGCACGAGGAGCCGCACGGCGTCGGCGATTTCCTGCCGGCCGCCGTAGGCCAGGGCGAACGTCAGCACGGCGTCCGCGTACCCCGCCGTGGCGTGCTCGGCCCTCCGGATGGCCTCCAGCGTCGAATCGGGCAAGAGCTCGAGCTTCCCGACGGCCCTGACCCGGATCCGCCGCCGGTGGATGCGCGGGTCGCCCGCCAGCAGGGTGAGCTTGTTCTCGATGACCGACAGGAGACCCTGGAGCTCTCCCGGAGCCCGCGCCAGGTTCTCGGTGGAGCACGCCCAGAGGGTCACGGCGGGGATGCCGAGGTCGACGCACCAAGCCAGCACCTCGTCCAGCTTCGCGGCCCCCACGCGGTACGCGTCCACCGGGTCCCGCCCCTGCGCCCGGGCCCAGCGCCGGTTCCCGTCCAGGATGATGCCGACGTGCCGGGGCGCGGGGCGCCGGCTCACCTCGGCCTCCAGGCGCCGCGTGTAGAGGCGGTAGAGGAGTCCGCGCCAGCGCACCTCGACGCTCACCGCGCTACCCTGGCCCGGCGGGAGGTGATCGGACGGGACTTAGTGGACGGCCTCCGGCCTGGGGGGAACGGCCGGGGGACCGTGGTCGCCCGAGGGCTCACCCTCACTCCCGGGGGCGGCGCGCCACCAGGAGCTTGTACTCCGCCTCCTGGACCACGTCGCCTCGCTGGTTCACCATCTCGCGCTGCTCGACGATGACCCCGCCGTCCTTCATGGGGCGCTTGCCCGCCACCCGGATGCGGCAGCGAATGGTGTCCCCGATCCGAACCGGCAGGCGGACGTGCAGGTCGAACACCATGAAGGCCAGCACCTGGGGGATCTCGGTGGGGGCCCGGAAGCCGAGGCCGGACGTGATGATCATGACGAGGAGGTCCGGCACGAGGGGAGGAAGCCCGGCGTCCGTCGCGGCGAAATCGAGGATCTCCTGGTCTCCGGAGACGCCCGCGTAGCGCACCACGTCGGCCTCGGTGATGGTGCGGGCCGGTGTCTCGATCGCGTCTCCGACTTCCAGATCCTCGAAATAGCGAGGCATCGACCCCTGCTACTTGCGGCGCTCGATCATGAGCTCCGTGTCCCCCTCCTGGACGAGCTCGCCTCGCTGGTTGAGGACCTGACGCTGGACGGTGACGATCCCGCGGTCGGGCTTCGAGGTCTCCTTCTTCTCCGTCACCTTCATGCGGACCTTGATCGTGTCCCCGATCTTGATGGGTCCCTTGAACCGCCAGCGGAGCCCGAGGAACGCCAGAGTGGCGAACGGCCGCGGAACGGCCCGCGTGCCGAGGCCCGACGACACGGACAGCCCCAGGAGCCCGTGGGCGATGCGCTCGCCGAAGATCGAGCTCTTCATGAACTCGGCGTCGGTGTGGAGCACGTTGTAGTCTCCCGACAGCCCCGCGAACGCGACGATGTCCGCTTCGGTGATCGTGCGGCCCGGAGAGAGGTACTCGTCGCCCACGTGGATGTCCTCGAAGTACTGACGGCTCGGTTCCGACATCGATACCCCCTGAGGCGGTGCGAATCCCTGCCGATCGCCACGCACTATACCATGGTGAGTGTTACAATTTGGCCGACTGACCGGTCGGTTTGCGCGCGCAGCGCACCGAGGCTGAACCCGAGCTCCCGGTGGAGGCCAGCGTGGGAAACGTCGTCGGCGATCTCCGCGTCTCGGACGCGCGGCTGGCTCGCGTGTGGGAGAAGGTGCGTGGGGGCGAGCGCCTCGACCTGACCGACGGCCTCGTCTGCCTGGAGACCGACGACCTGCTGGGGCTCGGGCGCATGGCGGATCACGTCAAGCGCCAGAAGTCCGGCGACTGGGTCTACTTCGTCATCAACCGGTACGTCAATCCGACGAACGTCTGCGTCCTGTCCTGCTCGTTCTGCGACTTCGCCAGGAAGAAGGGCGAGGCCGGCGCGTTCGAGCACTCGATCGAGGACATCGTCGGGATGATCGAGGCCGACGTCCGCGAGGTGCACATCGTAGGGGGCCACCATCCCGACTGGCCGTTCGAGTACTACGAGCGTCTGATCCAGGCGATCCACGCCGCCCGTCCCGACGCCCAGATCAAGGCGTTCACGGCCGCCGAGATCGACTACCTCTGGCGCCGGTGGAAGATCGAGCCCGCCGAGGCGCTGGCGCGCCTGAAGGCCGCCGGCCTCCACACCATGCCCGGCGGGGGGGCCGAGATCTTCTCGGCGCGCCTCCAGAAAGCGCTCCGCTTCACCGGCAAGGCCGGCGCGGACCGCTGGCTGGAAATCCACCGCATCGCCCACGGCCTCGGCATCCGCTCCAACGCGACGATGCTGTACGGCCACGTGGAGACGTACGCCGAGCGGATCGGCCACATGCTGCGCCTTCGCGAGTGCCAGGACGCGACCGGAGGCTTCCTGACCTTCATCCCGCTCCTCTACCAGGTGGGCGACACGCGGCTCGTGCCGCGCCAGGCCTCGGCCGTCGAGGCGCTGCGCGTGGTGGCGACCTCCCGGCTCGTCCTCGACAACTTCCCGCACGTCGAGGCGTACTGGGTCATGATGGGCGAGGAGGCCGCCTCCATCGCCCTCCAGTTCGGGGCCGACGACGTGAACGGCACGCTCGTCGACGAGCGGATCGCCCACGCGGCCCGGGCGGAGAGTCCCGCCGGGCTGGCGCGCGAGCAGATCCTCCGGATGATTCGCGACGCCGGGCGGGTCGCGGTCGAGCGCGACGCCCTCTACAACGTGGTCAAGGTCTGGAGCTGATGCTCAGGGTCGGGCGTATCTCGTACCTGAACGTCGAGCCGTTCTTCCACGCGTTCCCCTGGCCCATCGCCCAGTCCCTTCCGCCCCGCGCCCTGGGCGAGGCCGTGGCGGGGGGCCAGGTCGACGCGGGACCGCTCGCGCTCGCCGACTGCGTGAGGCTGGAGGGCACCGTAGGTCGCTTGCCGTTCGGGATCGTGGGCCCGACGCGAGCGCAGAGCGTCCTCCTGTTCTCCGATCGCCCCATCGCGGAGCTCGGCGGATGTCGCATCGCGGTCACCGGGGAGACCTCGACCTCCGTGCGGCTCCTGCGGATCCTGCTCGCTTTCCGCTACGAGGTGCCGGCCCCCACCCTGGTCGGGCTCGACGAGCGAGCCGACGCCGTGCTCCTCATCGGCGACGCGGCCCTCCGGGCGCTGCGGAGGCAGTGGCCCCGGACTCTCTGCCACGACCTCGGCGACGAGTGGACGTCGTGGACCGGCCATCCCATGGTCTTTGCGGCGTGGGCGGTCCGCCTGGACACGCCGGCAGCGGCGCGGGAGGGCCTGGAGTCGGCGCTCGGGGTCGCGCTCGACGCTGGGCTGGCCAGCCTCCCCGCCATCGCGGCGCGGCGGCGCGACGTCGGCCTTTCCGAGGACGAGATCGTCACGTACCTGGGGAGCTTTAGGTACCGGATCGGACCCGACGAGGAGAAGGCGGTAGCCGAGTACCGCCGGCTTCTCGCTCTCCTCGAGGGCTGAGGCGCGATGACGACCCTGCGCCGGGGCCGCGCCCTGGGTCGGCGCGACGGCGCGGTCAGCGGGCGGACCGCCGCTCCTCCCCCCCGCCTCGATTGACGGAACCGGCGATGCTCGACACGATCCGCGACAAGGTCGACGGGGGCACTCCCCTCTCCCGCGAGGAGGGTCGGTGGCTCCTGACCGAGGCGCCGCTGCTGGAGCTCGGCCAGCTGGCAGACGCGGTGCGCCGACGCCTCCATCCGGGAGGCGAGGTGACGTTCGTCATCGACACGAACCCGAACTACACGAACGTCTGCGTCACCGACTGTCAGTTCTGCGCGTTCTACCGAAAGCCGGGCGACCCCGAGGCCTATACCCTGACCGTCGACGAGGTGATGGCCAAGATCGCCGGGGCGGTCGAGCGGGGCGCAACGACGGTGCTGCTCCAGGGCGGGCACAACCCGGCGCTTCCCCTGGAGTACTACCTGGACCTCGTCCGCGAGACCCGGCGTCGCTTCCCGGGCGTGCTCCCGCACTTCTTCACCGCGTCCGAGGTCCAGACCATGGCGCGGGTCTCCGCCCTCCCCGTGGGCGAGGTCCTGGCGCGCCTCCGTGACGCGGGCCAGCGGAGCTTGCCCGGCGGAGGCGCCGAGATCCTGTCCGAGCGCGTGCGCCTGCGCATCGCGCCGAAGAAGGGCGGGCCCGGCGGCTGGCTGGAGGTCCACCGCGAGGCGCACCGGCACGGGCTCCGCTCGACGGCCACGATGATGTACGGCCACGTCGAGGGGCCGGACGACATCCTGGACCACCTCGACGCCGTCCGGAGCCTCCAGGCCGACACGGGGGGTTTCACGGCGTTCGTCCCCTGGTCCTTCAAGCCGGGGAACACCCTGCTGGAGAAGTGGATCAAGCACTACGCCGGTCCCAACGCCTACTGCCGGATGCTGGCCCTGTCCCGCTGCTATCTCCACAACGTGCCGCACGTGCAGGCGTCCTGGTTCTCGGAGGGAAAGCGCGCCGGGCAGATCGCGCTCCACTTCGGAGCCGACGACTGGGGCGGGACCCTCTTCGAGGAGAACGTCCACAAGGCCGCGGACTACGTCAACAAGACCACGGTCGAAGAGATCGTGGCGCTCATCAGGGAGGCCGGGTTCCACCCCGTCCAGCGAACCACGCTCTACGAGCGGGTCAAGGCGTACTAGGCGCCGCCGTGGCGAGCGCGGCCTGCCCGGCGGGTCCGCCGTCCGGAGCGCCCCTAGAGAGGATCGAGAGGCGGAGCCGCGTCGAGCAGGCGCGCGCCGACGGCCTCACGGTAGAGCGTCTCGAGGGCGCGCCGCCCCTCATCGCCCAGCGACACCGTGTAGTCGTTGACGTACATGTGGACGAAGCGAGTGCACGTCTCGGCGTCGATGCCCCGCCCGTAGCGGAGCGCGTAGCCCACCGCCTCGTCCGGGTGCGCGTGTGCGTAGCGGATCGAGGCGCGGAGCGCCTCGGACAGGCTCCGGGCCATCGCCTCTCCGAGATCGCGCCGCGTCACGTTGACGCCGAGCGGCAGGGGCAGCCCCGTTCGCTTCGTCCACATCTCCCCGAGGTCAAGCACCTTGCTGAGACCCATCGCGCCGTACGTGATCTGCCCCTCGTGGATGAGGAGACCGGCGTCCGCCTGTCCCTCTGCCACCGCCTGCGGGATGCGGTCGAACGCGACCACGATCACGGGCGGGTCTCCGAGGGCGAGACGGAGCAACAGGTACGCCGTCGTGCCGTACCCGGGGATGGCGATGACCCGCTCGGGCAGCGCCTCGGCCCTGACGGGCTCGCGGGCGACCACGATGGGCCCGTAGCCCTTCCCCATCGAGGCCCCAGGGTCCATCAGCCGGTAGCGCTCCGCGATGGACGGGTACGTTGCGCAGGAAACCGCCGTGACCTCGAGCTCGGCCGTGGACGCCCGGCGGTTCAGGGACTCGATATCCTCCAGCACGTGCTCGATCCGGACGCCTGGGATCATGACCTTTCCGTGCGTCATCGCGTAGAACATGAAGGCGTCGTCGGCGTCCGGGCTGTGGCCGATGCGGACCAGCTGGGTCATCCGCTCCGCTCCTCCGTGCCTCCCGGGCCCTGAGCGGGCCGGGCTGTGGGCCATGAGCGCCCCCGAGGAGCGCCGGCGCTCAGCGCGGCGGGACGAGGCGAAGGCCAGTACCCGCCGGCGCGTGCTCGCCGCGGCCATGGAAGTCTTTGCCCGCGAAGGGTATCACGCGGCCCGCATGGACGCGATCGCCGAGGAAGCGGGTGTGTCCAAGGGCGCGCTGTACTTTCACTTTCCCGGGAAGCTCCAGCTCTTCTCGGCGCTCGTCGACGCGTTCGCCGCCGAGCTGGCGGCGGATGCCGCCGCCGCGATCGCCGCGCACCGGGGCGGCGTCGCGCGCGTCAAGGCGACCGTGGCCGCGGCGCTGACAGTCCTCGGGCGCCGGCGGGCGCTGGCGCGCATCGTGCTCATCGAGGCCGCGAGTCTCGGCCCCGCCTACGCGGAGAAGCGCCGCGAGATCCTCGGTCGCTTCGCGGCGCTCGTACGCGACCACCTCGACGAGGCCATCGCCGAGGGCAGCATCCCGCCGGTGGACACGAGCGTGGCCGCCTACGCCTGGCTCGGCGCACTGAACGAGGTGGTCATGCAGTCGCTCCAGGGGGAGCTGCCGGCCATCGCGGACGTTGCGCCCGCGCTGTCCGAGCTGCTTCTCCGTTCCGTCGGGGTCGCCGATGCGGGGGTGACCGCGGGCCGCTGAACCGCCTTTTCGGTCGGCGCGCAGTTATCCACTTATCCACCGTCATCCACCGACGGTGACACGCCGCTCCTGATGCGGGCGCTCGTCGCCGGTGGCGCGCGGAGCCGCGACAGATCGATGCGCGCGAAGCCGCGGCTTCCGATTCCTCGATGAATGCCCGCGCGCGAACGTTACGTCGTCGCGCGAGCGCATGAGCACAGGCGAAAGAAACGCTTGACACGGATCGGACGCGCGACGATTGTGTGTGGCATTCACTGACGGTACGCATTCTTCATTTGCTCGGCAACGAAGTCCGGAGGCGCGCATGGACGTTCCGCGAAAGCCCCTGGCGAAGGTCGAAGGGCGCAAGAAGCTCAAGGCGAGCGGCCTGGTCATCCAGTGGCGAGGCACGCCCAACCTGGACGACTGGGTGGCCTTCATCGTGAACGGGACGAGGTCGAGGCGGCTGATTCTGGCCGATCACACTTCCGAGCGCAGGGTCAAGCACCTCCTGGCCCGCATCGAGCCGATGCCCAAGCGCGAGGTCGAGAAGCTCGCGAAGGGCTGATCGCGGTTTAGCGCTGGCCGGGCACTGCGGGCTCGGCCGGCGGCTCCATCGGCGTGCCCCACTCCAGCGTGAAGCCGAAGGCCACGCCACCGCTCGACTCCCGGTCATCGAACGGCACCCGGGGCGTCGTCCACCCGCTGAGACCCGCGCGCACACCGGAGGTCCGCGAAGTCCGGATGCTGGTCGTGGCTCCCTTGACGAAGGCGGGCTGGTGGATGCTGCGCGTCCGCTCCGGGTAAAATTCCTCCTCCCGCGCCCGCCCCTGCTCCGGGGGGATCGCGAGCTCGAAGCCGAACTCGGGCGTGGGCTGGGCCGGCGGTGGGGCGACGACGCCCACGCCCGGACTCGTCCCCTGAGACGTGGTGGCGCCCGACGCAGGTGGTGTCTGCGCCAGGACAGGGCTCAAGCTGACGAGCACGGCGGCGAGCGACGTGGCCACGCACAGGATCGGAAGCGGCTGGATGCGACGCCCTGATTCCATGACATTCCTCCTCCGTGTGACCGCACTCTTAAGATGCAAGCGGGGTGCCGGCAGATGCACCCGTGCGGCCCGGAGGGAATACTTCCCCAGTACGACGCTCTAGCCCATCCCCTCGCCCTCGGAGGCAGTCAGGAGCTGGATGACGGAGGAGAAGTCCTTGCGTCCCAGCCCGTGGCGGCTGGCCAGCATGTAGAGATCGTGAGCCAGCGCTCCCGTGAAGCACGGGACGCCAAGATCCCGCGCCGCCGCCCGGGCGAGCGACAGGTCCTTGGCCATCAGATCGGTCATGAACCCCGCGCCGAACTCGCGGTTCGACGCCGCCTTGGGCACGAGCCCGGGGACGGGGCAGTTGTTCTCGACGGCCCAGCAGTTGCCCGAGCTGGTCCGGATGATCTCGTGGAGGATCTTGGGATCGACCCCGGCCCGGGTACCGATCGTGAACGCCTCGGCGGCGGCGATCATCGACACCCCAGCGAGAAGATTGTTGCAGATCTTCGCGACCTCCCCGGAGCCGAGGGGCCCCACGTGGACGACATTCTTGCCCATCGCGCCCAGGATGGGGCGAGCCTGGGCGAACACGACCGGGTCGCCCCCCACCATGATCGTCAGCGTCCCGGCGACCGCGCCGGGCACGCCGCCCGAGACGGGAGCGTCGAGCATGCGGATGCCTGCGGTCTCGAGCCGGGTGCCGACCTTCCGCGTCGTAGCGGGATCGATCGTGCTCATGTCGATCGCGACCTGCCCCGGCCGCGCTCCTTCCAGGACGCCCTTCGGCCCCAGGTACGCGACTTCGACCTCGGGAGAGTTCGGCACCATGGTGATGATCACCTCGGCCCGACCCGCTGCCTCCGAGGCGGATTCCGCGGCGAGCGCTCCCTGTCCGACCGCAGCCTCGACCGCTTCCCTCCGCACGTCGGCCGCGTGCACACGATGACCGGCCTTGATGAGGTTCGCCACCATCGGCAGGCCCATGTTGCCCAGCCCGACGAACGCGATCGACGTCATGTCTCGGCTCCCTGCGCCGCGGGTCGTGGCGCTCGATCAACACCGGGATACAGCGGACGCGCCTGGCGCGCTCTCGGGCGCGCGGGCGCCGCCAGTCTACAACGGCCGGCTGGGTCCGCCAATGCGTGCGCGGGCCCGTCTGCCGGGAAGGGCCCACCGCGCGTGCTACAATCCGGCCCCGAAGATGCTGGGCCGCGACTGGGTCCTCCTCGTCACGGGCACGCTCCTGGGCATCGTCTCGCTGACCGCCGACCTCGTCGGCATCGGCGCCTTCCCCGGCTTCGGCTGGAAGCAGGTGGTGGGGACGGTGGTCGCCCTCGCGCTCGTCATCCCCTCGGGGTGGCGCATCTTCCAGAGCTCCCGGCAGGACCCGCCGTGAGCGCGGCCGAACCGCGCGGACGCCGCACGACGAGCCAGAACCGCGTCCTCGACAACCTCCGCATCGCCTCGCGCAAGGGAGATCGCACTGCCCTCGCGCTCGCCCTCGACGAGATGCGGACGCTCGCGTTCACGCCCCGCTACTGGCTCCGGTACCTGACCCTCATCCAGCACCCGCTCGCACGTATCGTGGACCTCCTCGTGATCAAGCAGGGCGACCGGATCGCGCGGCAGAAGGGGTGGTCCCCGACGGGCCGACCTGCCCGCCGCCGCCCCGCGCCGGCCCGGCCCGCGAAGGCACCGCGCCCCCGGCGCCCCGCGCGGCCACGGTCCGGACCCGAGCAGGCGCCGCTGTTCCCGGGACTCTAGGAGGACGCGGCCCGGCGGGCTCCGGTCACACGACGAGCTTGCCGAGCACACGCGGACCGGCCGCGCCGGTCGCTCCCGGCACGTTCCCGGGCCGGCCGAAGAGCGTCTCGTTGGCGAGCACCGCAAACGCCACCGCCTCCTTGGCGTCCGGGTCCAGCCCGACCTCCGCGAGCGAGCGGACGGGTACCGGTGCCAGGGCTGCGGCGAGGGCCGCCATGAGCGTCCGGTTCCGAGCGCCGCCGCCCGAGACGAGGACCTCCGCGACGGGCTCGCTCACCCACTGCCGGATCCCCGCGGCCACCGACTCCGCGACGAAGCGGGTCAGGCTCGCCAAGAGGTCGCCCTCGCGCCCCGCGTAGCGGGCGAGGAGCGGTGCCACGAAGACGTCGCCGAACGCCTCCCGGCCGGTGGACTTCGGGGGCGGAAGGGCCAGGAACGGGTGGCGGAGCAGCTCCGCGACGAGCCCGGAGTCGACGCGTCCCTCCGCGGCGCGCGCCCCGTCGCGGTCGAAGGTCTCGGCCCCGCCGGTCCAGGCGTGCACGACCAGGTCGAGCGGCATGTTCGCCGGGCCCAGATCGAAGGCCTGGACGTTCTCGACACGGTCGGTGACGACCGTCACGTTGGCGATCCCGCCCATGTTCAGGCAGGCGCGCGTGGCGCCCGCTCGGCGGAACAGCAGCCAGTCGACCAGCGGGACGAGAGGCGCGCCCTCCCCGCCCGCGGCGATGTCGCGCGGGCGAAAGTCTGCCACGACGGGCAGCCCCGTCCGCTCCGCGATGACCGCGGGCTCGCCCAGCTGCAGCGTGGCGGCGCGGCCGTCGGACTCCCAGGCCCGCGGATGGTGACGGGCCGTCTGGCCGTGCGAGCCGATCAGATGGACGTCCAGCCCCGAGCGGCGGGCCCGATCGATCGCGCCGAGCGCGGCCTGCGCGAACTCCTCACCGAGCCGGTAGTGCATGCGCAGGAGCTCCGGCGCCGCCGCCTCGCCGAGCGCCAGGACCCGCGCCCGCAGGGCCGAATCGAACAGCCGGGTCTGGAAATCGACGAGGCGGACCCGGGTCGTCGCCCCTGCCCCCTGGATCTCGACGAGCGCGGTGTCGATCCCGTCGGCGCTGGTGCCCGAGATCAGCCCGATCACGCGGCGGGGACTCACCGTCCGGAGCGAGAGCAGTGCGGCCAGCGGATCAGCGGCCACTGGGGCGCTCTCCGAGTGCCGACCGCACATCGCCGCCGTGCGCGGCCAGACGCCGGCGGGCTGCAGGCGCGCTGAGGCCGAGGCGGTGCATCAGCAGCGCCACGGCCGGCCGGCCGCCGGCCCGCCGGGCGAGGGCGCGGGCCGGCGACGGCGGAAGCCCCGTGACCTCGGCGACGATGCGAAGGGCCCGCGCCCGAAGCTTCCGGCTGGTCGGGCGCAGGTCGACCATGCGATTCCCGTACACCTTGCCGAGCCGCACCATCGCGCCCGTGGTGAGGGTGTGGAGGACCATCTTGGTTGCAAGACCGGCCTTCATCCGCGTGGAGCCAGCCAGCACCTCCGGTCCGGGACGCGGGGCGACGAGAACGTCCGCGAGGGCGCGGAGCGCGGCCGACGGGGCGCACGTGACGGCGATCGTCTGCGCCCCGCGGCGCCGCGCTTCGTCGATGGCGGCCAACGCGAACGGCGTGACCCCGCTCGCGCAGATCGCGCACACGACGTCGCGCGGACCCACGCGCAGACGCCTGAGCGCCCGCCGGGCGTCAGCGCCCCGGTCCTCGGCCCCCTCGACGGCCTGCCAGAGCGCCCGCCGGCCACCGGCGATCACGCCGATCACCTGCCGCCGGGACACGCCGAAGGTCGGCGGACACTCGGCGGCGTCGAGGGCCCCGAGCCGGCCGCTCGTGCCCGCGCCCGCGTACACGAGCCGCCCTCCCGCCCCTAGTGCGGCCGCCACGAGGTCCACCGCCCGCGCGAGCGGCCGCCGGACCGCGCCGACGCTCGCGGCCGCGCGCCGGTCCTCTCGGGTGATGGTGGCGACCAGACGCTCCGTCGCTAGCAGGTCCAGGGACCCGACGCGCGGGTTCGCTTGCTCGGTGGGAAGGACGCCGTAGTCCGGAGAACGGGGGGACCTTACACGCCGGCGGGAGAGCGCCACGGCGGTCTCTTGTAGCCCGCCCCGTGCCAGGTGTCAAGAACGCGTCACTCTATTTCGCCGTGTAGACCTTACACCGCCGGGCGTGGCGACACGCAGCGCCTGCGGACGGACAGAGCCGGTTCACAGCGAAATCAAGTGGTTCGCCACGCTCGCGGCGCCTGGCTCCTGCCTGGCACGGGGGTTGCCCTGCTCGGTTTTTCAGGTAGGAGGCTCGTGAACCCATGCCGAGAGCAATGGTCTCGCGTCCTCTGGGCCCGCCGGCACTGGCGGGGCGGGTGCGTCGCCATATCCTGGTCGTTGACGACGATCCGCCGAGCCGCGAGGGGCTCGGCACCGCGTTGCTCCGGGAGGGCCATACGGTGGAGACCGCGGCGGACGCCTGGCAGGCGATCGTGCGGCTTCGCGCGCGACCCTTCGACGTCGCGGTCGTCGACCTCGATCTGCCCCCCGTGCACGGTGTCGATCTCGGCGGGTGGGACGTGGTGCGGATTGCGCGCGCCTACCGACCCGGGATCGGCGTCATCGTGCTCAGCTCCGACGATGATTCCGCGCAGGACCTCGACGGGGGCGAGCCTGGGACGACCGAGGTCCTGGGGAAACCCATCAGCCTGCAGGAGCTGACGGGCCTCCTCGAACGCTTGCGTCCTCCCCATACGTCCGCCGACCCGAGGTCTCCGGTCGACCGGTGACGCGGCCGGCGCGTCCCGGCTAGGCCGCCAGCGCGCCCGTCACGCGGTCGGCGACGTCACGTAGCCGTAGCGCCGGTTCGTCCGCCCGGGCCCCTCGCGCTCGTACGTGGCCCTCGCGACCGCGATGCGGTCGGTCGCGAGCTCCGCGCGGCGATCGTACCGGTAGAGCGCCGCCGAGTTCTCGCCGAGGATAGCCCGCTTGACCGGGCCGTCGGCGGGGCCGAGCGGCGCGAATCCGTACTTCCGCTGCATGTCCTCGGGGATCTCCAGCCGGCGCAGCGCCTCGATCTGCCACTGCGGGGCGCCCGTCCAGATGGCGTCGGTGCCCCACACCACGTGGTCCGCGCCGAGCCCCTTGATCAGCTGGCCCATCATGGCCGCGCACAGGCGTGGCTCCGCCACCGTGCTCTGCGCGAAGATCTGGCCGAGGTCGCCGTAGACGTTCTTGACGCCGTACTTGGCCGGGATCTCGGACAGGTCGGTCACCCAGTCCACGCGGCCCGTGCGCTCGAACTGCGTCCAGCCGTCCGCCTGCGCCCCGCCGGTGAAGCGGAACCTCGAGTGGTAGATGACGAAGTTGAGCTGCGGCCAGTCCTTCGCCGCCTTGCCGACGTCCCGGACGTCCGCGTACTCGAGCAGGTCCGGAAACTGCCGGGTCGTCGAGGGCGGGTACAGGCCCTTGTGCACGCACACGTTGATCAGACCGGTCTTGACGAGCCTCTCGTAGAAGGGATAGACGAGCTTCTCGTCGTCCATGCGCCAGGGGTGCTTCGCGAGCTGCTTGTTCGTGTTGTCGCCGACCGTGTAGCCCTTGAACGAGTCCGGCCGGAGCTCCGCAATCGCCCGGTCCACCGACTCCAGCCAGCCCGGCATGCCGGGCATGAAGATCGCGTGAGCCATCAGCCGCTTCGAGCCGGTGATCCTGTTCACCTTGGCGCGCGCCTCGGCCTTCATCTCGTTGGTCAGGAACCAGTCGCGAGGCTCCTCCGACCCCGATCCCGAGATGAGCGCGACCTTCGTGTCGCTGTCGAAGAAGATCTCCTTGAAGTAGTTCGCGAACTTGAGGTCCTCGATCGTCTGCGGCTTGCCGGCGAGGGCCGGATTCCAGCCTGCCTTGCCCACCGCCTCCCGCGATCGAACGAAGCCCTCGAGCCGCGTGTCGTCCCGGAGAAAGTGCGTGTGCATGTCCATGATGAACTGACCGGCGAGGGCCTTCGCGCGCTCGTCGGCCAGCTCAGGGGTGGCCGCTTCCACCCGACTCACCCCGAAGACGTCGCCGTAGACGTCGTTCATCGCGACGAACGCCGCCGCCATCCCGGCCGCGGTCTGGAAGAACCGGCGGCGGCTCAGGCCCTGGTGCTTCGCCAGCCGGGTCCCGAGCTCCCGCACGCGGGCCTCGACCCGCTTCTGCTTCGCGGTCTGGGGCAGCGGCATGAACTCGTCGCTCGAGACGAACTGGGTCGGAATGGGCGACGCGAACGCGGCGGTCTCGGCCGGCAGCAGCCGCGAGAGCTCTTCGGGATCGAGAGAAGGCATGGCTTCCTCCTGGCGGGGGGCGCGGTGAGCGGGCCAGCTCACGTCACGGCATCCTCCGCATCCTTGGTCCGCCTCGCGCCGGTGTCAAGGTCGAACAGTTCTGGGCCGTCAGCCGGGTGCGCCGGACGCGTCACGAGCGGGCCCCGGCCGGATCACACGAGGGCGCCGCGCGAAGCCGCCAGCCGGTCCGCCGCGACGTGGCACGCGACGCCGTGGCGAGGGAGGAGCTCGTCGAGATGCGGCGACTCGCGCGGGCAGCGCTCGACCTTCCATGGGCATCGCGGGTGAAACCGGCATCCCGACGGGACCCGCACGGCGCTGGGAGGCTCGCCCTCGATCGGCGTCGCCTCGCGGCGGGCGCCGCCCACCTCGGGCACGGCCGAGAGCAGAGCGACGGTGTACGGGTGCTGGGGCCGGGCGAAGAGCTCGACGGTCGGCGCGTGCTCGACGATCGTGCCCAGGTACATCACGGCGACCTCGTCGCTCAGGTACCGCACGACGCGCAGATCGTGCGAGATGAAGATCATCGTCAGGGCGAGCGACGTCCGCAGGTCGAGAAGGAGCTGGAGGATCTGCGCCTGGATCGAGACGTCGAGGGCCGAAAGAGGCTCGTCGGCGATGAGCAGCTCGGGCTCCACGGCCAGTGCCCGGGCTATGCCGACACGCTGTCGCTGTCCGCCGGAGAACTCGCCCGGATACTTGTGGCCGTCCGCCGGACTGAGCCCGACCTGGACGAGCAGCTCGTCCACGCGCCGGCGCCGCGTCGAGGGCACGCCGATGCCGTGCACGTCGAGCACCTCGCGGAGCATCGCCTCCACGCGCTGGCGGGGATCCAGCGAAGCATACGGATCCTGGAACACCACCTGCATCCGCTTGCGATAGGGAGCCAGCTCGGCCTCGCCGAGCTTCATCAGGTCGACGCCGTCGAACCGGACCTCTCCGCGGTCGGCATCGTGGAGCCGGAGCAGGCAGCGGCCGAGCGTGCTCTTGCCGCACCCGGACTCGCCGACCAGGCCGAGCGTCTGGCCCCGTCCGAGCGTGAGCGAGACCCCGTCCACCGCGCGGATGTGCTCGGGGGCCCGGCGTAGCGCGGCGTCCAGCAGCGTGTGCGGCAGCGGGAAGTACTTGACGAGGCCCCGGACGTCCAGGAGAGGCGCCGCGGCGAGGGACTCACCCACCGGCGTCGCGGGCCTCACGCCTGCGGCAGACGGTCGATGTGAAGACACCGGCTCCAGTGGTCGGGGGCCACGGGGAAGAGCGGAACGTTGCCCGCACGGCACTCGGGCGACGCCCACGCGCATCGCGGCGCGAACGGACACCCGCGACCGAGGGTGGCCAGATCCGGCGGAGCGCCGGGGATCGGGACCAGCCGGCCGCGGCGCTCGATGCTGGGAATCGACTGGATGAGCCCGATCGTGTACGGGTGGCTCGGCCGGGCGAACAGCTCGGCGGTCGTCGCCAGCTCCACGACCTCGCCCGCGTACATCACCGCGACGCGGTCGACGGACTGGTACACGACGCCCAGATCGTGGGTGACCAGGATCAGCGCCATACCGAGCTCCCGCTGGAGCGTCACGAGCAGGCGGAGGATCTGAGCTTGGATGGTCACGTCCAGGGCCGTGGTGGGCTCGTCGGCGAGCAGAAGCCTCGGCTGGCGCGCCAGGGCAATGGCGAGCATCACGCGCTGGCGCTGGCCACCCGAGAGCTCGTGCGGATAGGCGTCGAGCCGCCGCGCCGGGTCCGGGATGCCGACGTGGCGGAGGAGCTCCACCGCCCGGGCGCGGCGCGACTCGGAGGCGCCGCCGTCCGCCAGGACCTCGGTGATCTGCCGCTCGACGCTCAGCACGGGATTGAGCGCGGTCATGGGGTCCTGGAAGACCATCACCACGCCGTGACCGCGGACGTGCTCCAGCTCCCGCTCCGGGAGCTGCGCCAGGTCCCGGCCCTCGAAGAGGACCCGGCCCCCGGTGATGTGTCCGGGAGGGTGGACGAGTCGCATGATCGCGCGGCACGTCATCGTCTTGCCGGAGCCGGACTCCCCGACCAGCGCGAACGTCTCCCCCGGCCGGACCCGGAAGCTGACGCCGCGGACCGCGCGCACCGTTCCGCGCCGCGTCGGGATCTCGACTCGCAGGTCCTCGACGGCCAGGAGGGGATCGCTCACCCGAGCCGCCGCTCGCAGTGGCTCCGGCCGGCAGCCTCCGCGACGCTGCTCACTGTCGGTTCTCCCGCCGCTCGCAGCGGCTCCGGCCGGCGGCCTCCGCGACGCTGCTCACTGTCCCTTGACGCGGAGCAGGTCGGCGACGCCGTCGCCGAGCAGGATGAAGGCGAGGCCGGTGTACATGCAGGCGAAGCCCGGCATGGTCGCCACCCACCACCCGTTCGCCAGGAACTCCCGGCCCTCGGAGATCATCATCCCCCACTCGGGTGCGGGCGGACGCACGCCCAGCCCCAGAAACCCCAGCGACGCGGTGGTCAGGATGACGAGGACGACGTCAGAGGCCAGGAAGATCACGGCCGGCGGCACGGCGTTGGGCAGGATGTGTCCGAGAAGAATGCGCGACCGCCGGAAGCCCAGGGCCCGCAGGGCGGCGACGTACTCGAGGTTCTTCTCCCGCAGCACTTCCCCCCTGACGAGGCGGGCATAGGTCACCCACCCGACCGCGCCGATGGCGAGAAGCACGTTGACCTCCCCCGGTCCCAGGAACGCCACGATCGCGATGACCAGGACCAGGAACGGCACGGCGGTGATGACGTCGACCGTGCGCATGATCACCGTGTCGATCCAGCCGCCCCGGTAGCCGGCCACCGCGCCGAGCACCGACCCGGCCAGGAACGGGAAGACCACCGCGAGCACGCCGATGCGGAGGTCGATGGCGGCGCCGTGAACGATCCGCGTCAGGACGTCACGGCCGAAGTTGTCGGTCCCGAACGGGTGCTCGCGGCTGGGCGCCTGCAGGAGGCGGTCGAAGTCGTGGGCGTTGGGATCGTAGGGCGAAAGGCGCGGCCCGATGAGCGCGACCGTGACGAGCAATCCCAGCATCGCGCCGCCGAGCGTCAGCGCGGATTGCCGCCGCGCCCGGACCGGCGCGGGGATCGCGGCCTCAACGGCGATGGTACCCACGAGCAGGGGCCGGCCTAGCCCATCCGCACGCGCGGATCGAAGAGCGGGTAGACCAGGTCGGTGACCAGGTTGATGAGCATGGCGCCGAAGGCGAAGGCCAGGGTCAGGGTCTGCACCACCATGTAATCGCGGGCCAGGATCGATTCCACCATCCAGGATCCGAGGCCCGGCAGCGCGAAGACCGTCTCGACCACCACCGATCCGCCGATGGCGTACGAGAGCCGGACGCCGATAAGCGTGACGATGGGGAGGAGGGCGGCCCGCAGCACGTGGTGGACGAGCACCGCCCGGCGGCCCAGCCCCTTGGCGCGGGCGAAGTCGACGTAGGTCGTGGACTGGACGTCGATGAGCGCCGAGCGGAGACTGCGGGTCAGGACGGCGACGAACGCGTGCGCGAGGGTAAGGGCGGGCAGGAACAGGTGGCGGAGATGGCCCGTGAAGCCTTCACCGTACCCCGACGCCGGGAACCAGCCGAGCTTCAGCGCGAACAGGATCAGCAGGAGGATCCCGATCCAGAACGCCGGCGAGGCCAGCGGCAGCGTGATCAGGCCCCGCACGAGCTGGTCGGCCCAGCGCTCCCGGTGCGTGGCGGCCACCAGCGCGAGCGGCACCGCGATCACGACGGAAAGAACGAGGCTGTAGACGACCAGGAAGGCCGTCACCCCCGCCCGACGGGGCATGAGGTCGATGACCGGCGTCCGGTAGCGCAGGGACTGGCCCAGGTCGCCGGTCACGAGGTTCCGGAGGTAGACGGCGTACTGGGCGGGCAAGGGCCGGTCCAGGC
>DASZOL010000026.1:0-1908 GCA_035550795.1 Candidatus Methylomirabilota bacterium
TGAAGGGTGAGACCAGGGAGGAAACCGCCGAGCGCCTGCTGCCGGAGCCCGATCTCACGGGCGAGGAGAGTCTCGCCGACGAGGCGCTCGAGGCCGCCGGCTTCGAGGACGGCGACGATTTCGAGGAGGGTCGGCCCTCAGTGCCGGGCCCGCTCGTCGCGGCCGCAAGCTTCGTCCCCTCCTTCCTGGCCGTCTTCCTCGGCCTGAGCTATCTGTTGAGCGGCGGACCGGCGTCGACCGCCCCGGCGCCCCCCGCCCCGAAGCCCGTCGCGACGCAATCGGCGCCCCGTACGGCGACCGAGCCGACGCGAGCCGCCAGAGAGGGGCTGTCGGCCCCGGCTCCCGCGCCCCGCCCGGACAGTGACCGGAGCCCGATGCCCTCGACCGGGCCTGAGGCGGGCATCCGTGCGCGGGAGTCCAAGGGGCCGGAGGTGGTCGCTCCGACAGTGCCCGCCCCGGAAGTGAAGGCCCCCGAGCTCGCCCTGCCCCCCAGGGCCGCCCCGCGCAGCCCGGAGCCCGCGGTCACCGAGTCCGCGCCGCCGTCTCGCGTGGCCAAGGCGCCGGAGCCGAAGGCCCAGTCTTCGCCGCCTCCCCCGCCGGCCCGCACGCCCGCGCCAGAGCCGCCCGCCCCGGCCCGCCCGGCAGCGGAGTCCGCGTCCTCGCCGGGGCCGACATCGACGGCGACGCTGAAGAGCCAGGGATGGATCCCGGCGGCGGCGTTCGCCGACCGAGCCGCGGCGACCCGGCTGGCGAGCAGCATCCAGCAGCAGGACTATCCGGTGGAGATCCGGGAGGACCGCTCCTCGGCGCGGCCCTGGGTCGTCTGGATCGGCCCCGAGCCGCGCGGCTCCCGCCGGCGCCGCTAGGACCGAGTCCCCCCTACCGCTCCGCCGCTTGTAGCTCCCGCCAGCGCCTCGCCTTGTTGTGAAGAGTCTTCGGCGTGGTGCCGAGGATCTGGGCGGCGCGGGTCTTGTTGTTCTTCACCGATTGCAGCGTGCGCAGGATGAGCTGCTTCTCGCCCTCGTCGAGCGTGGTGCCCACCGGGAGGACCACGACGTTGGCGCGCTCGGTCGGCTGAGCGCCCAGCGGGGCCAGGGGCAGGCAGTCGGCGGTGATCGGTCCCTCCTCGCAGGAGACCACCGCGCGCTCGATCACGTTGCGCAGCTCGCGCACGTTACCGGGCCAGCCGTGCTCGCGAAGCAGCTTGAGCGCCGCCTCGTCGAGGCCGTGCACCCGGCGCGCGTACTTTTCGTTGAACTCGGCCACGAACGCTTCCGCGAGGACCGGGATGTCCTCCACGCGCCGGCGCAGCGGGGGCACCGAGATCGTGAGCACGTTCACCCGATAGTAGAGATCCTCCCGGAAGGCCCCGTCCTGTACCGCCTTCATCGGGTCCTTGTTCGTCGCGCAGATCACGCGCACGTCCACCGCGACCTCGTCGTGGCCGCCGACCCGACGGACCTGGTTGTCCTGCAGGACCCGGAGGTACTTGGCCTGCAGGTTCGGGCTCATCTCGGCGATCTCGTCGAGGAAGATGGTGCCGCCGTCGGCGAGCTCGAAGTACCCCGCGCGCCGGGAGATGGCGCCGGTGAAGGCGCCCTTCTCGTGCCCGAACAGCTCGCTCTCGAGCAGCGTCTCGGGAATGGCCGAGCAGTTCACGGCGACGAACGGCCCCTTGGCGCGATGAGAGAGCTGGTGGATGGTGCGAGCGACCAGCTCCTTTCCGGTCCCGGTCTCGCCCAGGACCAGCACCGGCGCCGGGCTCGGCGCCGCCAGCTCCACGAGGCGATAGACGTCCTGCATGGCCGGGCTCACCCCGATGAGCGGGCCCAGCCCGCGCGTCTCCTTGAGCTGCCGCCGGAGCACCTTGACCTCACGATCCACCTGGATCTTGTCGACCGCCCTCTC
>DASZOL010000027.1:0-11425 GCA_035550795.1 Candidatus Methylomirabilota bacterium
GCGGGCGGCCGGTCGGGCCGCAGTCTAGTAGAACCGCCGCGCCGGCGCTATGACCGCACGACACGACCGCATCGACGCGCGGCCGCGTCGACTCACCGGTCCGGAACGGCGCAGCCGCACGGCGTCGCGGCCTGACCGGACCCTGGTCCCAGCGTCGCCGAGCGCACCGTCGGCAGTCCAGCCGCTCCGGGCTCACCCTTCGATCCCGGGCGGTCACGCGGCCGCGTCGAGATGGCGATGGAACCAGTCCAGCTGCCGGCGCATGAGCTCCACCCGGTTCGAGGGGCGACCCATCACGGAGAAGAAGTGCGAGTCATGCGGGTACCGGACCAGCTCGACCTCGCGGTCAAGGTAGCGGAGCGCCGCGAACATCTGCTCCGCCTGGTCGATCGTCACCCGACCGTCGCCCTCTGCGTGCTGGATGAGCAGCGGCGTGCGGATGCGAGCCACGTGGTGGATGGGCGAGCGCCCGAGGTAGTCCAGGGGCGCGTCCCACGGTGCCGGGCCCCCCTGGTGCAGCAGGTTGGTCCCGTTGTCGCTCGTGAGCGCCTGCGTGTACAGGTTGCTCACGCCGTTCTCCACGATCGCGCACCGAAAGCGGTCGGTGCGGCTCAGCATCGTGTAGGTCATGAACCCGCCGTAGCTCGTCCCCGTCACGGCGAGGCGGTCGGCGCGGACCCAGCCCTGGCCGGCGCAGTGGTCGAGCGCAGCCATCTGGTAGGGATGGTCGATGCCCCCCCAGTCGCCGCGCAGTGCGGCCGCGAAGGCATGGCCGTAACCGCTGCTCCCCGGCGGGTTGACGAGGACGACCGCCCAGCCGGCGAGAAGCCACAGCGTGTGGCGGAAGTCCAGCGTGTAGCCGAACTGGAGGTGCGGGCCGCCGTGGATGTGCAGGACGGCGGGAACGGGACCGGGCCGGCCGACGGGCCGACAGATCCAGCCTTCGGCGTCGAGGCCGTGCCGGCCCGGCAGGGTGAAGCGCTCCATGGGGGCGAGCGGGACATTGCGCCAGAAGCCGTCGCCGACGCTCGTCAGGCGGCGCGGAGCCCCCCCGGGATCCAGGGCGAAGACCTGGTCCGTGTGCACGTCATCCATCGCCGTGTAAGCGAGGCGGCCGCCCGGCCCCACACTGAACTCCGCGACGCAGAGGCGCCCGGGCGGCGTGACGGCCTCGACGGCCCCACCGGCGAGCGGCACCCGGAAGATCGGCATGGCGCCCTCGTCGCCGGCGCAGAAGTACGCGTGACGGTCGACCGCCGCCACGGGCACGGGGCCGCTGCCGAAGCGGAGGTCCGTGTGGCTGCCGGGACCGTGGCCGACGAAGCGGTCAAGGTGCTCGGTGAGCGAGACCGGATCGCGGCCGTCAATGGTCGCGAGCATCAGCCGCGGGGTCTGGCCGGTCATCATCATGTGGGAGCTCACGTAGAGGACTCGGCGGCTGTCGGGACACCAGGCCAGCGCCAGGCCCTGGTGAAAGCCGACCCCCGCGGCGATGCGCCGCCCCTCGCCGCCGCCCGCCGGGAAGAGCCAGACTTCCCCCCCGCCGTGCCGGAACGTGTTGTAGTGCTCCACGCGAGCGCAAGCGAGCCAGCGCCCGTCCGGCGAGAAGCAGGGCGCCGCGTGGGTGTAGGGGCCGCCGGCAACCCGCCGCACCGTCCCGCCCTCGGCGGGGACGACGTAGAGTGCCGGACCCTCATCCTCGAGCAGGCCGAGCCCGTCGTACCGAATCGGGATGCGGGCGTAGGCTCGGACCCGGGGCTCCGTGAGGCGGAGCCCCGGGCGCTCGGCGCAGAACG
Source organism: Candidatus Methylomirabilota bacterium (assembly GCA_035550795.1). Taxonomy (GTDB): domain Bacteria; phylum Methylomirabilota; class Methylomirabilia; order Rokubacteriales; family DASRDR01; genus DASRDR01. Next base: position 1,797 of record DASZOL010000027.1, read on the forward strand.
CGATGTGGCGGCCGTCGGGAGACCAGCAGAAGTCCGTGACCGGACCGTCTCGAGTGACCGGTTGAGGCCGGGGAGCTTCCGGGTCCAGCACGGACACCTGAGGGCCGTCTCCGAGATCGCCGATCACGGCCACCCGGCGCCCATCCGGGGCCCAGCGAGGACGGCGCAGCCGGGCGCCGCTCTCCAGGAGGCGGCGCGCGGACGCGTCGCCCGTCGCCGACACGACCCAGAGCCCAGAGGCGTAGCCGTCCCCGGTCAGGCTGGGCCGGGTGACGACGTAGAGGACACGCGCGCCGTCAGACGACAACCGCGGCTCGCCGGCGACCTCGACGTCCAGCAGCTCTTCCGGCCCCATGCGCCTCACGGGAGCTGCTCGCGCGGGTCCAGGGCGTCCCGGAGCGCGTCGCCGAAGAGGCTCAGGGCCATCACCGTCAGGCTGATCACGATGCCGGGGAAGATCACGAGGTGCGGCGCGCTCCGCAGGTACGTCTTGCCCGTGGCCACGAGCGCGCCCCACTCGGGAGCCGGCGCCTGGGCGCCGAGTCCCAGGAAGCTGAGACCGGCCGCCCAGAGGATGGACGTCGCGAACTGGAGCGTGGACTGGACGATGATGGGCGACAGCGTGTTCGGGAGCACGTGGAAGAGCAGGATGAAGAGCTGGCCCTGGCCAAGCGCGCGGGCGGCCTCCAGGAACGGAAGCGGCTTCATCGCCAGCACCTGGCCGCGCACGAGCCGCGTGTACGTGGGAATGGACACGACGCCGACCGCGATCATGACGTTCTCCAGGCCGGTGCCCATGATGGCGACGATCATGATCGCGAGGAGCACGCCCGGGAAGGCCAGCAGCACGTCCACCAGGCGCTGCGCGAGCAGGTCGAACGCGCCCCCGACGTAGCCGGAGACCAGGCCGAGCGGCACGCCGACCAGGAGGCCGATGGCGACCGCGATGAGACCCACGCGCAGCGTGAGCCGGGCCCCCCATATGATCCGCGAGAGCACGTCCCGCCCCAGCTCGTCGGTACCGAGCCAGTGCTCGGCGGACGGGTCTTCCCGGGTCCGGGACAGGTCGCCCCTGAGCGGGTCGTGAGGCGCGAGCCACGGGGCCAGCAGACCCACGGCGACGAACACGAGGACGAGCCCACCGCCCGCCAACCCGCTCCGGTGGCGGGCGATGCGCCGGAGGACGACCAGCACCGGGCCGAGGCCTTCCCTACCCGTGGCGGATCCGTGGATCCGCCAGGCTGTAGACGACGTCCACGATCAGGTTGGTGACGACGAAGCCGCACGCCGCGATCAGGACGACGCCCTGGATGACCGGGTAGTCGCGCCCGAGGACCCGGTCGACCAGAAGCTTCCCCAGACCCGGCAGGCCGAAGACGCTTTCCACCACGACCGCGCCGCCCATGAGCTGGCCAAACTGGAGGCCCGAGATCGTGATCACGGGGATGAGCGCGTTCTTCAGGGCATGGCGGGATACCACCACCCGCCCGGAGAGCCCCTTGGCCCACGCCGTGCGCACGAAATCCTGCTTCAGGACCTCGAGCAGGCTGCTGCGGGCCATCCGCGCCACCACCGCCGCCGCCGGAAGACCGAGGGTCAGCGAGGGCAGTACGTAGTGCCACCCGGACGTCGCGCCCGTGGCCGGTAGGAGCCGCCACTGGACGGAGAGGACGAGGATCAGGAGGAGCCCGAGGACGAAGGTCGGCGTCGACAGCCCGGCCACGCTGACTGACATCGCCACGTAGTCCACCCAGGTCCGGCGCCGGAGGGCGGCCGCAACGCCCAGGAGGACCCCGACGACGATCGCCACGAGCATGCTGGCAATCGCCAGCGTCAGGGAGACCGGCAAGCGCGGCAGGAGCTCGTCGAGGACCGGGGCCCGCGACATGGTGGACCGGCCCAGATCGAAGCGCACCAGGCCCCGCAGGAACTGTCCGTACTGGACCAGGAGGGGCCGGTCGAGGCCGAGCTCCTGCCGGAGCCCGGCCACGGCGTCCTGGGTGGCGTGCAGCCCCGCTATCGTCTCCGCCGGATCACCCGGCAGGAGCCGTACCATCGAGAACACGACCACGGTGACCAGCCACAGCGTGGGCAGCGTGACGAGAGCGCGCCGCCCCAGGTACCGGATCACCGATCAAGCCACGCCTTCTGCAGCAACACCCGCTCGTTCGGTGTGATCTCCACGCCCTTGAGCTGGCTCCCGGCGCCGACGATGAAGTGCTGCGAGTAGAGCGGCACCACCGGGAGATCGGCCCAGAGCAGCTTCATGGCGCTGGCGAACAGGGTCTGGCGCTTCTCCACGTCGGTCTCGACGCGCGTCGCGTCGAGGAAGCGGTCCACTTCAAGGTTCTTGTAGAAGAGATGGTTGCCGCCCTTGGGGCGCCAGTTGGCGGAGTGGAAGTCGGGGTAGAGCGGGAAGTCCGCGTCCAGGTACTGGGAGATGCGGGTCACGATGGACATCTGGTACTCGTTCTCCGCGGCGGGCATCATGATGTACTTCAGGAACGTGCCCCACTCCAGGGTCTGGAGCTTCGCGTTGATGCCCACCGCCGCCAGGTCCTGCACCACTGCCTGGCAGATCAGCTCGTCGCTCGGCGCGCAGGTCATCGTGGTATTGAAGCCGCCGGGCAGGCCGGCCTGGGCCAGCAGCTCCTTGGCCTTGGCCGGATCGTACGGGATCGGCTCCAGCTCCGTGTACCCGACGACGCCCGGGCCTACGATGTTGCGGGCCCGGGTCGCGTGGCCCTGCATCACCCCCTTGATGTAGGCGTCCCGGTTGGTGGCGAGAGCCGCCGCCCGGCGCACCTGGGGCTTGTCGTAGGGCGTCTTGAGCTCGTTGAAGCGCAGCCACTGGTTGCGGCTGGTGACCGCCGACAGGACCTGGACGCGGTTGCTCTTCGACAGGCGTGCCACCTCGCTGGGCGGAACCTCGACAATGACATCCGCGTCGCCCGCCTCCAGGGCGGACACCCGGCCGTTGAGATCCGGGATCGCCGTGACGACGATCCGGTCCAGGAACGCCTTGTCCCCCCAGTAGCCGTCGTTCCGCACCAGCGTGAGCTCACCGCCGCGCCGCCACGACTGGAACTTGAACGGCCCGGTGCCGACCGGACTGCTGCCGGAGTCCTCGCCGTGCTTCCGGAGGGCCGTCGGGCTCTGCATCCCGAAGTAGATGAAGCCGAGAAGCGCGCGGAACGGCCCGTAGGGCGTCTTCATGGTGATCTGGACGGTGTGGTCGTCGGCCGCCTTGATGTCGGCCAGCGGCGCCAGGAGACCGGCGTAGGTGAACGCCTTGCCGTCCCGGATGCGCTCCAGGTTGAACTTCACCGCCTCGGCATTGAGCGGGGTGCCGTCGTGGAACAGGACCCCCTGGCGGAGCTTCAGCGTCCAGCTCCTGCCGTCCGGGGACACCCGCACGTCCTGCGCGAGCCAGGGTACGAGCCCCTTGGGGGTCCACCGGAAGAGGCCCTCGAAGATCTGCTCGCCGACGATGAAGCTGTAGTTGGCGAGCGTTCGGGCCATGTCGAGGCTATCCGGCTCGCCCGGCTCGACCATGCGCACGGTGCCGCCCCGCCTGGGGGCGGTCTGCCCTTCGGCGGCCGCGATCGGGCCCAGGATCAGGGCCGCGAGGCAGAGGAGACCGAGCAGGCGCTGTCGCGTCGACGTCATCGGTGTTGTCCTCCAAGGGTGAGAGCGGCGTCTCGGGCGCGGCCGGGGTCCGGGGACGTCCCGGGCGGGATTCCGATCTGACGATCCAACCGCACGGCGGAGCGCTCCATGGTGTCGTGGGAAGCGTCATTGCTCCCCAAAGCCGCCCTGAATACACCATCTCCCTCACGATGCGTCAAGGACACGGAGCGTCGCCCCGGCTGCGTGCTACGCTGGGGAGCGTTTTTTCACGTCCATCCGGGAGGCAGCCATGGACACGCGCCCCAACATCATCGTCATCGTCATCGACGACCTCAGGTGGGACGAGCTCGGCGTGACCGGCCACCCGTACATGAAGACCCCGCACATCGACCGGCTGGCGCGCGAGGGCGCCCGGTTCACGAATGCGTTCCACACGACGCCGCTCTGCTCGCCCAACCGCGCCTGCATCTTGACCGGGCAGTACGCGAGCCGTCACGGGATCATCGACAACGTGGGCCGCGACGTGGCCAGCCACCGGCTCCCGACCTATCCGCTCGCGCTGCAGAAGATCGGCTACGAGACCGCTCACGTCGGCAAGTGGCACATGGGGAACGACGCCTCGCCCCGGCCCGGCAACGACTACTGGGTCAGCTTCCGCGGCCAGGGCAAGCTCGTCGACCCCGAGCTCCAGGAGGACGGGCGGCGCCAGGTCGCGCGGGGCTACGTCACCGACCTGCTGAACGAGCGCGCGCTCGCGTTCGTGGAGCGTCCGCGCCAGCGCCCCTTCGCCCTCTACATGGCGCACAAGGCGGTGCACCCCGACGTCTTCCAGCGCCAGGACGGCACCATCGATCCCGACACGCTCGGTGGCTACGTGCCCGCGGAGCGGCACCGCGACCTCTATCGCGGCGCCGTGTTTCCCCCGCGGCCGAACGTCCTGCCGCCCGATGTCGTGGGGCGCACCAAGCCGGCGCTGGCCGAGGCGCTCGCGCGGAAGGAGCGGGAGCCCGCCGGGCGCCCGTTGCTCGACTCGATTCACGCCGGGAGCCAGGAGGAGATCCGCCTCCGGGCGGCGATGATGGCCTCGGTCGACGAGGGCGTCGGCCTGCTGCTGGGCTCGATCGAGCGCAGCGGCGCCCTCGACCGGACGCTCATCGTGTTCGTCAGCGACAACGGTTACTTCTTCGGCGAGCACGGGCTGGGCCCCGAGCGCCGCTTTGCCTACGAGGACGGCATCCGGTCACCCCTCCTGATCCGCTACCCGCCGCTCGCCCGGCCCGGGACCACGATCGACGCGCTCGCGCTGGCGCTGGACATCGCCCCGACCGTGATCGAGGTCGCCGGCGGTACGCCCGGTCCCCACATCCAGGGCCGGTCCCTGGTGCCGCTCTTGCGGGGCGAGCGGCCGGCATGGCGCTCGTCCTTTCTCGTGGAGTACTACGGCGAGGCGGCGATCCCGTGGCTGGTCGCCATGTCCTACAAGGCCGTGCGGACGACCCGCTACAAGTACATCGACTGGACCCAGCACCCGGACTGCGACGAACTCTACGACCTCGCGACGGATCCGTACGAGCTCGCGAATCTCGCGCGGGAGCCCGGCAGTGCCGCGCTCCGCGCGGAGCTGCGGACGGACCTGCACCGGCTGGTGGCGGAGTCCTTCGGCCTGTAGCGGCCTCACGCCCGCAGAGTGAATCGGCGCCCCGAGGCGAGGTCTGCCGGCAGCGCCGCCAACGCTCCCGTCCACCCTCGCGGCCCGGCCGTTGCCGGCCGGTCACAACCAGGGCACGCTACACTCTAGCGTCGCCCGCAGGACGCCCGCGGTGAGCAGACCGGCGACGAACGGATTCCGGAAGGTCCCCCGCGTTCGCGACGGCCGGGCCGTGGCGGCGCCGACGCTGACCCGACCGCCACGACAGAGCCTCGGGAGAAGGCGCCCAATTTCATGGCGACCGGCGCGCCGAAGACCACGAGCGACACGCGGGCACGGTGATCCGAGGGTCCCGTCACAGCTCCGCGCAGATGGCGCCGGCGTCCCGCCGCGCAAGGGGTTCGGGACGTCGATCCCGCACGGGGCCACCCGTCCGCCTTCACGCTGACCCAGGTTCCGCCCAGGGCTCTGCCTCGAGCGGAGGCCAGAGGTCCGTGCTGAGGTACTTCAGGCCGGAGTCGGCCAGCACGACGGCCACCGTGCCGCCGGCGTGGGCTCCCTGGAGCAGCTCCAGCGCCGCCGCCACGACGGCGCCGGACGAGAAGCCGGCGAAGACGCCTTCCTCGCGCGCCAGACGCCTCGCGACCGTGATCGCCTGCTCGTCGGAGACCCGCAGGTAGCCGTCCACCGGCACGCCGCGGAGCATCTCGAGCTCGGGCCGGGCGTAGCCGCCGCCCTGGATGCGATGGCGCGGGTCGACCGCCGGGTGGCCGGCCAGCACGGCGGCGCCATCGGGCTCGACCAGGTAGCAGCGGATGGCGGGGCGCCGGGCCTTCAGCGCCGCCGTCACGCCCGCGTAGGTGCCGCCGGTGCCCGCGAAGTCGCAGAACGCGTCGATCCGCCCGCCGGCCTGCGCCCACAGCTCGGGCCCCGTGTGGCGCTCGTGGGCCAGCCGATTGGCCTTCCGCGTGAACTGGTCCGCCCGGAACGCGCCGCGCTCCCGTGTCAGCTCCCGCGCGCGGACCTCCACGAGATCGAGGTCCTCCCCGGTCACCTGTCCCGACCGCGAGCCCGGAGCCTGCGGTACCAGGACGACCTCGGCGCCCAGCGCCCGCATCATGCGCGCGCGCTCCCGGCTGTTTCCCTCTGACATCACGGCGACGAACGGATGCCCCAGCACCCCGCAGACGATGGCCAGGCCCGTGCCCGTGTTGCCGCTGGTCAGCTCGACGACGGGCTGTCCGGGGCGGAGCTCGCCCGCGTCGAGCGCCTCCGTGACGATCTCGCGGGCGATCCGATCCTTTCTCGAGAAACCCGGGTTGAGGTAGTCGAGCTTCGCGATGATCCGGCCCCGGAGACCGCGCGTGAGCCGCCCGAGCTCGAGCGTCGGCGTCGCGCCGATCACGTCGAGGATGGAGGACGCGATTCGGTCCGGGCGCCGGCCCGCGGGGGGTCCGCTCATGTCGCTCACCTTAGCCGGGGATCGAGGACATCTCGCATGGCGTTCCCCAGGAGGTTCAGCCCCAGCACCGTGACCAGGATCGCGAGCCCCGGGAAGTTGACGAGCCATGGGGCCCGCACGAGGTAGACGCGCGCGCTCGTCAGGAGGGCGCCCCACTCGGGAAGCGGCGGCTGGGCTCCCAGCCCGAGGAATGACAGCCCGGCCGACACCAGGAGGGCCTCCGGGAACTGGAGCGTCGCGAGCACGATCAGCGTCGGCGCGACGTTCTGGAGCACATGGCGGGTCGAGATGCGGAGCGGATTGGCGCCCAGCGCTCGCGCGGCATGGACGAACTCGCTCGCGCGGAGCTGCAGCACGCCGGCGCGGACGACCCGGACGAACACCGGGACGCGGCGTATCCCGATGGCGATCATCGCGTTCTCGAGACTCGGGCCGAGCGTGGCGACGATGGCCAGCGCGAGGAGGAACCCGGGGAACGCGAGCATCACGTCCACGAGGCCGCTGATCGCCAGGTCCACCTTGCGGCCGCCGAGCCCCGCGGCCAGGCCGAGCGCGGTGCCGACGAGCCCGCCGATGGCCACGCTGATCACGCCAACCCGCAGGCTAATCCGGGTCCCGTGGACGATCCGCGCCAGGAGGTCGCGGCCGAACTCGTCGGTGCCGAGCAGGTGCTGCGCCGACGGCGGGCGCAGGCGCTGGCCGATGGCCATGCGGTAGGGGTCCACCGGGTACAGCGCCGGACCCAGCGCGGCCACCCCCAGCAGCAGGAGCGCGATGCCCCCGCCGATGCGACCGGACCAGGACGCGCCCAGGCGCACGAGGGTCGACCACCAGCCGGGCGCGGGGTCCCTCCTCACGCCGCCGCCCGCGGGTCGAGCCACCCGCACAGCAGATCGACGGCCGTGTTGATCAGGACGTAGGTGACCGCGACGGTCACCACCACCCCCTGGATCAGCGGGAAGTCGCGCGTCTGGATCGCAATGACCGCCAGCTCCCCGACCCCATGCCACGCGAAGACCACCTCGACGATGAACGCGCCCGATAGCATGAAGCCGAACTGGAGGCCGATCACCGAGAGCACCGGGCTCAGCGCCGCGCGGAGCGCGTGCTTGGCGACGACCACGTGGCCGGGCAGGCCCTTGGCCCATGCCGTGCGGATGAAGTCCTGGCCCAGCGTGTCCAGGAGGCTCGACCGGACCAGGCGGGCGATCGCCGCCGCGGAGAGGACACCGAGCGTGAAGGCGGGCAGCACGAGGTGCCGCCAGGAGTCCGCGCCCATGACCGGCAAGAGCCCCCAGCGGACGCTGACCAGGCTGATGAGGAGGAGCCCGAGCCAGAACGGCGGCATCGAGATCCCGGCGACGGCCAGCGCCGTCGCCACCGCGTCGAGGAGCCGCTCGCGCTGGAGCGCGGCGACCACGCCGAGGCCGAGGCCCAGCGTGGCGGCAATCAGGAGACTCGCGACCGCCAGCAGGAGCGTCAGCGGATACCGTCCGCGGAGGTCGTCGGCGACGGGCCGGTTGTTCTGGATCGACCGGCCGAGGTCCCCTCGGGCGAGGCGGCTGACGTACTCCGCGTACTGAACCGGCAGCGGACGATCCCAGCCCAGCTCCCGGCGCACGCGCTCGATCGTCGCGCGATCGGTCGCCTGCCCCATGAACATGATCTCCACGGGATCGCCCGGCACCAGGACCCGCATGGAGAAGACGAGGAGGGTGATGACGGGGACGATCGCCACCAGGGTGAGGAGCCGGCGGGTGACGAACGGCCCCACGGTCCCGCCCCTCAGCGGGCGCCCGCGCGGGCAGACCCCACGCGCCCCGGCGGGCCCATCATCGGCTTCCGGTTCACGGGACGGCCGCCCGGCGCCCGGGCCGGGCGGCGTCGATGGCGCGGCGCCCGGGGCTCAGCGCTTGAGCCAGACGTCGTAGTACATCGGCGTGCCGGCGCCGTCGAACTTGTAACCGCGCACCTCCTTCCGCGCGGCGATCATGAAGTCGTCGCTGAAGAGCGGGACGATCGCCGCGTCCTCGAGGACGAGCTTCTGGATCTCCTGGAGGAGCGCCATCCGCTTGTCGGCGTCCATGGTCCCGTCCGCCCGGTCGAGGAGCGCGTCGAGCTTCGGGTTGCCGTAGTGATTCCAGCGCCCCGGGCTCTTGACGAGGCCCGACAGGCCCTGGGGGTCCGGGAAGGTCATCCGCATCAGGTCGAAGTCGTGCTTGCCTTCCGGGAGCTTCGCGAGGAAGGCGCCGGCGTCGGTCTGGACGAGCTCGCACTCCACTCCGACCGCCTGGAGCTGAGCCTGGATCACCTGGGCGGCGCGGGAGATCTGGGGAGCGACCCAGGTCGTGAGCGCGATCCTGAGCGGCTTCCCGGCGGAGTCGCGGAGCTTGCCGTCCGGGCCCCTGGCGTAGCCGGCTTCCTTGTAGAGGGCGAGGGCCTTCGCCTCGTCGCGCCGGTAGCCGTGCTGGCGGCCCACCTCGGCCGAGAAGCCCGGCACGCCGATCGGGAGCGGGGCCTGGGTCACCGTGCCGTACAGGTAGGAGGCGTCGAGGACCTCCTTCGACTCCACCGAGTAGGCGACCGCGCGCCGGAGCGCGAGCTTGTCGAAGGGCGGCTTCTTGGTGTTGAACTCGAGGAAGATGTAGGAGACGCCCTTGGGGCGACGGATGATCTGCAGCCGCGCGTCCTTCTGGATCCGCGGCACCTCCTCGAACGGCGCCCATGACATGTGGAGCTGGCCCGTCTCGAGGGCCGCCATCCGCGTCCCCTCCTCCTTCACGATCGAGATCTGCCACTCGTCCGGGTACGCCGCGCCCTTGTTCTCGACGTCGGCGCGGAGGTTCCGGTAGTTGGGGTTCCGCGCGAAGACGAGCGTGCTGCCGGCCT
>DASZOL010000028.1:0-30480 GCA_035550795.1 Candidatus Methylomirabilota bacterium
CTCCGTATCCTACGTGCGCCAGAAGGAGCCGCTCGGGCTGGGCCACGCCAGCCACTGCGCCCGGCCGCTTGTCGGCGAGGAGCCCTTCGCCGTGTTCCTCGGTGACGACATCATCGTGGCGGACCCGCCCTGCATCAGCCAGCTCCTCGCGGTGCACGAGCGCTACGACAACCCCGTGCTCGCCGTCGAGCGCGTGCCCGCCTCCCAGCTGTCGATGTACGGCGTCATCCGGGGGACCCCGGTCTCGGACGACGTCTATCTCGTCGAGGACCTCGTGGAGAAGCCGGCGCCCGAGGCCGCGCCCTCCGATCTTGCCATCATCGGGCGCTACGTGCTGACTCCGGACGTGTTCCCGATCCTCGCCGAGACGCCGCCCGACCACCGCGGGGAGATCCAGCTCACGGACGCCCTCCGGCGGCTCCGGGCGCGCCGGCCCCTCTACGCGGTGCGGTTCACGGGACGTCGGTTCGACACGGGCGACAAGCTCGGCTTCCTCAAGGCCACGGTGGAGATGGCCCTGGCGCGGCCGGATCTCGGCGACGCGTTCCGGGCATACCTGGACAGCGTCCGGTAGCATGGCGTCGCGTGCGGGGCACTCGACGGGCTCGCCCCGCTCGGGGCCACCGGGTGAAGCTTTGGCTGGCCGACAGCTCGCCGCCACGACCTGTCGGCGTGCGGCGCCGGGGCGCCCTCCGCGGACCCGCTCGATGCGCGGAGCCCAAAGTCTGCGACCCGGCGGGGTGAGTCGGGTAGAATCCCGTCGGGGTGGCCCACCTCCTACGCGGTCCTCGCCGACCGGGTGGATCGCTCGCGGGCCCAGCGCCGCGCGCTCGAGAACGTGCGGGGCGCCCTCGACGAGCCGGAGGCACCAGCAGGTCTCCGGCGAGACTCCTTGCCCTCGAAGGCGCCGACGTTCCTTCGGCGCGGCCCGCTCCGCTCCCTCCCTTGGCGCAGCGCCTTCCCGATGGGATATCGTCGGCGTGACCGGGTTCCAGCGCATGAGGGAGGTGCCCGCGGGCGTTGGGAATTGTGAGTCCGCCGGCCGCCTCGCGTCACCGTCTACTCGCAAGGAGGTTCGACCATGCCACGCCGTCTCGCCCTCGTGACTGTTGCCGTTCTGGGGATCGTCTTCGCGGGGCACGTCTGGGGGCAGCCACGCTGGAGGCAACCGGCGAGAAAGGTCGTGCAGGGGTCTCAGGGGTTCTCAGGGTACTGGATGGGCGTCGATCCCCTGGACGGGGGTGATTCGCGCCGCAGTCTCGTACGGCTGGAGGACGGGAGGTTCGCGCTGGCCGGGCGCGACTCCGCTCTCACGCTGTGTGACGGGACCGATCGCGGCTTCATCAGCTTCGACGACGGCCTGGTGGTTGGCGGGAACGTGCTGCGGACCGACGGCCTGACCATCGAGTGCTTCAACACCGGCGCGTCGGTGGAGCTGAGTGTCAGGTACGAGCTGATCGGCAACGGCGTGCTGGTGGAGGATACGACCAGGCCGGACGGGACTCCGGTGAGCCGGATCGTGTTTCACAGGGTGAGCCGGAACTAGCTCGCGTCCCGCGCCACGCCATCCGGCGTCACCCCACGCCGGCGCTTCCCGGACGGATCCGCCGGCGCGCCACGGAGCCTGCTTCACCTCGTGCGTGCGCTCCGTCACGCCGAGGGCTTCCAGGGCAAGGACGGCTCCCTTCCCTGGGGGCCCGGGGCAGGGGCTCTCTTGCTCGCGCGTTACTTGTGAGGGTGGGGAGGGGTCTGCTAAAATCCTGACACTGTTCACCGTTCTCGGTCTGACACGAGCGACTTCGTGACCTCGCTGACGCCTGGCTGCGTGCGCTTCTTTCCCGGAGAGGCCATCCTCTCCCGGAGGGACGGGGATGCCCGGGCGTCCCGCCTGAACACCCGCGGTGCCGGGAGGGAGTGCTGAGCGTGCCCGATCAGCGCCCCTTCCACCTCGCCACGCCCCAGGAGATCAAGGCTGGCGAGGTGGCCGACGTCTACTTCAACCGGACCGTGCAGATCCTCCGCGCGCGCGACAACCGGACGCGCGTCAAGGCCGAGGTGTACCTGAAGAGCCTGCCCGGCGACTGGGCCTGGGGGATCCTGGCCGGGATCGAGGAGGCCGCCCACCTCCTGGAAGGCTTGCCCATCGACGTGACCGCCATGGACGAGGGCACGGTGTTCGGCGCCTACCAGCCCGTCCTCACCGTCGAGGGTATCTACGTGGACTGGGCGGAGTACGAGACCGCGCTGCTCGGTCTCCTCTGCCAGGCCTCGGGGATCGCGACCAAGGCGGCCCGCTGCAAGAAGGCGGCGGGGGAGCGCCAGGTGATCAGCTTCGGGGCCCGGCGGATGCACCCGGGGCTCGCCCCCATGATCGAGCGCAACGCCTTCGTGGGCGGGTGCGACGGCGTGGCGGTGACGAAATCGGCCGAGCTGATCGACGCCGACCCCATGGGCACGATCCCCCACGCGCTGGTCCTCGTGGTCGGCGACACCGTCGAGGCGCTCCGCGCGTTCCACGCCGTGATCGATCCCAAGGTGCGCCGGGTGGCGCTGATCGACACCCTCCAGGACGAGAAGTTCGAGGCGATCCGCGTGGCCGAGGCGCTCGGCCGGGACCTCTACGCCGTGCGGCTCGACACCCCGTCCTCCCGGCGGGGAGACTTCTACCGCATCCTCGAGGAGGTCCGCTGGGAGCTCGATCTCCGCGGGTTCGAGCACGTCAAGATCATCGCCACCGGCGGGATCGACGAGTACCAGATGCCGCGGCTGAACCCGCTGGTGGACTCCTACGGCGTGGGGACGGCCATCGCCAACGCCCCGGTCCTCAACTTCGGGCTCGACATCATGGAGGTCAACGGCCAGCCGATCGCCAAGCGCGGCAAGCACTCGGGCTCGAAGCGGGTCCTCCGCTGCCGCGCCTGCGGGAGGACGATCGTCGTGCCCGCCCTCCGGCCCGTCGACCGGTGCGCGTGCGGGGGGACGTACGAGGACCTCCTGAAGCCGCTCATCCGTGGCGGCCGTCTCGCGCGGGACCTGCCGCCGCCCCGCACGCTCCGCGAGCACGTCCTCGAGCAGCTTCACCGACTGCCGCTCGATCTGCCCGGGCCCAAGGGTTCCCGGGGCGACTTCTGAGCGACTCGATGCCATGGGCCTTCTGGATGAGATCGTCGCCCGGAAGCGTGTCGACGTCGCCGCCCGGCGGGCGGCCCTCGCCCGCGGCGCGCTCGGGGCGCGTGCCGCGGCGCTCGCCGCGCCGCGGAGCCTGGCCGCGGCGCTGACGCCGCGCGCAGCCGGCGAGGTCCGGGTCCTCGCCGAGCTCAAGCGCGCGTCCCCCGTCAAGGGCGCCCTCGCGGAGGGATTCGACCCCGTCGCGCGGGCGCCCGAGTACGTGCGGGCGGGGGCCGCGGCGCTGTCCGTCCTCACGGACCCCCATTTCCAGGGAGGCCTCGACGATCTGGACAGGGTCCGGGCCTCCGTGGACTGCCCGTTGCTCGAGAAGGACTTCGTCGTCGACGAGTACCAGCTGTGGGAGGCGCGCGCGCACGGGGCCGACGCGATCCTCCTCATCGTGGCGATCCTCGACCCGGCGCAGCTCGCCGACCTCTTCCAGGCCGCGAAGGGGCTGGGTCTCTCGGCGCTGGTGGAGGTCCATCGCGAGCCGGAGCTCGACCGGGCGGCGGAGCTCGGCGCCGGCGTGATCGGCGTCAACAACCGGGACCTGACGACGTTCCGGACGGACCTCGCGACCACCGAGCGCCTCGCCCCGCGCGCCCCGGCCGGGGTCTGCGTGGTGTCCGAGAGCGGGATCGCGACCCGCGGCGACGTCGCGCGCGTGCGGGCCGCCGGCGCGCACGCCATCCTCGTCGGCGAGTCCCTCTCGCGAAGCGGCGACCCGGGGGGGAAGCTCCGCGAGCTGCTCTCGGCATGAGACACCTGCGCGTCAAGGTCTGCGGGATCACGTGCCTCGACGACGCCCTCTGGGCGGCGGACGCGGGAGCGGACGCCCTCGGCCTGATCTTCGTGGAGGGCACGCCCCGCTACGTCGCCCCGGCCGTCGCCGCGGCGATCGTGGCCGGGCTCCCGCCCCTGGTGTGCCCGGTGGGCGTCTTCTGGGACCATTCGCCGGCCCAGGTGGCCGCCGTCGTCGCCGAGTGCGGACTCGGCGCCGTGCAGCTCCACGGCGCCGAGCCCCCCGACATCGTGGCGGCCATGCCGCGTCCCGTGCTGAAGACGATCAAGGTTCGGGAGCGCGGCGATCTCGCCCAGCTCGACCGGTACAAGCCCGCGGCGTTCCTCCTCGACAGCCCGGCCCGCTGGAGCGAGGGCGAGGCGCGGGCCCCGATCTCCTGGACGCTCGCCCGCGAGGCGACGGCCAGGGCGCGGGTGATCCTGTCGGCCGGGCTCACGCCCGAGACCGTCAGCGAGGCCGTCCGCACGGCGCGGCCGTGGGGCGTCGACGTCAACTCCGGCGTCGAGGCCGCGCCGGGCCGGAAGGACCCGGCCAGGGTGCGGCGCTTCGTCCGGGCCGCCCGGGAGGCGGCGCGGGCCCTCGACCCGCCCCGCGAGGATGCCGATGGGTGAGCGATCGAAGCGGCCCCGGCTGCCAGACCGGAGCGGCCACTTCGGCGTCTTCGGCGGCCGGTACGTGCCCGAGACCCTCATGACGCCCCTGCTCGAGCTGGAGGCCGCATACCGCGAGGCGCGGCGCGACCCCGCCTTCCGGGAGCGGGTCGCCCAGCTGTCGAGGGAGTACGTCGGCCGTCCCACGCCCCTCACGTTCGCCGAGCGGCTCACCGAGCACGCGGGGGGCGCGCGCATCTACCTCAAGCGCGAGGACCTCTGCCACACGGGCGCCCACAAGATCAACAACACGCTCGGTCAGGGCCTCCTCGCGGCGCGCATGGCGAAGCCCCGGGTCATCGCGGAGACGGGCGCGGGGCAGCACGGCGTCGCGACGGCGACGATCACCGCGCTCCTGGGCCTCGAGTGCGAGGTCTACATGGGCGAGGAGGACACGCGGCGCCAGGCGCTCAACGTCTTCAGGATGGATCTTCTCGGTGCGCGCGTGATCCCCGTCCGCTCGGGGAGCGGGACCCTCAAGGACGCGATGAACGAGGCGCTCCGGGACTGGGTCACCAACGTCCGGACGACCTACTACTGCGTCGGGTCCACCGCCGGCCCTCATCCGTACCCGATGATGGTCCGCGACTTCCAGTCGGTCATCGGGCGCGAGGTGCGTCGCCAGCTCGGCGGCCTCCCGGACGTCCTCGTGGCGTGCGTGGGCGGGGGATCGAACGCGCTCGGCCTCTTCCATCCCTTCCTCGACGACCGCGAGGTTCGCCTGGTCGGCGTCGAGGCGGGGGGCGCCGGGCTCCGGAGCGGCCGCCACGGGGCGCCGCTCTCCGCCGGCATCCCCGGCGTGCTCCACGGCAGCCTGTCCTATCTCCTCCAGGACGAGGACGGGCAGGTCCTGCCGGCCCACTCCATCTCGGCGGGCCTAGACTACCCGGGCGTCGGACCGGAGCATTCTTGGCTGAAGGACACCGGCCGGGCCGAGTACGCCGCGGTGACCGACGAGGAGGCGCTCGACGCCCTCGGGGTCCTGACCCGTCTCGAGGGCATCATCCCGGCGCTCGAGTCGGCGCACGCCGTGGCCCACGCGGTGCGTCTGGCCGCCACGCTGCCGCGGGAGGCGCGGCTGGTGATCGGCCTCTCGGGCCGTGGCGACAAGGACGTGGAGACGGTCCGGGCCGTCCGGGGCGTCGCGCGCGCCGGGGCTCGCCCGGAGGGCGAGGGCGGCCGTGTCGCGCATTGACCAGGTGTTCGCCCGCCTGCGCCTCCGGAGCGAGCGCGCGCTCATCCCGTACTTCTGCGCCGGCGATCCGAGCCTGGAGGCGACCGCCCGGCTCGCCGAGGAGGCTGACGCCCGCGGCGCGGACGTGATCGAGGTGGGCCTGCCCTTCTCCGATCCCCTGGCCGACGGGCCGACGATCCAGCGGGCGGCCGTTCGCGCGCTCGAGCGGGGGACGAGCCTCTACCGGCTGCTGCCCGTGCTCGCCCAGCTCAGCGGCCGGATCCGGGCACCGCTGGTGGTCATGACGTATCTGAACCCCCTCTATCGCTACGGGCTGGACAAGGTCACGCGCGATCTCGCGAGCGCGGGCGTCGCGGGGCTGATCGTGCCGGATTGCCCGATCGACGAGAGCGCGCCGCTTGCCGGGGCGGCCGGGACGGCGGGCCTCGACCTGGTCGCGCTCGCGGCGCCGACGAGCGGGCCGGAGCGGCTGCGCCGGATCGCGCGGGTGAGCCGGGGCTTCGTCTACCTGGTGCCGCTGACGGGCATCACGGGCGAGCGGACGGAGGTGCCGGCGGAGCTCGTGCGGCTCGTCCGCGACCTTCGCGCCGTGACGACCAAGCCGATCGGCGTCGGGTTCGGGATCTCCACCCCCGATCAGGTCGCGGCGGTCGTCCGTCACGCGGACGGCGCCGTCGTCGGCAGCGCGATCGTCCGGCTGGTGGAGCGGCTCGCGGACGATCCGGAGCTGGTCGCCAAGGTCGGCGACTTCGTCGCCGCGCTCAAGACCGCCACGCGCCCCGCTGCTGCCGGCAACGGCGGCGGGCCGGCGGGATAGGGACGCTCCGTGGCCTGGCTGTTCGGCCGCGACAAGCCGCGGAAGGTCACCACCGAGGGCCTCTGGACCAAGTGCGAGGCTTGCCGGGAGATCGTGTATCGGGCCGACGTCGAGAAGAACGCCCTGACCTGTCCGCGCTGCGGGCAGCCGTTCCGGCTCTCGGCGAAGGAACGCCTGGAGTTCCTGCTCGACCCGGGCTCGTTCGAGGAGCGGGACGCGGGGCTCCGCTCCCAGGACCCCCTCGGGTTCAAGGACAACCGCGGACGCTACGCGGACCGCCTCCGGTCGTCCCGGGGGAAGACCGGGCGCGAGGACGCTCTGGTCTCGGGCGTGGGCCGGATCGACGGGCATCCGATCGTCGTGTGCGTCTTCGAGTTCGGGTTCATGGGCGGGAGCATGGCCTCCGTCGTGGGCGAGAAGGTCACGCGGGCGATCGAGCTCGCCACGCGGAAGCGGATCCCGCTGCTCATCGTGACGTGCTCGGGAGGCGCCCGGATGCAGGAGGGCGTGCTGTCGCTGATGCAGATGGCGAAGACCTCGGCGGCCCTGGGCCGGCTCGCCGAGGAGCGGGTGCCGTACTTCGTCCTGCTGGCGGATCCGACCACGGGCGGGGTGACCGCATCCTTCGCGATGCTGGGGGACCTGATCCTCGCGGAGCCGCGCGCGCTCATCGGCTTCGCGGGGCCCCGGGTGATCCAGGAGACCATCCGGCAGCCGCTCCCCGAGGGCTTCCAGCGCGCAGAGTTCCTGCTCGAGCACGGGATGATCGACCGGGTGGTCGAGCGGAAGGACCTCCGCAACCTCCTCGGGCGTCTCCTCGCGTTCTTCGCGGAGCCCGTCGAACCCTCGGTGCCGTGACCGCGCCTCTCGATCAGCTGCTCGGTCTGGCGCGCTGGGAGCGCGCCGGAATGCGGCTGGGGCTCGAGCGCGTCGAGGCGCTGCTCGCCACGCTCGACCGTCCCGAGGCCGGGCTGCGCATCGTCCACGTGGGCGGGACCAACGGGAAGGGCTCGGTCGCCGCGCTGTCGGCGGCCATCCTCCAGGCGGCCGGGTTGCGCACGGGCCTTTACACCTCGCCCCATCTGCTCGACGTGACGGAGCGCATCCGTGTCGACGGGGCGGCGGTGCCCCGTGAGGTTCTCGCCCGCCACGCCGCCCGGATCGGCCCCGCGCTCGCCGGCGGCGCGTCCACCTTCTTCGAGGCGATGACGGCGGTGGCCCTGGCGGCGTTCCGGGAGGCCGCGGTCGACGCGGCGGTCCTGGAGGTGGGGCTGGGCGGCCGGTGGGACGCGACGAACGTGGGCCGCCCCCTGGTGTCGGTGGTGACGCGGATCGACTACGACCATCAGGAGTTCCTCGGTCGCCGCCTCGAGGACATCGCCGGCGAGAAGGCCGGCATCATCCGGAGCGGCACGGCTCTCTCGGCGGCCCAGGCCCCGGAAGCCATGGAGGTCATCGAGGCGCGCTGCCGGGACGTCGGGGTGCCGCTGCTCGTCGAGGGGCGCCAGTTGACGGTCGAGACGCTGGCGAGCGACCTCGGGGGGCACCGGCTTCGGCTGCGCGGTCCCGGGTGGAGCTACGACGACGTCCGCCTCTCGCTGCCGGGGCTCTTTCAGCCCGGCAACGCCGTGCTCGCGGTCGGCGCGGTCCGGGCCCTCGCCGCCGCGTCGGGCATGCCCGTGCCGGAGTCCGCGGTGCGGGCGGGGTGCGCCGGGGTCCGCTGGCCGGGGCGCTTTCAGGTGATTCCCGGCAGGCGCGGGCGACCCACCCTCGTCCTCGACGGCGCCCACAACCCCGCGGGCGCGGCGGCGCTGGCTGCCTCGCTCCGGCATCACTTCGCCGGCCGACGCCTCGGACTGGTGCTCGGCGTCTCGGCTGACAAGGACCGCGCCGGCATCCTGAAGGTCCTGGCACCGCCCGCCGCCCGGATCTATCTCACCCTTGCGGATCATCCGCGGGCCACGCCTCCGCAGGAGCTCCTCGCTCAGCTGCCGCCGGTCGATGCGGACGTCACGATCACCATGAGCCCGGAAGAGGCGCTCGAGCGCGCGCTGGGCGAGCCCGCGACCGACGTGGTCTGCGTGGCGGGCTCGCTGTTCCTCGTGGCGGACGCCCTCAGATGGCTGGGCGCGCGTGGCCTCGTCGACGCCGCCTGACGCCGTCCCGGCGGGCCCGGGGCCGGGGCGCGGAGCGGCTCCGTCCGCTGCCGCGACCGAGTATCGCGTCGGCACCGCGTCCTGGCTCGACCAGTCGCTGATCGCCTCCGGGCGCTTCTACCCGCGGCCCGCGATGTCGGCCGAGGACCGGCTTCGCTGGTACGCGCGCTTCTTCGACTGCGTCGAGGTCAACTCCACCTACTACGCGCTGCCCTCGCCACGGAACGCGGCGCTCTGGGCGGAGCGCACGCCCCCGGGCTTTCTCTTCCACGTCAAGGCCTACAGCCTCATGACCGGTCACCACCCGCGCCTCGACACGCTTCCGCCCGAGGTTCGCCTCATGCTGCCGGAGGACGTCCCGCTTCGGCGCCGCGGCGAGCTCGACCGCGAGCGGATCCCGCCCGAGGCGCTGGACCGCTGCTTCGAGCTGTTCCGGGCGGCCATCGAGCCCCTCGCGGCGGCCGGCAAGCTGGGCTACGTGCTGTTCCAGCTCGCGCCCTGGGTTCGGTACGAGGAGGCAACGCTGGCCTACCTCGCCTCGCTCACCGCAAGGCTCCCCGACGTCACGGTGGCCGTCGAGCTGCGGAACGAGACGTGGATCCCGGAGCGGACGGCGGAGGTCGTCGCCTTCATGGCGCGGCACGGTCTCGTCCTCGTGACGGTGGACGCCGTGTGGCAGCCCTGGGTGGAAGCCGCGACGACGGCCGAATGGTCCGTCCTCCGGCTCCACGGGCGCAACCTTCGGGGCTGGCTCGACCAGCGCGCCGGGCGCGAGCCGACCGTGGCCGAGAAGTACGACTACCGGTACGATGCGGAGGAGCTCGGGGAGCTTGCCGGCCGCGCCCGGCGGCTGCATCGTCGCGCCCGGCGCGTCGCGGTCACCTTCAACAACAACAACGAGGACTTTCCCACGCAGAACGCCCTCGATCTGAAGCGGCTGCTCGGGCTCGAGGCGCCGGACCTCGCGGCCGTGCGCGCCACCTGGCGGCCGGCCCACCGGAGACGGTCACCGAGCGTGGCCCGAGCGGAGGCGGAGCTGTGGGGAGACAGGACGGAGGGAGGCGAGCCGTGACGAACGGTGAGGAGACAGCCGCCGACATGCCGGGCCGCGTCGTCGACGAGCGGATCATCCCGGCGGGCGGCGAGTGGTCGGGGGTCGTCCCGGCGGGCCAGGTTCTCCGGATCGTGGACCTGGAGGGGCGCCAGGCGGTGGACTTCCTCTGCTACAGCGCCGCGGATCCGGGCGAGCGGTACAACGCGGCCGACACGATGAAGTTCGCAGGGACCGCCTTCCTCACGACGGGCCACGGGCTTTACTCGGGTCTGGGGCGGCGGCTCTTCACGATCGTCGCCGACACCTGCGGGCGTCACGACACGATCGGGGGCTGCTGCAGCGCGGAGTCGAACCGCGTCCGCTACGGCGTGGAGCACACCGCGAACTGCCGGGACAACTTCCTCCGGGCGCTCGGGCGGTTCGGGCTCGGCCGGAAGGACATCGTCGCGAACCTGAACTTCTTCATGAACGTGCCGGTGGCGCCCGACGGCGCGATGGCGATCGTCGACGGATGGTCGAAGCCCGGCGACCACGTGGACCTTCGGGCGGAGATGGACGTGCTGGTCGCCGTGTCGAACTGCCCGCAGATCTACAATCCGTGCAACGGCGGCCGCCCGACCCCGATCCGGCTGGTGACCTATGCGCCGGCGGGCGGGACCGCCGTCACGCCCGCGGGAACCCCGGCGACTTCTTGATCCGCCGGAGCTGCTGGAGATGGTCCCGGTCGTGATGGGCCTGGAGCATCCACCACTGGCCGAGGTCCATCTCGCCGAGAGCGAAGTGGCGCCACGTGAACGCGCGCGGATCGACGGTCGCCAGGCGCTCGAGCGACTGGCGGCTCCGCTCGCGGGCGGCCCGCATGTCGTGGAGCAGCTGCCCGATCGGGTGACCCTTCCCCGGCCGCACGACGGGCGGGGCTTCACGGGGACCGGCCGGCCAGGCGGGCAGGGGCGCGAACCCGGTCAGGTCCGGCGGGTAGGGCGCGGCGGGCGCGCCGGTCTCCTTGAGCAGCTTCGAGGTGAGCTTACCCGTGTTGATCTCGGCGAGCGTGAGGTGGTGCAGGATCTCACCCACCGACCAGTCGTCGACGGCCGGACGCCAGTCGACCTGGGCTTGCGAGAGACCGTCGGCCTCGCCGAGAATCTCCGCGCGCACGGCGTCGAGCTCCCGCGCGATGGCGTCGATGGCGAGAGGCAGTGTCATGGGCGGCTCCTCCCGAGGGCGCAGTCGCGGAACCGAGGAAGCCGCGCGCCGGCGCGGCCGGTCGGGGCGCATTATAGCGCGGTCTGATTCCCGCACGAGGAGCGCGACATGACCACGGAGCTCACGGGTGTCATTCCCATCACCGCCACGCCGTTCGATGCCTCGGGGCAAGTGGACGAGGCCAGCATCGCGACGCTGGTCGAGTTCGAGGCGCGGTGCGGCGTCCACGGCCTGAACGTGCTGGGAATCATGGGCGAGGCCCACAAGCTGTCGGAGGGCGAGCGGTGCCGCGTGGCCGAGGTGTTCGTGAAGTGCGCCGCGGGCCGCCTCCCGGTCGTGGTGGGGACCTCGCACGGCGGGGTGGCGGTGGTGGTCGAGCTCTCGCAGGCGGCGGAGGCCGCGGGGGCGGCCGCCGTGATGGTGGCGCCCCCGCCGGGGCTGCGCGGCGACGGGGCGATCCTCGCGCACTACCGGGCGATTGCCGGGGCGATCGGGATTCCGATCGTCGTCCAGGACGAGCCGGTCACCACGGGAGTTCTCATGTCGCCGGAGCTGCTCGTCCGCATCGCGACCGAGGTCCCCGCGTGCCGGTACGTGAAGCTCGAGGAGGCGCCGACGCCCACGAAGATCACCGCCATGCGGCGGCTCCCCGGCGGCGCCGGCGTGGGGATCTTCGGCGGTATGAACGCGATGTACTTCTACGAGGAGCTGTGCCGCGGCGCGGTCGGGATCATGACCGGGGCGGCGATCCCCGACGTCCTCGTGCGGATCTACGCGGCGTTCGTGCGGGGCGATCGCGCGGGGGCGGCGGCCGTCTTCGACCGCTACGCGTCCTACATCCGCTACGAGGGCCAGCAGGGGATCGGACTCGCGCTCCGGAAGGAGCTCCTACGCCTCCGCGGGGCCATCGCGACCAGCGTGGTGCGCCAGCCGGGGCCGCTCCTCGACGACGTCACGCGGCGCGAGCTCGGCGACATCCTGGCGCGCCTCGATATCCTGAAGGGGTAGCGGCCCGACGCACGCTGGCAGCCTTGCGAAGCGGCCTCCGGCGCGCCCCCGGACCCTTCACGCTGCCGCGGGGTTCGGCGCGGCTCCCGGATCACGCGGCCGACGACGCTCTCGCGCTCCGCCCGCTGAGCCAGGCGTCGAACGTGGTCGGGGCGAGGCGCGCCTCGACGCCGGGCAGGAGCGCCTCGCCCCGGGCGGCCAGCGTGCGCCGGGCCATGTCCACGGACCGGCGTGACCCGGTTCGCGAAGGCCCGGCGCACCGCGAGGCGAGAGGCGGCCGGCACCGTCACGCGGGGGGGCCTTCCGGGCATCAGATTCCAAGGGGGAATCCGGCCAAGCTTCGAACCGTGATGGCTTCACCTAGATGCACCGCGTTGTGCCGGATGGCGGAGGCGGCGAGCTGGGCGGCCCGGGTATGACCCTGCCAGGGCTTGTATCCCACGCCTTCGACCCAGGCGGTGTTCGGCGCGAAGGCGCCAGCCGCGGCGGCGCGGGCCGTGTCGACCAGCCCCACGATGTCCTCCCAGGCGTCTGGACGGAGCCCGGAGACGACGTCGCGGGTCTGTCGCCCCACGGCCGACCGGTAGGCTCGCACGGCGTCGACGTCGGCGCGCCTGCTGAGGTCGGCGACCTCGCCCTTGGTCATGCCGGTGCCGATGGTGCGCGAGGGCACGTTCATGCGCCGCGCCCAGTCGTCGTTCAGGACCTGCCGGCCGTTCGACACGACGAGATTGACGGCGGCGTCCTCGGTGCGCGCCATGTGCCAGAGAAGCCAGACCAGCGAGTTGAGGCGGTCGTCCGGGCGGGCGCGCATCTGCTCCTCGGTCATCCCGTAGAGGACGCGATCGGCATACGAGGCCGCTCCGCCGTCGTCGAACGAGTGCAGGTGACCGTGCTGCACAAGAAAGAAGCGCAGGGTATCCATCCTGATCCTCCGGAGGCGCAGGATACCCGGGGTGCCAGGCGCGGGCAACGCGGCCCGGGGCCGTCGAGCTGTCGCGGGGACGGCCGGGATCGCTCCGTCCCGCCGCGAGCCGGCGGCCGTCCCCCGCTTCCGGATGCCGGGGCCGGTCCGGGGCCGGTGGCCGGGAACCCAGGGGTCGGTTGGGCGGTCCAAGCAGGCGGAGGGATTGGCGTGTCAGCTTGTTCGGGCGTCGCGCTTTGCGATAGGCTCGGGCGGTGGGCGGCGGCACCCGTGGCTGAGCCGGCGGCAGGCGACTCGGCGGAGTTCGTGCGCCGGCTCCGCGTGGGCGACCCCCGGGCGTTCGAGGACCTCGTGCGCACCCAGCAGCACCGTGTCTATGGGCTCGCGCTCCGCATGCTCGGAAACGCTGCCGAGGCCCAGGACGTCGCCCAGGAGGCCTTTCTGCGGGCCCACCGGGGGCTGGCCGAGTTCCGGGGGGATGCCCGCCTTTCCACCTGGCTCTACGCGATCGTCTCGCGCCTGTGTCTCAACCGTCTGGCCGGGAACGAGCGACGTCTCGCGCGCCATGGTGAGGAGACCCTGGCCCGGCTGGCCGATGCGCGTCCGAGGCCCGACCAGGCACTCGAGCGAGGTGAGATCGAGGAGGCGCTGCACCGCGCCATCGGCGAGCTTCCGGAGGAGCGGCGCATCGTCGTCGTCCTGCGGGACGTCGAGGGGCTTGCCTACGAGGAGATCGCCGAGGTGCTGGAGCTCCCGGTCGGGACGGTGCGCTCCCGGCTTCACCGGGCCCGGCTCGACCTCAAGGAGAAGCTGGAGCGGTTCTTGCCATGACGTGCCACGACGCCCGCGAGCAGCTCTCCGCGCTCCTCGACGACGCGCTCGCCGCCGCCGAGCGTGCGGCGATCGAGGCCCATCTCGCCACGTGCGCCGAGTGCCGCCGCGAGCTGGACGGGCTCCGCGAGACGGTGACGCTGCTCCGGCGCGTCCCGCCGGTCCACGCGCCGGCCGGGTTCGTCGACCGCGTCATGACGGCGGCCCACCGCCCCCCGTGGTCCCGCCGGCTCCTCGACGCCCTGTTCCGGCCGCTCCGGGTGAAGCTGCCGCTTGAGGCGGCGGCGGTGCTGCTGGTCGCCGTCTCGGCGCTCTACGTGTACCAGCACACGCCCGACGTCCAGCAGCTCGCCCCGCGCGACACGCGCGAGTCGACCGCTCCTCCCGAGCCCTCCAGCCCGCCCGCTGCCTCGCAGCCTCCCGCGTCCGAGATGCCCGGGAAGACCGCGCGATCCAGGGACCACGCGCTCGGGACGAAGGGCGTGCCGGTCGAGCCGGGGCCGTCAAGGGAGGAGTCTCGACCGGCCCCGCCCGCCGGCACCCCGCCGGTGACGTTGACCCGGCCAGGGCCGACGTCGCCGGGCGGCGCCGTCCAGGAGGCGCCAGCCGCGAGGTCGGAGGCGGGACCGGAGGCGACGCGCCAGGCCGGGCCGCCGCTGAAGTCAGAGCTGAAGAAGGAGACGCCGGCCGAGCAGCGGCCCGACGCCTTCAGGGCGGGGCCCCCGCCCACCGGGGCCGGGGCCCGGAGATCCGCACCGTCACCCGAGCCGCCTTCCTCGCGCGATACCGCCGCGCGTCAGGTCCCCGCCCCGGCCGCCCCTGCGGCGCCAACCGAGAGCGTGACGGGCGGCGCGGCCGCCGGCGCCGACGCGAAGTCTCGGGCCGCCGGACGGCTGATGCGCGCGGTCGACGCGAGCGGGCGGCTCACGGTGTCCTCGCGGGAGCCCGCCGCGGCCGCCCTCGACGCCCTGCTGGGGCGGCTGGGGGCGAAACGCGTCGCGCGGCGGCTTGAGGGCGAGCAGCGCCTCGTCGTCATCGACGTGGTCGTTCCCGGGCCGCGGTACCGGGAGCTGATCGAGGGCCTCGGGCGGATCGGCCGATGGGTGACCGAGTACGAGTCCCCGACTCTGCCGCCCGAGGTCCGCGTCGAGGTGGCGCTGACCGTCGAGCCCTGAGTCGTCCCCGCGCTTCCTGGGAACTTCTGCGCCGGTCGCCGGTCCAAGGGACCGAGCAGTCAGAACCGACGCGACCCGGGAGGAGCCACCCATGCGCCGCCGTCTCTCCGCCGTGCTGCTTGCCCTCGCCGTTCTGTCGCCCGGAGGCCCGGCCGCCGCCGCGCCGCCCCTCGCGATCACGCGCGACAGCCAGCGGGACCTGATGGTCACGATCTACAACGGCAACCTCGGGCTGGTGAAGGACACGCGGGAGGTGCGGCTGCCCGCCGGGATGACCGAGGTCCAGTTCGCCGACGTTGCGGCGCAGATCGACCCGACGTCCGTCCATCTCAAGTCGCTCACCGACCCGGCCGGGCTCCGCATCCTCGAGCAGAACTACGAGTACGACCTCCTGTCGCCCCAGAAGCTCCTGGAGAAGTACGTCGGCCGCAAGGTCCGGCTGTATCAGGGGAACGGCTCCTACCTAGAGGCGACGCTCCTCTCGACCGACGGGCCCGTCTACGACATCAACGGCGCGATCCACGTGGGGCACCACGGCCAGATCGTGTTCCCGTCGCTGCCGGAGAACCTGGTCTCGAAGCCCACGCTGATGTGGCTCCTGCGGAACGCGACGACCGCGCCCCAGCGCGTCGAGGCCTCGTACCTGACGGGCGGCATCAGCTGGAAGGCCGACTACGTGGTGATCCTCAACGCCGCCGACGACCGCGCCGACGTGACGGGGTGGGTGACCATCGACAACAAGAGCGGCGCGACGTACAGGGACGCCGCGCTGAAGCTCGTGGCCGGCGACGTGAACCGGGCCCGTGACGACCGGACCCGGCTCGCCATGGAGCAGGCGGCCAAGTCCGTGGCGGCCGCGCCGGCCTCCCGCGACTTCGTCTCCGAGGGCTTCTTCGAGTACCACCTGTACACGCTGGACGGGCGGACCACGATCAAGGACAGGCAGACGAAGCAGCTCACGCTCCTGACCGCCGCCGCCGTGCCGGTCCGGAAGGAGCTCGCCTTCTTCGGAGCGCGCGACTACTACCGCACCCAGTACGGCACACCCATGAGCAACCAGAAGGTGAGCGCGTTCGTCGAGATCGCCAACACGAAGGCCAACAACCTCGGGGTGCCGCTCCCGAAGGGCAAGATGCGCGTCTACAAGGCGGACGGGTCCGGCAGCCAGCAGCTCGTGGGCGAGGACTGGATCGACCACACTCCGAAGGACGAGCGAGTGCGGATCAAGATGGGGGAGGCCTTCGACGTCGTGGGCGAGCGGGTCCAGCGGGACTGGAAGCGGATCGGCGGCTCGACCTACGAGGTCGAGTGGGAGATCAACCTGCGCAACCACAAGAAGGAGGACGTGGTCGTGAGCGTGATCGAGCCGATCCCGGGCGACTGGGAAGTCCTCCGGGAGACGCAGGCCCACGAGAAGCTCGAGGCCCACACGCTGCGCTACCGGGTCCCGGTGCCCATGGAGGGCGCGGCGAGGGTGACCTATCGGGTCCGCCTGCGATTCTGACCGAGCCGCCCGGCCCTGATGCCGAGTGGGCTCCGCGCCCGGCGAGTGCCGCGGCCACGGCCGGGGCGCCTGTCCGGGCGCGCGCTACCCGAAGCGCTCGGGATCGAGGAGCCCGATGTCGGCGGGGGCCGGCGAGCCCGACACGAGCTGGGCCACGAGCTTTCCCGTGACGGGCCCGAGCGACATGCCGACCATCGCATGTCCGGCCGCCAGGACCAGATTGTTGTAGCGGCGTGAGCGGCCGACGAGGGGCAACCCGTCCGGCGTGCACGGGCGGAGGCCGCGCCAGATCTCCAGGAGCTCGAGCTCCTCCGCGCCCTCGATGCAGCGGAGCGCGCTGCGCCGGAGGGCGTTCACGCGGCGGCGGTTGATCGAGAGATCCATGCCGGCGAGCTCGAGCGTGCCGCCAAACCGCAGGAACTGGCCCATCGGCGTGACCGAGAAGCGCCCCTCGGCGGGCAGGAGCGGGATGGCCGGGCCCCGGGCCGGGCGGCGATAGGTCAGGCTGTAGCCCTTGGCAGGCTGGATCGGCACGCGCAGCCCGAGCGCGCGGCCGACGTCCGGTGACCAGGCCCCGGCGGCCAGGACGAAGGTGTCGGCCGAGAAGGCGCCCCGCGTGGTCTGGACCGCGTCGATCCGATCGCCGGTCGTGCGAAAGCCGATCGCCTCCGAGGCGGTCGCGATTCGCGCACCGAGCGATTCGGTCAGCTTCGCGAGTCCCTTGACGAAGCGGTCCGGGACCAGCAGGGCGTCCTCCCGGCAGAAGAGGGCGCCGACGACGCCGGGCCTGAGCGCGGGCTCGGCCGACCGGGCGGCGGCGCCGTCCAGCATCTCGACCGCGACGCCCGCCTCGCGGAGGAGCCGGAGCTCCTCCTGCCCGTGCGCCAGGCCCTCGGGCGTGAAGAAGACGGTCATCGACCCGGGCTGGCGAAAGCCGAAGTCGAAGCCGCCCTTCTCGGCGAGTTCCCGGTAGAGCGCCAGGCTCTCAACCCCGAGCCGCCGGAGCAGCGGCATCGCCTGCCGCATCCGGCCCGGGGTGCAGGCCGACCGGAACTGCCAGAGCCACCTCGCGAGCTCGACGCTCGGCCGGGGCTTGATGTAGAAGGGGCTTTCCGAGTTCAGCATCCACTTGACGCCCTGCCACCAGACGCCCGGCGCGGCCAGGGGCACGACGTGGCTCGGGACCACGAGCCCCGCGTTGCCGTACGAGCTGCCGGCGCAGATCTCCCCCTTGTCGAGGAGGGTGACCTCCCAGCCCTCGCGGGTCAGGAAATAGGCGGACGCGACGCCGATCACGCCGCCCCCGATCACCAGGACGCTGCGTCCGCTCATGCGACGCCTCCGCTGGGTGCTTCACCGGGCGGGCGACGGCTCGCCGTCTCACCGGGAGCTTCTCGCGGCCGCGCCGCCGCCCGGCCGCTCGCGCCGGTCAAGACCCGCGTCGAGGAAGATCTGCTTGTCGACCGTCGTCCAAACGAGCCTGTAGTATTCCTCGATCAGCCGCGGGTCGTGGATGTTGTCGAAGCGGATCTTTACCTTGGTCTGGCGGGAGGTCTGGCGCACCATCGACACGGTCATGCCGGCCGCGTAGCGGCCCTGCATCTGGCTGATCGATTCCACGTCGATCGTGTCGAGCTGACCCCGCTTCTCCAGGATGCGCGTACCATGACGTCTCCACGACCGTCAATGCGCGAAGCCTTCGCCTGAGCGCCCCGGTCACGCCAGCGCGGCCGCGTGCCGGAGCACCAGCTCGAGGTTGCGCGGCGACGGCTCGCGCACCCCTGCCTCGACCTCACGCACGGCCGCCACGATCGCGGCGGAAACGGGCGTCGCGACACCGGTCCGTCCACCCTGGGCCACCACGTACCCGTTCATCTCGCGGATCTCCGTCGTCCGACGCTTGGCGACGTCTTGTGCCATCGAGGCGCGCCAGTTGCGGGCGGTGGCCTCGGCGGGCGTCAGCACGCGATCGAGGGCTTCCCACGTCTCGCGCCGGTCGGCGTCGGCCCATCGCTCGGCGGGCGCGCCGGCGAACGCCGGGATCCGGTGCCCGAGCGCCAGCCCGACACGCGCGGACTCGCCGGCGAGGCGGATCATCAGCGTCCGCCCGACCTCGCTGGACGCGACCTCGAAGGAGCCGAGCCCGGACGCGGCCTGGAGGGGGTTGCTCATCGCGTTCTGGGACAGCTTGGCCCAGCGCTCGCCCCAGAGGTTGTCGGTGGTCCGGGCCCCGTCGATCACCGCGAGCATCTCCGCGAGCTCGACGATCCGGGGCGTGATCCGGCCGTCGTGCTCGCCGACGCGGAACACGTCGTGCCCGGCGCCCTGCCCCTTCTCCACGCCGCGCTCCACGTGGGCCGGCCGCCAGAGGGCGACCCCGATCTTCGACATGATGAGCCCGATCGACCGGGTCGCCCCGGCGATGCCCGCCACGACCGGATCGGGCCAGCAGTTCTGCGCCGACACGACGGCGCCGGCCGGGGCGGCGTGGCGGGCGGCGAGCTGCGTGGCCCACGCCGTGTCGTAGGCCTTCGTCGCCACGAAGGCGAAGTCGAAGTCGCGCGGCAGGCGAGCCGCCTCGTGGAGGTGCACGGCGGCCGGCCGCGCGATGAACGGCTCGTGCGGGCCCGAGACCGCCAGGCCGTCCCGGCGAATGGCCTCCACCTGCTCGGCCCAGGGGTCTATGAGGGTGACGTCGTGGCCGGAACGCGCCAGGTGGCCTCCCAGATAGCTCCCGATCGCCCCGGCCCCCACGAACACCAGACGCTTGGTCATCGGCCCTCCAGTCGATCTCCGCCCGGGAGGATTCTAACGGATGGACACAGGAGACAGAAGGCCGGGCCCGCGCGGCCGATGCCGGTGGGCATTCCGGCTCCTGGCATTTCCCTTGCTCTTGCTGTTGCGAAGCCTTGAGCACCGCCGAGGAGGAAGAGCACGATGGGCATTCTCGGGTGGATCGTCTTTGGTCTCATCGTCGGAATCGTGGCGCGGTTCCTCATGCCGGGCCGCGATCCGGCGGGGTTCGTCGTGACCGCGGTGATCGGTATCGTCGGGGCGCTGATCGGCGGATTCCTGGGGCGTCTTGCGGGCTGGTATGCAGAGGGAGAGCCAGCCGGCTTCCTGATGGCCGTCGTCGGGGCCATCGTGTTGCTCGCTCTTTATCGCGCGGTCATCGGCCGGTCGAGCCGGGTTGCGCCGTAGCAAGACGCTTCACGCCAGCATGTCGTCTTGGCGCCATCGTGACCCCCGTCCGACGCCTCCCCGGCCCATTCACGTGCAGCATGAGAATCGGCCCCAGCTCAGGCGGACAGACACGGTCCGACTGGGCTCCGGCGGCCATCCCCGCCGCGCCGGATCGGTAACCGAAGTCCCACCTGGGCGGCCGCCGTCCGGGTGACAGAAGTCAGCTCGCGGTCCCTTCACAGTCCAGCCGCTTGGAGGATACCTCCCATGCCGAAGAATCCGATGCCGAAGAACAAGATGGCACCCGTCGAGCGCCGAGGGGCCGCCAGGCCCGATGACGGTCAAGGGGCTGCCAGGTCCACCGTCAGTGGTGCGAGGAAGGGTCCAAGAGGCAACGGCCCGGACCCCGCGGCCCGCAAGATGCAGGGGACGCAGGCCCTCGCCGCCGCCTTCCCCGCCAATCGGGGCAAGCCCGGCGAGATCGGCGAGGCATCGAGGATTCCCAAGCCCGGTACGACCGCAGAACCTCCCGATCCGGCGGTGACCGGAAGTACGCTCACCGAGGCGACCACCTCGCCCAAGACCGGTACGCGCGCGCGCGCCGGGCTCAATCCGGGCAACGATCCCCTCGACCGCGTCCGGGTCGATTCGGGCGGGCAGGTCCTGACGACGAACTTCGCCCAGCCCATCGCCGACAACCAGAATTCGCTCAAGGCGGGCCTCCGGGGGCCGGCGCTCCTGGAGGACTTCATCCTCCGGGAGAAGATCACGCACTTCGACCACGAACGGATCCCCGAGCGGATCGTGCACGCGCGCGGGTCGGCCGCCCATGGCGTCTTCGAGTGCTACGAGTCGCTCGCGCAGTATACCCGCGCTTCCTTTCTGTCCGCGAAGGGGAAGCGCACCCCCGTCTTCGTGCGCTTCTCGACCGTGGCGGGCGAGCGCGGCTCGACCGACACGCCGCGCGATGTCCGCGGCTTCGCCACGAAGTTCTACACCGACGAGGGCAACTTCGACATCGTCGGCAACAACATCCCGATCTTCTTCATCCAGGACGCGCTCAAGTTTCCGGACCTCGTCCATGCCCTGAAGCCGGAACCCCACCACGCGATGCCGCAGGCGGCCAGCGCTCATGACACGTTCTGGGACTTCGTCTCCCTCATGCCGGAATCGACCCACATGCTGATGTGGGTCATGTCGGATCGCGCGCTCCCTCGCAGTTTCCGCACCATGCAGGGCTTCGGCGTGCACACGTTCCGGCTGGTGAACGCCAAGGGGGAGTCGCGGTTCGTGAAGTTCCACTGGACCCCCGCCGCCGGCACGCACTCCCTGGACTGGGACGAATGCGTCAAGATCGCCGGCGCGGATCCGGACTTCACCCGGCGTGATCTCTGGGAGTCAATCGAGGCCGGCGTCTTCCCCGAGTACGAGCTGGGCTTCCAGATCTTCACCGAGGCGCAGGCGGACAAGTTCAGCTTCGACGTGCTCGACGCCACCAAGATCGTTCCGGAAGAGCTGGTCCCCGTGACGCCGGTGGGGCGCATGGTCCTCAATCGCAACCCGGACAACTTCTTCGCGGAGACCGAGCAGGTCGCGTTCGGTGTCCAGAACCTCGTGCCGGGCATCGACTTCTCGAACGACCCGCTGCTCGCGGGGCGCATTCATTCCTACTTCGACACGCAGCTGTTGCGGCTGGGCGGTCCCAACTTCCACGAGATCCCGATCAACGCGCCGATTGCACAGGCGCACAACAACCAGCGGGACGGCTTCCACCGTCAGGCCATCCATCGCGGGCGCGTCTCGTACGAGCCCAACTCCCTCGGCGGGGGGTGCCCGTTCCAGGCGGGCACGCGCGGATTCACGACGATCCCCGAGCCGATCGCCGACGACAAGCGTCGCGGGAAGCCCGAGAAGTTCGGGGATCACTACTCCCAGGCGACGCTCTTCTGGAACAGCCAGACGGCCTACGAGAAGGCGCACATCATCCGGGGTTTCCGCTTCGAGCTCACGAAGGTGCAGGTGCCCGCGATCCGGGAGCGAACGGTTTCCATGCTCCGGAACGTCTCGGATGAGCTGGCGCAGGCGGTGGCTGACGGCCTGGGCATGGCGTTGCCCCCACCGATGCCTCGGGTGTGGCAGCCGTCGCGCACCGAGGTCGCGGCCTCGCCGGCGTTGTCGCTCACCGCTCGGCCCGGCGACGGGAGCATCCGGGGCCGCAACGTCGCCGTTCTGGCCGCGCCCGGGGTCGACGCCGCCTCGGTCACCCGGACGCGCGCATCGCTGTCCAGGGCTGGCGCGGTGGTTCGCGTACTCGCGGCGCGGCTCGGCAGCGTCGACACGCTCAACGGCGAGACCCTGGACCCCGACGCCACCTTCGAGACCATGCCCTCGGTGCTCTTCGACGCAGCGGTGGTTCCCGATGGCCCAGGCGCCGCCGATCAGCTCAGCGCTCTCGGCCACGCGCGCGAGTTCCTGAAGGACCAGTACCGGCACTGCAAGCCGATCCTCATGCTGGGAGTTGGCCAGCGGGTGGTCGAGGCCGCCGGGGTGCCCATCGGCGATCGCGCGGACTGGGCCCTCGTGCGCGAGCTTCCGGCCTTCATGGAGGCCGTCGGGCGGCACCGCAACTGGGACCGCGCCACCGACCCGCCGGGCGTGTGACCGTGTCGCGTGGCTCGGCAGACGCCCATGGCGTCCGGGAACAACATCACGGAGCGTGCAGATGGGGCCCCTGATCGGTCGCCCGTGGCGTTGCTCTTGCTGGACGTCATCAGCGACCTCGAGTTCCCGGCCGGCGAACGCCTGCTTCGCCATGCCCTCCCCATGGCTCGCCGGCTGGCGAGGCTCAGAGTGCGCGCCAGACGGGCCAGGATCCCGGTCATCTACGTGAACGACAACTACGGCCGCTGGCAGGCTGACTTCCGTCGTCTCACCGCGCACAGTCGACGCGCCGGCGCGCGCGGGAAACCCGTCGTCGACCTCCTGGCGCCGGCCGCCGATGACTACTTCGTGCTGAAGCCGAAGCACTCGGGGTTCTTCTCGACGGCGCTGGACGTGTTACTCGGGTACCTGGGCGCGCGCACACTCATCCTCACCGGGATGGCGGGCAATATCTGCGTGCTGTTCACCGCCAGCGACGCCTACATGCGGGACTTCCGCCTCATCGTGCCCTCCGACTGCATCGCGTCGGAGACGGCCGCCGACACTCGACGCGCGCTCGCGACGATGCAGACGCTCCTCGGAGCCGGGGTCACCCCTTCCACCCGGCTGAGCCTGCGGCGCTGGCACGCCGGGCCCCGCGCTCGACCTGGCCGCCGCTGAGACGGCTGCTCGATCGAGGGGCGACGCTTCGCGCTCGGACCCGGGAAACAGGCCTACGGACCGATGGGGCCGTGAGAAGCCGTCCCGCCGGCCACCGCGGCGATCGCGTTGCATACGATCCGGGCCGCCGTGCGCGCCGCCAGGCCGTGTGAGTCCCGCTCCGGCATGAACTCCACGAGGTCAAATCCGGCGATGGGCGCCTTCCGGGCCGCGCCACGAATCAGCTCCACGACGTGCCAGTACGTCAGCCCGCCCGGCGCCGGCGCCTTCACCGCCGGCATGATCGAGGGATCCAGGCCGTCGCAGTCGACGGTCACGAGGCACGGCACTCCTTCGGGCACCAGGGCGAGCGCCCGCGCCACGCCGCTCCGGTGCACCTCTTCGGCCGTGACGATCTCGACGCCCCACGCATGCGCGTCGGCCACCTCCGACGCTCGCGCGCTCCCGACCCCCCTCAGCCCGACCTGGATCATGTGGCGGATCCACGGCATCTCCGACGCCCGGCGCATGGGGCTGCTGTAGCCGTATCGTTCCCCATCGACTTCATCGCGCCAGTCGAGGTGGGCGTCGATCTGCAGGACCGTGAGCGGGCCGCGGCCTTCGAACGCGCGGAACATGGGGATCGGGACGGAATCGTCGCCGCCGAGGACGACGGGCACCACGCGGTTCTCGAGGAGCGCGCGGACCGCGGCCGTGATCCGGCGGCGGTTGCCCTCGGCATCGGAGGAATCGCCCGGAACATCCCCGCAGTCCTCGACATCCGTCGGTGGAAGTGCCCCCAGGTCGAAGTCGTAGTGATCCCGGTTGCAGGCGTATCCCGTCAGCGCTTCGCGCAGCGTCTGCGGGGCGGCGGCCGAGTGGCTCGGCTGACCGCTCCGGTAGGGCGTGGCATGCGGCGCCCCGAGGATCCCGATGGGCGCACGGGCCGCGGCCGGGCCGTCACAGGCCGGCCAGTTCGCAAATGTAATCCTCATCGCTGTCCTCGAGTCGGCAGGGTGGTCCAGAGGCCCGGGCTTCTCGCGGCACGCGATCCTTGGCCTTCATGGTAGACCAGGCCGCCGGGTGACCGATGGGTCTCGCTTCCAGGTTCGCCGGCCGGCGGCGCCCGCCGCGGTTGAAGGCCCCCCCCCCGGCGAAGAGGCGCGTCCCGCGCCGCGCGGGCGCGAGCTGGAAGTCATGTGGCGGCCGAGCTGTTCCCGTAGCCTCGAAGATCCGGGGCGACCACCGTGAAGCGCTCGGCAAGAGCGGGCGCGACCCTGTGCCACGTCACGTGTGTCTGCGGATATCCGCGCAGCAGGAGGAGCGGTGGACCGCTGCCGCGTGCCGCACCCGGATGATCGACTCGCCGGTATCGATGGCCGACAGCTCGAATCCCTCGAACATGGAGTCCCTCCACCGGGACACAGGGTAGCGCGCGGTGGCTCCCGGGGGAACGCGGCAGAGCATCGGAGCCGTCAGGGCCCTCCGGGAAGCCCTCGTGGCGGTAAGCTCGGAGCATGGACCGCCTGGCCATCGCCCGGCTGCTGCGCGAGATCGGACTCCTGCTCGAGATACAGGGGGAGAACCGGTTCAAGGCCCGAGCGTACGAGCGCGGGGGCCGGGCGCTGGAAGCGCTCGGGGCCGATCTCGGGCCGCTCGTCGCCGAGGACCGGCTGACCGAGATTCCCACCGTCGGGCGGGCGCTGGCCGCGACGATCCGCGAGCTCCACCAAACGGGCCGGAGCGAGCAGCTCGAGCGCCTGCGCGCCGCCCTTCCCCCCGGGGTGCTGGAGCTGCGCCAGGTGCCGGGACTGAGCGTCCCGCGTATCGCCGCGCTCCACCAGGCGCTCGGGATCGCCTCCGTCAAGGACCTGCAGGCGGCCCTGGAGGCCGGGCGCGTGCGGGGCGTCCGGGGCTTCGGCCCGAAGACGGAGGCCAAGCTCGCGGACGGGCTCCGCCAGCTCGAGACGCAGGGCGAGCACACGCTCCTCCACCGCGCGCTGGCGGAAGGGGAGCGTCTCCTGGCCCACGTCCGGTCGGGTGCGGGCGTGGCCCGGGCGGAGCTGGCCGGCGCGCTTCGCCGGCGGGCGGAGACCGTCGACCGCCTGGTCGTCGCCGTGGGCGCTGCCGAGGCCGCGGAGGTCCTCGACCACGTGGCGCGCTATCCTCCGGCTTTCGCACCGCTCGCGCGCACGGCCCGCAGCGTCACGTTCCGCGTGGCGGGCGGTCTGCTCGTCGAGACCGAGACCGTGGTTCCGGCCGCGTTCCCGGCGCTGCTCCACGCGCTCACCGGCTCGGAGGCCCATCGCGCCCGGCTCCGTGAGCGCGCGCGAGAACGGGGCCTCGTCCTGGACCGCCTGGGTCTCGCCCGAGCGGAGGACGGTCGACGGCGGCCGATGAAGACCGAGGCGGGTCTCTACCGGCACCTGGAGCTGCCGTACCTTCCGCCGGAGGCGAGAGACGACGCGGTCGATCTCGAGGTGGCGGCCGCCCGGTGCCTCGCCGGCGGGCTGGTCGAGGAGGCGGACATCCAGGGGATGGTGCATTGCCACACGGTCTACTCGGATGGCGCCGACACGGTCGAGATGATGGCCCGCGCGGCCCAGGCGATGGGCATGCGCTACCTCACGATCACCGACCACTCGCCGACCGCGTCGTATGCGGGCGGCCTGTCGCTGGACCGGCTCCGGCGCCAGTGGGACGAGATCGCGAAGGCGCAGGAGACGGTGAAGGGGCTCACGATCCTGCGCGGCACGGAGTGCGACATCCTCGCGGACGGCGGGTTCGACTATCCCGATCACGTGCTGGAGCAGCTCGACATCGTCATCGCCAGCGTCCACAACCGCCACCGGATGGACGAGGCGCAGATGACCCGCCGCCTGGTCCGGGCGATGCGCCACCCGAGCTTCAAGGTCTGGGGCCACGCGCTTGGTCGCTATGTCCTGCGCCGCCCGCCCATCGCCTGCCGGATGGAGGAGGTCCTGGACGCCGCCGCAGAGTCGCGGGTGGCGATCGAGGTGAACGGGAATCCCCATCGCCTCGACATGGAGCCGCGCTGGCAGCGCGAGGCCGTTCGCCGCGGCCTTCGCTTCGTCGTGTCGACGGACGCGCATTCCATCGCCGAGCTCCGGCACCTGCGCTACGGGATCTCCATGGCCCGCCGGGGCCTCCTGACGGCGCCGGACGTGCTGAACACGCTGCCCGTCCTGGCGTTTCGCCAGGCCGTCAGGCCGACCGGGAGCTGACGCCGGACGCGCGCCGGCCGGCGCCGCCCGGAACGGGCCCTCCACCGAAGCCTTCAAGGAGCGACGGGCGGCTCAGTGCTGCGCCGCGATCGGCGGCCGCCAGGCGGCAAGCACTCGATCGGCAGGCACGCCGGTATTCCCGGGGCTGCGGGGCTCCGCGCACGCGGGGCGGCGAGGCCCGGCTAGGGCTGCAGAACGCGAACGGGCGCGCCGGCGAGGAAGGCCCGGACGTTCTCGATCGCCTGCGTGTAGAAGATCCGGTAGGTCTCTTCGGTCACGTAGCCGAGATGCGGGGTGATCACCGTGTTGGGCAGGCGGCGGAGGGGATGGTCCACCGGGAGGGGCTCCTCGTCGTAGACGTCAAGGCCCGCTCCGGCGATGGCGCCGGCGCGGAGGGCGTCGATCAGCGCCCGCTCGTCCACGATCGGCCCGCGCGACGTGTTGACCAGGTAGGCGCTCGGCCGCATGAGGGCGAGCTCGCGGGCGCCGAGGAGGCCCCGGGTGCGCTCACTCAGCACCAGGTGGATCGTCACGACGTCGGCGCGGGCGAGGAGCTCGTCGCGACTGCCGGCCAGGCTGGCGCCGACCGCGGCGGCCCGCTCGGTCGTGAGGTTCTGGCTCCAGGCCAGCACCTCCATCTCGAACGCCCGCCCCACGCGCGCCACGCGCGAGCCGAGCTGACCGAGCCCGAGGACGCCCAGCGTCTTGCCGTTGAGGCCGGTTCCGAGCGTCTCCTGCCAGCGGCCCTCTCGGGTGCCCCGATCCTCCCGGGGCACATGCCGGACCAGCGCGAGGATGAGCGCCCACGTCAGCTCCGCCGTCGGGTAGGGAAGGCCTCCCGTCCCGCAGACGGCAACGCCGTGGTCGGCGGCCGCGCGGAGATCGATCGACGCGTTCCGCATTCCCGTGGTCACTAGGAGGCGGAGGCGTGGCAGGCGCTGGATCAGGCTCCGCGGGAAAGGCGTCCGCTCGCGCATGGCCACGACCGCGTCGAACCCGGCGAGCCGAGCGGCCACGGCTGCCTCGTCGGACGCGTGGTCCCGGAACACGACGACGTCCACCCCCGCCGGGAGGCTTCCCCAGTCGGCCAGGCGCAGCGCCACCTCCTGGTAGTCGTCGAGGAGTGCGACCCGTGTCACGGGCGCGCGTCCCGGCACGACGCCGCGGCGCGCGGCCGCCCGGTCCGCCCCGTCGCGCCCCGGCCCTTCCGGGTTCGCCGCGCCCGTCGAGCTATGGCACCACCCCGGATGTGACGGACTCCGCGACCCAGCCTTCCTGACCGTCGTCGAGGCGCACGCGGAACCAGTTGTTGCTCGTCTCGAGGACGCGCAGTCGTGCGCCCCGCCGGAGCACGCGCAGGATCCTTGCGCTCGTGCCGGTGGCCTCGCGGAAGTTCGCCAGGTGTGTCTTCACGTAGAGCGTCCTCGGCGCCGGCGCGACGACGGGATCCGCCGCCGCCGGCGCGGGTGGCGGAGCCGGTGCCCGGATCGGTGCAGGGGGCGCGGGCGCGGCGGCTGGCGGGGGCGGCGCCGGCGCCGTCGGGGCGGGCGGCGCTGGAGCCACGGCAGCGGGCGGCGGGGGCGGGGCCGCCGCCGGCGCCGGCTGGGCTACCGAGGGAGCGTTCCCGGTCGCGGCCGGCTTCGTTGACGGGGCGGCGCACCCGGCCAGGATCACGGCGACCACGGCGACGAGAGTGCGCGTCATGGCTCGTCTCCTCGCGACTGGCGGGTGGTGGAAGCGCGCCGACTCTACGCCGCGGGCCGAGGCCCGTCAAGCGCGCGGAGGCCGCTCGGCGACCCCCCAATCTCACTGGAGGGCTCGATGACCGGTGGCACCTGACGAGCCTGCGGAGCCGCCCCCTGGCGCGGTTCCTGTTCATGCGGGCGGGTTCCAACGCCTTACTCACACCGCGTGGTTGTCTGTCGCGTGGTTGTCTGTCGCGTGGTTGTCTTGACACGAATCCGGGGCCAGTGCTAGTGTTTCTTCGGTTGTCCTCGTGTCACCGTCCGGCCCGTTAGGGGGGGCAGTTATGCCCCTGGCTCAGGTTCCCGGACGCCTCCTCGGCGTTGCCCACTGCCAAGACCAGTCGATCGCTATCGCGCGATTCCCTCAGTCCCTGCGCGCCGATCTTCGAGATGCGCGCCTTCCATACACACGCGGTCGAGTCACTAGCGTCCGTCCGCAGCACCATCCTCCCTGACGACGTCGAGATGACCACGAGGCGACCGCCGACTGGGCTCCGAGAGATCCGCGATGACCGGGGGAGCCCACGAAGGGAGCGGTAGGAGGCGAGCTGTGGGGCGTGACCTGCGGATGAAGCTGAAGTGCCGGATTGGACGATGGAGGATGAGCACATGGGCTGCAGAGATGGCTTCGAAGTCCTAACACCGCAGGCGAGGATGTCGGTGCATGGTATCAGCCGGGCCGGGCGACAGCTCCGCGGGTGGTGGGGTGACCTGGCCTGTGGCGTGGTCATGCTGCTCGGGGTGGTCGTGATGGCGCTCGGAAGCGTGACGTCTGCCCACGCGGATGTCGTTCAGTGCGGGGACGTTCTCGGACCAGGGGGGCGGTTTGAGTTGGAGGCCGATCTGGACTGTGACGATGCGACTGCCGTCACGCTGCAGAATGGGGCGATCTTGGACTTGAAGGGGCACATTGTCTTTTGCCGAGGTCCTGCCCCCCGATGTGTCGTCCTCACGGGCATAGGCACACAACTCCTGAACGGCGTGGTGCAGGCGACGCTTCACGAGAGCATCGTCCTCGAAGGACAGGGCGTGCATACGGTGAGGAACGTGACTAGTACTCAGGTGGATGGCAACATTGTCGTGGCGTCCAGTCACAATCACCTCATCGATGTCATGGCGGAGAGTGTCCTCAGCTCCGCCTTCATCATCAACGGCGACCGCAATCGCCTGACAAACAACGTGGCCCATTGCCAGAATCTGCTCTTTGGAGGATGCATCTCGGTGGCTGGGAACGGGAACCGCCTGATCGACAACTTCGCCAATTGCACGAGGGGCTGCGACTCGCCTAACTTCTCGATCGGGGGAAACGACAACGTATTGCAGGGCAACCGAGCGATACGGAACGAGCCGCTAGTTGCCGGGAGCGGGAGTGGGAATGGGATCGTCGTTACGGGGACCGGGAATCGACTGACGCGCAACACGGCTCTTGAAACCGACATCGACCTTCAAGACGGGAACGGCGATTGTGACCACAACACCTGGCGCCAAGACACCTTCCAGACCAGTGACCCGGCCTGCATCCGGTAGAATCCCGGGCGACTGACGTCAAAGGCAGAGAGCATGCCTGTGCTTGGCGGCTCCTGACGCTCCGTAGGTGGCCGTCCGGGCAATTTGCCATGGCCCCCCGGGTGTAGCGGCTAGATGCCGCTTCGCCACCAATGTGCGGCATCCGGTCGCACCGCCGGGCATCCGGGGACTCAGGGGCAATCGTGGACCGTAGCGGGCAGGCCGAGAGGTAGGCTAGAAGCCACCCGCGATGGCATGGAAAGCGGCTACCGATGTGGTACAGTGCCGGTCCGGGGCCGACGTAGCTCAGTTGGTAGAGCAGTCGATTCGTAACGGAAGATTCCTGTCGCGGAACCCCGCAAGATTTCAGCGCGCCAGGTCGACCACTTTGCCACGCGACCGCGTCACGTTGCTCTTGGCCTCCTGGATCAGCCGCGCACCCGCCCCCTGCAGCATTCCCTCTTCCACGATCGCGTAGCGTTGGAACACGCTCCGCGTCCGGTGGCCCGTCAGCTTCATCGCGACGGTCTCGGAGATCCCGGCCCGGATCAGATTCCGCGCGCACGTCCGGCGGAATAGCGGCTGGAGGAGCGGAATGTCCGCACGGGCTTCTTCGAGGATGAAGCCTCCGAGGCAGCCCCGTGGACCGTCGCGCCACTGGGCCGGAACTGGTGGAGGAGCTGGCCGACCGCGCCCTCGGTCAATCGCTTCAGGTACGGTTGGCTCGCACCCGTCCCATCGAACGACACCCGCCGCGCTGTCGATGGAAATGCCTCGTCGAGTTGCTGTCGGGGGTCCCTGTGACTTCACTGGGACCCCGTCCTTGACAGGCTTCACCCTTCGTGAGAATTTCCCCTCGACTCGAAGCACGGCCCGTGCGGACTCGAGATGCAGCGCGGGCGACGAGGAGTGAGAAGCGCTCCGCATGCGGTTGCCTGAGGATCCTGCCGGCTTCATCCGGAACACGGTGACGCAGCGTCAGCCGACCGCGCCGGCCAGAACACGTGGCGAGA
>DASZOL010000029.1:0-83413 GCA_035550795.1 Candidatus Methylomirabilota bacterium
GGCGTCCCGGTGAGCCACTCGACGCCGGCGTAGATGTCCTCCGTGTTCTCGCGGAAGATCACCATGTCCACCGCCTCCGGCCGCTTGACCGGAGAGGGCACGCCCCGGAAGTACTTGACCGGACGGAGACAGACGTAAAGGTCGAGCTCCTGGCGGAGGGTGACGTTCAGGCTCCGGAAGCCCTCGCCGATTGGCGTCGTGAGGGGCCCCTTGATCGCGACCAGGTACTCCCGGATCACGTCCAGGGTCTCGGCCGGCAGGAGATTCGGTGGGCAGTCCGCGCCGTAGACCGCGTGCGCCTTGTCCCCCGCGTACACCTCGGCCCAGGCGATCCGACGCTTGCCGCCGTAAGCCTGCTCGACCGCAGCGTCGAGGACCCGCACCGAGGCGCGCCAGATGTCGGGCCCCGTGCCGTCACCCTCGATGAAGGGGACGATCGGGCGGTCGGGGACTAGGAGCTTTCCGTGGGAGAGGGCGATCTTCTCGCCGGCGGGGATCTTCACGCGACCTGGCATGCTGCCTCCTCAGGGCACGGGCACCGCCCGCACCGTCCGGTTTCCTGATCGAGCCGCGGTGGAGGCCGCCCCGACGAACCTACGAGAGCGCGTTCAGCGCCGACCCGGCGCGGAACCAGCCGATGTGCTCCTCGGTCAGGCTGTGGCGAGTCTGGATCGTGACGGTCCGGCCATCCGGCTTGTGGATCCTGACCTCGACAGGCCGGCCCGGGGCGAGCGCCTGCAGGTCCACCACGCTCACCCGGTCCGCCTGCTCGAACAGGTCGTAGTCCTTGGGATTCGCGAATGTCAGGGGCAGGACCCCCTGCTTCTTCAGGTTCGTCTCGTGAATGCGCGCGAAGCTCTTGACGAGGACCATCCTGGCGCCGAGGTACCGGGGCGACATGGCCGCGTGCTCGCGGCTCGACCCCTCGCCGTAGTTCTCGTCGCCGATCACGATCCAGCTCACGCCCTTGGCCTTCCAGTCCCTGGCGATCCGCGTGAACGGCACTCCGGTCTCGCCGCTCAGCACGTTCACACCCTTGCCGGTCTCCCCGGTGAAGGCGTTGAGGGTGCCCAGGAACATGTTGTCGCTGATCCTGTCGAGGTGCCCGCGATAGCGCAGCCACGCGCCGGCGGGCGAGATGTGGTCGGTCGTCGTCTTGCCCTTCGTCTTGACCAGGATCGGCAGGCGCTCGAAATCCTGCCCGTCCCACCGCGGGAAGGGCTGGAGCAGCTGAAGCCGCTCGCTGTCCGGCTGCACCATGACCTGGACGGCGGCGCCGTCCGCGGCGGGGGCCTCGTACCCCTCCTCGCCACGCGCGAAGCCGTCCCGCGGGAGCTCCTCGCCCTCGGGGGCCGTGAAGCGGAAGGCCTTCCCGTCGGGCCCCGTCAGCGTCCCGTGGACCGGATCGAACTCGAGAGTACCCGCGAAGGCGAGGGCGGTCACGATCTCGGGGCTCGTGAGGAAGGAGAGTGTCGCCTGGCTGCCGTCGTTCCGCCCCGGGAAGTTGCGGTTGAACGACGAGACGATGGTGTTCGTCTCCTCCTTGCCGACGTCGGACCGCTTCCATTGGCCGATGCAGGGACCGCACGCGTTGGCGAGCACCGTCCCCCCCATCTGCTCGAGCGTGGCCATGATCCCGTCGCGCTTGATCGTCTGGTGGATGCGCTCGGACCCGGGCGTGATCAGGAACGGCGTCTTCGCGCGCAGCCCGGCCTTGAGCCCCTGCATGGCGACGTGGGCCGCCCGGCGCATGTCCTCGTACGACGAGTTCGTGCACGACCCGATGAGCGCCGCCTTGATGCCGGCCGGCCACCCGTTCGCCCGCACGTCGGCGGCCAGCTTGGAGATCGGCCGGTCCCGGTCCGGCGAGTGCGGACCGACGATGTGAGGCTCCAGCGTCGAGAGGTCGATCTCGACGACCTCGTCGTAGAAGTCCTTGGGATTCCGGAGCACCTCCGGATCGGGGACCAGGTGCGCCCGGTTCTGGGCGGCCAGCCGCGCGACGTCACGCCGGCCCGTCGCCTCGAGGTACGCCACCATCCGATCGTCAAAGGGGAACACGGAGGTGGTGGCCCCGAGCTCCGCCCCCATGTTGCAGATCGTCCCCTTGCCGGTCGCGCTGATAGACTCGGCGCCGGGGCCGAAGTACTCGACGATCTTGTTCGTGCCGCCCTTTACGGTCAGCACGCCGCAGAGGTATGTGATCACGTCCTTTGCCGACGTCCACCCGGAGAGCTTCCCCGTGAGGTGCACGCCGATGAGCTTCGGGTGGAGCACCTCCCACGGCAGGCCCGCCATGACTTCGCCGCAGTCCACGCCGCCCACCCCGATGGCCAGCATGCCGAGACCGCCGCCGTTGGGGGTGTGGGAGTCGGCGCCGATCATCAGCCCTCCGGGGAACGCGTAGTTTTCCAGGACGACCTGATGAATGATCCCCGACCCGGGCTTCCAGAAACCGATGCCATACTTCTTCGAGGCCGAGTGGAGGAACTCGTAGACCTCGTTGTTCTCGGTGACGGCGCGACGCATGTCCTCGGACGCGCCGGACTGCGCACGGATGAGGTGGTCGCAGTGCACCGTCGAGGGTACCGCCACCCGGGCCTTGCCCGCCTGCATGAACTGCAGCAGCGCCATCTGACCGGTGGCATCCTGCATCGCCACGCGGTCGACGCGGAGCCGGAGCGTGGCTTTGCCCCGCTCCCAGCCCTGCGCGCCCCAGTCGTGCACGTGGGCGACCAGGATCTTCTCGCTGAGGGTGAGCGGACGGTTCCACTCGCGACGCGCCCGGGCGAGACGGTCCGGCATCGAGGCGTAGAGGGCGCGGATCGCGTCGATCATGGTGGGGCTCCCCAAAGTAATCGCCCCCCACCCAGCCGGACGGGAGGCGCTTTCGACCGCAGCCCCATGCTACTGCCCGCGACGCGGGGTGTCAAGGCGGCGGGCCGCCTAAACCCGCGAGAACAGTGACCGATGCGATCCGCCCAGCGGCGGCGGCCGGGGTCAATCGCCCATGCGGAGGCCGCGCACCGCCCATGCCCGGGCCACGAGTGGGATCACACCGTCGGCCCGGCACGGGAGCCGCGCGCGGATCTGCTCGCGCAGCGCATCGCGTCGCTCCGCCGACAGCGAGAGACAGTAACCCGGAGCCGGGGCCTGGCCGCCCAGGAACGGCGTCCAGTAGTCGTCGAAGTCGCGGAACACCGTCGGCACGTCGATCGCCCGCGTCTCGACGCCCGCCAGGGGAACGCCACTGAACAGCATCGCCAGGGGCTCCGGCCGGCAGATCGGGAAGCGCACCCCTTCGTCGAGGTCGCGCGCCGCTGGGTCCAGGGCCACCGCCGCGTCCCAGAAGTGCCGCATGAGCTCCATGCCCTCGGCGTAGTCCCAGACGTACAGCGCGACCGTCCCCCCGGGTCTGACGACGCGCGCCATCTCGGCCACCGCCGCGGCGGGATCCGGCACGAAGTTCAGCATGAGCCCCGACACCACGACGTCATACGTCGCCGCCGCCGCGGGAAGCGACTGGGCGTCGCCGACCGCGAACCGCGCCCGCTCGTCGCGGACCGTCCCTCGGGCGTACGACGCGTAGCCCTCGGACCGATCGAAGCCGTCCACGCGTCTCGGCTCGGCGAGATCCAGGATCGGCCGCGTCAGGGCGCCCGTGCCGCAGCCCACGTCGAGCCAGCGCCGTCCCGGCGGCACGGCCAGCCAGTCGAGAAACGGCCCCCCCACCAGCCGGCTCCAGCGTCCGACATACGGCTCGTATGCCGCGCCGCTCGCCCAGACGTCGGCTGGCCGGCCCTCGCTCATCCCCCGCTCCCCGCGTGACGGCGGCCCGCGGCCGCGGTCACCTCCGAAGTCACGCCTTCGCGCCGACCAGGGCCTCGGCGCGCGCACGGGCCGTGGCGATGCTGCGGAGCTTGATGTCCTCGTAACCGCGGATCGCCTCGGGGAGGCGCGCCAGCTCGACCGCCGTCG
The DNA here is from genome assembly GCA_035550795.1 of Candidatus Methylomirabilota bacterium. Classification (GTDB taxonomy): domain Bacteria; phylum Methylomirabilota; class Methylomirabilia; order Rokubacteriales; family DASRDR01; genus DASRDR01. The sequence goes on from DASZOL010000029.1 coordinate 3,979, forward strand.
CATGACCGTCGGCGTCGGCCGCGCCGAGCGCGTCCCTCACGAGCGCCCGGTACCAGGGCACGAGGTGACGCTCTTCCCGCCGGACGGCGGCGTACCCGAAGGGGTCAAAGGGCGTCCCGCGGAGTCGCCGGAGCGCGCGGATGGCCCGGAGCGCGTGCCGGAACCACGGCCCCAGCCGGAGCTTCCGGCGAAGCCCGAGCGCCCGCAGGAGCGGCGGGTGCAGGTGCCAGAAGAGTCGGCGCGGCGCGGAGAAGAGCTGGCGCGTCCCGGCGTGGAACACGGGCTTCAGGTGGAGGCGCGCCACCTCGTACTCGTCCTTGTACGCCATGAGCTTGTAGAGATTCCGGATCACCGCGTGGGTGACCTCGCGCCGGCCCGGTGCCAGGACTTCCTCGCGCCCCGCCACCTCGAGCACGAAGTCGACGAACGCCGCCGCGTACCGGGCGTCCGCGTAGTCGATCAGCTCGCCCACGCGGACGGCCAGCAGCCGGCGCGCCTCGGGGTCCAGGGCCGCGCAGCGGTCGAGCAGCGACACGTAGGCGCTCGCGTCCCGACCGCCCAGCCGCTCGAGCGTCACCGCCCGCTCCGTCTCGAACGAGCGCGCGGGGGGCTCGACGAGCACCCGCACCCGGTCCGGGTCGGCCTGCCAGAGCCGGCCGTAGCGGAAGGCCTGGAGGTTCTGCTCCACCGCGACGCCGTTCAGGCGGACGGCCTCTTCGATGGCCGCCCCCGTGAGTGGCAGGAGCCCGGCCTGGTAGGCGACGCCGAGCACGAGCATGTTCGTCGTCATGTAGTCGCCGAACAGGCCCTCGGCCAGACGCCGGGCGTCGATCGTGACGTTGGCGTCGGCTCGTGTCCAGCGGTCGATCTGGGCCCGGATCGCCGTGACCGGCGGGGTGAAGTCGACGTTGCGCACCATCTCGCCGCTCGGCAGGACCGACGAGTTCACGACCGCGACCGTGCGGGCCGGATCGCAGCGGTCGAGGTTGACGCGAGTACCGGCTGCCAGGAGGTCGAGGGCCAGGTAGAGGTCGGCCCGCCCGAGCCCGACCTTGTTCGCCGCCGCCACCTGCCCCGGGGCCGCGAGAATGAGGCTCGAGAGGACGGGCCCCCACTTCTGGGCCGCGCCGGTCTGGTCGTAGCTCAGGACGTGCAGGCCGTCGATCAGCGCCGCCCAGCTCAGCAGCGCGTTCATCGTGATCACGCCGGTGCCCCCGACGCCCGGGAGGTAGACGTGGTAGGGCTGCTCGATCCCCGCCCGGCGCGAGGGTTCCGGCACGGCGGCGGCGGCGAGGACGGGTGGCGATGGCTTCCGGTAGCCCGTCCCCGGCGCGGTCTCGACCGTCACGAAGGACGGGCAGTCGCCGCCGAGACAGGAGAGATCCTGGTTGCACGACGACGTGTGGATCCGGGTCTTCGGCCCGAGCTCGGTCTCGACCCGGTGGAGCGACATGCAGTTCGTGAGGGCCCCGCAGTGCCCGCAGCCCTCGCAGGCTTCCTCGTTGATCACGACGAACCGGCTCGGCGCCGGCAGCTGTCCGCGCTTCTGTCGGCGCCGGCGCTCGTTGGCGCAGAGGCCGTCGTGGATCAGGACGGTGACGCCCGGCGTGGCCGCGAGCTCACGCAGGACGATCTCCTGCCGCTCGACGGTCTCCACGCGCGCGTTACCGGCGAGGTCGGCGCCGCGATACGCGTCGGGGTCCTTCGTCAGGACCACCGTCGCCCGCACGCCTTCCAGCTCGAGCATCCGGGTCAGCTCGGGCACGGGTTTCCCGCCGACCATCTCCTGGGCCCCCGTGTTCGCGACGAACCCGTTGTACAGGATCTTGAACGTGATGTCGGCCCCGGCCGCGACGCAGAACCGGATGTTCAGGAACGACGAGTGGAACAGCGAGCCGTCGCCGACGTTCTGCACCATGTGCGGCCGGTCGGTGTACGGCTGGAGCCCGATCCACGGGAGCCCCTCGCCGCCGAGCTGCGTCATCGAGACGATGTGCCGCTCCGGCTGCTCGATGATCGAGGCGAACGAGTGGCATCCGGGACTGCCCCACGCCAGCTCGCCCGGCAGGAGCCGCGTGCCGACGTTATGGGGACATCCCGAGCAGTAGTTCGGCGTGCGGCCCGGATGCACCTCGTACGGCCGCGCGCGCACCGCCCCGATCGCGTCGAGACGGCGCCGGATGGACGCCGCCACGTCGGGCTGGCCCTCGGCCAGGCGGAGGAGGCGGGGTCCCAGCCGCTCTGCGACCGCGTCGGAATCCATCCCGCCCTGGATGGGGAACAGCGGGGCCCCGGTCTCGTCGGCCTTGCCGAGCACCCTGACGCCCTGCCGGAACCCGGCGAGGGCCTCCTTCACCTGCCCCTCCAGGAAGCCGCGCTTCTCCTCGACCACGACGATCTGTTCGAGCTCTCGGGCGAAGGCGCGGACCGCGTCGGCGTCGAGGGGGTAGGTCAGCCCCACCTTCAGCAGGCGCACGCCGAGCCGCCGCAGCGCACCCTCGTCGAGGCCGAGGTCCGAGAGAGCCTGGCGGAGATCGGCGTACGACTTGCCGGCCGTCACCAGGCCCACGCGGTCCGCGGCGGCTCCGAGCTCGGCCCGCGTGAGACTGTTCGCCCGCGCGTAGGCCAGCACGGCTCGGTGGCGCTCGTAGTAGAGCTGGCGCTCGGTCTCGATGTTCAGTCCGGGAAAGAAGGTGAAGTCCGTCGACTTCCGGAAGGGCTTCCCGTCGATCAGGAGCTGCGGCACGATGATGCCCGGGTCGTCGGGCGACACGTGGACCGTCTCGCCCCCGTCGGCGAGCTGCCCGACCAGCTTCATCGCCACCCAGCACCCCGAGAAGCGGGAAAGCGCGATCGCGTGCAGGCCGAGCGTCAGGAACTCGGCCGTCGAGGCCGGATAGAGCACCGGGATGCCGTGCCCCACGAAGGCGTAGTCGTCCTGGTAGGGCATGGTCGAGCTCTTCGCCTCGTGGTCGTCGCCGGCGAGCACCACCACGGCGCCGTGCCGGCTGGTCCCGGCGAAGTTACCGTGCTTGAGCGCGTCTCCGCTCCGGTCAACGCCGGGGCCTTTCCCGTACCACAGGCCCACGACGCCATCGTAACGGGAGTGCGGATAGCGGTCGAGCATCTGGGTGCCCGAGAGCGCGGTGGCGGCCAGCTCCTCGTTCGCGCCCGGCACGTGGCGAATGTCGTGCTGCTCCAGGATCTTCCGCGCCTGGCGGAGAGTAAGGTCGTAGCCGCCGAGCGGCGAGCCCGGGTAGCCGCTGATGAACGTGCCGATCCGCAGGCGCGCCCGGCGGTCCCGGCGGCTCTGGTCGATCGGCAGGCGCACGAGGGCCTGCATGCCCGAGAGGTGGACCTCTCCCTCCTCGCGGAGGTACCGGTCGTCGAGGGCGAGGTCGGCGTCCGCGGATGCGGAGGGCAGGGGCGTGGCCGTGTCCATGGCACCCAATTATGGTATCGCGCCGGCCCGGCGTCCAACGGGAGTCCGACGGCGGACGCCGTCGGTCGCCTACCGGGGCGAGCCGTGTCCGCCGATCCGGGTTCCCGGGTCGGCGGGAGGGGCCGCGATCACGTGGTCTCCCCCCACCTCGCGGTAGATCGCCCCCAGGGCCGCCGTGAACGCGCGCGCCGAGAAGCGCGCCTCGAACGTCTCGCGCGCCCGGGCTCCCAGACGCCGCCGGAGGGGCTCATCCGCGAGCGCGCGGGCCAGGGCATCCGCCAGCTGGACCTCATCGTTCGGGGGCACCAGGAGGGCGTCGTGGCCGTCGGTGACGTCCTCGACGATCCCGTCCACCCCGGTCGTGACGATAGCCCGGCTCGCCTGGAGCGCCTCGAGGATGACCAGCGCGCCGCTCTGCTCGGCCACGGCGGCGTGGACGAAGACGTCCGCCTGCCGGACGAGGCCGAACGCGTCGGACACCAGTCCCGGCAGGGCGACGTCCCCGGCGAGCCCCAGCCGCGCCGCCAGACGACAATGCTCCTCGAGGAGCGGCCCCGGGCCGGCCAAGCAGGCGCGGAACCGGATGCCGCGGGCCCGCAGCCGCGCCAGGGCGCGAAGAAGGACCGCGCCTCCCTTCTTCGGCTCCTGGCGGGCGACGGCCACGATCAGGGGCGGATCGGAAGGGTCGGCGCCACGATCGCCACGGGGGCGCGACGGAGCGGCCGGCGAGCCGTCGCGCAGGAAAGCGGACTCGGAGGCATAGGGCACCTTCCGGCAGGGGACGCCGGAGCCAAACCGATCGGCGATCAGACGCCGAACGAACTCGTAGTTGACGAGGACGAGCCGGGATTCCCGGTACGCGCGGCGCTCGAGCCGCTCGACGGCGAGCCGCACCCACGCCTCCTGGGCGGTGTACAACAGCCGCGTCGATGCGGCGTACGCGGCGGCCCCGCGGCGCACCGACCGAGCCTCGACGGCGTAGGTCGTGTACGAGCCGAGGATCGGGACCACACTGACGCCCCGCCGGCCAAGAAGGTCGCGAGCCAGCACGCTCGCGTGCCCCCAGACGCCGAAGCCGTGAAGGATCAACGGAGCCCTGCGGCCCAGGACGAAGGCCGTGATCGCGGTCGCCAGGCGCGGGCCGTGGCCGGCCACCATCAGCTGGCGAAACGGTCGGAAGGGCGACGCCACCCGGTGGATGACGCCGAAGTCGGTCTCGACCCGGCCGGCGGCCGGGGCGACACAGAACAGGTGCGGCTCGAACCCCGCGGCGAGCGCCGCGCGGGCGTGGGCGCACACGTATCGGGAATGGCCGCCCCCGGGCTCGGAGAGCGGGTCGCGCCCCACGACCAGGACGACCTCGCGGCTCACCGGAGGACCGCCCCGGCCGAGGCGTCAAGGCATCGACGGCCCATTCCCTCAGAGCCTCGCCCGGCGGCCGGCGGGTCGACGCGCGGCGCCACCGGGCCGGGGTGTCGAGATAGCGCGCGCGGAGGAGCCTCCTTCGTGTCGGGTGCGCGGTGGACGTCGCCGGCATGCGCCGCGCAGGGCGTCAGCCCGGCCGTCGGCGGCTCCCATCGAGCGCGGCGTGCCGGAGATCGCTGCCCTCGCGCCCGAGCGCGGGGCGGAAAGGGGGGCGCGTCGTCGAGGATGTGCATGACCTCCTTGTCGAGCCGCCGTCTCAGCCTCCAGCCCGGCACTCGCTCCGGACCGCGCTAGAAGAAGGACGGGTAGGGCTCGGCACCCTCGGGCTCGGGGGAGGTCTGCAGCAGCGCGTACTTCCCCGCGTAGAAGAGGAGCGGCGCAGCCGGGTCGGTGACCGCCAGCTTCTCGACCTCGCCGACGTAGAGCGTGTGATCGCCGCATCCGTAGCGGTGCTTGATCCGGGCCGCGATGGCCACCGCGGCGCGCGCGAGCACCGGGACGCCGGCGAGCTCGCCGAAGGCCGGCGTGAAACCCGTGACGGCCTGGCCGGCGAAGTGGCGGCTGGCCGGCTCCTGAGCCTGGTCGAGAATGCTGATGCCGAACCGTCGCGCGCCCGCGAGCCGTGCGTGCATGCGCGCCTTCTTGCCCACGGAGACCACCACGAGCGGCGGCTCGAGGGACCCCGACATGAACGCGTTGGCGGTCATGGCGTGTGGCGCACGGCGCGGGCCCGTCGTCAGCACGATCACGCCCGTCGCGAAGCGGCCCAGGGCCGCCCGGAACACGAGGTCGTCGAACGCGCGCGGCATCAGCGCAGCGCGCTGAGTCCGCCGGTGTTGACCAGGTCCTTCGCCCGCCACCCGTCCAGGTCGTATTCCGCCATGCACGACTCGGCGAACTGCTTCCAGCGGTCGTACTGGCCGGACGCGAGGGCGCCGAACAGAGCGTACCGCCGGATCTCCTCGTGACTGCCGGAGTAGTTGATCTCGTACAGCTCGTGCCGGCCCCCGAACTCGGTCCCGATCGCGTCCCAGAGGAGCTTCATGAGCTTGACCCGTTCGACCGCGTCGACGCCCCCCGATCCCCGCAGGTAGAGGTCGAGATACTTGCGCAGGTCCGCGGTCTTGAAGTCCTTCGCGTGCGAGTTGAGGTAGATGAGCCCGCTCGCGACGGTCTTCTCGATGAGATTCTTGACCTGGACGTACGCCTCGGGCGCCAGCACCTGGTAGGCGGCGGCCGGCTCCATGGCGGGCAGGATGCAGCCCCCGGTCCACGGGTCAGCGGTCTTCGCCATCGCGTCCGACAGCCCCCAGATCATGTTGCGCCAGGCGATGACCTCGCCGATGTTCGCCTCGACGCCCCGGAACGCCCGCGCGCCCGTGACCTCGGTCGCCTTGATCAGGAGGCCGGTGATGAAGTCGAGCTTGACCGCGAGCCGCGTGCAGCCGTGAATGAGGGCGCGCGGGAGGAAGCCGGTGCGCGGGAAGAAGTTGTTCGCCTTCTCGACGTCAGCGTGCACGAACACGTCCTCCCAGGGCACGAAGACGTTGTCCATCACGAAGATCGCGTCGTTCTCATCGAGCCGGCTGGAGAGCGGGTAGTCGAAGGGGCTCCCCAGCACGGCCGCCCGCAGCTCGTTCGAGACACGGCAGATAAGCTTCACCCCCTTCGCGTTCGTCGGCACCATGAACACGATCGCGAAGTTCTTGCCCTGCACGGGAATGAGCCCGTGGTGGGCGACGAACGTGAAGTGCGTCAGCGCCGAGCCCGTCGCGACGACCTTGGCCCCGGAGACGTAGATGCCTGCGTCCGTCTCCTTGGTGACGCGCGCGTAAATGTCGGTCGGGCCGCCGGGCGCCCCGGGCGCCATGTTGCGGTCGACGGGCGGGTGAATGATCGCGTGGTTGATGAACGGCACGCGCTCCTGGGAGTACCGGTACCACCGCCGCGCGTTGGCCTGGTACGGGGCATAGAAGTCGGCGTTCGCGCCGAGCGTCCCCAGGAACGCCGCCTTGTAGTCGGGCGAGCGGCCGAGCCAGCCGTAGGTGTGGCGGGCCCACTCGGCGATCGCGTCCCGCCCGGCGACCTGCTCCTCCACCGTGGTGGGGGCCCGGAAGTAGCGGTGCGTGAACCCGCCCCACTCGGTGGGCTCGGTGAGCACGTGCTTGCTGAGCTTGTGGTCTGCGTGCAGCGCATCGTACAGGCGCGCGAGCATGCGGGCGCAGTTCTGGAAGGCCGGGTGCGTCGTGATGTTCTTCACCCGCTCGCCGTAGATCCAGACCTCGCGGCCGTCGTCCAGGCTCGCGAGGAACTCCTTGCCGGTGTACGGGAGCGTCACCTTGTTCGCCGCCGCGCGCGGCGCCGTCTCCTGAGCCCGCTTCGAGGCCTTCAGCTTGGCGGACACGCCCATGCTCTCTCCCCTCCTGAAGGTTGATTCCGCGCGGCGCTCCCACGCGAATCGGCGATGCCGGTCCGGTCAGGCTCGAGCGGCGGGCTCGCCCGGGCGACGGGCCCTCGCTCGCGGGGCCGCGGCCAGAGCGCGAAGGCCGCTACCCCTTGGGTGAGCCGGGCTGACGCCGGCAGATCACGTTGAGAACCGCCTGCCGGCCCTCCTCGCGGACGGTCCGGAGCGCGCGGCGCAGCGCCCCCGGCAGCTCGGCTGGATCCTCCACGCGCTCGCCGTGGCCCCCGAAGCCTCGCACGATCTCCTCGTAGCGGGCCGCAGCCGAGAGCCCGGACAGGGGGAAGCTCCCGGTGGTGGCCGCCCAGCCGTCGGGATGCACGGAGCGCGTCGCCCGCTCGACGGCTTCCCACGCGGCGTTGTTGAAGATCACCGTCAGGAACGGCAGCCGATGGAGCTGCGCCGCCAGGTGAGCGGCCGTCGGCCCGCCGAAGACGTAGGCCCCGTCCCCGACCGTGGCGATGACGGTCTTGTCCGGCGCCCCCAGCTTCGCCCCCAGCGCGGCGCCGAGCGCCCAGCCCAGCCCCCCGGAGTGGGGCGACCCGAAGTACGCGCCCGGTCCCGTCGGCGGTGCGTGGCGGAGGTCCAGGGGGTACTCGTTGACGACGATCGTATCGGGGTCGAGCACCTCGCCGACGCAGCGAGACGCCCACTGGAAGCCGATCGGCGTGCGCCCGGCCTCCGCCAGGGCGGCCCGGGCCCAGGCCTCTCGGCGGGTCCGGTGAGCCTCCGCCAGCTGCGCCTGTCGCGCCGCCACGGTGGCCCGGTCGACGCGGCGCCGGACCGCGTCCGCCAGAACCGGCAGCGCCGCGGCCGGCTCGGCGGCGATCGGAACGTCACACGGGTAGGAGCGCATCGGGTACCGGGAATAGAACGGGTCGACGGCGAGCTGGATGACGGCCGCGGCGTCGGCGGGCCGCGTGCGCGACGGAAACCACGGCACGTCGCAGTCGATGACCAGCACGGCGTCGGCCTCCGCCAGTCCCGGGTAGTCCTGGCTCCCGAAGACCCAGCCCGCGTGACACGCGTGGTCCGCCGGGAAGTTCACGTAGGCGGGACTCGCCTCGAGCACGGGGATGGCGCCCGCGTCGGCGAGGTCGACCAGTCCCGCCACCGCCTGCGGCGATCGGCCCAGCTCGGCGGTGACAATCAACGGGGTTCGCGCGGAGGCGAGCCGCTCCGCCGCCTCTTCAATCCGCGCTGGATCGGGGAAGCGCCGGCTTCCGACCTGCCGACGCGCCGGCGACGAGATAGTCAGCTCGGTGAGGGGCTGCGCCAGCACCTCCCGAGGCAGCGTCAGGTAGACTGGCCCGCGCGGCTCCGCCATCGCGAGCTCGAGCGCCCGGTCGACCACCGCCTCGAGCTGGACGGGCTGTCGCAGCTCGTAGTCCCACTTGACATATTCCCGGAGCATCCCGCCCTGGTCGAACGCCTCCTGGGCCCAGTGGATGTGCGTGTCGCGGGCTCCCGCGAGCCCGCCCTCCTCGGTGATCGGGGTGCGGCCGGCGCTGAACAGGATCGGGACCTGCGTCCGGGCGGCGTTGATGACCGCGCCGGCGCCGTTGGCCGTCCCGACCGTGACGTGCACCATCACGGCCTGGGGCCGCCCGGTCACCAGGTAGTAGCCGTGGGCCATCGACACCGCGAGGAACTCGTGCGGCACCGCGATCGGGCGCGGGGTTCCCTTGCCCTCCGCCGCGAGGCGAGCGAACGCGTCGACGATGGACGCGAAGTCCGTGCCGGCGTTGGCGAAGAAGCAGTCGGTCCCGCGGTCCCGCAGGAGCTCGAGGTACGCCTGCGCCACCGTCTCGACCCGCAGCGTCTTCGACGCCATCAGCTCTCCATCCGATAGCTGGTTGGATCGGGCTTGTAGGCACGCGGGAGCCACAGCGGCCGGCGGAGGTTCCCCGGCCCGGGGGCGGGTCTCGTCATCGCGAGCCAGCGGCGGTAGACCTCGTGCGCCTTCGTCGTGTCGACGAAGACGTCGCCGTAGCGGTCGTCCACGCCGGGCCGCTCCACGCGGACCTTCTGGTGCCAGCACTGCTGGCCGCTCACCGGGTCCGGCTGGACGCCGAACGTGAGGTTCTGGTGGACGCCAGCGTCCTCCCAGAACACGCGCCGGGAGTCGGGATCCTCGCTGCGGAACGGGCGGATCCCGTGGACATAGCGCATCCGCCACTGGCCGGGCCCGGGCCGCTCGAGGCGGACGAGCGCGGTCGACCAGCGCTCCCCGCCCTGGTCCTCGGCGAGCCGCCACCGCCCCAGGTGGTGGGAGCACGCGATGATGCCTGGCCGGATCGACTCGGTGACCCACACCTTGTCCACGAACCATCCGATCTCCGTGTGGACCTTGAGCGGGTCGTTGGTCGCCACCTCGAGCACCGCGGCGTCCTTCGGATGGACCCACAGCGGGTTCGAGTGCGAGATTTCGTAGAGCCACTTGGCGTTGCCGGACCGGGTGTGGATCAGCGTGGGCAGCCGGAACGTGGGCAGCAGGAGGAACTCGTTCCTCGCGCGGTCCATCCCCGACCAGTGGACGTGGCTCCGGATGTAGGCGGGCAGCGCGTACTCCGACCACTTCCAGTCGCGCAAGGTCTTCGAGTAGAACTCCAGCTTGCGCGACGGCGTGGGGAACCCGACGTAGGCCCGGCCGTCGATCTCGACGCCCACGGCCGCCCCGGCCTTGGTGATGACGCTCGTCGTCGGGTCCACGGACCCTCCCTCGAGGACGGCGGGGGCGACCGCGGTCTCGTGGGTTCGGTACACCCCGTCCTCGACGAGGAACGCGCCCCGCTGCCGCATGTAAGCGAGCGGGGAGAGCCCCTCCTTCGCCGCCGCCGCCGGCAGCCCCGGGACCGAGTGCTCGAACATCCATCCGTAGAAGTCGTCGACGGTGAGCTTCTCGCCGGGCCGGTACGGGGACTCGAACCACTTCCGGATCCCGAGCGCCCCGTCGGGGTCGATCCGCCACGAGAGCTCGATCCAGAACTCGTCCTCCTCCCACACCTCGCCCAGCCCCGCCGCGGCGTGGGCTTCCCAGGTCGTGGCGTAGCGCTTCCCCTGGCCCTCGAGGGCGACCCGCAGCACCGGCTGGCGAAAGCCGATCCACCGCGCCGCGTGGGTCTCCTGGCTCATGAGGTCGTGCCGCTCGGACGCATGGCCCATCGGGAGCACGTAGTCGGCGAACCACGCGGTCTCGCTCCAGACCGGGGTCAGGCAGGCGTGGAGCCCGACCTTGGCCTCGTCGGTCAGCATCTCGATCCACGAGAAGCCGTCGGGGTTCGTCCACACGGGGTTGTAGACCCGCGTGAAGTACGTGTCCAAGCGCCCCCGCCCCTCCTTCAGGAGATGCGGCAGGAGGAAGCTCATCTCGAAGAACGCGAGAGGGTACTCGGGCGGGTACAGCAGCTCGCTCCACACCTTGGCCGGGGGCGGCATGAGCGGGGGGGCCGGAATGGCCTTGTTGTAGAAGGACGGCGCCGTTCCGCCGGGCGTGGCGACGGCGCCCACGAGCACGGTGAGGAGCTGGAGCGCCCGCGCCACCTGCCAGCCCCCGAGATTGCCCGCGGCCGCGTTCCGCCACACGTGCGTCGCGAGCGCCGAGCCGGCCCGCGCGGCCTCCCGCGCCACCTCCACGATGGCCGCGGCCGGGACGCCCGACTCCCCCTCGGCGAACGCGGGCGTGAACTCGGCGTAGAGGGTGGGCAGGATCGCCTCGAAGCTCTCGAAGTCCTGGGGCTTGTCTGGATGCTCCTCTCGGAGGTACTCGGCCCAGTTGACCCAGCGCCGGAGGAAGTCCCGATCGTACAGGCGCTCCGCGATGACCAGCTGGCACACGGCCAGCAGCAGCGCGGCCTCGGTGCCCGGCCACGGAGACAGCCACCAGTCCGCCATCGACGCCGTGTTGCTGAGCCGCGTGTCGATCGCGCAGACCTTGGCGCCCCGCTTCTTCGCCTCGATGATCCGCTGGGCGTGCGGGGTGAAGTAGTGACCCGTCTCGAGGTGCGAGGACAGGAGGAGGATGAACCGCGCGTTCGCGTGATCCGGCGACGGGCGGTCGAGGCCGCTCCAGAACGCGTAGCCGGCGCGCGCGGAGGCCGAGCAGACGTTGGTGTGCGAGTTGTGACCGTCGATTCCCCAGGCGTGCATGATGCGCTGGTGATAGACGAGCTCGTGGCCCGGCCGGCCGACATGGTACATGACCTCGTTGCGGCGGCCCTCGACGAGCGCCTTGCGGATGCGGGCCGCGATCTCGTCCAGCGCCTGGTCCCAGCTCACGCGCTCCCACTGACCCCCGCCCCGCGGCCCGACGCGCTTCAGCGGATGGCGGATCCGCTCCGGATCGTCGACCTGGTTCAGGGTGGCCGGCCCCTTCGCGCAGTTCCGGCCCCGGCTGCCCGGGTGCTCCGGGTTCCCCTCGAACTTCTGGATCGTCAGACGCTCCTTGTCCACGTAGGCCAGGAGCCCGCACGCCGCCTCGCAGTTGAAGCAGATGGTGGGGACGAGCTGGAAGCGGCGGCCGACGCGCCGAGGCCACGCCTGCGGATCGTACTCCTCCCAGTCCTGCCAGCGCTCGAGCGGGGGATAGCTCGAGAGACCCGCCGCCGGCGCCGTCAGGTTCTGGGCCGTCGGGTGAAGTGGCTCGGTCGAAGCGTGTCGCGGCATCGTTCGCCCTTCAGCTGAGCGGGACGGCCTGTCCCGCCCGCACCCAGCAATCCTCCCAGAGATAGAGCCCGACCAGCGCCAGCAAAGCGGCCAGGGCGCCGGCGGCGCCGGAGGCCGGGACGAGCAGGAGCGCGGGGACCAGCGTCCCGCCCGCGACCACCCCGCCCCAGAACGTCCAGCTCAGCGGACCCTGCGTGATGAACCTGGCCGCGGCGCTCGCGTCCGTGTTCGCGTGGGGCATGTAGCACTCCGCAAGAACCAGCAGGAAGTTCACCCCCAGTCCCAGCAGCAGGACGCCCCGGGCGGTCGCCGACGGCGGGATCATCAGGAGGGCCGTCGCGGCGCCGGCGGTCACCGCCCCCGCCAGGAGATGCGGGAGCACGAGCGGGTTCTGCCAGAAATCGCGGCCCTCCGCCTGGGCGAAGAGGAACGCGCTGTAACCGGCGGCGCCGAGCGCGAGGAGCGAGAGCGGGATCGCCAGCGCGCGGAGCGCCGCCACGTGGCCGTTGACCGCTGCCAACACCCAGATGCCGAGCACCACGCCGAACGCGAGCAGGATCCAGGCGCCCAGCACGAGCCACGAGCGCGGGTTCGCCCGGAAGAGAAGGTAGTGGAAGCGATCGGGGCGCCGGAGGTCGACGATCAGCAGGCCGGCGGTGAGCAGCAGAAAGAGGAGCGCCACGATCGGCAAGCCGAGCCAGACGGCGCTTCCCTCCGCGAGCACGCCGGCGGCGGCCGCGAGCGCGGCCCCGGCCGCGAGCGACTTGGTCCAGAGGTAGGCGGCGACGCGCCACCCCCACGGCCGGGGCTCGTGCGGCACGTCGTACACGGTGCGCCCCAGGGCCTCGACCGGCTTCACGGTCCTCCCCGCCGGCCGGGCCGGCTGCCAGCTGCCCGCCCGCGCAGCCAGCGAGACCGGCTCGCTCGGGCGCTGCCCCCACAGGGTCGCGGACGAGGCCTCGTGCAGCGCCGGCGCGAGCGCGGCGTGATCGGCCCCCAGGTAGAAGAGCTTCGGGCGCGTGCCCTGCTCCGGCTTCCGGACCGAGACGCTCTCCCGCGCGATCACGCGAGAGACCTCGCTATCCGCGTCGTCAAGGTCCCCGGTGAGAATCGCTCGCTCGGGGCACACGACGACGCACGCCGGCTCGAGCCCCCGCTCCACCCGGTGCGCGCAGAAGTGGCACTTGGCGGCCGTCTGGGTGTCGGGATCGATGTACAGCGCGTCGTACGGGCACGCCTGCATGCACGACTTGCAGCCGATGCAACGGTCGCGGTCGAAGTCGACGATCCCGTCGGGCCGCCGGTAGAGCGCCACCGTGGGGCAGATGGCCACGCACGGCGCATTGTCGCAGTGGTTGCAGCGGAGGACCGCGAAGTGGCGGCGGGTGTTCGGGAACTCGCCCTTCTCGACATACTTCACCCACGTCCGGAAGGTGCCGAGCGGAACGCGATTCTCCTCCTTGCAGGCCACGGTGCAGGCGTGGCACCCGATGCACCGTGTCTGGTCGATCACGAAGCCATAGCGCACAGGCAACCCTTTCGTCGCTAGGGAAGGATGACGTCGGCCCAGATTCGGAGGGTCGCGGCCGCGATCGTGACGGCCAGCACGGCCCGGAGCACGCCGACCGGTGTCCGGCGGCTCATGCGGGCACCCATGGCCGCCCCGCCCAGGCTTCCCGCCACCACGGCCACGGTGGGCCAGAGCGGCACCTGGCCCGTGAGGAGCTTCCCCACGAACCCGCTGAAGGCCGACACGAGCGTGATGGCGAGGGACGTGCCGATGGCCACCCGCGCCGGCACCCGCATCACGCCCACGAGCACCGGGAGGAGCAGGAAAGCTCCCCCTGCCCCGACCATGCCGCTCAGAAAGCCGATGGCTCCCGGATACACGAGGGCCGAGCCCAGCTGGACGCGCACGTCCCGGGCGATAGCGTCCTCGGAACCGGGCGGCGGCGGCAGGAGCATGAGGAGCAGCGCCGCGATTCCCATCGTGCCGAGCACGCCCAGCAGCATCCGATCGGGGACCAGGCGGCTGACCAGGGCGCCGGCGAGCGCCGTCGTCGCCATCGCCGCCCCTGCGGCCACGGCCAGGGGCCGGTGCACGAGGGCGGCGCCTCCGTGCACGATCGCGCCCATCAAGGACGCCGCAAACACCTGGCCCAGCGTCACCGCCGCGACCTGCTTGATGGCGAGCTGGCCCAGCCCGATCCAGGGCGGAACGTAGTACAGGAGCGGGATCATCAGGATCGCACCACCGACCCCGACGAGGCCAGCGACGAACGCTCCCGCGAACCCCAGGCCCGCGAGCTCGCCGAGAAAGGCGAGCGTCATCGGGCGAGCCCGGCCTGCCGGGAAGCCAGCCACGCGCCCTTGAGCGTGTCACCCCTGAGGCCGCAGCGCAGCGCCTCGAGGGCCAGGATGTCCTCGGGGGCGACATTGCCCAGGTTGACGTTGGGACCAAACCGGAGGACGAGATACCGCTGCTGGGGCCCGAGCGGAGCCTCCCAGAGGACCCGGCCCGGGTCGCGCACGCCCTTGAGGAAGGCCTCGATCTCGGCTTCCTTGGGGAGTCCCGAGGCGTCGTAGATGCCGACCCCCTTGCCCGCCTCACGCGCTTCCATGATCACCAAGAAGGCCCCGCCGTCGAGGTCGGCGTTGACGGTCTCGGCGAGCGCCGCCATCGGCTGGGCGTCCGCCGGGTCCTTCTTGCCCACCTCCGACAGCACCCGGAAGCCCGCCTTCACCGCCTTCGCGATGGCGTCAGCCCGGGTCCGGCGATCCATCTCGATCGTGCCGTCCGAGACCTCGATGGCGTTGAAGCCGAGCTCGCGCGCCCGGTCGAGGTAGCGGTCGAGCGATCCCTGCCAGACGGCGACCTCCTGGAAGGTCCCGCCCGGCATGCAGTCGACCCCGTGGGCGGTGACCGTCCGCACCTTCTCCTTCAGGACGTCGTGACCGAAGAAGGCCGAGGTCCCGAACGTGAGCTTCAGGACGTCGACGACCGGCGCCGCCACCTGCATGAGGTCGTCGATCGCGTTGAGGCCGAGCCCCTTGTCGATGACCATGGTCCAGCCGCGCTCGCGGGGCTTCTGGAGCCGTTCGCGGACCGGCACCTCGATGGCCCCCTCCCAGGCAGGGCGCGTGGCTCGGTCCCGCTCATTCATCGAGCAAGCCCTCCAGACAGTTGCGCGCTCCGCACAGCGTGCTCCGGGCGCTCTTGACCGCGGCTCGCTCGACCAGCCCCTGCATGGCCCGGAGCCGGCGAGCCATCAGCGCCGGGGTGTCGAGCGACGGGACCGGGAGCCGGTCGTACAGGAGCACGGTCCCACCGTGCTTCTCGGTCGCGTTGTCGAAGAGGAGCTTGACCAGCTTCTCGCGTCGGCCGAGGTCTGCGACGACCGCCCGCTCCCGGCCCGACTCCACCTTCGGGCTCACGATCCGCAAGGCCGGCCTCACCAGGAGGTCCGCGGGCGTCTGCACGTGCCCCAGGTCCAGCGCGATCTTCGAGCCCCAGGGGTCCTTCGGCGATGGCGACGACGGCAGGGTGAGCCCGAGGCGCTCGATCACGCCGGGGAAGTCGTAGAGGAGCGTGCCGAGTCGGATGTTGTCGAAGAGCGAGCCCTTGTAGAACTCGTATCCGCCGTCCGTGAGGCGAACGTGCGTCATCTCCGTCGAGAAGATGGTCCACCCCCGGGAAAGACCCTCCAGCAGGAACACGGTCTTCCCCGCCCCCGCGCCCCCGGGGACGAGCCAGAGGTCCCCCTTGTCGTCGACCATGGCACTCGCGTGGAACGACCAGGTGTCGTGGTATCGCTCCAGGGCGTGGATCGCGTAGCGGAAGAGGAACCCCAGGTTTCCGAACAGCGAGTAGCGACGATCGGAGTTCGCGGCCTCGAGGGCCGTCCAGTCTCCCACCGCGACCACCCGGTCGGGCTCGAGCACGATCGCCGGATCGAGGCCCGGCGTGTCGATGATGCGGATCTCCGCGTCGACACCCGCGGAGGCGCCGTCCCACGGCACGTCGTCGATGCGATGGTAGTCGGTCAGGAGTGACTGAGGCACCGGATCGGTGAAGTACTCGGAGCGCGTAAGGAGCTCCCCGTTGTTGGACACGAGGCCGAGGCGGGCGCGGACGATCCGGATCGCGCGGCGGTGGAGATTCATGGTCAGCCCTGGTCGCCGGGGCGCTCGGTCCTTGCGCCCCGGCCGTCGACATCCGGGACCGGGGAGGACTAGCTGCCGGGCGGCCTAGCCACTGTCCCAGAGGGACCGCGATCGTGTCAAGGCGACCTTGGACGCGTGTACGGGTTGAGCTTCGGTCGAAGGATAAGGTGCCCGCCCTGATGCCGCAGAAGCGCCCCGTCCGGCGTGATCTGCTCGACGACGGCCTCCTCGCTCACCGCCTGCCCCTCGACGTACTTGCGTCCGTTGATGAAGACCATCCGCTCCGCGGGCACCTCGGAGTACACGAGCACGTCCAGCGTAAGCCCGGCCAGTGACTCACCGGCCTCCGGTCCTGTGGCCCGGCCGGGCGCCGGCTCGGGCGGTGGGCCAGGGGGACGCGTCGCCACCGGCGGCCCGGCCTGGTCGCCGCCCGGCCGCCTTGGGGGGATCGCGTCGCCCTCGGAGGCGCTCGCCGGCTCCGGCGCAGGCGGGGGGGGGGCGGCCCCCGCGCGCCGGGCCTCGGGGACTTCCGGGGCAGGCGGGGCGGCCGCCGGGCGCAAAGGGGCGGCGCCGGAACGCGGGGGGGCCGGCACCTTCACGTCCGGCGCCGCGGGTGCGACGCGCGGGCGAGCCGCCGCGTCGTCCGTTGCGGGACGCTCGACGGCCGGAGGACTGGCCGCACGGGCCGGTGCCGGGTCCGCCCGCGCCGGTGCGCGCGCCGGCGGGGGAGGCAACGGCGTGTCGTCCACGCTCGCGACGGTGGCGGCCGGCGCTGGTGCTGGGGCTGGCGCCGCCGGCGCTGTCACTGGCGCCGTCACCGGGGACTGCGTCGTCTCCGGGAGCGGCCCAGAATGCCCGGGCCCCCAGAGGGCGTAGACGGCGACCGCGCTCACTGCGAGCGCGCCGGCGGCGGCCCAGGCCCACGGCAGCCAGCGAAAGACCGCGGCGCCTCCGTGAGTCGTGGTGAGGGTGGGAACCCGCCCTCCCTGCCGGTCGCGCTCCGCCTTCTTGAGGGCGTCGAGAATGTACGACACGATCCCGACCTACGGGGTCCCGCCGGAGAGCCGAGGCACGTCGGACACTCTCTCCGTTCCCTGCAGCAGGATCGCCGTCTCGCGATCGACCACCCCGTGTGGCTCCAGCGACCGGGCCTGCTGGAAGGCGACGACGCGCTGCCGGAGGGCCTCGTCAAAGGGCTGTCCCCGCTCGACCGGGAGATCCGCGCCGTCGGCGCGGGCCAGCTGCTCCCGGAGCCAGTCGGCCGCCGGACCGCGAGTGCCGGGCCGGACCGGAAGCGGCCCCGGCGGCGGACGCCACAGGACGATGAACAGTCCCTCCCAGACGGCCTCGACCTCCGACACAGGCACCGTGACGGACCGGTCGCGGAACCTGAAGGTGGCCTCCGACGGCGTGAGCGCCGTGAGGACCGCATAGCGCCGCGTGCCGGACGGCCCGACGAGCTCCAGCGCGGCCGGCAGGTCAAGCCGACGGAGCTTCCGCAAGGTGCCGACCGTCGTGAAGCACTCGAGCATCCCCAGCGGGGGGCTTCCGCAATCCACTCGAGTTGCCGTCACCGGGACCCCCCAGAGCCCCAGCAGCTCGGCCAGGGCATCGCTGCGGGTGGCCGGCAGCGTATCGTCTCTGAGCAGGGTCCCCAGCCGGGGGACTGCCCGGCGCGCGTCCGGCGGGGCCGCGTCGAGCGCGGTCGGGGAAGGGCTAACCAGCGACGGAGCGATGGGGCCCGCCACGACGTCCTCTCGCCGGGCCTCGCCCTGGCCAAGCTCCCCGGGCACCAGGAGCAACAGGCCGACCCCTCCGGCCACGGCGACGAGCGCTGCCGCGGCGATCCGGCGCCACGGCCACCGCGCGCGGCCCGACTGGCCCAGCACCTCGGCCGCCGCGCGGCGCACTGTCCCCGCGTCGACCTGAGGGCGCTCCTGCGTATAGGCCCCGAGAAGCGCACGGTCTGCGACGGCGTTTATGAGCCGGGGAATGCCGCGCGACCGCCGGTGGAGCATCCGGAGGGCGACCTCCGTGAACACGGAGCGGCCGCGTCCGGCCACCGCGAGACGGTGACGGATGTACGCGCGTGTCTCCGCGCACGAGAGCGGCTCGAGGTGGTAGCGAGCCGTGACGCGCTGAGCAAGCTGCCGGAGCTTCGGCTGGTCGAGGATCTCGGTCAGCTCCGGCTGCCCGATAAGAATCACCTGGAGGAGCTTCTCCCGCGTGGTCTCGAGGTTCGTGAGCAGGCGCACCTCTTCCAGGACCTCGGGCGCGAGGTTCTGCGCCTCGTCCACGATCAGCACCGTGCGTCGGCCGCGGGCGTGCGCGTCGAGGAGGTGCCGGTACAGGCGATCGACGAGCTCCTTGGAGCTCGTGGTGCCGGCCGGGTAGGGGATGCGCAGCTCGTCGCACACGGCGGCGAGGAGCTCGACGGGGCTCAGGCGCGGGTTGAGGACGAGCGCGAGGTCCACGTTGGGGGGGAGCTGCTCGAGGAGGCACCGGCATATGCTCGTCTTGCCGGTTCCGACCTCGCCGGTGAGCTGGACGAAGCCGCCGTGCTCGCCGACGCCGTAGACCAGGTGCGCGAGCGCCTCGCGGTGCCGTGCGCTCATGTAGAGGAAGCGCGGGTCCGGCGTGATCGAGAACGGGGGCTCGCGCAGGCCGAAGTATGAAAGATACATGGTCCCCCCGGCGGGTGCCTCCCGAGGAGCATAGCACCTCCGCCCCCCGGCATGAATCGCGCCGTGCCGGCGGGCCGGCCCTTCACGGAACGGCTGAACTTTTTTGACATCCTGCGGGCCCCTGCGTACCGTGGGTTGATGGCCTCCCCCAGCGCGGGCGCCTTGGCCAAAACGAAGCCGCGGAAGTGGGTCCTGGTCGTGGACGACAACGCCCGTCTGCGAAGCCTCTGGATCGAGGTGCTGGAGGAGGCCGGTTACAGGGCGGTCGGGTCGGAGGACGGTCTGGCGGCGGCGGATCTCATCCGGGACCTCTTCCCGGACATGATCCTGCTCGATCTCCGCATGCCGCGCGCCTCGGGGTGGGACTTCCTCGAGAACGTGCGCGCCAACCCGAGGTGGCACACGATTCCGGTGGTGATCGTCTCGGCCCACCTGGAGGAGGGCCCGGATCTGGCGGGCTCGGGACTGAACATCGTCGGACAGCTCGCCAAGCCCGTCTCCGTCGGCGACCTCGTGGCCAAGGTGGAGGAGATCATCGGCCCGGCGCAGTCACGGGTCTGAGGCGTTCGCCGCGGTCCGCAGGTACCTGCCGGAGAGCGCCGTGGCGGGCGGCCTCCGACGCGCTCGATGGGAGCCGCGCGGTCAGGTCCAGACGTGGACGACCGCCGGGCCGGGCGGGCTCAGTGCTTCTCGGCCGCGCGGGCTTCCTTCTCCTTCCGGGCCTCGTTCACGACCTTCTCGGACAGCATCGAGGGCAGCTCCTCGTAGTGGGAGAACTCCATTGAGTAGCTGCCCCGCCCTCCCGACATCGAGCGGAGGTGCGGCTCGTAGTTGAGCATCTCCGCCATCGGGACCTGGGCCCGGACGACCGTGCTCTCGTCGCCGGGCTCCATCCCTGCGATCTTCCCGCGGCGGCTGTTGAGGTCCCCGATCACGTCGCCCGCGATGCCGGACGGCGCCGTCACCTCGACGTCCATGACCGGCTCTAGGAGGCACGGCCGCGCTTCCAGGACGGCCTTCTCGGCCGCGATCTGGCCCGCGAGCTGGAACGCGATGTCGGACGAGTCGACCGTGTGGTACGAACCGTCGTAGAGCGTCACGCGGACGTCCACCACCTGGTAGCCGGCCACGACACCCCGCTCGAGCCGTGCGCGCACGCCCTTCTCGACCGACGGAATGAAGTTCCGGGGAATCGAGCCGCCGAAGATCTTGTCGACGAACTCGAGCCCGCTGCCCCGCGACAGCGGCTCGATCTCGACCCAGCAGTCGCCGAACTGGCCCCGTCCGCCCGTCTGCTTCTTGTGCCGGCCCTGAACCTGGGCACGGCCCTTGACGGTCTCCTTGTAGGGGATCCGCGGCGGCAGGAGGACCACCTCGGCATTGAACTTCCGCTTCATCCGCTCGAGGGTGACCTCGATGTGAAGCTGGCCGGCCCCCGAGATCAGGAGCTGCTTGGTCTCGGGGTCGTAGTGGTACCGGAGAGTCGGGTCTTCCTCCGCGAGCCGGGCCAGCGCGTTCGAGATCTTGTCCTCGTCGCCCTTCGCCTTGGGCTGCAGCGCGAACGAGATTGCTGGCTCGGCGAACTGGATGCGGGGGAACACCACGGGGGCGTTCTCGGCGCACAGCGTGTCCCCGGTGAGGGTCTCCTTGAGCTTCAGCACCACGCCGATCTCGCCGGGCCCGAGCGCCTCGACCGCCTTCTGCTCCCGGCCCTGGAGCAGCGCCACCTGGCCAACCCGCTCCCGGGCTTCGCGCGCCGGGTTGTAGACCTGGGAGTTCCCCGCGATCGTTCCCGAGAAGACGCGGAACAACGTGAGCTTGCCGACGTGGGGATCGGTGAGGGTCTTGAAGACCAGGGCCGAGAACGGGTCCTTCGTGCTGGCCCCCCGGGTCACGGGCTCCTTGGTCCGGGGATCGGTGCCCTCCACCGGCGGCCGGTCGGCCGGCGAGGGAAAGGAGTCGATCACGATGTCGAGCAGGGAGCGGACCCCGATCGCCTTCGTCGCGGACCCGCAGATCACGGGCACCAGCTTGCCGTCCGCGATGGCCAGGCGGAGGGCCCTCAGGACCTCGGCGTCGGCCAGCGTCCCCTCCTCGAGGTAGCGGGCCAGGAGGTCGTCGTCGGTCTCGGCCACGGCCTCGATGAGCTTCTCGCGGTAGCCTTGCACCGTCTCCGCGAGCTCGGCCGGGATCTCCGTCTCCACGATCTTCCCCGGCGCGTCCCCCAGGACGTAGCCCTTCATCCGGAGCACGTCCACGAGCCCGCGAAACGCGGCCTCCTGGCCGATCGGCACGTGAAGGGGGACGAAGCGTCCCTTGAGCCGCCGCTGGATCGATTCCAGGGCGCGGACGAAGTCGGCCCGCTCCCGGTCCATCCGGTTGACGAAGACCAGGCGCGGCAGGCCGTACTCCTGTGCGAACTTCGAGACCTTCTCCGTCTGGACCTCGACCCCAGCCACCGCGTCCACGACGAGCACCGCGCCCTCGACGACGCGGAGTCCGGCTCGCGTCTCCGCGATGAAGTCGCCGTACCCCGGCATGTCCACGAAGTTGAAGCGGTGGTCGCGGTAGTCGCAGTGTGCCACGCCGATGTTGATGGAGATCTTGCGCTTGACCTCCTCCGGATCGAAGTCGGTCGTCGCGGTGCCGTCGTCGACACGGCCCAGGCGCGACGTCATGCCGGTGCGGAAGAGGATCGCTTCGACCAGGGACGTCTTGCCGACGCCGCCGTGTCCGGCGAAGCCGACATTACGGATGCGTGCGATATCGATGGCCATCGTGCCTCCCGGGAGTCGTCAGGGCTGAAGCCAGCCGAACCGGTTCTCTTCGAGGCGTCGAGGTCGAATCGTAGCACGGGCCTTGCGGGGCCGCCCAGGGGGGCCGATCGGAATGTCTCAGCGACACCGACCTGGCGGCACGAGCGTATAGGCGAGGTCGATTGGCGGCAGGCGGCCGTCCTCGGGGTCGGGGGCGAGCCGGAGGCGCCGCACCACCTCCTGGCGGACGTCCGTGCGGTCGGCCCAGCGGTAGGCGCGGTCGAACGCGCACCATCCCTCGGTCACGCGCCCCGCATAGAGCGTGTGGAGGAGGACGCTCAGGATGGCCCTTCGGGCTCCTCGCGCGTCGCTCGAGCGCTCAGCCTCGGCCAGCCGCTTCCGCTCCTGGCTGATCCGGAACTGGTAGACCTGGGGGAACCGCCGGTTGTCCGCAGTGTACGCCCGCTCGCGGAACGTGTAGATCACGGGTACCAGCGGGGAGTCCGCGAAGGGCAGGTCGAACGCGTACGCGAACCGGGCGTCGCAGGCGATGAGCTCGATCGCCCCGTCTTGGTCGATGTCCGCCGCGCGGAGACTGCAGTCTCCGCCGCGGATCGTGCCCTCGCGCCGGATCTCGGTTCCCTGCACGTGGAGCACGTGGTAGTCGAAGCAGCAGTGCGCGCCGCCCGACCACTCCTGCACGATGACGTGCCGGCCCGGACCCCGCCGGAGCGCCTGCTTCGCCTGGTTGTAGAAGGTCAGTCGCCAGCCCTCGACGAGGACGTGCTCCCAGCCGGACTCCTCCTTGGCGACCAGCGCTTCCGACTGGTCCGGCCGTCGAACGCGCACGAAGGTGACCTGCTCGACCACCAGCTGGTCACGGTCGAAATAGCTCTGGAACTCGGAGTGCGGGATGTAGACCTCCCGCAGCTGGATCTCGTCGTCGTCCGCGTCGACCAGGTCGGCGGCCGCACCGCCTCCGGTCAGGACCAGCGCCACCCAGAGCGCCGCGCCGGTCCACGCCGCGAAGGGGAGGCTGCGGGTCATGGAAGCGTCGCACGCCCCAGGGCTTGGGCCATGAAGCGTCCGGTGTGGGACGCGGTCGCCTGGGCCGCCAGCTGCTCCGGGGTGCCCGTCGCCACTACGCGGCCACCCTCGTCGCCTCCCTCGGGCCCTAGGTCGACGATGTGGTCCGCCGTCTTGACGACGTCCAGATTGTGCTCGATGACGACCACGGTGTTCCCCTGCTCCACGAGCTGGTTCAAGACGTCCAGCAGCCGCCGGATGTCCGCGAAGTGGAGCCCGGTCGTCGGCTCGTCGAGGATGTACAGCGTGCGGCCCGTCGCCCGCCGGGAGAGCTCCGTTGACAGCTTCACGCGCTGCGCCTCGCCTCCCGAAAGCGTCGTCGCCGCCTGCCCGAGCCGGATGTAGTCGAGTCCCACGTCGTGGAGCGTCTGCAGCTTCTGTCGCACGGCGGGGACGGGCTCGAAGAAGGCGAGCGCCTCCCGCACGGTCATCTCCAGAACCTCCGCGACGTTCCGGCCCTTGTAGCGGATCTCCAGCGTCTCGCGATTGTAACGCTTGCCCTTGCACACCTCGCACGTCACGTAGACGTCGGGGAGGAAGTGCATCTCGATCTTCACCAGCCCGTCGCCCTGGCAGGCCTCGCACCGGCCGCCCTTGACGTTGAAGGAGAAGCGTCCCGGCGCGTAGCCGCGCGCCCGCGCGTCGGGGGTCCGGGCGAACAGGGACCGGATGAACGCGAAGACGCCCGTGTACGTTGCGGGATTGGAGCGCGGGGTCCGTCCGATCGGCGACTGGTCGATGCTGATGACCTTGTCGAGGTGCTGCAGTCCCTCGATGCGGTCGTGCGCGCCAGGCCGCTCCTGCGCTCGGTGGAAGACCTGCGCCAGGGCCCGGTAGAGGATGTCGTTCACGAGCGTGGACTTCCCCGAGCCGGACACGCCGGTGATGCACGCGAACGTCCCCAGCGGGATCCGCACGGGCATTCCCTTCAGGTTGTGCTCGCGGGCGCCGTGGACCGTCAGGGTCTTGCCGGTGCCGGCGCGACGGACGCGCGGCACGGGGATCGAGAGCTCGCGCGAGAGGTAGCGGCCCGTCAGCGACTTCTGATCGGCCATGATCTCCCCGGGCGTGCCGGTGGCGACGACGTAGCCGCCCAGCTCGCCGGCGCCGGGGCCGAGGTCGATCACGTGGTCGGCGGCACGGATCGTCTCCTCGTCGTGCTCCACCACCAGCACGGTGTTCCCGAGGTCACGGAGCCGGAGCAGCGTGTCGAGGAGCCGCCGGTTGTCCCGCTGGTGGAGCCCGATGGACGGCTCGTCGAGGATGTAGAGGACGCCCACAAGGCTCGACCCGATCTGCGTCGCGAGGCGGATCCGCTGCCCTTCGCCCCCGGACAGCGTCCCCGCCGACCGGTCGAGCGTGAGGTACTCGAGGCCCACGTTCGAGAGGAAGCCCAGCCGCTCGCGGATCTCCTTGAGGACCCGGCGGGCGATCGTCTGCTCCCGCTCGCCGAGCGTGAGCGTGTCGAAGAAGGTGCCGGCCTCCTTGATCGTGAGGGCGCACACCTGGTGGATCGCGCGGCCGCCCACGCGGACGGCGAGGCTCTCGGGCCGGAGGCGGCCGCCCCCGCATGCCGGGCACGGCCGCTCGGCCATGTAGCGCTCGACCTCGAGCCGGATATCCTCCGACGTCGTCTCCTTGTACCGGCGCTCCAGGCCGCCCAGCACGCCGTCGAAACCCCCGTCCTCCCCGGTGCCCCGAAGTACCAGCTCACGGATCGTCTTCGGGAGGTCCTTCCAGGGCGTGTCCAGGCTGAAGCGGCGCTTCCGGGCGAGCACGGCCAGGGTCTGCCGGAAGTAGACCGACTCCCGCCCGGCCCAGGGCGCCAGGGCCCCCTTGGCCAGGGACTTCCGGGGGTCCGGCACTACGAGCGCGGGATCCAGCTCAAGCCGCGTTCCGAGGCCGCCGCACGCCGGACAGGCCCCGTACGGGTTGTTGAAGGAGAACATCCGCGGCGAGATCTCGGGCAACGAGACGCCGCAGCGCGCGCACGCCAGGCGCTCCGAGAACACCCAGGCCTGACCGCCGTCCGGGACCTCGACGACCACCACGCCCTCGGCGAGCCGGAGGGCCGTCTCGATCGAGTCGGCGAGGCGCGCCGCGCCCGTGTCCCGGATGACCAAGCGGTCGACGACCACCTCGATGGTGTGCTTCTTGTTCTTGTCGAGCTCGATCTCCTCGGCGAGGTCCCGCACCGTCCCGTTCACCCGCACCCGCCCGAATCCCTGGCGGCGGAGGTCGAGGAGAAGCTTGCGGTACTCGCCCTTGCGCCCGCGGACGACCGGGGCGAGCACGACCACGCGCGTCCCCGCGGGCAGGGTCCGCACGCGATCGACCATCTGCTGGACGGTCTGGGCCGCGATGACCTGGCCGCACTGCGGGCAGTGGGGGGTCCCGACACGCGCGTAGAGGACCCGGAGATAATCGTAGATCTCGGTCACGGTGCCCACGGTCGAGCGGGGGTTCCGCGACGTCGTCTTCTGCTCGATCGAGATCGCGGGCGAGAGTCCCTCGATCGAGTCGACGTCGGGCTTCTCCATCTGCTCCAGGAACTGGCGCGCGTACGCCGAGAGGCTCTCGACGTAGCGCCGCTGCCCCTCCGCATAGATCGTGTCGAACGCGAGCGAGGACTTGCCGGAGCCCGACAGCCCGGTGACGACGACCAGCCGGTCGCGGGGGATCTCGAGGTCGATGTTCTTGAGGTTGTGCTCGCGAGCCCCGCGAATGACGATGCGATCACTGGCCATGGCGCTGACGATCCATTCTTGCCGACGCCTCGCGCGAACGCAACCGCGCGGGCCGCCGCTGACGCTCCCGGACGGTTCTCAGCCGGCCGACCGTGCCGCTTGCGCCACCGGGGCCGCCTCGAAGCCCGGCGGCAGCGGATCCCGAGGGAACAGGGTCCGGCGCGAGCGCAGGAGCCAGGCGACCAGGGCGTGGACCGGTGCACCCATCGCCGTCGGCGCCGCGGCGATGACGCCTGCCCATCCCTCTACGGAGCCCCCCTGGCTCAGGGCGCCGCTGGCAAGCACCAGGAACACCGCGAGCCCCGCGGCGGCGCCCGCGGTGGCACCGCGTGCCGTCGCCCGCTCGCTCCAGCGGGCCAGCACGGCGGTGGGCGCGAGCGCGGACGCGGCGAGGCCCAGGGCCGCCACGAGAACCTCCCAGGCCCCCGCCGGAGCCACGCACGCCAGCACACCGGCCCCCACCACGAGGACGACCGCCGGGCGCCGCGCCCATCCGGCGCCCACCCGCTCCGGCAAGCCCGGAAGACTCCGGAGACTCACGAGGGCGGCCGCCGCTCCGCCCGCCGCCAGCCCGCCGAAGGCGAGCCAGACCAGCAGATGCCCCGACGCTTGCGCACCCGGCCGGCTGGCGGGAAGGGTGTAGACCTCAGCGCCCGTGACTCCGCCCATGTAGACTTCCGGAAGCAGCCACGCCGCGTAGAGACTCCACCCCACCGTGAGCGCCGCGGCCGCTGTCACGAGCGCCGCGGCCAGCCGCGCGCCGCGCCGTGGCGACAGCCGCCCGGCGCCCCCGGCGCCCATCGACGCTCCACCCGCCGGCAGCCCGATTGCCCCCAGCAGACCGGTCATGCCCAGGGCCAGGAGCCCGAGCCAGCCGACCGACCGCGATGGCGGCTCCAGCCACTCCGGTCCGGAGTCCGGGGCGTCAGGCACGCGCCGGCCGGGCTCGAACCGGACTCGAAGACCCCGGGGTACGACGAGCCGGTCCCCCGGATGAAGCGCGATCTCCTCGCCGGCCTCGACCGCGCGGGCCAGCCGGCTCCCCTCCCGATGCTCGACGACGACCGATCCGGGGCCGCCGAACGCCACGCGCTGCTCGTCGGCGAATCGCAGCGTCTGGGTCGTCCCGGTGCCCCGCACGGCGCCGCCGGCTTGGGTCCAGGAACTGCCCTCGCCGAACGCGATCCGGGCTCGCGACGCCACCGCGCTCCACACCCAGGGCCACGCCGTGGTGGTGCCGAGGGCGACCACGGCGAGCGGCACGGCGAGGCCCAGGAGCGCGAGCCCTCCCCCCAGCGCGGTCAACCGGACTCGCGACAGGTCGGGCAACAGCACCACCGCGAGGACCAAGAGCGTCACGCCGACCGTCGCGGCACGGGGCCAGCCCAGCATCCCTCCGATCTCGCGCGCGGCGGCGAACTGGGCCCAGACGAACAGACCGGCGACCAGCGCCTCGGTCGCTCCGAGGAGCGCATGGCAGCCCCGGGCTCCCGGCCAGCGCGATCTGGCCACCATCGAGGCGGTCGCCATCAGGCCGCCGGTGCGGCTCGAGGGCGAGCCCAGCAGGAGGAGCGCAATGATGGTGCCCCCGACGATCACGGCGGGCGGCCAGAGGCCCCGTGTACCGTCGGCGAGCAGCAGTGGGGGGAGGCCGAGCCATGCCGCAGGGGATCCCCAGACGACCGCGAGCGCAAGGGGGGCCAGCCACGACGTCCCGGCGGGAGCGGTGGCCGGGCGCGCGTCGCGGAAGCCTCGGCTCAGGGCGACGAGCGCGGTGACGGCGACGCCAGCCGCCACCCACCACCCGAGCGCCACGTCACCGAACCGCAGGCTCGCGAGGCGGTTCGGAGCGAGGAGGAGGCCGGCCAGCACGGCCAGCGCACCGACCGTGGCGCCGGTGGCCGCGAGGACGCGGCGGCGACACCGGAGGAAGTAGCGGCGATCGTCGCGAACGGCGTCGGCGGCCGGCCCCGTCACCGACGCCCGCTCGCGGCCGATGCCACGGCAGTCAATCGACGTTCGCGGCGACGACGGCGAACCCGAGACGCTTGGACACGTCCCGGGCAGCAGTGCGGACTCGGGGGGCGAGCTCGGTCTCGATGCGCTCGAGCGACAGCCGGAAGGCCGGCCCCCGCACCCCGATCGCGCCCACGACACGCCGCGCATAGTCGCGAATGGGCGCTGCCAGCCCGCGGACCCCTGTCTCGAGCTCCTCGTCCTCCAGGGCCCACTCGCGCTCCGCGATGCGGGCCAGCTCCTCGGCGAGCTGCGCCGGCTCGACGAGGGTCCGGCCGGTCATCCCCGCGGGGACCGTGCGCTTCCACATCTCCTCGCGCTCCTCGCGCGAGCGGAATGCGAGCTGGGCCTTGCCGAGCGCGGCGGCGTGGGCGGGCACTCGCCGCCCGAGATGCGGGACCACCCGGACGGGCTGGGTCGTGTCCACCATGTCGACGCCGACGACCGAGGGTCCGTCCAGGACCCCGAGGTAGGCCGCCTCCCCCGTCGCCTGCGCGAGCTGTTCCAGCACGGGCCGGGCCTGGCGGACGAGGCCGAGGTGGTGCGTGAAAACGCTCGCCACCTCGAAGGTCTTCATTCCAAGGCGGTAGTTGCCGCTGTCCTTGTCCTGCTCGACGTAGCCACGCGTCTCGAGGGTGGCGAGCAGGCGGAAGACATTGTTCTTGTGGAGCTTCAGGCGGCGGGACAGCTCGGTCACGCCGAGCTCGCCCTCGTTGGCCGTGAAGGCCTCGAGGATGTCGAGCGCGCGGCTGACGGACTGGATTAGGTAGTCGGACTTGGCCTTCTTCATCTGTGACCAAACAGGAGTCGAGCAACAAGGTTAAACCACGGTTATACCGTCCGTCAAGAAAACGGCGCCGACAGGAAAAAGGCGCCGTCGGCGCGTTCCGCGGCGGACGCCGCCCGTCGCGGTCCAAACGGGGTTAGCGGCGCTTGGCGCCGCGGGCGGGAAAAGGAACGACTACTAGCTCCGGGCGGGTCCCCCCTGGCCTAGGCCGAGGCGCTCGCGACCGTACCTGTCGCCCAGCACGGCCCCGCACCACTCCCGGTGCTCGAGGTACCAGGCGACGGTCGCGCGAAGGCCGTCCTGGAGCGCCCAGGCCGGACGCCAGCCGAGCTCCGTCCGGAGCCGGGACGCGTCGATCGCGTAGCGGCGATCATGCCCCGGCCGGTCGGCGACGAATGTCCGAAGGTCGCCGTACCGGGCGACGCCCCGCGCGGCGAGCGCCGCGTTGCGCGCCGCGGGTCGGAGGGACTCGAGGGCCGAGCAGATGCCGTCGACGATCTCGAGGTTGGTCCGCTCATCGCCGGCGCCCACGTTGTATCGACCGCCGGGGATTCCATGCCGCAGAACCTGGAGCAGCGCCGTGCAATGGTCCTCGACGTGAAGCCAGTCCCGTACGTTGCCGCCGTCGCCGTAGAGCGGCAGCGGCCGGCCCTCCAGCGCATTGAGCGTCATGAGAGGGATCAGCTTCTCCGGGTACTGGAAGGGCCCGTAGTTGTTCGAGCAGTTCGTGACGAGCGTGGGGAGCCGGTAGGTCTCGTGATACGCCCGCACCAGGTGATCGGCGCCAGCCTTCGACGCAGCGTACGGCGAGTTGGGGGCGTAGGGGCTCGTCTCCGTGAACCGGCCCGCCGGCCCGAGGGTGCCGTACACCTCGTCGGTGGACACGTGGAGAAACCGGAAGCGACCCCGACGGGCGGGATCGAGCGCCTCCAGGTGCCGGCGCGCCGCGTCCAGCAGCTCGAACGTGCCGACCAGGTTCGTCTCGACGAACGGGCGCGGCCCGTCGATCGAGCGGTCGACATGGGTCTCGGCGGCCAGATTGACGACCGCGTCTGGTCGATGGTCGCGGAGGAGGGCCTCGACGGCCTCGCGATTCCCGATGTCGCCGCGGACGAACGTGAGCCGCGGGTTCGCAAGGACGTCGGCGAGGCTGGCCAGGTTCCCCGCGTAGGTGAGTCGATCGAGGACAACGATCCGAGTCGTGGTGGCCGTGAGCAGAAGGCGTACGAAGTTCGAACCGATGAATCCGGCGCCGCCCGCGACGAGGACGGACTCCATCAGGCCCTCACCTCCTCTGGCCGGCCAGTGTACCGCGCGGCGGGCCCGGCCGCTCCCCCGGCAGCCGCGTGGTAGAGTGATCACGCAGCAGCATATCTCACGCACGAGGAGCGCTCATGACCGACGTCCGGCGGATCCTGGTCGTCGTGGCCCATCCCGACGACGCGGAGTTCGGCTGTGCGGGCAGCGTCGCGCGCTGGGTCGCGGACGGCAGCGACGTGTTCTACTGCCTGTTCACGAGCGGCAACCGCGGCTCCGACGACCCCGCGATGACGTCCGAGCGGCTGGCGACCGTGCGAGAGGCGGAGCAGCGGGCGGCCGCCCGGGTGCTCGGCGTCAAGGACGTCGCCTTTCTCCGCTATCCGGACGGCGAGCTCGAGGACACGCGCGAGGCCCGGCGGGACGTCGTCCGCGAGATCCGTCGGGTCCGTCCCGATCGCATCGTCACGCAGAACCCGTTCCCGAGCTTGAACCCCTACTCCGGCCACCGGGACCACCGCCACGCCGGCCGCCTCGCGCTCGACGCCGTCTACCCCTACGCCCGGGACCGGATGCACTTCCCGGAGCTGCTGGCGGAGGGGTGGGAGCCCCACAAGGTGCGCGAGGTCTACCTCATGGGCCACGCGGAATCGGACGTCGTCATCGAGATCACGGAAACCATGGACCGGAAGCTCGAGGCGCTCAGGTGCCACGCGAGCCAGCTCCGGGACTTCGCTGGCGTCGAAGGGCGGGTCCGCGAGCGCGCGGCCGACCTCGGGAAGCCGCATGGGTACACCTACGCCGAGGCGTTCCGGAGCATCGACCTGCCGCGGTAGAGCGGGCGCACGGCTCTTCCTCGCCATTCTCTTGGCGGCGACCGCCGCGGCCCCCTGGGTCGTTCGAGCCGCCGAGCCGATCCCCGAGGCTGCGCGGCTGCTCGGGTGGACCCGCGACCTGAGCGACCCGGTCATGGAAGGCCGCGCGGCCGGCACCCCGGGGGCGGACCGCGCGGCCGCATATCTGGCGACCGAGTTCAGGCGCGCCGGGCTTCGGCCGGCCGGAGACGCGGGCGGCTTCCTCCAGCCCTTCGAGGTGCTCACGGGCGTACGGCTGGCCGACGGGACCGCCGTCGAGGTGATGGCTCCGGGGGCGGCTCCGCGCACGTTCCCCGGCGGGACGGCCTTCCTCCCGTTCACCTTCTCGAGCGACGGCGACGTCACGGCCGACGTGGCGTTCGCCGGCTACGGGATCACCGCGCTTCCGCTCGGCCACGACGACTACGCCGGCCTCGACGTTCGGGGAAGGGTCGTTTTGGTGATGACGGGCGAGCCACGCGAGACGGATCCCCGGGGACCGTTCCGGCCCGCCGAGCACTTTCACTACACCGAGCTGCGCCACAAGGTGCTCAACGCGCGCGAGCACGGCGCCGCCGCGGTGATCGTGGTGGAGAACCCGGTGCGTGCCGATCGGCTGGCCGCGCTCCGGGGCGCGACCCCCTCCTGGGGCATCGTCGCCGTCTCGGCCCGCCGGCAAGTCGCCGACGCGCTGCTGGCGCCGGCGGGGCTGGATCTCGCCGGGTTGCGCGCCCGGATCGAGCAAACACGCGCGCCCGCGTCCCGTCTCCTGCCCGGCGTGCGGGCGCGGATCCGCTTGACGCTGCTCCGGGACCGGGGAACCACCGCGAACGTCGTGGGCACCCTGCCGGGCACGGATCCCGCCCTCGCCGCGGAGGCGGTCGTGGTCGGGGCCCACTACGACCACCTCGGGCGCGGCAGTCCGTTCTCGCTCGCTCCGGACCGCGGGGACGCGATTCATCCGGGCGCGGACGACAACGCCTCGGGCACCGCCGCGCTCCTCGGAGTGGCCGAGGCGATGGCGCGCGGGGGGGCCGGACGCCGGAGTATTGTCTTCGTCGCATTTTCGGCCGAGGAGCTCGGCCTGATCGGCTCCACCCACTACGTGGGTCAGCCGGCAGTGCCGCTCGACCGCACCGTCGCGATGGTGAACCTCGACAGCGTGGGTCGGCTCCGGGACGGACGCCTGCATGCGATGGGCGTCGATACGGGCCAAGGGCTCCGCGACCTGGTGGAGGAGGCTGCCCGGGGGCTCCCGGTTCAGCTCACCCTGCGCGGTGACGGCATCGGGTCATCCGACCATACCGCCTTCCTGAACCGTGAGCGCCCCGTGGTGTTCTTCTTCACCGGCCCCCACGCGGACTACCACCGTCCGAGCGACACCTGGAACAAGATCGACGCCGACGGACTGCGGACGGTCGCCACGGTCGCTTACCGGGTGGTCCGGGCCCTTGCCGACCGAGACGAGCGCCCGAGCTTCGTCCGCGTGCCGGGCGGCCCGCCGCGCGCCGGCACCGGAGGAGCCGGCTACGGTCCCTACTTCGGCGCCGTCCCCGACTTCGGCGAGCCGCCGCGTCCCGGGGTGCGCCTCGGCGGGGTGCGCCCGGGCAGTCCCGCCGACCGTGCGGGACTCCAGGCCGGCGACGTCATCGTGCGCTTCGCGGGTGTGACCGTGCGGACGCTGGACGACCTCGTCTTCGCCCTACGGGGCCGGAGGGCGGGCGACACCATCGGGGTGACCTACGTCCGCGACGGCGCCGAGCGCGCCACGGAGGCGGTCCTGGAGGAGCGACGCTGACCTCCGGCGCGACGGGCGAGCGAACCGGCGGATGCTGAGCCGCTCCCTCGATCGGCGGGCGCTGCTGCGGCTCGGCCTCCTCGGGGCCGCGGCGGCCCTGCGAGAGCACGTGGCGGCCCGGCTGGCGCGCGCCCAGGTCAGCCGCGTTCCGCCGACCGCCGACCCGCGCGAGCGCCACCTCGGTGGCCTCCGCCAGCTCACCTTCGGGGGACAGAACGCCGAGGCCTACTGGGATCGTGCGGGGACGCGTCTGGTCTTCCAGTCGACGCGTCCGCCGTTCGGGTGCGACCAGATCTTCACGATGGGGGCGGACGGAAGCGGCGCGCGCCTGGTGTCCACCGGCCGCGGGCGGACGACGTGCGCCTTCTTCCTGCCCGACGGAGCCCGGCTCCTCTACGCCTCCACGCACCACGCGGGCGCCGAATGCCCGCCTGCGCCCGACCGCTCGCGGGGCTACGTGTGGGCGCTCCACGACTACGACCTCTACACGTGCGCCGTCGACGGAGGCGATCTCCGTGCCCTGCCCGCGTCGCCCGGCTACGACGCCGAGGGCACAGTTGCCCCCGACGGCCGGATCGTCTTCACGTCGATGCGCGGCGGCGACCTCGACCTTTACGTCGCCGACGCCGACGGCGGCGGCGTGCAGCGGCTCACGGACCGGCCCGGGTATGACGGGGGCCCGTTCTTCTCGTGGGACGGTCGGGACATCGTGTGGCGGGGCTGGCACCCCGCGGACAGCGCCGAGCTGGCCGAGTACCGGGCACTCCTTGGACAGCGACTCGTCCGCCCGAGCCGGGCGGAGCTCTTCGTGATGGCCGCCGACGGAACCGGGGCGCGGCAGATCACGTCCAACGGAGCCGCGAACTGGGCGCCCGTCCTTCATCCAGACGGGGAGCGGATCGTCTTCTCGTCCAACCTCCACGATCCGGGCCGGTTCGACTTCGCGCTCTACCTGGTGCGGCGGGACGGGCGCGGGCTCGAGCGCCTCACACACGCGGAGTCGTTCGCCTCGTTCCCGATGTTCGCCCCGGACGGCCACCGCCTGGTCTTCTGCTCGAACCGCGGCACCTCCACGCCCCGCGAGTTCAACGTCTTCGTCGCCGACTGGCTGGACTAGGGCGGCCGGGTCGCGCCGGAACCGCCCTGCGTGGCGCCTGGCCCGCCCGGACAATCGGGGCGGGACGCCAGCGCAGTTCGGCCGGGCGAGGGCCGGGCCGGTGTTAAGATTCGCTCCACATGACGCGTACCGGAAGGTCCGAGACGTCGCCGTCTCCGCCGTGGCGACCAGCCGAGGCACCGACCTTGCCGATCCTGATCCAGAGGCGGGCCGAGGTCGATCCGGAGGGCGTCTACTTCACGCTCTTCGGCACGCCGCTGACCGCCGGCCGGCTCCACGCGACGACCCTCCGCTACGCCGGCTCGTTCCGGAAGCTCGGCCTCGGGCCCGGCGACAAGGTGGCGATCATCCTCCCGACGTGCGAAGAATTCTTCTTCGCCTTCTTCGGCGCCCTCGCGATCGGCGCCACGCCGGTGCCTCTCTACCCGACCCTCGAACCCGAGCTCAAGGCCCGTGTCCTCCAGAGCTGCGAGGCCCGCGCCGTCGTCACGATCGAATGGTTCCGCGCCGACGTCGAGACCGCCCGGGCCGAGGCGCCGGACGTTCGGCATCTGCTGACCCCTGACGTCCTCGAGACGGGGTCGCCTGCTCCCGCGCCGATTGCCGCCGCGGAGGACGACGTCTGCTTTCTCCAGTACACCTCCGGCAGCACCTCCGCGCCGCGCGGGGTCGTCCTCAGCCACCGGAACGTGATGGAGACCGTCCGGATGATGGTCGAGGCCGTGAGGGTGACGCCGGCCGACCGGCTGGTCAGCTGGCTGCCGCTCTACCACGACATGGGTCTCATCGGCCTCGCGTTCGGAGCGCTCTACACGGGTGCGGGACTCCGCCTCCTCCCGCCGGACCTCCGGAATCCCCGCGCGTGGCTCGACGCGATCACCGAGGACCGGGCCCACGTCACCGTCTCCCCGGACTTCGGCTATCGGAACTGCGTCCGGCACGTCCACGACACGACGGGCCTCGATCTCTCGAGCCTGCGCATGGCGCTGTCGGGCGCGGAGCCGGTGCGCCTGTCGACGATCCGCGCGTTCCAGGAGCGCTTCGGGGTGGGCGACATCTTCGCGCCGGCGTACGGGCTGGCCGAGGCGACGCTGGCGGTCGCCGTGTGGCCCCACGGCCAGCCGGTGCGCGCCGACCCGACGGGAAGCTTCATCTCCGTGGGGCGCCCCTGCCGGGGGGTGCGGGTCGAGATCGCCGGGGCCGATGGCGTCGGGCGCGCGGGGCCCGGCGAGGTGGGCGAGATCCAGGTCCAGAGCCCCGGGGTCATGCAGGGCTACTACCGGGACCCCGAGGCCACGGCCCGTGCCCTCCGCGACGGCTGGCTCCACACCGGCGACCTCGGATTCCTGGACCGCGAAGGCTACCTCTTCATCACCGGCCGGATGAAGGACGTGATCATCGTGCGCGGCCAGAACGTCGTCCCCGCCGACGTCGAGGAAGCGGCCGACCACGTCGCCGGCGTCCGGTACTCGGCCGCCGTCGGGATCGAGAGCGAGCGGACGGGCACGCAGCGCCTGCACGTGGTCGTCGAGGTGCGGGGCGACGGGCTGGCGCTCGAGGAGCTCTCCCGCATCGCGCACGACGTGACGCAGGCCGTGCGGCATCGAAGCGGGCTCAGGCCCGCGCGCGTCCTCCTCGTCCAGCCCCAGACGATCCCCAAGACGTCGAGCGGCAAGATCCAGCGGGCCGCGCTCGCCGCCATGGTCGCCGAGGGGCGCCTGGCGGACCGGGTCCTTCATCACACGGGGGCGATGGGGCACGAGCCGGACGGGGTCGGCGACCGCCATTGACCGGGCTCCTCGGCCTGCTCCTGGCGGGGGCCCTGCTCGGCGTGGCCGTCTGGCTCTACAACAGCCTCGTCGGGCTTCGGAACCAGGTCGGGAGCGCCTGGGCCCAGATCGACGTCCAGCTGAAGCGCCGCCACGACCTCATCCCCAATCTCGTCGCAGCGGTCCGGGGCTACATGCAACACGAGCGCGAGCTGTTCGAGCGTATCGCGGCCGCGCGAGCGCGGGCGCTCTCCGTCACCGGGGCCGGGGCGGTCGGGGCGGCCGAGGGAGCGCTCAGTCAGGCGGTGGGCGGGCTGCTCGCCGTGCTGGAGCGGTACCCGGATCTCAAGGCAAACCAGAACGTGCTCGCGCTCCAGGAGGAGCTGGTCACGACCGAGAACCGGGTCGGCTTCGCGCGCCAGCTCTACAACGACCTGGTCGCGCGCTACAACACCCGGCAGCAAATGTTTCCCGCCAACCTGGTGGCCGACGCGCTCGGCTTCAAGCCCGCGGAGTTCTTCCAGGCCGATGCGGCGGACCGCGAGCGCCCCGGGGTCGACGTCGGCCCCCGGTGACGGGATGGCCGCGGATGAGACGGCGCGACCCGCCGCTCCCGGCCCGCCTCCTCCCGCCCCGGGGGGAAGCAACCTCTTCGACGAGCAGCGACGGAACCGGCGCGCCACCTGGCTCCTGATCGCCGGCTTCGTGGCCCTCCTGGCGTTCATCGGCTTCGGCTTCGACCTCTTCGTCCTCGGCGCCGCCGGCGTGGTGCGCGCGGGCCGCGTGCCGCTTCCCCTGCCGATCGCCGCGAGCGGCGCCGGGCTGCTCGGGATCGGCTCGGCATGGCTCGGCTACCGCTTCGGCGACCGGGCCGTCCTCGCCTCGAGCTTCGCGCGGCCGGTGACCGCCGACGACGTCTCCCCGGAGGTCAAGCGGCTCATGAACGTGGTCACGGAGATGGCGATCGCGGCCGGTCTGCCGATGCCACGCGTCCATCTGATCGACGAGCCCGATCCGAACGCCTTCGCCACCGGCCGGGACCCGGAGCATGCGTCCATCGCGGTGACGACCGGACTCGTCGAGACGATGAACCGGGAGGAGCTACAGGGCGTGGTCGCCCACGAGATGGCGCACGTGCGGAACCTCGACATCCGGACCATGACCCTCGTCGCCGCGCTGCTGGGCGCCCTGCTCCTGCTGAGCGACTGGGCAACCCGCCTGCGTCTCGGGCTCCCGGACTCCCGCGACGCCAAGCGCAGGGACGGCGCCCCGATCGGCGGCCCTCTGGCAGTCGCCCTGCTGGCCGTGTGGCTCCTCACCGTGCTCCTGACACCGCTGATCGGGCGCCTCCTGGCCACGGCCGTGTCCCGCCGCCGCGAGTACCTGGCCGACGCCTCCGGAGCCGAGCTGACGCGCAATCCCCTTGGTCTCGCGAGCGCCCTGCGGAAGCTCGAAGCGGCGACGGCCCCGACGGCCCGGATCCATCGGGGCACGGCTCATCTGTGCATCGCCGACCCGCTCGGCCGGGCGGTGAACGAGCGCGAGGGCTGGCTCGCCGACCTCTTCGCCACGCACCCGCCAATCGCGGATCGGGTCGGGCGGCTCGAGGCGATGGCCTACCGGAGGCAGACGTGAAGATCGACATGGCGATCGCGATCGACGATCTCGGCGACGTGCCCGCCCTGGCGCGGGAGGCGGAGGCGCTCGGCATCGACGGGCTGTGGACCGCGGAGACGCGGCACGACCCGTTCTTGCCCCTGGCCCTGGCCGCGGAGCACACGCGCCGCGTGAGCCTCGGCACCGCCATCGCGGTCGCCTTCCCCCGGAGCCCTACCGTGGTCGCGCACACGGCATGGGATCTCCAGGCGGCGTCGGGCGGACGGGTGATCCTCGGGCTCGGGACCCAGGTCAAGGGGCACATCGAGCGGCGCTTCTCCGTCAAGTGGACCGCCCCGGGGCCCCGGCTCCGCGAGTACATCCTCGCCCTCCGCGCGCTCTGGGAGGCCTGGCAGAACCGGGGTCCGGTGAGCTTCCGGGGCGAGCACTACGCCATCACGCTCACGACTCCGTTCTTCGCCCCCGGCCCGATCGCGCATCCGCGGATCCCGATCTACATCGCCGCGGTCAACGCCTACAACCTCCGGCTCGCCGGGGAGCTCTGCGAGGGCGTGCACCTCCATCCATTCCACTCGGTGAAGTACCTGCGGGAGTTCGCTCTGCCGAACATCGAGGCAGGGCTCGCGAGGGGCGGCCGGGTCCGGGACGCGGTCGAGCTGGCATGCTCGGTCTTCATGATCACGGGCCGCGGCGCCGACGAGGTCGCGCGCGCGCGCGAGCACGCCCGGGCCCAGATCGCCTTCTATGCGTCGACGCGGACCTACGAGCCCGTGCTGGCCGCGCACGGCTGGCAGGACCTGACGCCGCGACTCCACCGGAAGTCCGTGGAGGGGGACTGGGCGGGAATGGCGGCGCTGATCACCGACGAGATGCTGCGGGTCTTCGCGGTGGAGGCGCCGCTCGACGGCCTCCGGGCCGCGATCGACGAGCGCTACTCGGGGCTGCTCGACCGGATCGCCCCGTATGTCGCGCTCGAGCGCCGCACGCCGTCAGAGGATCTACGCCGGTTCGCGGAGGCGCTCCGCGGCGGACGCTGAGCGGCAATGGCACCGACCCGGAGGCGCCGCGCGATGGCGCTTCCGTATCCCGGGGTGACGATCTACCATCTGTCGCACGACGGGGTCGGCGCCGCCCGCGATGAAGACGTCGAGCGCCGGCGGGCGATGCGCGGCCCCACCGGCGTCACCCGCGGCGCCTGGGTGGCGGCGAGCCTCACCCGAGGGCTCGGGAAGCCCGCCGCCGTGGAATCGGCAGCGTGCCGGAGGACGGACGATGGTCAAGCTGCTGGGCATCGCGCTCATCGCGCTGGGGGTCGTCGCCCTCATTTACGAAGGCATCACGTACACGACCAGCGAGAAGGTCATCGACATCGGACCGTTCAAGGCGGAGGTCAAGCGCGAGAAGACCATCCCGCTATCCCCCTTGGTCGGCATCGCGGCGGTAGCGGGTGGAATCGTGCTCGTGCTGGTGGCAAGTCGCCGCTCCTCGTAACGCTGCGGCCCGGCGTCGCCCGAGGCCTGCCCGGTCGGCCGATCAAGCTGACGGCCCACCGCGCGGCTCCTCGGCCCCCGGTCGCCTCAGCTCGCGAGCTTGTTCGCCGCGTCGAGCGCGGCCACCTTGTAGCACTCCGCCAGCGTCGGATAGTTGAAGACCGTGTGCATGAAGTAGTCGAGCCCGCCGCCCAGCCCCAGCACGGCCTGGCCGATGTGGATCAGCTCGGTGGCCTGCGTGCCGATCGCGTGGGCGCCGAGGAGCCGCCGATCGTCGCGGTGGAACAGCATCTTGAAGAGGCCGCTGTCGTCGCCCAGGATCTGGCCCCGCGCGATCTCGCGGTACCGGGCCACGCCGATCTCGTAGGGGATCTTCGCCGCAGTCAGCTCCTGCTCGGTGGCGCCGACCATCGAGATCTCGGGGATGGCATAGATCCCCACCGGGAAGTGGGACCCCATCGGTCCCGCGGCCAGACCGAAGGCGTGGCAGGCGGCGAGCCGCCCCTGCTCGCCCGACGTCGCCGCCAGGCTCGGATGTCCGATGACGTCTCCCGCCGCATAGACGTGCGGGACCGTGGTGCGGAAGTCGGCGTCGACGCCGAGGCGCCCCCGGTCGTCGGCGGCGAGCCCGGCTGCGGCGAGACTCAGTCGGTCGGTCGCGCCCGTGCGGCCCGCCGAGAAGAGCACGAGGTCGGACACGATCCGCTTCCCCGACTCGAGGAAGAGGACCCCCCGCCGGGGCGGGCCCTCCGACACCTCGAACCGCTCCACGGTCTCCCCGAGCCGGAAGGTGACGTTGCGCTTGCGCATCTGGTGGATGAGCTCGTCGACGATCTCCCGGTCCACGAAATCCAGAGGCCGGTCCCGGCGCTCGACGAGCGCCACCTCGACCCCGAGCGCGGCGAAGATCGACGCGTACTCGAT
Organism: Candidatus Methylomirabilota bacterium; assembly: GCA_035550795.1. Lineage (GTDB taxonomy): Bacteria > Methylomirabilota > Methylomirabilia > Rokubacteriales > DASRDR01 > DASRDR01. The sequence goes on from DASZOL010000029.1 coordinate 43,038, forward strand.
CCCGATGACCCCTCCGCCGACCACGGTCATCGCCCGCGGCAAGCGCCTGAGGCGGATGATGTCGTCGCTGGTGATCGCGACCTCGCCGTCGATCACGGCCCCGGGCGGCATGACGGCCCGCGTGCCCACGGCGATGACGATCGTCGCGGCGCGCACCGTTTGCGAGCCGGTCTCCGACCGGATCAGCAGCGTGTGGGGATCCTGGAACTGCGCCTCGCCCCGGATCACCGCGATGTCGTTGCGGCGAAGCTGGTCGTCCATGACCTCGATCTCGCGGCGCACGACGTCGCTGACGCGCGCGAGGAGCTGCTCCGCGGTGGGGCGGGCTCCGGCCCCGGATACACGCTGCACGGCCGCCACCGCCTCGCGGAATGTCTTGCTCGGGATCGTCCCGGTTTCCACGCAGACGCCGCCGACACACCGGTTCTTCTCGATGACGGCGACCCGCTTGCCCAGCTTCGACGCCTGCACCGCCGCGCGCTGGCCCGCCGGACCGCTCCCGATCGCCACCAGGTCGAAGTCGTAGGCCTCGCTCATCGCCATGCACTGTACCCCGATCGGCCGCGATCGCGGTACGCTCCGGTGAGCTGCCGGGTCGGGCTGGAGCTGAGCGCTCCGGCCGGGGCTCGGGCGTCAGGCGGGTCCCAGCGCCCCCCGCATGGCCGGCGGCGGCACGCCCGCGGCCGACAGGAAGAGCCGCCTAGAGCGTGACGCCCGCCTTCTGCCAGTCGTCGAGGAAGCGCTTGAGGCCAATGTCGGTCAGCGGGTGCTTGATCAGCTGCTGGAAGACGGCGAAGGGCAGGGTCGCCACGTCGGCACCGGCGAGCGCGGCGTCGACGACGTGCAGCGGGTTCCGGAGCGACGCGGCGAGGATCTTCGTCTCGAAGCCGTAGTTGTCGTAGATCTTCCGGATGGTCCGGATCAGGTCCATCCCGACGTGCGAGATGTCGTCGAGGCGGCCGAGGAACGGGCTGACGTAGGTCGCCCCTCCCTTCGCGACGAGCAGCGCCTGGTTCGGAGAGAAGCAGAGCGTCAGGTTCGTCCGGAGGCCCTCGCCCCGCAGGACCCGCAACGCCTTGAGGCCTTCGACCGTCGTCGGCAGCTTCACGACGACGTTCGGGGCGATCTTGGCCAGCTCGCGCCCCTGCTGGACCATGCCGTCGGTGTCGGTGGCGACCACTTCCAGGCTCACGGGCCCGTCCACGATCCGACAGATCTCCTCGACCAGGTCGCGGAACGGCCGCTTCTCCTTCGCGACCAGCGAGGGGTTCGTGGTGGCGCCGTCGAGGAGGCCCATCGCCGCAGTCTCCTTGAGCTCGTTCACGCTGCCGGTGTCCAAGAATATCTTCATGGCCTTCCCCCGTCCGTCCTCACCGGCCCGATCGCCGGGCCGCTCGGGTTTCCGATGTCACGCGGGCGACGGCCGGTTCGCCCGGCTTCACTCGCTCCAGGCGGATCCGCGTGCCGGCCCGGACCGCCTTGAACACCGCCGGATCCCCCTCGATGCGCCCGAAGACGTTGACGGGGCTCGCTGGACGGCACTCTTCCCCGTGACTGGCCGGCGTCGGTCCGAAGAAGATGCAGAAGGCCCGGCCGGGCGGCCAGTATCCGAGGGCTCCGAGCCCGACGACGTCCCGCGCGTCGTCTTCCGGAAGCGACACGGGGATCGTGAAGTAGATCTCGTCGCCCCAGGTCTGGGCCGTCGCCTCGATCGGGAGCGCGGCCCACACGGCCCGCGCCGTCCGCGAGTCGTCCAGGGTGGCCTGCGCCGACACCGAGCCCGCCGTGATCCGGAGCGTCATCGCCACGCAGCCAGTCTACCGCCCCCCCGCGCATCGCGGCAACCCGCGGGCCCGTGTTCACGCGGTGGTCCGCGGCCATGGCGAGCGCGCGCCGCGCAATCCGTCCGCCGGTTGACCCCGCCCGGGCCGCCCCCTACCATGGCGGCAGCGAAGACGCGGCACCATGCCGACGCCCGAGGAGATCCAATGACGCTCGATCAGCTGACCGCGGAGCCCACCGAGCTCCTCCGCACGATGATCCGCAATGCCTGCGTCAACGACGACACCGTCGGCTCGGGACAGGAGATCCGGAACGTCGCGGCGCTGGAGGACTACTTCGCAGGCTCGGGCCTCACCTGCCGGCGGTTCGAGGCGGCGCCCGGGCGGGCGAGCCTCGTGGCGCGCATTGAGGGGCGCGACCCCGCCGCGCCCACGCTGCTCCTCATGGGGCACACCGATGTCGTCCCGGCGAACGCCGCGGGCTGGCGCCGAGACCCGTTCGGCGGCGAGCTCGTGGACGGCATCGTCTGGGGGCGCGGCGCGACGGACATGCTGAACCTCACGGCGACAATGGCGGTCGCCACGCGGCGCCTCGCCGTCGCCGGGTTCCGGCCGCGAGGGACCCTGATCTACCTGGCCGTCGCCGACGAGGAAGCGGGCGGGCTCTACGGCGCCCAGCACCTCACGACGCAGGCCCTCGACGCGGTCCGCGCGGACTACGTCATCACGGAGAGCGGCGGCGTGCCGGTGCCGACACCCTCGGGCCCGGGCCTGCCGCTCACCGTGGGCGAGAAGGGCGTCAACTGGCGGCGGCTCGTGGTCCGCGGCACACCCGGGCACGGCTCGCGCCCGTTCCGCTCCGACAACGCGCTGGTGACCGCGGCCGAGGCGGTGCGGCGGATCGTCGCCTATCAGCCGAGGGCGCGGATCCTGGACGTCTGGCGGCGCTACGTGGAGGCCGTCCAGCCCGACCGGGAGCTGGCCGCCGCACTGACTGACCCCGAGCGCGTGCTGGACGCCGCCAGGCGCATGGAGAGCCTCGGCCTCGCCCAGATGGCCCACGCGTCCACCCACACCACGTTCTCGCCGAACCTCGTGCGGGGCGGGAGCAAGGTCAACACGGTGCCCGATCGCGTCGACGTCGACGTGGACATCCGCGCCCTGCCGGGCGTCACGCCGAGCGAGGTGGACACGATGCTCGACGAGGCCCTCGGCGACCTCCGGACCCGCGTGACCGTGGAGTCCCTCGGCCGCGAGGAGGGCTCCATCACCGCTCCCGACACGCCCCTGGTCGATGCCCTCCGGCGGGTGACCGGTGTGCTGGTCCCGGGCAGCCACATCGTGCCGCGCCTCACGGTCGGCGCGACCGACGCGCGATTCTTCCGCCGGCAGGGCATCCCCGCCTACGGCTTCGGCCTGCACTCCCCACGGATCCCCCACGCGGAGTACCCGCTCATGTTCCACGGCAACGACGAGCGGGTCGATGTGGACAGCCTCCGCCTGTCAGCCGAGATGTGGGAAGCGCTCTGCCGCGAGTTCCTCGGTTGAGCGCCCGGGCCGGAGGCCGGGTCTCGCCGCGGTGCGGCGCCGCGCGGCCATGACGACCCCGCAGCTGCGCAGCCAGCGCTGGTTCGGCGGCACCGACCTCAACGGCTTTCTCCACCGCGCCTGGATCAAGGCCGAGGGGTTCTCCGAGGACGCCTTCCAGGGGCGCCCCGTCATCGGCATCGCGAACTCCTGGAGCGAGGCCACGAACTGCAACGCCCACCTCCGCACCGTGGCGGAGCACGTCAAGCGCGGCGTCTGGCGCGCGGGCGGGTTCCCGCTCGAGTTCCCGGTCATCTCGCTCTCCGAGCCCCTCATGAAGCCGACGACCATGCTCTTCCGTAACCTCATGTCCATGGACGTGGAGGAGTGCATCCGGAGCCTGCCTTTCGACGGCGTCGTGCTCCTCTCCGGCTGCGACAAGACCACGCCTGCCATGCTCATGGGCGCGGCGAGCGCGGACCTGCCGGCGATCATGGTGACGGGCGGCCCGATGCTGCGCGGGATGTTCGGGACCGAGGAGGTGGGCTCCGGAACGGACGTCTGGCGCTACTGGGACGAGTTCCGCAGCGGTCGCCTCGACGAGGAGGCCTGGTGCGAGCTCGAGAGCTGCTTCTCGCGCTCTGCCGGCCACTGCATGGTCATGGGGACGGCCTCGACCATGGCCTCCATGGCGGAGTCGCTGGGGATGACGCTGCCCGGCAACGCGGCGATCCCCGCGCCCGATTCACGGCGCCTCGCGCTCGCCGAGGCAACCGGGCGGCGGATCATCGAGATGGTGACGGAAGACGTCCGTCCGAGCCGCATTCTCACGCGCGAGGCGTTCGAGAACGCGATCCGCGTGGACATGGCGATCGGGGGGAGCACCAACGCGATCGTCCACCTGCCGGCAATCGCAGGACGGGTCGGCGTGCCTCTGCCGCTCTCGCTCTTCGACCAAATCTCGCGGGAAACCCCGTTCATCGCGAACGTCCGGCCCTCGGGGAAGTACCTGATGGAGGACTTCTTCTACGCCGGCGGTCTTCCCGCCGTTCTCCACGAGCTCCTGCCGCTGCTCCACGGCGGGGCGGGGACGGTGACCGGGCGGACACTGGCCGAGAACGTGCGCGGCGCCCGCGTGCGGAACCCCGACGTGATCGTCCCGCTGGACCGGCCGCTCGGGAAGGAAGGGGGCACCGTGATCCTCCGCGGCAACCTCTGTCCCGACGGCGCGGTCCTCAAGCAGACCGCGGCGTCCCCCCACCTCCTCCGCCACCGGGGACGGGCGGTCGTCTTCGAGTCGAAGCACGATCTCATGGCGCGGATCAACGACCCGGACCTCGACGTCGACGAGACGCGCGTGCTGGTGCAGAAGCTCGGCGGGCCGCGGGGCGCGCCCGGCATGCCCGAGTGGGGACAGCTCCCCATCCCGGAGAAGCTTCTCCGCAGGGGCGTGAAGGACATGGTCCGGGTCTCGGACGCCCGGATGAGCGGGACGTCCTACGGCACCTGCGTCCTCCACGTCGCCCCCGAGTCCGCGGTCGGCGGCCCCCTGGCGCTCGTCCGGGACGGGGACGAGATCGAGCTCGACGTGCCGGGCCGGCGGCTCGTCCTCCACGTGCCGGACGAGGAGCTCGCCCGGCGGCGCGCCGGGTGGACCCCGCCCCCGCCCGCCTTCACGCGCGGGTACGGGAAGCTGTTTCTCGATCACGTGCTCCAGGCGCCGGAGGGGGCGGACTTCGACTTCCTGCGCGGCGGCCCGGGTCGAGACTGGAAGCCGTACGAACCCACGAGTCACTGAAGGAGCAGGGGAATGGCAAGCGATCAAGGTCCGGGGTCCCCGCACGGGCGCGCGTTCCGGCCCACGGTGATGGGCCGCCGCGGCTGCGTGGCGGCCGCACATCCGCTCGCCGCCATGGCGGGGATCGAGACCCTGCTCCAGGGGGGCTCGGCCATCGATGCGGCGGTGGCGACGTCCTTCGCCCTTCACGTCGTCGAGCCGTACATGTCCGGCCCGGGCGGCGTGGCCACCCTGCTGGTCTTCCATCGGGGACGGCGCGAGGCTGTCGTATCGGCCGGCCGGATGCCAGCGGCGGCGGACCCGGCACGCGTGACGGCCGAGGACCTCAAGGCTGGCCCGCGGTCGATCGGCGTGCCCGGGCTGGTCGCCGCGACCCTTGGCCTTCACGAGCGTCACGGCAAGCTGCCCCGCGCCGCCGCCATGGCGCCGGCGATCCGCCTGGCGGAGGAGGGCTTCCCCCTCACGGTGAAGAACGTCGAGTTCATCCGGAAGGCGCGCCCGCAGCTCGCTCAATCGGCGGAGGCCGAACGCACGTTCCTGGTCGGGGGCGAGGTGCCGCGCGCCGGCACGGTGCTCGTGCAGAAGGACCTCGGCGCCACGCTGCGGCAGCTCGTCGAGGGCGGCGCCGACGCGTTCTACGGCGGATCCATCGCCCGGGCGATCGCCCGCGCGATGGAAGCGCAGCACGGCTGGATCACGGAGGCGGACCTCGCCGCCTACCGGCCGGCGTGGGGCACGCCGCTGGCCGTCGCCTTCCGGGGCCACGACGTCTGCGTCCCGCCGCCGCCGACCAATGCGCTCCAGGCCCTCCAGACGCTCCAGATCCTCGAGGGCTTCGACCTCAGGGCCATGGGGCACAACTCGGCCGACTACCTCCATCACTTTGTCGAGGCGGCGAAGCTCGCGTCGGCGGACCGGGTCGGCCTGGACGTGATGCGGCCGGACGCGCCCCTCGCAGGGCTCATTGCCCCCGGCTACGTGGGCCGCCGGAGGGCCCTCATCGACCCGAAGCGGGCCGGCGTGTCCGGCGGCGAGCGATGGAGCTCGGAGCGCCTCGCCAACGAGATCCTGCCCGGGCATCCGGCTGACTTCGCGAAGGAGCACACGACCCACTTCGCGGTCGCCGACGGGGACGGGACCGTGGTCACGGTGACCCAGACGCTCGGGAGCCCGTTCGGCTCGGGCGTGATGGTCCCTGGCACCGGCATGCTGCTGAACAACCTTCTCATGTGGGCGGACCTGGAGCCCGGCAGTCCGGCCGCGCTCCGCGCCGGCGCGCCGATGCAGACACGCATGGCGCCGACCCAGGTCTTCCGTGACGGCACCTTCCTCCTGTCGATCGGGACGCCGGGCTCCTACGGGATCCTCCAGACGACGCCGCAGATGCTGCTCAACGTCGTCGAGTTCGGCATGACCGTGCAGGAGGCGATCGAGGCGCCGCGCGTCCGCGCGTACCGGGACCGCCTGATCGACGTCGAGGGTCGGATCCCGGCGCACATCCGGGACGGGCTGGCGGAGCGGGGTCACCAGGTCAACGTGATCGAGGACTGGTCGTGGGTCGTCGGGGGCGGCCAGGGTATCCGGCGCGATCCGGAATCCGGCGCGCTCCAGGCCGGAGCCGACCCACGGCGCGACGGCTACGCGCTCGCGATCTGAGCGGTTACGGCGAGGCTGAGGTGAGGCAATGAAAACGCGGCACGTTCCGGTGACGCCCGGCGACGTCGTCCTCCTCGTGGGCACGGCGAAGGGTCTCTTCGTCCTCCGGGCAGCCGGCCGCCGGCGCCGGTGGGAGCTCGGCGGGCCGTACCAGGCGGGCCGCGCCGTCTACACCGCCGCGCTCGACACGCGGGCGGGGCGCCAGCGCCTGTGGGCCGGCGTGGCAAGCTTGCACTGGGGGGCGGTCATCTCGCGAAGCGACGACTGGGGCCGGACCTGGCACGAGCCGCCCGAGGCGAATGTCCGCTTCCCCGCCGAGTCCGGGCTTTCGCTGAAGCAGGTCTGGCAGATCACGCCCGGCAGGGCCGACGAGCCCGACCGGCTCTTCGCGGGCGTCGAGCCAGCCGCGCTGTTCGAGTCGACGGACGCCGGCGCCACGTGGACGCCGGTCAGGGGTCTCCTCGACCACCCGCACCGCGAGCGGTGGCAACCGGGGGGCGGCGGCCTGTGCCTCCACACGATCGTCCCGGATGCGACGAACCGCGAGCGGATGTGGATCGCCATCTCGACGGGCGGCGTCTACCGGACCGAGGACGGCGGCCGCTCCTGGGTCGCCCGGAACAAGGGGATCCGTGCCGAGTTCCTGCCGGACCAGCACCCCGAGTTCGGCCAGTGCGTCCACAAGGTCGTCCAGCACCCGGCGCGGCCCGACACCCTCTACGCCCAGAACCACTGGGGGCTCTACCGGTCGGACGACGGCGGCGACGTCTGGCACGACATCGCGCGAGGCGTGCCCTCGGACTTCGGCTTCGGGATGGCGATCCATCCCCGCGCCCCCGACACCGTCTACATTGTCCCGCTGGAGTCGGACATGTTCCGCTGCGTCCCCGAGGCACGGCTCCGCGTGTACCGCACCCGCGACGGCGGCCGCTCCTGGCACGGGCTCGCCCGCGGCCTCCCGCAGCGGAACGCCTACGAGACCGTGCTCCGCGACGCCCTCGCCACCGACGGGGCCGAGCCGGCCGGGGTCTACGTCGGGACACGCAGCGGGAAGGTGTACGCCTCGCGGGACGAGGGCGCCTCGTGGACCCTGGTCGCCGACGGGCTCCCGCCCGTCCTGTGCGTCCGGGCCGTGATCGCGCCCGGGAAGCCGCGCGCGCCACGCCCGCGACGGCCCACGCGACAGCGGACACGGGCGCGACGCGGCCACAGCGCGGGGAGGCGTCGCCGGCCGGTCCCGCGCCCGGTGCGGTGATCCGCGTCGCCGTCCGGATTCCCGCCGTCCTGGCTCCCCTGGCGGGCGGGCAGCGGGCGGTGGCCGTGGACGTGCCGGCCCCCGACGGCGGGGCCGTGCCGCTGGTCCGGGTTCTCGAGGCCCTCTGGGCAATCCATCCCGGGGTCCGGGACCGCGTGCTCACCGAGCAAGGCGCGCTCCGGCCGCACGTCAACCTCTTCGTCGGCCCGGAGAGCGTGCGCTTCAGCGGGGGGCTCGCCACCTCGGTCCCCGACGGGGCGGAGGTCTCGATCCTGCCTGCGGTCAGCGGCGGCGCCGCTTCGGCCTTCAATCAAGGATCGGATGCGCGGCCGGCGGGCATGCAAACGGCCCAGGTCTAAGGAGAACGCGATGGCGATCGACGACGTGAAGCGGATCCTGGTGGTCGGGGCCGGTCAGATGGGCGCCCAGATCGCGATGCAGGCCGCCCTCCACGGGTACGCGGTCACCCTCAACGACCTCTCGGTGGCCGTCCTCGTGAAGGCGATGGCGGGGAACCGGGGCCACCTCGAGCGCCGGGTGGCCAAGGGTCAGATGAGCCGGGGCGAGATGGACGCGGCGGTGGGGCGCGTCCGCATCGAGCCGGACCTCGACCGGGCCGCCGGGGACGCCGACTTCGTGATCGAGGCGATCGTCGAGCGGCTCGAGCCCAAGAAGGAGTGCTTCGCGCGCCTCGACCGGGTAGCTCCGCGCCACGCGATCCTGGCGACGAACTCCTCGACGCTCGGCAACTCCCTGCTAGCCCCGGCGACCACGCGGCCCGCCCAGTGCGTGAACATGCACTTCTTCTTTCCGCCGCTCGTCATGCGGCTCGTGGAGGTCGTGAAAGGCCAGTGGACGTCCGAGGCGACGCTCGACACGACCGCGGAGCTGGTGCGCCGCATCGGTCGCGAGCCGGTGGTGCTCCGGAAGGAGCTGCCGGGGTTCCTCGTCAACCGGATCCTGCGCGCGCTCGGCAACGAGGCGTACTCCCTGCTCGAGCAAGGGGTGGCGCCGTTCTGGGAGATCGACAAGGCGGTCGAGCTGGGTCTCAACTTCCCGATGGGTCCCTTCCGGCTGAGCGACCTGTCCGGCCTCGACATCGGGTACAACGCCCGCCTCGAGACCCACGCGTCGACGCGCGATCCCAAGGACCGCCCGCCCGCCGAGCTCGAGAAGCGCGTCAAGCGCGGCGATCTCGGCCGGAAGACCGGCAAGGGATTCTACGACTACTCGAAGACGCCGCCCGAGGCGGTCCGTGACTGAGCCCGGCGGCCGAGTCCGTCGCGGTCCCGGGCCACCCGGAGCTACAGGCGAGACCGGCCGCCCGCCTGCAGCCCCGGGGTCCCAGCATTAGCGCGGCTGGGCGCCCGCGCCGCTCGGCGCGCCCGCGGTCGACCCGCCGAAGCGCAGCCAGACCCGGCTCGCCACGGCCTTGTCACCGCGCATCTGGTAGCCGACCGTCACGGAGTCGCCGACTCTCAGGTCCTTCGGGGCAAGCGGGCGGCCGAGCCGCTGGATCTGTGTCTGGCCGTCCAGCACGAACGCGCTCGGACCGGCGCCCGGCCCCGAGCCCGCCTGCCCGAGATCGATCACGAGGCGGCTGTCGGCGACCGCCTTCACGATTCCGCGCGCGATGCTGAGGGGCACCCGGGCGGGAGCAGGGGCCGGCGCCGGAGCCACGGCCGGCGCCGGCTTCGCCGCGGGCGACGTCGGAGTCTGGGCGGATGCGACCGGCGCGGCCAGCACCATGCCGACGAGCACTGCAGTGAGCTGAGTCTGAACGAAGCGCATCGAGCACCTCCACTGTGATGGGTTCACTGCTGCGCCGTCACAGTGCGATGCGCATGCCAATCTGCCCCTGGCCGGGCCCCGCGCGTCCGGACGAGAACCGGAGGGTGGTCCGGCTGATCCTGCGCGGACTTCGCCGCGGCTCGCGATCGAGCACGGAGCGCCAGGCGGGCCCGCGCCGGAGCGCCGCCGTCTCCTCGCGCACACCGGTCGTATCGGGCCGTGAACGGGCGCCCTCCTGACAGCACCGAGGAGAAGCGGTCGAGCGCTCCGCAGGGAGCTGCCGGGAGGTTGCTCGTCGCGACCAGCGGGCGGGGCCCGGTCAGTGGCGGCGGCCATCGCCCGCGGTGCCGACCAGGGCTCAGCGCCCGGAGCCGGCCGAGGGCCCGAGTCGCTCGCCGGCGTCGCCTCGGGCTAGCTGCCGATCCGCGAGAGGGCCCGGATGGCCGGCTGGTACCCTGGGTAGAGTGCGACCGCGCGATTGAAGGCGGTGCGCGCCTCCCCGCGTCGTCCCTGCACGGCGAGGAGGTAGCCCTGAAGTGTGGCGAACTGGGCCTGGTCCGCGAGCTGGATCGCCGCGTCGATCTCGCGCTGGGCCTCCGCGAGCTTCTGCCGCACGACGCTGTCTTGCTTCTGCTCGTTCGCCTGGAAGGCCTGGCCGAACGCCTGGAGGGCCCGGTCGTACCGGGCGTAGGCGGGCGCCAGGCGGCGGATCGGCTCCGTCTGTCGGAGCCAGCGGTCGGCGTGGCGCCCGTCTCCCTCGATCCGCACCTCGCTCGCCGGAAGCGTCTTGACGTATGCCTCGATCTCGGCAACGCGCTCCTCGTGTCGCGGATGCGTCGAGAGGATCTGCGACATGGCCGAAGGATCTCCCCGGCGCTGGCCCAGGTTCGCGAGATGCGCGTCGATCGCACGATTCAGCACCTCGTGGGAGCGGGTCGCCTCGCGCGGATCATAGCCCGCGCGCCCCATGTACAGCGCGCCGAGCGTGTCGGCCTGGAGCTCCTGGCCGCGGTCGTAGCTGAGCAGGAGCAGCTGCGTGCCCGCACCGGCGGCACCGACCGCCAGGCCGCCGAGGGCGCCGAGCCCCACCACGTCGGCGGCGACGCCAAGGATGCCGACGCCTGTGCTGCCCAGAGTAGCCCGGCTCTGGCGCGCCGCGCTGTGACGCGCCGCGACGTGTCCCATCTCGTGCCCCATGACGAAGGCAAACTGTGCCTCGTTCTCCAGGTACTGGAGAAGGCCACGGTTCATCGCCGTGTGCCCGGGGATCGCCCACGCGTTCGGCTCCGAGGCGCTCTCGAGCGTGAAGTCGACTGGCAGATTCGAGCGGTGGGATACCTGGTGGAGCTTCCGCACGATTCCGGCCAGGTAGCCCTGTGCCGCCGAATCGATGCGGAGCGGGCCGCCCTGCTGCCAGGCGAGCTGGCTGAATGCCTGCTTGCCGAGCTGGAGCTCCTCCTCCTCCGAGAGGAGCATCAACTCGGACTGGCCCGTGACTGGATTGGTCGCGCAGCCGGCTGCGAGACCACCGAACGCAGCGGCCCCGAACCCCCGGAGGAGATGGCGTCGGGACACCTCGACCAGGAGCTGGCGAGCTCGCGACTTCACCCATCCATGAGTGTCCCCGGTGGGCCCCCGTGTCAAGCCGGGGAACGAGCGCGGAGGAACGCGCAGACCCAGGGCGCACGACGGGGCCGCGCCTTCCGGAGGTCGGGCCCGCAGGCTAGACTGATGGCACGCGGTGCACCCGCGCGACTGCCGGCACCAGCGGTTTCCCCGAGCTCCCGACCCGGCCAGGAGGCACGCCATGCACACGAGCGAGGTCTTCATCGGCGGCCAGTGGCGGCCGCCCGCGTCCGGCGAGACGTACGCGACCATTAACCCCGCCACGGAGAAAGTGAGCGCCCAGGTCGCGAAGGGCGGCGAGCGGGACGTCGACCTCGCCGTCCAGGCGGCGCGGCGCGCCTTCGACCACGGCCCGTGGCCCCGGACGGCCGCCGCCGAGCGCGCACGTATCCTGTGGAAGCTCGCTGACCTGATCAGCGCCAACCTGGACGAGATGGCGCGGCTCGAGAGCGTCAACACGGGCAAGACGCTCTTCGACTCCGGGAAGGTGGAGCTCCCGTTCGCCGCGGAGGTCTTCCGCTACTACGCGGGCTGGACGACCAAGATCCACGGGGAGACGCTGAACCTCCGCGACGGTGCCTTCACCTTCACGCTTCGCCAGCCTCTGGGCGTGGTCGGCGCGATCGTCCCGTGGAACTTCCCGTTCCTGCTCGCCTCCTGGAAGATCGCCCCCGCGCTGGCCGCCGGCAACACGGTCGTCCTGAAGCCCGCCTCCTTCACGCCCCTGACCGCTCTCCGCTTCGCCGAGCTCACGCAGGAGGCCGGACTCCCCGAGGGCGTGTTCAACGTGGTGACGGGGCCGGGGGGAAAGGTGGGCATGGCGCTCGTGCGCCACGCCGGCGTCGACAAGATCGCCTTCACGGGCTCGACTGACGTCGGCAAGGGCATCATGAAGGAGGCCGCGGGATCGCTCAAGCGCGTGTCTCTCGAGCTCGGCGGGAAGTCGCCCAACGTCGTCTTCGCGGATGCCGACCTCGAGGCGGCCCTCCGGGGCGCGCTGACCGGGATCTTCTACAACAAGGGCGAGGTCTGCGCGGCCGGCTCGCGGCTCCTCGTGGAGCAGCGGGTCCACGACGAGTTCGTTGGAAAGCTGGTCGACCGGGTCAAGGGCCTCAAGATCGGCGACCCGATGGACAAGGGAACGCGGATGGGTCCGGTGGTCTCGGCCCAGCAGCTCGAGACGGTGCTGGGCTACGTCGAGGCGGGACGGCGGGAGGGGGCGACGCTGGCGGCCGGCGGCGAGCGCGCCCGGGTGGGCGACGGGCGCGGCTACTTCCTGCAGCCCACGGTCTTCACGGGCGTCCGCAACACCATGCGCATCGCCCGCGAGGAGATCTTCGGGCCGGTCCTGTCGGTCATCCCGTTCAAGGACGCGGAGGACGCCGTGGCGCAGGGGAACGAGACGTTCTACGGGCTCGCCGCCGCCGTGTGGACGCGGGACGTCGGCAAGGCGCTCCGGGTCGCCCGGGCGCTCCGGGCCGGCACCGTCTGGGTCAACGCGTACAACCTCTACGACGCCGCCCTGCCTTTCGGCGGCTTCAAGGAGTCCGGGTTCGGGCGGGAGCTCGGCCAGGCAGGCCTGGACATCTACACCGAGGTCAAGAGCGTGTGGGTGGACATCTCGTAGTAGACCCGACGGCCGGATCAGGCGGGCGGGAGATCGGTCTTTGCGAGTCGCCGCCGACGAAGAGGAGGGGTCGCTCAGCGAGACGCGCGACCGCGTAGGTAACGGCTCCAGGAAGCGTCGCAGCGCCTGGCCGCGGTCCGGGCGGACGATGCGCAGGGCGAGCTGCACCCTGCTCCTGGAGCGCGACGTTCACGGCCCGCGTCTTGCTCTCGCCCGTCATTGCACGCCACCTCCGGGGGTAGCCGCTCCGCCTCTCGGTCGTCGATGTTCAGGCAATCACCTCGGCGCGAAAGGTCAATCTTGACAATCCCGATGAAGATGGGTAGTTTGCCCACATGGCCGACGGTGACCTGGTGAAGGCGCTTGGGGGAATCGACGGCCGACGGTGTCCCACCTGCCGCACGAAGATCGTCGTCCCTGAGCCGGACGGGCTCGTCGTGAAGAACGCGATCCTGCGCGTGAGCGCCCGGACCGGCCGCGCGGCGGCCAAGTGTCCCCGCTGCAAGAGCTGGGTGGAGGTGCCCCTGAACTTCAAGGAGTAGACCGGCTCCGAGACAGGCCAGCACGGCGCAAGTCGGACGAGACAAGACGAAAGCCGAGCGGCGCGGGCTTCAAGAGCCCCCGCCCTCGGCTTTCGCGCTTTCAACCCGCGGCTCCGCGAAGGAGCCCGGAAGGAGGACCCAGATGAGCGTGACGGACGAGCTTCTCCGGAACAACGAGCGCTACGCAGGATCCTTCACGAAGGGCTCCCTGCCGCTGCCCCCTGCCAAGCCCGTCGCGGTGGTGGGGTGCATGGACGCGCGGCTCGACCTCCACGAGCTCCTCGGGCTCGACGAGGGCGACGCCCACGTGATCCGGAACGCGGGCGGCGTGATCACCGAGGACGCGATCCGCTCGCTCGTGATCTCGCAGCGGCTCCTCGGCACGCGCGAGATCATCCTGATCCACCACTCGGACTGCGGGATGCTCACCTTCTCCGACGAGGCGCTGAAGCGCGACATCCAGGCGGAAACGGGCATCCGCCCCCCTTTCGCTCTCGAGCCGTTCTCCGATCTCGACGAGGACGTGCGCCAGTCGCTCGCCCGCGTGCGGGGGAACCCGTTCGTGCCGCACCGGGAGGGGGTGCGCGGCTTCGTCTACGACGTTCGCACCGGGCGCCTCCGCGAGGTGAAGTAGCCCCTCCCGCGGGGAACCGTCCATTCGGCGGGGGCGGGCGATCCGCCCCCGCCCGGGGCTTGCGCGTCGGACCGGCGTCCGATCTGACAAGAGCATTCACGCGGGGCTGGCCGGATACGGCCGTCAGATCCCGGACCATCCAGCCGGAAAAACGGCTCGCACGGGTGCTCTTCCCGGAGCCACCCGGCCGACGTGCATGGGCAAGCGCTCATTGAGGGAGCGTCATCATGATCCAGTTGACACCAGCATCATGAACAATGTACCTTCTTGTTCATGGCACGCCCCGTTCAGGTCTATCTCGACGACCGGGACATCGAGCAGCTCGACGCCTGGGCACGCGAGCGCGGGTGGACGAAGTCCCAGGCCGTCCGGGTGGCGATCCGGGCCCTGACTCGCCGGCCGGCCGATGATCCGCTCCTCGAGCTGAGCGGCGACCTCGACGGGCTCCCCGAGGACCTCAGCGTGAACTTCAGACGCTATCTGAACGAGACGTACGTTGCCGAGCCCTCCGCCTCCTACCGGGCGCGACGCCGGCGATCACGACCGCCTGTTCGTCGATAGCGGCGCCTGGATCGCGCTGCGAAACCGGCGCGACCAGCACCACGCCGAGGCGGACCAGCTGTTCCGGGAGACATTGCGGCGACGAATACGCCTCGTCACGACCAACCTCATCCTCGCCGAGGTCCACCGCCTGACCCTTTTCCGCGTCGGTATCGAGGCCGCGGCCAGACTGCTGGATAGGATCGACGAGAGTCCGAGCGTGACGGTGCACTTCGCCGCCGCCGAGGACCACGCGGCCGCGCGCCGCTGGCTCGTGCGGCTGGCGCCTCGCCCGGTGACCTATGCGGACGCCGTCAGCTTCTCGGTGATGGAGTCGTTCGGATGCACCCGCGTGCTCGGCTTCGATCAGGACTTCGAGGTCGCCGGGTTCGAGCTCTGGCGATCGCCCGTCTGAACGCACCGAGAAGGTGATGTCCCTCGGGCTCATCCTCGCCAACCCGTGGCGTCATCTCATCGTGGGCCGGCGGCCGGAAGATCGGTCGGCCGCCCTTGTCGCCCGCTGGATCAGCGCTTCGAGACGGTGTTGCTGGTGGCGCTCGTCACCCACATGAGCGCCGTCAAAAGCCACGCCGATGGGATTTACGCCGACTGGGACGGTGCAGGGGGCGACGCGCGCGCCGCCGCTCGCCCGTAGCATCGTGACGGTGGGACCACCGAAGTTCGCGACCCAGATGTTGGCGCCGTCAAGGCCACGCCCTGCGGAACGAGGCCGACCGGGAAGTCCCGGCAGCCACGCGGCAGCTGGTCCCACCGGAGCGTCGCCACCAGGATCGGATCCAGCGAGCCGCTGCCGGGAGGGCCCGGGGGGCCGGCCGGGCCGGTTGCGCCCACGTCGCCCTTGTCGCCTTTATCTCCCTTGTCGCCCTGCGCCGTAAAAGGCCACGGCGGGTGGGCGGTCCTCTGGCCCTGACGGGCTCTCCGGCCTCTGCTAGAATCGCGCCGTCGGCGGCCGCGCTGTCGCGCGACCCGGCCAGCCGCGGGAGGAGCGCGCCATGATCCGCAAGTTCTCGGTGCTCTACGTCGGCCAGATCGATCTCGACCATGTCGGGCTCGACGGCACCCCCGCCGACCAGCGGCGCTATCCGAACGAGCGGGTCGTCCAGGCCTATCGCTCGATGGTCGACGTCGCGCGGGTCATGGACGACGCGGGGTACTACTGCCTCTGGACCGCGGAGCACCACTTCCAGCGGGAGGGCTACGAGGTCCTCCCGAATCTGATCCTGGTCGGCACCTACCTCGCGGCAGTCACGCGCCGGCTGAAGTTCGGCTGCGCGTTCAACATCCTGCCGATGTGGCACCCGATCCGCCTGGCCGAGGACTACGCGGTCGCGGACATCCTCACGGGCGGCCGCGTGATCATGGGCATCGGCCGCGGCTACCACACGCGGGAGGTCGAGTCCTTTGGCGCGCCGCTCCTCGACGCGGCGGCCAACCTCGAGCTCTTCGAGGAGCAGTTCGAGCTCATGTGGAAGGCGCTTCACGACGAGCAGTTCTCGCACCGCGGCAAGCACTACACGGTCCCGCCAGCCGTGAAGTACCGGGGCTACGACCTCTCCGAGGTGACCCTCATCCCCCGCCCGATCCACCGCCCGGTCGAGATCTGGCAGCCGATCGCGAGCGGCAAGACGATCGATTTCCTCGCCAAGCACGACCTGAAGGGCATGGTCACGCTGAACGGCGAGCGGATCACCGATCAGGTCTTCCACGCCTACCGGGACGCGTGCGCGCGCCACGGCCGGCAGAAGCAGCTCGGCCAGGACCTTTGCCTCGGCCTGGGGTTCCACATGGCGGAGACCGTCGAGGACGCGATCCGGCGCGTCGAGCCCGCTCACGACGAGCGCTACAAGTGGTTCGCGCCGTTCGGCTTCGTCCGCTACGCGGACGAGCAGGGCCGCCCCTGGGGCACGCCGGGCGCGCCGGCGCGCGCGCCGACGATCCGCGAAGGCGTCGCGCAGAAGGCGTGGATGGTCGGCTCCCCCGCCGACTGCATCGCGCTCGTCCGGGAGTACGAGGCGAAGTATCCCGGACTCGATCAGCTGATGCTCCACTGGCCCGAGGGCATCCCCGCCGCCGCCTTCATGGAGCAGCTCCGCTGGTTCGCCCGGGACGTGATGCCTGCCTTTCGCGACCGGTGACGGCCGGCGCGCGGGAGATCCGAGCATGAGCCGGCATGCGGGGCCCCCGCCCGACCCGACCGCCCCCCCGCCGGTCCCGGAGCCGACCTACGCGGAGCGCGCGCGCACCCTCGTTCACCGCGCACGGACGGGAACGCTCGCGACACTCTCGCGGCGGCACCCGGGGCACCCGTTCGCGTCGCTGATGCCGTACGCGCTCGACGGGCCCGGCCAGCCGCTCTTCCTGATCAGCTCGATGGCGGTCCATACGCAGAACCTCGCCGGCAACCCCCGGGCGAGCCTCTTCGTCGCTGAGCCGGACTGGACGGGCGATCCCCTCGCCGCCGGGCGGCTCACGCTGATGGGCGCGGTCACGCCGGTCCCGGCCGACGCCCGGGCGGAGGCGCGCGTCGCGTACCTGGCGTGCCACCCGAACGCCGCGTATTGGGTGGACTTCGAGGACTTCGCCTTCCACCGCCTCGAGGTCGCGGATCTCTACTTCGTCGGGGGCTTCGCGGCCATGGATTGGATCGACGCGGCGGCCTACCGGGCGGCCCGCGTTGATCCCCTGGCGGACGTAGCGGCGGGGATTCTCGAGCACATGAACCGCGACCATCCCGACGCGCTCGTCGTCTACGCCCGGGCGCTCGGGGGCGCCCCCGACGCGGAGTCGGCCACGATGGTCGCCGTGGACCGCCTTGGCTTCCGGCTCCGGGTCCGGAGCGGCGGCCGGCTCCACGCCGAGCGGATCCCCTTCCCGGAAGAGGTGACAAGCGCCGACGACGCCCGTCGCGTCCTGATCCGGATGCTCCAGAACGCGCGCGCTCGCGCCTGACTCGGGCTCCGCCGACGATGACCCGGCCCCGGGAATCCGCCGCCCCGCTGGCGCGCGCCGTGGCGCATCTGGAGGCGCGCGACTGGCAGGCGGCCCACGAGATCGTCCAGCGCGAGAAGTCCGAGCTGGCCGCCTGGCTCCACGGGATCGTCCACACGCTCGAGGGCGACCTCGACAATGCCCGCTACTGGTACCGCCGCGCCCGCCGGGCTTTCCCGGGCCCGGAGGGGGTCGGCGCGGAGATCGCCGCGGCGCGCCGCTCGCTGGAGGCGGGCGCCCGAGCCGAGGAGACGCCATGACCGGGAACCGCATGAAGGCCCGCGCGGCGCGGGGCGAGGTGCAGCTCGGCACCTGGATCACCATGATCCGGACGCCCGCGATCCTGACGCTCCTTGAGGCCTCGGGCCTCGACTTCGCCCGGATCGACATGGAGCACGGCGCCTTCTCGATGGAGACCGTCGCCGACATGGCCGCCCTGGCCCGCGCCCTCGACTTCCCGCTCGTCGTGCGTCCCCCGGAAGGCAGCCGCGAATGGATCACGCGGCTCCTCGACGCGGGGGTGCCGAATCTCCACGTGCCCCAGGTCGACACACCGGAGCAGGCGCTCGGGGTGGCGCGGGCCGCCCGCTACGCGCCACTCGGCGAGCGCGGCATGTACGGCTTCGGCCCGCACACCGGCTACCGCTCACGCCCGGTCGCCGAGCACGTGGCGGCGGCGAACGCCGAGGTGCACGTGACGGTGATGCTGGAGTCGCGGCGGGCCTTCGAGCGGCTCGACGAGATCGCATCGGTCCCGGGCATCGACGCCCTCACGCTCGGGCCTTCGGACCTCGCGCAGGACCTGGGGGTGCTCGGGACGCCGGCTCAGCGCGGCGTGATCGACGAGCACCGCCGGCGCCTGGTCGAGGCTGCCCGGCGCCACGGCAAGGCCGTCGCGATGCTGACGGACAGCCTGGAGGGCGTGCGCGAGATGATCGCGCTCGGCGTCACCCTGGTCAACTACTCGTCGGACGCCGCAGTGCTCCGCGCCGGGTACGCGTCGGTGGTCGCCGACATCCGGCGAGGGGGCTGAGCCGACTCCCGCGGGGCGGCGCGGGGCCGCGAGCCGCCGACGCGACCGGGTGGCTCAGGGGCCCTCCGGCCGCCGGTACGGGATCGGCACGTACTCGACCGACGGGCGCTGCCGCGTCGGCTGCGGGAAGAGCCGCATCAGCTCGTAGACCTCGGCGGGCATCTCGCTCGTCACGGGGAGGCCCAGTGCCTTGGCCTCCTCCACGGTGATGGCGTAGTCGTGCGTCCAGGTCCCGGTCGACAGCTTGACCGCGATCTCGGACGCCTTGTCCTCGGTCATGTGCTCCATCAGCAGGTCGCGGACCATGATCTGCACCTGGACCAGCGCCTTCCGTGCCACATCGGCCAGGATGAGCGTCTGGTCGTCGACGTCCTTCATCTCCTTCCGCTCCAGGACCGAGAGGATCGAGGCTGCCGGCGACTGGCCGAGCTGGGGATCCACGGGCCCGAGCACGGCGTTGGCGGCCATCGCGATCTCGTCGGCCGCCAGCGCGAGGAGGGTGCCGCCCGACATCGCGTAGTGCGGGACGAAGACCGTGACCTTGCCGCGGTGGCGCTTAAGCGCATGCGCGATCTGGCCGGCGGCCAACACGAGCCCGCCCGGCGTGTGGATGATGAGGTCGATCGGGACCTCCGAATCCGTCAGCTCGATCGCCCGCAGCACCTCTTCCGAGTCGTTGACGTCGATGTAGCGCATGATCGGGAACCCGAGAAGGCTCATCGTCTCCTGGCGGTGCACGAGCGCGATGACCCGGCTCCGGCGCCCCTGCTCCAGCCGCTTCAGGACACGCATCCGGCTGGCCTCGAGCACCTTCTGCTTGATGACCGGCTGGAGCGCGATGAAGAGGAATACGATCCACCAGTACTCGCTCATCGGGTCCCTCCGGGGGCGCGGGGCCGGCGGGCTCAGCGTGGCTGGGAGGCCCGCCACCGGTCGGCGAGGCGCTCGGCGGTGGGAACGCCGGAGATCCCGGGCGCCTCGACCGTGAGCGCCCCCGCCACGGCCGCGTACGAAGCGGCCTCGAACGGGTCGCCGGCGAGATTGTAGCGGATGAGGAAGGCGGCGGCGAAGACGTCCCCCGCCCCCGTCGGCTCGACCTCCACTGCCGGCGCCGCGGGAACGGCGTGTCGCTCCCCGTTCACGAAGAGGATCGCCCCCTTCTCGGCGAAGGTGAGGGCGCCGAGCGGCACGTCCTGGTAAAGGTCGAGCGCGCGCGGCTCCCAGCCCGCCGCGTCGTCGATCGAGAGGAAGAGCGCCTGGACGCGCGCGAGGACCGGGCGCGGATCCGGCCAGGGCCGCATCAGCACGGTCCCGTCCCGGTCCCAGACACGGCACCAGCCCTGGGCGCCGACGCCCACGGCCGCGTCGGGGAACGCGCCCGCGAGCTCCGGGGAGACCTCGTCCGCCACGGGACAGAGGTAGGCGAGGCCCGCCTCTCTGAAATGGGGGGGCAGGTGTGAGGGGTCGATGCACGCGGCGCGCTCCTTGAGCGTGAGCCGCCGGCCCTCCGACCGGTAGTCGAGAGCGAACCGCGTCGTCACGGCCGCCGGCACCCCCACCACCTCGATCCCCGGCGGGAGGACATCGAACGGGAAGTCGGGGCCGTAGCTCGTCAGGAGACCGACGCGGAGTCCCTGCCGGTGGGCGAAGAGCCCCGCATAGAGCGCCGAGCCCCCGGGACGGAGCCCGCCCGAGAGCTCGTCGACCGTGAGATGGCCCACGGCGACGAAGTCCGGAGGCACGCCCGCACGGCCGGAAGGCACGAGGCCACTCTAGGGGCGGCACCCAGGGGTGTCAATCGCAGGGGCCGGACGCGCCGCCGGCCGCGGCGGCCAGCGCCGTCCCCGGACCCCAGGCGGCGAGGCCTCCGACGCGGCGCCGTGAAGAAGGCCATGGCCGTGAGACCGCGATCTGTCGTATGATCGGCCCAGCGCAGCTCCAGATGTTGTAGCCGGCTGATCCACCTGGGAAAGGGGGTTCGCATGGCGGGCAACGATCCTCGGGACGAGCGTGCAATCCTCGTCGTGGCGCGGGGTCAGGGCAGCCTGCTGGAGGCCCTCCGCGATCTCTTCGCGGAGTTCGGCTGGGTGGACGTGATCGAGGACCGCCGCGAGGGCGCCTCGCTACTCCCCCGGGCCGACCGCGAGGACACGCTCTCCCTGGCCTAGCGAGCCCCGCTCCAGCGACCCCTGAGGGAACGCAGAAGACCTCCGGCGGCGCGTCTCCTCACGCGTTGACGGCGCCGGTCACGGTGCCCCTGGGGCTGCCGGGTTTCCCGCGAGGAGCCGGCGCACGTAGTGACGAAGCGCAGCTAGTCCATCTGGCCGGCAGCGAACGCGCGGCTGGACGAGGCGCAGATGCAGCCGAGCTTCATGCGGGAATCCTTCCGGGGGGCGCGACGCCCTCCAGTGCGTGGAGCACCTCTCGGTGCAGACGGGGGTTGGCGCTGCATGCCACGGTGTGCAGGGCATGGATGTCGGGACGGAACCGCAACGGTGCGCCGTCCCAGCCGGTGACGACACACCCCGCGGCCCGGGCGATGGCCACCGCGGAGAACACCTCGGTCAGCGCCTCGCGCCACGCGAGGTACACGTCGACCCGTCCGCAGGCCACGTCGACGAACCCGCCCGGCCCGCCGTTCGGCAGGACGAAGCGAGCCCGGCTCAGAAGGGGGCGCAGCGCCTCGGCGGTGGGGTAGAGGAACACCGGCTTCATCATGTAGGCCTCGACGAAGGCCGCCTCTATCTGCCCGGTCCGGGCGGGGCGGGGGTGGTCGGGCCGCCCTCGCGCGCGGGTCCACCGGCGTACACCGCTTCCGTCCGCCAGGACCAGCTCCCCCGTGACGTGGTCCACGAGGCCGGCCGCTCGCGGCGCGCCGTCGAGCCCCCAGAGCCCGATCGCCGTGTACCATAGCGCGCGGATGCCGCGACGATAGAGCATGCTCCCGTCGAAGGGGTCCATGACGACGTAGACCGGCTCCGGAAGAGCGCCGACCCGGGACCGCGGCAGGGGCCTCTCGCCCGCCTCCTCGGATAGGAGCGTCCCGTGAACGCCCGCGCGGCGGAGGGCGCGGACGGCCGCATCCTCGGCCGCCGTATCCACGCCGATGACCTCGGGGTCGAAGGGCCGGTAGCCCTCGGCTCGGCCGGCGACCACGCGCTGGCCCCGCCGCGGGTGGGTCCGCCGCACGGCCAGGGCGGCGGCCCGGAGCCCCCGCTCCACGGCTGCCGCGAAGCGTCGCGCTCTACGGCCTACCACTCGCGCCCGTCCGGGCCACGGGATCCAGGAGGGCGGCGAGCTCGGCGACGATGTGCTCGACCGCCTGCCGGCCGAGATCTAGCGAGACGCGGCTCGCCTCGCCCCGGGCGGCCGCCGGGAACTCCGTCTCGGGGTGCGCGGCCACGATCACCTGCCTGCCGGACGGCCGCCGGTCCGCGGGGGCCAGCGCGCCCGGAGCCGGTCGAGGGACTGCCGGATGTCCCCGTCGAGGATGCAGGCGGAGGACTCGTCCTTGATGGCCCGGAACGGGTCGGGCCCCGGCGCCATGATCTCCACGACCAGGGCCCCGCTGTAGTCGATGCTGGCCAGCGCGTCCACGATCGGCCCGAGGTCGAGGTGTCCGTGTCCGAGCCCGCGCCGCGTGGTGTCGGCGACCTGGACGTGCCAGAGCCGCCGGCCGGCCGCCCGGATCGACGCCGCGACGTCGGGCTCCTCGATGTTGGCGTGAAAGAGATCGAGCGTAATGCCGACCCAGGGCGATCCGACGGCGTCGAGGTAGTTGAGCGCCTCGGCGGCCGAAGTCACGAGATATCCTTCGTAGCGGTTCAGCGGCTCCACGGCGATCCGCACCCCGGCCCGTTCGGCGGCGCGGGCGGCCTCTTGCATGCCGGCCACCGACCACGCCCACTCCGCGGCGCGGCTCGCGAGCGGCGCCAGGCGCGGCTCCCCGGAGGCGAGCATCTGCACGAGCGGCACGCCGATCTCGGCCGCGAGCGCGAGACAGCCCCGGATGTAGTCCACCGCGACCGCCCGGATCCGGGGGTCCGGGTGAGCGAGGTCGCGCTCCGTCGCCACCATGCACGACGCGGTGAGCGCCACGGGGGCCAGCCCGTGGTCGCCGAGCCAGCGGCGAAGATCCGCGGGCCGCCAGCGTCCCGGCTCGCCGGGGATCTCGACGCCGTCGTAGCCGGCGGCCGCGATGCGGCCGAGCGTCTCGGGCAGCGGCGCGTCTCCGTAGATCCAGGCCGACACGCCGAACCGCCCGCGGGCGAGCGCGATCACGGCGTCGCTTGGGCAGCCGGCGCCCCGGCCAAGAGGGACAGGCCGCGCGGCGGGAGCGTCAGCCAGGCGGAGGAATCCGGCGGGAGGAAGCCTTCCGCCATCGCCGGGTCGCTCACCATGATGGCGCCCACGGCGGTATCGACCACGTCCTCGCCGGCCGCGTCCACGTGGGCTTCCAGCCGGACCCGGCCGCCGCCCATCACCGCGCCCCTCGCACCGGCTCGCCTCGACCGTTCAGGTGGGCGACCAGGCGGTCGTGGATGCGCCCGTTCGAGGCCACCACCGTCGCCTCGTCCACGTCGAACGGCTGGCCCGCGCCGCCCGTGATCCGGCCGCCTGCCTCGCGGACCAGGACGGCGCCCGCGGCAAGATCCCACGCATGGGCCCGCCGCTCCCAGTAGCCGTCCAGACGCCCGGCGGCGACGTAGGCGAGGGAGAAGCAGGCGCCGATCATGGCCACGCTCCGGACCTCGGCGCCGATGCGCGCCACGCGCTCGCGCATGCGCCGGTCCCGCCACAGCCCGGCCTCGTGCCAGAGCGAGACGACGCAGCGGGCCATGTCCGACGTCCGGGACACGTGGATCCGCCGGCCGTTGAGCCAGGCGCCGCGGCCGCGCTCGGCCACGAACAGCTCCCGCAGCCGGGGAAACAGCATCACCCCGACCTCGAGACGCCCGCACTGCTCCAGCGCGATCGACACCCCGAAGGTCGGCAGGCCGGCCACGAACGCGATCGTCCCGTCCAGCGGATCGACGATCCATCGGCCGTCTGGGCCCGTCGCCGCCGCCCCGCTCTCTTCCCCGAGGAACCCGATCGTCGGGAAGCGCCGCCCGAGGAGGCGCCGGATCGCCCGCTCGGCCTCGCCGTCCGCACGGGTCACGGGGTCCCGCGCGCTCTTCAACCGGACCCGCCCCACCCGGCCGAACCACCGATCCAGGATCCGCCCGGCCGCGCGGGCGGCGGCGATCGCGGCCTGCGTCTCCGGGCGCAGCTTCATCCCACAAGGGGCCGCTTGACGGCGTGGAAGATCCGGTGGAGCAGCGCGACGTCGCCCTTCGCCTCCTCGGGCGTCGTGGTCGGCCGCGCGCCCGTGCGCACGCACTCGGCGAAGTGCACAAGCTCCTCCTTGAACGCCTCCTTCATGGTAGCCGTGACCCGCTTCTCGACGGGCTGGCCGTCCTCCATGTGCTCCACGACGACCCCGGTCGGCATGTTCCGGAAGAACGGCGACGGGAAGATCAGCCGGACCCGGTCCGCCTTCGCGTAGTATGCGACCGTCTCCTGATAGTTGGCCAGGTCGGGGAGGTAGTGCAGCGCGAGCGTCGCGCGCACCCCCGACGGGTAGCGGAGCACGGTCAGCATGCTCTCCCCGTCTGCCCAGACGTCGGTGAACAGCACCTCGGCGGGATCCCCGGACAGGCCGCGGAGCACGTTGACGTCGTGGACGAGCGTGGACAGGAGGTTCTCGGCGAAGACGCGCCGCTCGAGCGGCGTGAAGTCGCCGATCGTCTCGCGGATGAGCCGGTCCTGATCGGCCCGGAGGCGCTCCCGCAGCGGGGCGGGCACGTCGGGGAACCGGCGGATGTCGTGGTGACTGATCTGGTTCGCCTCGGAGGGATGGAGCACCGTGATCTCGATGGCCTGGAGGTCCCGGAGGCCCCGGATCAGCGGCTCCACGTACCGGTAGGCGTGGTCGTAGCGCTTCATGTAGGTGACCATGCAGACGGTGCCGGCCGCCTTGTGGGCGGCCAGGATCGCGTCCGCCTCGCTCATGGCGAAGCACATCGGCTTCTCGGTCACGACGTGCTTCCCGGCGCGGAGGGCGTCCACGATGACCTGCCCGTGCGAGTCCGCGCTCAGCACCATCACGGCATCAAGCGGCTCCTTCAGCAGCTCCCGGTGGTCCGCGTGGCGCCGCGCAATCCCGTGGTAGTCCCCCACGTACCTGAGGGTGCCCGGCGAGACGTCGCAGAGCGCCACCACCTCGTAGAGCTCGTGGAGCTCCTTGAGGTGCGGCAGGTGCATCATCTGGCCGATCAGCCCGCAGCCCACGACGCCGATGCGAATCCGGGACATGGTCTCCTTCTCGCCCCAGGGTTCTCGCACGTCCGGGCCGACAACCCTCGATTGACGGGGCATGCGGTAGCAATCTAGCATGCGCCCGAAGCCGCCCCCGGGCCCCGGCGGGGCATGGGTCAGGGGCTGGGAGGGAAGGACGATGGCGACGGTTCGGTTGACGATGGCGCAGGCGCTGGTCCAGTACCTCTGCGCCCAGCGCACCGAGGTGGACGGGGGCGAGGCGCCACTCTTCGCCGGCGTGTGGGCGATCTTCGGTCACGGCAACGTGGCGGGGGTCGGTGAGGCGCTCCACGCGGCACAGGGCCGCCTCCCGACGTTCCGGGCCCACAACGAGCAGGCGATGGCCCACGCGGCGATCGCGTTCGCCAAGGCCCACGCGCGGCGCCGGATGATGGCGTGCACGACGTCGATCGGACCCGGCGCCACGAACCTGGTCACGGCGGCCGCGGTCGCCCACGTCAATCGCCTGCCGGTGCTGTTCCTCCCCGGCGACGTGTTCGCCAACCGCATCCCGGACCCCGTCCTCCAGCAGGTCGAGGACTTCGGCGATCCCACGGTCTCGGCCAACGACTGCCTCCGGCCGGTCTCGCGCTACTGGGACCGCATCACGCGCCCCGAGCAGCTGCTCCAGAGCCTGCCGGCGGCGGTCGCGGTTCTGATGGACCCCGCCGCCTGCGGTCCCGCGACCTTGGCCCTGCCACAGGACGTCCAGGCGGAGGCCTTCGAGTACCCCGACCACTTCTTCGAGCCGCGCGTCCACCGGCTCCGCAGACCGGGCCCAGACGCGGGGCAGCTGGCCGCCGTGGCCGATCGACTGCGGCGGGCCGAGCGGCCGCTCCTCATCGCGGGCGGCGGGGTCCGCTACGCCCTGGCCGAAGCGGCGCTCCGCGCCTTTGCCGAGCGCCACGGCATCCCGGTGGCGGAGACCCAGGCCGGCAAGGGCGCCCTGCCCTGGGACCATCCGGCGTGCGTGGGCGCGATCGGGGTGTGCGGCTCCAGCGCAGCCAATGCGCTGGCCGCCGACGCCGACGTGGTCCTGGCCGTCGGCACCCGGCTCGCCGACTTCCCCACCGGCTCCCGCGCGATCTTCCAGGGCAGGGATCTGACCCTCGTTGCCTTGAACGTGGCCCCCTACGACACCTGCAAGCATGGGGCCTTGCCTCTGGTCGCGGACGCGCGACGGGGCCTCGACGAGCTATCGGCGGCGCTCGGGTCGTGGCGGGCACCCGCGGGACGCACGGAGACCGCCCGACGGCTCACGGCAGAGTGGATGCGTGTCGTCGACGCCGCGACCGCCGCCGGCCCGGACGTCCCGGCGACCGAGGCGCAGGTGATCGGCGCGGTGAACCGAGCGGCCGGTCCGCGCGACGTCGTGGTGTGCGCCGCCGGCGGCCTGCCGGGCGAGCTGAGCCGCCTCTGGCGGACGCGCGATCCCCACGGCTACCACCTCGAGTACGGGTACTCCTGCATGGGATACGAGATCGCCGGTGGGCTGGGGGTGAAGCTGGCGTTCCCCGACCGCGAAATCTTCGTCATGGTAGGGGACGGCAGCTACCTCATGTTGAACTCGGAGATCGCCACCTCGGTCGCGATGCGCCGCAAGCTCGTCGTCGTGCTGCTCGACAACCGCGGCTTCGGCTGCATCAACCGGCTTCAGCAGGCGTGCGGCGGCGCATCGTTCAACAATCTACTCACGCCCGAGGCGCCGGCGATCGACTTCGCCGCCCACGCGCGGAGCCTCGGCGCTCATGCCGAGCAGGTCAAGACGGTCACGGACCTGGAGGGCGCGCTCGACCGGGCGCGGCGGGCCGACCGGACGGCCGTGGTGGTCATCGACACCGACCCGGGACGGCCGTTCGCCGGGGGCGGGGCGTGGTGGGACGTTCCCATCCCGGAGGTCTCGGCCCGACCCGAGGTGCTCGCCGCCCGCAAGGCGTACGACGCGGCACGCCGGCGCCAGCGGACCGGAGCCTAGCGTGCCCGTTCGAATCGGCGTCAACCCCATCGGCTGGACCAACGACGATCTGGAGACGCTGGGGGACGACACCTCCCTCGACACGTGTCTTGCGGAGGCGCGCCAGGCGGGATACGCCGGGATCGAGCTCGGCCGGAAGTTCCCGCGTCGCCCGGCGGAGCTGCGCGCCGTGCTCCGGGAGCACGGCCTCGACCTCGTGTCGGGCTGGTACGGCTCTCACCTCCTCCGGCAGGGCGTGAAGGAGGAGCTCACGGCGATCCAGGCGCACGCGGGACTCCTCTCCGCGCTCGGCTGCACGGCCGTGGTCTTCGCCGAGGAGACGGGGTGCGTGCACGGGCGGCTCGGCGTCCCCCTCTCCACGCGCCCGCGCCTGGCCGAGAGCGATTGGCCGAAGTTCGGCGAGGCGCTCAACGAGGTCGCCACGCACCTCGCCGGGCGTGGAATGCGGCTGGCGTACCACCACCACATGGGCACCGTCGTGGAGACCGAGGCCGAGATCGACCGGCTCATGGAGATGACGGACCGCGCCGTCGGCCTTCTCCTGGACACCGGACACCTCACGTACGCCGGCGGCGACGTGCTCGCCGTCGCCCGCCGCCACGCCGGGCGCATCGCTCACGTCCACTGCAAGGACGTCCGGCCGCCCGTGCTGGCCGACGCGCGGCGGGAGGACCGCAGCTTCCTTGACGCGGTGGTCGACGGCGTCTTCACGGTGCCCGGCGACGGGTGCGTCGACTACCGGCGGCTGCTCGAGGTCCTGCGCGAGTCCGGCTATGCGGGGTGGCTGGTCGTCGAGGCCGAGCAGGACCCGGCCAAGGCCCATCCCCTCACCTACGCGCGGATGGGCTTCGCCCACCTGAGCCGGCTGCTCGCCGACCTCCGGATGTAGCCTGCGGGCGCAGGCGGCGCGGCAGCCCGGCGCGGAGCCCTACACGGCGCCGGTCCGGCGGAGCGCGGCGATCTCGTCGTCCCCGTAGCCGAGCTCCCGGAGGATCTCGTCCGTGTGCTCTCCACGCTCGGGCGCGGCGGACCGCATGGCGGCCGGCGTGCGGTCGAGGTTCACGCCGTGGCCGACCAGGCGAAGCGGCCCAAGGGTCTTGCTCACCACGGGCCGCTCGACCGGCAGCAGCCGCACCTGGGGATCCTCGAAGGCCTGCCGCACGTCGAGGATCGCCCCCGCCGGGACCCCCGCCTCGTCGAACCGCGTCTGCCACTCCGCGCGGTCGCGGGTGACAAGCCGACGCTCGAGCTCCTCGGTCAGCTCCTCGCGATGCCGTCGCCGAATCTCGCTCGTGGTGAACCGCGCATCGTCAATCAGCTCGGGCGCGTCGATCGCGCGGCACAGCCGCGTGTAGAGCCGCTGGTTCGCGGCTTGGATGATCAGGCTCCCGTCCCGGCAGCGGAACACGCCGGTCGGCACCCCGACCGGATGGTAGTTGCCGGCCTGGCCAGGGACCTCGCCTCCGATGAGCCAGCGCGCGGCCTGGAGATCCATCAGGCGCATCATCGCCTGGAGCAGCGACGTGTGCACCCACTGGCCGCGGCCCGAGCGCTCGCGCTCCAGGAGCGCGACCATCACCCCGTGGGCCGCCATGAGCCCCGCCGTGAGGTCCGCGATCGGAAGCCCCGCCCGGAGCGGACCCTGGCCGGCGAACCCGTTGACCGTCATGAAGCCGGAGAGCCCCTGGGCGATCTGGTCGAGCCCTGCCCGATCGGCGTAGGGCCCGGTCTGTCCGAACCCGGAGATGCTCACGTAGACGAGCCGCGGATTGAGGGCGGACAGCGTCTCGTAGTCGATTCCCAGCCGGTGCTTGACGCCGGGGCGGAAGTTCTCGGCGAGGACGTCGGCCTGGCGGACGAGGCGGTAGAGCACCTCGCGGCCCGCCTCCGACTTGAGGTTCAGCGTGAGGCCGCGCTTGTTCGGGTGGAGGTTCTGGAAGTCGAAGCCGTGCCGGCCTCCGACGTCGTCGTCCTGCTCCTCAGGGAGCTCAACCTTGATGACCTGGGCGCCGAACTCCGACAGCTGCCGGACGCAAGTGGGTCCCGTCCGGGCCCGGCACAGATCGACGACGCGGATGTGGGACAGCGGCATGGCCACTCCTTCCTGGGATCGGACCTCGACATCCTGGGATCGGACCTCGACATCCCGACGCGTCAACGATAGCTGCCGGTCCGGCTGCTAGGATGTCGGGGGCCGATCCCGATCAGGCACGACGGTGACGCCGTGGTCCTCGAAGGCCACCCACACCGGCGTGCCCGCGGGCGCAGGGCGCGTGACGGAGCGATCGACCACGAACAACTCGCCGACCGCGGTGGACACAGTGTACTCCATGTGCGTGCCCAGGTAGGCCGCCTTGGCGATCCGCCCCTCGAGCGCAGGACCCGCCGGGGACGCGGTGAAGAGCCGGAGGGACTCGGGCCGCACGGCCACCTTCACCGGCCCAGCCGCGGCACCCCGGTGCGGCAAGCTCAGCTCGATCTCCCCGAGCCGCACCCGCCCCGCCACGCCGTTCCGCGACGTGAGCTCCGCGTCGACGAGGTTCGAGTCGCCGACGAAGTCGGCCACGAAGAGGCTCGCCGGCGCCTCGTAGAGCTCCCGCGGCGTTCCGCTCTGGGCGATCGCAGCGTGGTCCATGACGATGATGCGGTCGGAGACTGCGAGCGCTTCCTGCTGGTCGTGGGTCACGTAGGCCACGGTCAGGCCGAGCCGCTGCTGGAGCTCCCGGATGTCTTCCCGGACCCGGCGCCGGAGCTTGGCGTCCAGATTCGAGAGCGGCTCGTCGAAGCAGAGCACCTCGGGCTCGAGGACGAGGGCCCGCGCCACCGCGACTCGCTGCTGCTGCCCCCCCGACAGCTCGGAGGGAAGCCGGGCGTCAAGCCCCTGGAGGCCGACCAGGGCCAGCTTCTCGCGCGCCTGCTCGTGAGCGCGCGTCCGGGACGCGCCCGTGACGAGCGGTCCGTAGGCGACGTTCTCGATCACCGTCATGTGCGGGAAGAGCGCGTAGGACTGGAAGACCATGCTCACGTTCCGCTCGGTCGCCGGACGGCGCGTCACGTCGCGCCCCCCGATGCGGATCTCCCCCTCCGTCGCCAGCTCGAGTCCGGCAATGAGGCGGAGGGTCGTCGTTTTCCCGCAGCCCGAGGGGCCCAGCAGGGTGACCAGCGTCGCTCGCTCGATCGCGAACGACACCCGGTTCACCGCGACGACGTCGCCGTAGCGCTTGGTCACGCCGCGGAACTCGACCGCCTCGGCCCCGCCCACCGGGTCTCTGGCCATGATGCCTCGCCTATCCGCCCGACGTTTGCACCGCGAGCTCGGGGGGCGCCCGCCGCCCGAGCCGGCGCTCGCCGACGAGCCACTGGATGAAGAGGATCGCCGCCAGCATGACGACGATCAGGACCGACGAGTACGCGATGGCCAAGCCGAACTCCCCCGCCTCGACCCGGCCCACGATGTACGCGGTAGCGAGGTTGTAGCGGGCGCTGACCAGGAAGATCACCGCGCTCACCGCGGTCATCGCCCGGACGAAGCTGTACACGAGAGCGGCCACGATCGCCGGGCGGAGGAGCGGCAGCACGACGCGCCGCATCGTCGTGCCGGTCCGGGCGCCCAGCGTCAGCGAGGCCTCGTCAAGGCTCCGGTCGATCTGGGAGAGCGCCGCGATCCCCGCCCGCACGCCGACCGGCATGTTGCGGAACACGAAGCAAAGAACGAGGATCGCGCCCGTGCCGGTGACCTCGATGGGCGGCACGTTGAACGCCAGGATGTACGCGACGCCGATCACCGTCCCGGGAATCGCGAAGGAGAGCATCGTCCCGAACTCGAACAGCTCCCGCCCCGCGAATCGCTGCCGTGCCAGCAGGTACGCGGTGAGCACTCCGATCGCGGCGGTGATGGGCGCGGAGATCGCCGCGATCTGGATGGTCGTCCAGAAGGAGTCCCAGGCCGACCCCGTGAAGTGGAGGCCGCCCGCGGCGGCCCGCTCGACGCTGAAGCCCGTCAGGAAGTGCTGGAGGGTCGGCGTGTAGTCGCGGCCCATGGCCTGGACGAACCCGCCCACCATGATGACCACGTACACCACCACCGCCAGGACCGCCCACGGCAGGGCCAGCAGGTAGCAGCCCCAGCGAAGCGGAGCGGGCAGGGGCACGGGGAGGCCGGCGTCGCCCTTCCCGGTGACCGTGGTGTAGACGCGCCGGCCGAGCCACCGCTGCTGCGCGTAGAACGCCCCCAGGGTGAACGCGAGGAGCACGAGCGCAAGCACCGCCGCCCGGCCCTGGTCGTGGGCCGCACCCACCACGGCGAAGAAGATCTGGATGGACAGGACCTCGTAGTTGCCGGAGAGGACCAGGGGATTGCCGAAATCCGCCATGCTCTCGACGAACCCGAGCAGGAAGGCGTTCGCGACGCCCGGCCGAAGGAGGGGCCACGTCACCGTCCGGAACGTCGTCCAGCGGCTCGCCCGGAGCGTCTGCGCCGCCTCCTCGAGGGACGGGCTGATGCCCTCCACGACGCCGATCAGGACGAGGAACGCGATGGGGGCGAATGCGAGGAGCTGCGCGATCAAGACCCCGGGCAACCCGTAGAGCCAGCGCGTCCGCGGGATCCCGAACCAGTCCGAGAGGAGCGCGGTCACGGCCCCCGCCCGGCCGAAGAGGAGGATCAGGGCGAGGCCGATGACGAACGGCGGCGTGATGATCGGGAGCACGGACAGCGCACGCAAGAGCGGCTTCGCCGGGAGCCCGGTGCGGGTGGCGATCAGGGCGAAGGCCAGGCCGAGGATCGTCGTGCCGGCCCCCACCAGGATCGCGAGAAAAAGCGTGTTCCACGCCACGCCGCAACGGAGGGGACCGCCGAGACAATCCAGGCCCCAGACCGAGCGGGCCAGGAGCTTGTCGCGGAAGACCGCCGGCGCGAGCGCGCCCGTCTCGTCGCGGACCGCGCTCAGGAGCACGGTGAGGACGGGCCAGAAGACGAAGACACCCACGAGCACGACGACGACACCGATTGCGCTCGCCAGGAAGGCGTCGCCCTTCATGAAGCCTCGCGCCGCCAGGCCGTGGCAGAGCAGCACGAGGCAGCAGAGGCAGAAGAGGAAGGCTCCCGCGCCGAAGCCGGCCTGGCGGGGCCCCGGCCCGCCGAGAAGGTCCGCGAGCCAGGCCGCCGACCAGCCACGGTGGTCGATGGCAAGGCCCTGGAGGGCGGCCCACGCGAGACCGCCGGCACCCGCCAGCACGAGCACCGTCGCGACGCGGGGATCCTCCTTCGGGCGACGCCAAGTGAGGAAAGGCAGGAGGAGCGGCAGCGCGGCGGGGAGGAGCCAGGCGCGGCCGTGGAAGAGCCCCTGGATCAGCGCCGGCGCGGTCGCCGCGTCCGGATAGCGCGCGAGCCAGCCCGGATCCAGCCAGCCGTCGCCGGGAAGAGCGTACCAGGGCAGGACGGCGAAGGCCAGCCAGGCGAGCCCCAGCCAGCCCGTCGCCGCGCGCGTCATGCCGGACGGAGACCCCGGCCGGTCGCGAACGTGGAAGCTCCCACCCCCGGGTCTCGCTGGAGGCCCGCGGGTGAGGCTCCCGCTCGCTTCACTTCGGGAGCGCCTTGACCTCCTTGTCCCACTTCGAGAGCAGGCGCTTCCTCTCGGCCGAGGAGCCGTACTTCGCGAAGTCGTAGTTGATGAGCTTGATCTGCGCGAACTTCGGCGCCTGGGCCGGGACCGGCGCGTTCTTGTTGGAGGGCACCTGGTACGCCTTCGCCTGGGCGCCGAGGGCCTGCGCTTCGGGCGTGAGCGCCCAGTCGTACCACTTCTTCGCGTTCTCCGGGTTCGGCCCGCCCTTTATGAGGCTCTGCGAGCCGATCTCGTACCCGGTTCCCTCGCACGGCGCCACGACCTTCACCGGACGGCCCTGGACCGCCCACGTCACGATGTCGTGCATGAACGTGATGCCGATCAGCGTCTCGCCCTGGGCCATGGCCTGGGCCGGCGCCGCGCCCGACTTCGTGTACTGGTTGATGTTCTTGTGGAGCTGCTTCAGGTACTCGAAGCCCTTGTCCTCGCCCATGATCTGGACGATCGTCGCGAGCATCGTGTACGAGGTCCCCGAAGAGTTCGGGTCGGCCACCTGGACCTCGTCCTTGAAGCGGGGGTCCAGGAGATCGGCCCAGCACTTGGGCTCGGGCAGGCCCTTCTTGGCGAGGAGCTCCGTGTTGAAGCCGAACCCGAGCGCGCCCGCGTAGACCCCGACGGTCCGGTATTTCGACTGCTCGGCCTGGCGAACCGCCCACTCCTGCAGCTCGCCGAGCTTCGGCGACTTGTACTCGACGGTCAGTCCTTCCTCCGCAGCCTGGAGATGCGGATCGCCGGTCCCGCCCCACCAAATGTCGCCCTTCGGGTTCGCAGCCTCGGCCTTGACCTGCGCGTAGTTCTCGCCGGAGCTCTTCCGGGTCATGTTGACCTTGATGCCGGTAGCCCTCTCGAAGGCGGTCACCATGGCCCGGCACCACTCTTCCTGGGGCGTGCAGTACAGCACCAGCTGGCCTTGGGCCCGGGCGACTCCGGGCACGAGACAGGCCCCGAGGCCGGCAAGGAGCGCCACGAGAGTGCGGACGTGTGATCGCATGCCTGCTGTCCTCCTCGTCGAGGATGTGAGGTCCTGGGTAGTCGCCGAACAGACCCGAGCCCGGGCGGGCGGCGGCACCATGGTGACGGAATCGTAACGATGGGCGATACCCACGTCAAGCGCAGGGCCGGCGAGCGCGGGCCCGCAATTGACGGTCCAGGGCGCGGGTGCTAGTGTCCCCCCCGCGGACCCGCGCACAGCGGCGGCCAGCGTGCCCGGACCCGTGCAGCCCTTGGGGCTGACCAGGCCTCCCGGACACCCCGGAGGATGCTCGTGGCCACACTCAGCGCGGAGGTGCGGACGCTGCCGGTTGCCGGACTCCGCACGCCTGGGAGAATCAGCCAGCCGGTCGGGCTGGCCGGGGCCCTGCTCGCACCGACGCTCGTGTTCCTGCTGGTCTTCACCTACTGGCCGCTGGTGATCTCGGTGGTCGGCTCCTTCCAGCGCTTCACCCTCTCCGGGACCGCTCCCCGGTGGGTCGGCCTGCAGAACTACGGTGACCTCTGGCGCGACGCGCTCTTCCGCCAGGTCCTGGTGAACACGGGCCTGTACGTCCTGATGGCGGGGCCGCTGGCCGTGCTGCTGGGCCTTGGCGCCGCGCTCGCGGTCGACGGGAACCGCCGCCTGCGCCTCCTGGCGCGGACGCTGATCTTCCACCCGGTGCTGCTGCCGACGGTCGCCATCGCCGCCACGTGGCTGTTCCTCCTGAACCCCGTCTCGGGCCCGGTCGCCACCCTGATCACCCGGCTGACCGGCCGGGCGCAGGGGCTCCTGGAAGACCCGGCCACGGCGCTGGTCATGGTCGCCCTCGTCGCCGTCTACAAGAACTGCGGCCTGTACATGCTGTTCTTCCTGGCCGGGCTCCAGGCGATCCCCCGGGACCTGCAGGATGGCGCCCGGGTCGAGGGCGCGTCGGAGTGGCGGGTCTTCCGCCACGTGACCTGGCCGCTGCTCGGCCCGATCACCTTCTACGTCGGGGTGACGGCCGCCCTCGATGCGCTGCGGAACGTGGATCACATCTTCGTGCTGACGCGCGGGGGCCCGGCGAACGCGACCAACGTGCTCCTCTACGAGACTTACCTCAAGGCGTTCGAGTTCTGGGACACGGGCCGGGCCTCGGCGCTCACCGTCCTGATGGTGGTCCTGCTCCTGACGCTCGCCCTCCTCGTCATGCCGCGTCTCGAGCGGGGGGTCCACTATGAGGCGTGACTGGCCGGCCATCCTCCTGTCCCTGCCGTTCCTGGGGCCCATCGCGTTCCTGCTCCTGGCGTCCTTCACGCCGTCGCGGGAGTTCGGCCAGGGGCGCTACTGGAGCTTCCCGCCGACGCTGGAGAGCTTCTCGCTGGCCTGGCAGTCGGCGACCTTCGTCCTCTACTACCGCAATACGATCCTCTACACGGTGGGCCTCCTCGCCGTCCAGCTCGTGACCGTCACCCTCGCCGGCTACGCCCTCGCCCGGCTCCGGTTTCCGGGCCGCCAGGCCGTCTTCTACGTGGTGCTCCTCCAGCTCTTCCTGCCGCCGGTCGTCCTGATCCTCCCGAACTTCCTCACGCTCCGCGCCATCGGTCTCGGCGACACGCTGGTGGGTCTCGCCATGCCCTACGTCGCGAGCGCCTACGGGATCTTCCTCGTCCGCCAGGGCTTCCGCAGCGTTCCGCCGGAGTACGACGAGGCGGCCATGCTGGACGGGGCCGGGCGCGTGCGCATCCTGTGGCACGTGCTGGTCCCGATGGTCCGGCCCCACCTCGCCGCCTTCTCCGTCGTGAGCCTGATCTACCACTGGAACGAGTTCCTGTGGCCCCTGGTGGCCACGTCGAGCAACTCCAACCGCGTCCTGGCCGTCGGCCTCCAGTCCTTCACCCGCGCTTCCGAGTCCGGGGCGGAGTGGGGGCTGATCTGCGCCGGCACCCTCATCGTCATCGCGCCCCTGATGCTGCTGTTCGTCCTGTTCCAGCGGCTGTTCATCGAGTCCTTCACGCAATCGGGCCTGAAAGGCTGAGGCCAAACCCAGCAAGGGAGGCGTTCATGAAGCGTCGCGCGTTGCTTGCCGCCGTCGTCCTGGTGCTCGTCGCGGGGATCGTCCCGATGGCACAGGCGCAGATGAAGCTCCAGTTTTACTACCCCGTCGGCGTCGCCGGCCCGCTGGCACGGATCATCGACGGGTACGTCAAGGAGTGGAACCAGAAGAACCCGCAGATCCAGGTCGAGCCGGTGTTCGCCGGGGGCTACACCGAGGCCTACGCGAAGACGCTCGCCGCCATCCGCGGGGGCACCCCGCCGGACGTGGCGATCATGCTGTCCCAAAACCTGAACGACATCATCGGCCAGGACATCGTCATCCCGCTGGACGAGCTGATAGCGGCCGACGCCGCCCAGGTCAAGATGGACGACTTCTTCCCCGCGTTCATGTTGAACTCGACTCAGGGCGGGAAGGTGTGGTCCATCCCGTTCCAGCGCTCGACGCCGGTCATGTACTACAACAAGGACGCCTTCAAGGAAGTGGGGCTTGACCCGAACAAGCCGCCGCAGACCCAGGCCGAGCTCGTGGCCGCCGCCAAGAAGCTCACCAAGCAGGAGGGCGGCCGCACCACCCGCTGGGGCCTCGCCATCCCGTCCAGCGGCGGGGTCGACACCTGGCTCTACGAGGCCCTCACCATCGCGGCGGGTGGCCTCCTCTACGACACGAACAACTCCTGCTGCAAAGTGCTGCTCGCAAGCAAGCCCGCCGAGACGGCCGCCCAGTTCCTCCGGGAGCTCGGGGAGAAGGAGAAGGTGAGTCCTCCGGGGCCGATCAACTGGGGTACGACGGCGAACGACTTCGCCGCCGGCAACGTGGCGATGATCTACTACACGACGGGAGGACTCGGGTTCATCCGCAACAACGCGAAGTTCGACTTCGGGACGGCGTTCCTCCCGAAGGATCAGCGCTTCGGGACCCCGACCGGCGGCGGAAACTTCTACCTCTTCAAGGCCACCCCGCCCGACCGCCGGAAAGCCGCCTGGGAGTTCGCGAAGTGGATGACATCGACGGAAATCCTTGCCCGGTGGTCGATCGACTCGGGCTACGTCGCCCCGCGGAAGTCCTCGTGGGAGACGCCCGTGATGAAGGACTACGTGGGCAAGTATCCCCAGGCGATCACCGCGCGCGACCAGCTCCAGTACGCGCACGCCGAGCTGCCAGTGAAGAACATCATCGAGGTTAAGCGCGCCATCACCACTGCGCTTCAGACCGTGCTGACGACCACCCAGCCCGTCGGGCCCATTCTGGCCGAAGGGCAGAAGCGGGTGGACGAGATCCTGAAGTAGTCCGCCCCGCCGAGCAAGGCCGCACCGCCGTCGCCGACGACGGCGGCGGGCGCGGCCTCACGTCGCCGGGGGCTCTGCCGCGAGCACGAACCGCTCGATCACCTGGCGTACGCCTTCCTCCTCGGCGGTGCCGCACACGTGGTCCGCACGCGTGCGAACGCCGTCCGGGGCGCTGGCCATCGCCACGCCTAGCCCGGCGGCCTCGATCATCTCGAGATCGTTCCAGTTGTCCCCGATGGCGATCGACGCCGACGCCGGGATCTCGAGGATCTCGAGCATCGCCTCGAGCGCAGTCCCCTTTGAGACCCCCGGGGGCAGGATCTCGAGGTACACGGGTTCCGACTGCACGGCGTGCACCGGGAGGTCCGCCTGGCGGACAGTCCCCTGCAGGGCAGCGATTCGCGGACTGGGGCCGATGATCAGGACCTTGTGCGGGTCCTCGCGCAGCAGGGGGTCGAAGGAGGGCACGACCTCGTAGCTGAGGCCATCGTCGACCGCGTAGGCGTCGGCCAGCGGGTCGTGGCGCTCCGAATAGACGTGGTCCCTGGCATAGAGGAGGGGCAGCACGGCGGGGTCGCGCCGCGCCAGCGCGAGAGCCTCGCGCGCCGCGGCCCGAGGCAGGCGACGCTCGTACAGCGTGCGCCCGGTCAAGAAGTCCAGCACCTGCCCGCCGTTGTAGAGGATCACGGGGGAATCGGCGCCGATCGTGCGCACCCAGGGCTCCGCGGATGGCCACATCCGCCCGGTCGCCACGCAGACGCGCACGCCCCGGGCGCGCGCGGCCGCCAGCGCCGCTCGCACCCCCGAGGTGACGCCATGCACGCGCGAGCGGACCGTGCCGTCGAGGTCGATGACCAGAAGCCGGTACGTCACGACCGGGCCGCGCGGTGGCTCAGACCTGGTAGTACGCCCGGTACCACTCGACGAAGCGTGCGACGCCCGCCTCCACGCTCACCCGGGGCTTGTAGCCGAAGTCCCGCACCAGGTCGTCCACGTCCGCCCGCGTGGCGGGCACGTCCCCGGGCTGGAGGGGCAGCAGGTTCTTGTGCGCCGGCCGTCCAAGAGACGCCTCGAGCACCTCGATGTAGCGGAGAAGGTCCACCGGCTCGTCGTTGCCGATGTTGTAGACGCGATAGGGCGCCCGGCTCGTGCCGGGGTCCGGCCGGTCGCCGGACCACTCCGGATCCGGCGCCGCGGGCTTGGCCAGCACGCGCGCGATGCCTTCCACGACGTCGTCGATGTACGTGAAGTCCCGCCGCATCCTGCCCTGGTTGTACACGTCGATCGGCCGGCCCTCGAGGATCGCCCGCGTGAAGAGGAACAGCGCCATGTCGGGCCGCCCCCAGGGGCCGTACACCGTGAAGAAGCGAAGTCCCGTGCACGGCAGGTCATAGAGGTGGGCGTACGCGTGCGCCATCAGCTCGTTCGCCTTCTTCGTCGCGGCGTAGAGGCTCAGCGGGTGGTCCACGTTCTCGTGCACGGAGAACGGCAGGCGCGTGTTGGCGCCGTAGACCGAGCTTGACGACGCGAACACCAGGTGCCCGACGCGATGGTGACGGCAGCCCTCGAGCACGTTGAGAAACCCGACCAGGTTCGCGTCGGCGTAGGCATGCGGATTCTCGAGCGAGTAGCGCACGCCCGCCTGCGCCGCCAGATGGACCACCTGCGCCGGTCGATGCCGGTGGAACACCCCTGCCATCGCCGCCCGGTCGCTCACGTCCGCCCGCTCAAAGTCGAACCCGGCGCGGGGCGTCAGCCGGTCGAGGCGCGCCTGCTTCAGGCTCGGGTCGTAGTAGTCATTCAGGTTGTCGAGTCCGACCACGCGCTCGCCGGCGGCAAGGAGACGCTCCGCGACATGGAACCCGATGAAACCGGCGGCGCCAGTCAGGAGGACGCTCACGCCTTGACAACCTTCTCGCGCCCTTCCCGGACGTCGCGCGTGGCATTACGGGTGTCCACGACGACGGAAGCGTGCCGAACGACGAACTCGTAGTCGACAGTCGAGTGGTCGGTCACGATGAGCACCGCGTCAGCCCCGCTCAGGGCCTCGGCCGTCAACGGCGTCGACTCGAGGTCGAACCGGTAGTGGCGCGACTTGCCGAGGCGCGGCACGTGAGGGTCGTGGTAGGCGACCACCGCCCCGCGCTGGGCCAGGAGCGACATGATGCGTAGCGCCGGCGACTCCCGGGTGTCGCCCGTGTCCCGCTTGTAGGCCACGCCCAGCATGAGGATCCGCGCGCCATGGAGCGTGGTCCTCCGGAGGTCGAGCGCGTCGCGAAGCCGGTTCAAGACGTACTCGGGCATGGCGGTGTTCACTTCCCCCGCCAACTCGATGAAGCGCGTGTGGAAATCGAACGCACGCGCCTTCCAGGTCAGGTAGAAAGGATCGATCGGAATGCAGTGGCCGCCGAGGCCGGGGCCCGGGTAGAAAGCCGTGAACCCGAACGGCTTCGTCGCCGCCGCCTCGATGACCTCCCACACATCGATTCCCATCCGGTCGAAGCACATCTTGAGCTCGTTGACAAGCGCAATGTTCACCGCCCGGTAGATGTTTTCGAGAAGCTTCGACGCCTCGGCGGCGCGCGTGCTGGACACGCCGACCACCTTGGCCACGACGGGCTCGTAGAGGAGCGCCGTCAACTCGCGGCAAATGTCCGTGCAGCCCGAGACTAGCTTGGGAGTGTTACCCAGCTCGTAGCGTCGGTTCCCCGGATCCTCGCGCTCCGGGGAGTAACCGAGCACAATGTCCCGGCCGACCGCCAGGCCCCGCGCCTCCAGGAGGGGGCGGACCAGCTCCTCGGTCGTGCCCGGGTAGGTCGTGCTCACGAGGACCACCAGCTGTCCGGACCGGAGGCGAGGGGCGATGGTCGAAGCGGTCCCGGATACGGCCGAGAGGTCCGGCTCTCCATGCTCGGACAGGGGCGTCGGCACGCAGATGATGATCGTATCGCACTCTGCGACACGGTCGAAGTCCGACGTGGCGGCGAGACGGCCCGTCGAGACGAGCGCACTGACGCGGGTCGGTGGGATGTCCAGCAGGTACGACCGCCCGGCCCCGAGGGCCTCGGGCTTCGCGGGATCGATGTCGAACCCGATCACGCGGTAGCCGTTCTCCGCAAACGCCAGCGCCTGCGGCAGGCCCACGTAGCCCAGGCCGATGACGCCGACGATCGCGCTCCGCTCGCGGAGCCGGTTGCGCAGCTGGTCAAGAGCACCCGTCACGTCTTCCTCCCTCTCCTCGGTGCCCCGGGTTG
Organism: Candidatus Methylomirabilota bacterium; assembly: GCA_035550795.1. GTDB lineage: Bacteria > Methylomirabilota > Methylomirabilia > Rokubacteriales > DASRDR01 > DASRDR01. The sequence goes on from DASZOL010000029.1 coordinate 83,367, forward strand.
CGCCAGGGACCCGTCAAGTGTACCGCGCTCGTCGCCCGGGACCAGCC